>NZ_JBWKOY010000010.1:0-223986 GCF_059416345.1 Variovorax sp. GW821-FHT09D07
CTTCCCGCAGCGAAATCAAGGAGGAGGGCGAAGCCCGGGGGACATTCGCGGAGGGAAGTACCCGGTGGCCTGTGCACACGCCCTGAACAACGACACAAGAACAACAACATGAGCACCCCTTCCGAAGCCCTCGCCCCGATCGCCATCCCGCGCGCCAATCACGTCGACCGCGAACGCTGGCTCACCGGCGCCGCCGTGCTGCTCGTCGTGCTGCTGCTCGTCGTGATCGTCGCGCTCCCCGTCGGCGCCCTCGTCGGCCAGAGCTTCTACGACCGCGCCGGCGCATTCGTCGGCCTCACCAACTTCGCGCGCTACCTCGAGAGCCCCGCGCTCGTGCAGTCGGCCTTCAACAGCGTGCTGCTCGCCGTGATCAGCGCCGTGCTGTGCACCGCCATCGCCTATGTGTACGCCTACGGCCTCACGCTCTCGTGCATGCCCGCCAAGGGCCTGCTGCGCGCCGTGGCGCTCATGCCGCTGCTGGCGCCCTCGCTGCTGCCGGCCATCAGCCTGATCTACCTGTTCGGCAACCAGGGCCTGTTCAAGGGGCTGCTGGGCGACCTGTCGATCTACGGGCCGCTGGGCATCGTGCTCGGCTCGGTGTTCTGGACGCTGCCGCATGCGCTGCTGATTCTCACCACCGCCATGGCCACCTCGGACGGGCGCCTGTACGAGGCCGCGCAGACGCTGGGCGCCTCGCGCTGGCGCATCTTCCGCACCGTCACGCTGCCCTCGTCGCGCTACGGCCTCATCGTGGCCGCGATGGTCGTGTTCGTGCTCGTCATCACCGACTTCGGCGTGCCCAAGGTCGTGGGTGGCCAGACCGGCGTGCTCGCGACCGACATCTACAAGCAGGTGGTCGGCCAGCAGAACTTCCAGATGGGCGCGGTGGTCGGCCTCGTGCTGCTGATTCCGGCCGTGCTGTCGTTCCTCGTCGAGCGGCGCGTGCGCCGCAAGCAGGCCGCCGCGCTGTCGGCGCGCGCCACGCCCTACCAGCCCGAGCCCGTGAAGACGCGCGACCGCGCACTGCTCGTGTTCTGCACGCTCACCGCCATCGCCATCGTCGTGATGATCGGCATGGCCGTGTTCGCCTCGCTCGCCAGCTACTGGCCCTACAAGCTCACGCCCTCGCTGAAGAACTACGACTTCAGCAACATGGACGGCGGCGGCTGGGGCAGCTACGGCAACTCGCTGCGCCTGGCGCTGTGCGCGGCCGTGGCGGGTGCGCTCGCCACCTTCGTGTCGGCCTACTTCGTGGAGAAGCCGCGCCACTTCGGCCTGCTGCGCGAGCTGCTGAACCTGCTGGCCAACCTGCCGCTCGCCGTGCCGGGGCTCGTGCTCGGCGTGGGCTACATCTTCTTCTTCAACTCCGCTTCGAACCCGCTGCACGGCCTGTACGGCGGCATGGCGATCCTCGTGATCTGCACCGTGGCGCACTTCTTCTCGGTGGCGCACCTCACCTCGCTCACCGCGCTGCGCCAGCTCGACCGCGAGTACGAGCTGGTGTCCGAGTCGATGGGCGTGCCGTTCTGGCGCACGCTGTGGCGCGTGCACCTGCCGGTGGCGCTGCCCACCGTGCTCAACGTGGCCGGCTACTTCTTCGTCAACGCGATGACCACCGTGTCGGCCGTCGTGTTCCTCTACTCGCCGCAGACCACGCTGGCCGCCATCGCCGTGCTCAACATGGACGACGCCGGCGACGTGGCACCCGCCGCCGCCATGGCCTCGCTCATCATGCTCACGGCCGCCGTCGGCCGCGGCCTGTTCGCGCTGGCCGGGCACTGGGCGCTGAAGCGCACGCAAGCCTGGAGACAACGTTGATGAACCCCAGCATGTCCGTCGACAGCTTCGACGTGATCGTGGTCGGCGCCGGCATCGTCGGCCTGGCCCACGCCTACACCGCCGCGCAGCGCGGCCTGCGCGTGTGCGTGGTCGAGCGCGATGCTGCGTGCCTGGGCGCCTCGATCCGCAACTTCGGCTTCATCACCGTCACCGGCCAGGCGCCGGGCGACATGTGGCGCCGCGCCATGCATTCGCGCAACGTGTGGCAGGCCGTCGCACCGCAGGCCGGCATCGACATCGTGCACCGCCACCTCTGGCTCGCGGCGTACCGGCCCGAGGCGCATGCCGTGCTCGAAGCCTTCCTGCGCACGCCGATGGCCGAGGCCTGCGCGCTCATCGACGCCGCCGACGCGCAGGAGCGCGCGCCCGGCCTCAACCTTGCGCAGGCGCGCTCGGTGCTGTTCAGCCCGCACGAGCTGCGCGTCGAATCGCGCACCGCCGTCGGCCTGCTCGCGCGCTGGCTGGCCGAGGCACACGGCGTGGTGTTCCGCTTCGGCGAAACCGTGCACGAGGTCGAAACCCCGCGCGTGCGCACCTCGCGCGGCACCCTGCGCGGCGAGCGCGTGGTGGTCTGCACCAACACCGAGCTGCACGGCCTGTTCGCCGGCCGCATCGCCGCGCACGACCTCACGCTGTGCCGCCTGCAGATGCTGCGCGTGCAGCCCGAGGCCGGCTTTCGGCTGCCGGGCGCGGTCATGACCGACCTGAGCCTGGTCCGCTACGAGGGCTACAGCAGCTTGCCCGAAGCGGCGGCGCTGCGCGTGCGGCTGATGCAGGAAGAGCGCGCCTCGCTCGACCACGGCATCCACCTCATCGTCGTGCAGAGCGCCGACGGCTCGCTGGTGGTCGGCGACTCGCACCACTACGGCGACGCACCCGAACCCTTCGCCATCGAGGCGGTCGACCAGCTCATCCTGCGGCACCTGCGCAGCACGCTGAATCTCGAGATCGCGCAGGTCACCGAGCGCTGGACCGGCGTGTACCCGTCGTCGAAGACCACGCCCTGCGTGATCGACGCGCCCGACGACGCCACGCGCGTGGTGCTGGTCACCAGCGGCAGCGGCGCGAGCACGGGCTTCGGCATTGCCGCCGACGTGTTCGACGCGTGGTGAGCATCACCGCCTTCTTCATCCCTTTTCTTCTTTCGTCGCCATGAACGCCCATCACCATGCCAGGCTGCAGGCCGTCGTCTTCGACTGGGCCGGCACCATCCTCGACTTCGGTTCCTGCGCGCCCACGGGCGCCTTCGTGAAGCTGTTCGCACAGTCCGGCATCGACATCACCATCGACGAGGCGCGTGCCCCGATGGGCATGGCCAAGTGGGACCACATCAAGGCCCTGGGCACGCAGCCGCGCATCGCCGCGCAGTGGGCAGCGAAGCACGGCCATGCCTTCAGCGACGCTGACGTCGACCGCCTGTACGAGGTGTTCACGCCCATGAACGCGGCCAGCGTGCGCGACCACACCGACTTCATTCCGGGCGCCATCGAGGCCGTCAACGCGGCGCGCGAACGCGGCCTGAAGATCGGTTCGACCACCGGCTACAACCGCCCGATCATGGACGTCGTCACGCCGCTCGCCGCAGCCGGCGGCTATGAACCCGACAACCTCGTGTGCGCCGGCGACCTCGCGGCGGGGCGCCCGTCGCCGCTCATGATGTACCGCTGCTTCGCCGACCTCGGCGTGTGGCCGCCGCACGCCGTCGTCAAGGTCGACGACACCGGCGTGGGCCTGCAGGAAGGCCTCAACGCCGGCACCTGGGCCGTCGGCGTGTCGGTCAGCGGCAACGTCAACGGCCTGACGCTGGCCGAATGGCAGGCGCTCGACGCCGACAGCCAGCAGGCCCGCCGCGCCCGTGCCACCGCCGAGCTGGAAGCCGCCGGCGCGCACTACGTGATCGACAGCGTGGCCGACCTGCCGAATGTGCTGGAAGACATCGAACGCCGCCTGCAGGCCGGCGAGCGCCCGGAAGTCCTTTTGCGCTGAAGCAGAAAGCTCGCTTTACCGACGGTGGCTGGCGCTGCCGTCCGACTTGACGCGCCACTTCGCGGGCTTAGCATGCGCCGCATGCGAAGCACAGCCTTTGTTCTTCTGCTCTGTCTCGGCCTGCTGACCGCGGCCTGCGACGGCAAGCGCAAGCCCGGCACTCCGATGCCGAAGGCCTTCTTGTCGTCGAGCGTCGTGGTGGTGATGGCGCCCGCGCCGTGCGTGGGCTGAGGCTGCCGGGGCGTTCAGCGCACCGGCCGCGGCGAACGTCTCAGGACGGGACGTACGCCAGCACTTCATCGCCCGCTGCATCGAATTCGCCCGTGGGCTTCCAGCCCAGGTGCCGGTAGAACCCGTGCGAGCGCACCTGCGGGTCGGGCGAACAGCCCAGGAAGAGCCGCTGGAAGCCCAACCCCTTGAACTCTTCGACCATCAGTGCGAGCAACGCCTTGCCGATGCCCTGGCCTTCGTACGCAGGCAGCAGCGCCAGCACGCTGATCTCGCCGGTGTCGCGCTCGCCGAAGCAATAGCCCGCCAGCTCGCCGTCGACGAGCGCAACGTAGCCGGGCAGGGAGCCGTCGGCGATGCCGGCTTGCCAGCTCTCCAGGGTGATGCCGAGCGCCTTCAGCTCGTCGACGGAGAAGGCGTTCTCTCGCGTGCGGCCGCGCAGGTCGAGGCACGCGGGCGTGTCTTCGGGAATGGCTTGTCTGTAGGTGATGGGCATGCGTCGGGTGCTCGAGGGCACGCGCAGCAGGCGGCGCGGCCTTCCGCGAGAATGCCACACGACGTGCGCCACCCGATGCACGCGTGGAGACAAGAAGAATGAAGACGACCCCAGAGACAACCATCGTCCACCAGCCCGACTCGCGCTACGCCATGGTGCGCCTGGCGCTCACGCTGCTGGTCATGACGGTCGGCAGCAGCGGCATGTACGTGGTGTCGGTCATGCTGCCCGCGGTGCAGGCCGAGTTCGGCGTGGCGCGCGCCGATGCCTCCATGCCCTACACGCTGCTGATGCTGGGCTTCGGTTTCGGCGGCGTGCTCATGGGCAAGCTGGCCGACCGCATCGGCGTGATGAAGCCACTGCTGATGGGCTCGGTCTTTCTGGCGGCCGGCTACATCGCCACGGGCCTGTCGCAAGGCATCGTGTCCTTCACCATCGCGCAGGCGCTGCTGGTCGGCCTCCTCGGCAGCTCGGTGGCCTTTGCGCCGCTGGTGGCCGACACCTCGCTGTGGTTCGTCAAGCGGCGCGGCATCGCGGTGGCGGTATGCGCCAGCGGCAACTACCTCGCGGGCGCCGTGTGGCCGCCCATCGCGCAGCACTTCGTCGAGCAGGTCGGCTGGCGCCAGACCTACATCGGCATGGGCATCTTCTGCGGCGTGACGATGGCGCTGCTCGCGCTGTTCTTCCGCGCGCGGCCGCCCGCACTGGTCGAGGCGGCGCCGGTGTCGCAGGTGGCGGGCAGCAGCACCCTGGTGCGCGACATGACGCGGCCCTTCGGCCTGAGCATGGGCACGGCGCAGGGCCTGCTGTGCGTGGCGGGCGTGGCCTGCTGCGTGGCGATGGCGATGCCGCAGGTGCACATCGTGGCCTACTGCGGCGACCTGGGCTACGGCCCGGCGCAGGGCGCGATGATGCTGTCGCTGATGCTGGGCTTCGGCATCGTGAGCCGGCTGGTGTCGGGCGCCATCTGCGACCGCATCGGCGGGCTGCGCACGCTGATGCTGGGCGGCGTGCTGCAGTGCGTGGCGCTGCTGCTGTTTTTGCCCTTCGACGGGCTGGTGCCGCTGTATGTGATCTCGGCGCTGTTCGGCCTGTTCCAGGGCGGCATCGTGCCCTCGTACGCGATCATCGTGCGCGAGCACTTTCCGCCCAAGGAAGCCGGCGCGCGCGTGGGCACGGTGCTGATGTTCACGCTGTTCGGCATGGCGCTGGGCGGCTGGATGTCGGGCAAGGTGTTCGACCTGACGGGCAGCTACCACGCGGCCTTCCTGAACGGCATCGGCTGGAACCTGGTGAATGTGAGCATCGCGGCGTTCCTGCTGTTCAGGGTGCGCCGGATGCGGCGGGGTGGGGTGGCGGTGGCGGCCTGAGGCCGAGAAAGATCGCGCCGCCTAGCTTTCGCACCACGTGATCGATTCGGGCCGCGCGCCGTTGCGGTCGCGGAAATCGACGAGGGCCTGGCGACAGTGTGCGACGTCGATGCACCACGCGAGCGGGTACTCGTCGACCTGTCCGTTGCTCAACGTGAAGACTCCCAGGCCAGGCCGGTGTGTGTCGCCCGACGACCTGAAGCCGCTGTCACCCGGCTCTCGGAGGTACATCAGCCAGGCGTTCTCGCCGTTTCGCAGCATGCATAGCGACGGGCCGTCGGGCACGCAGACCCACAACTCGAACCGGGAGGTCGACTGGATCAGATCGAGCGCACGGGCCCATGGGCCCGGCGCCGAAATGTCCAGCAAACGATCGTCGAGCGTCATCTGAATCACGTGCGGCATCTCGTGTCTTGCGTCCGGACGGGCGTTCCTAATTCATCGTCGGCTGCTGCGGCGGCGACGTGATGAAGAACCGGATCGGTACCTCGCGCCACACCACCGTGCCGTCATCTGGCATCGGCTTGAATCGCCATTTGCGGACGGTCTCGACGGCCGATCGGTCCAGCCGTGCGTGGCCGCTCGACTCTTTCACCTCGACGCTCGCGGGCAGGCCGGCCGGCGTGGTGCGCACGCGCAGCAGCACCATGCCTTGCTCCCCGTTCATCCGCG
Organism: Variovorax sp. GW821-FHT09D07; assembly: GCF_059416345.1. Taxonomy (NCBI): domain Bacteria; kingdom Pseudomonadati; phylum Pseudomonadota; class Betaproteobacteria; order Burkholderiales; family Comamonadaceae; genus Variovorax; species Variovorax sp. GW821-FHT09D07. The sequence continues at coordinate 6,592 of NZ_JBWKOY010000010.1, forward strand.
ATTCGGCCGGGTAGGGCGCGTTCGGGTTGGGTGGCTGCGGTGACCACTCGCCAGGCGCCGACGGCGGTGGTGCTGCGCAGGCCGTCAGCAAGGCGGCAACAGCGCCCGCCAGGAGCGCGTGTCGGGGAGCGTGGCGTGGTGTCTTCATCGGTGTTCCGCAATCCTTCGAAAGGAGGCCCAGCGCATTGTGACCCGGGCGCGCTCACCGCCTTCGCGCCCGGTACGTAGTTCCCCTCGCGGCTGCGTCAGATTCCGATCAGCTTGCAAAAAGAGCATCGATCCGTCCGGCGACTCCCTCCGGACGGAGACACGCCCGCACCGGTTTTGCCGGTCACGGGCGCATTCGAATCACAACACTCCGTGAGCGTATGAATGAAAAATAGAAACCTTGTCAGAGGTCTGTTCCTCATGGCGATCGCGCTGGCCTTCGGCCTGACCGCGCTGCGCTATCCCATCGGCGACTTCAGCCGGGCGGGGCCGGGCCTGTTCCCCGTGATGGTGAGCAGCCTGCTGCTGCTGATCGGCGTGGCCACCGTGGTCCGGTCGTTCGTGGTGGCGCCGGTGACGCTGGACCTGAACTTCAAGAACATCGGACTCATCCTGTCGAGCCTGTGCGGGTTCGCGCTGATCTCGATGTACGTGAACATGATCGCGGGCATCGTCTTCATGGTGTTCTGTTCGGCCTTCGCGGGCAGTTCCAACTCGTGGCTGCGCAACGTGAAGATCTCGGCGGGCCTGATCGCCATGGCGCTGGCGCTGCAGAAGCTGCTCGGCCTGAACCTGCCGCTTTTCTGAGGCCACGACCATGACGGAAGTCCTGAACAACCTGGCGTTCGGTTTCTCGCACGCCCTGACACTGCACAACCTGATGTACTGCGCCATCGGCTGCACGGTGGGCACGCTGGTCGGCCTGCTGCCGGGCCTGGGGCCGCTGGCCACCATCAGCCTGCTGCTGCCGCTGACGTATTCGATTCCCACCACCGGCGCGCTGATCATGCTGGCCGGCATCTACTACGGTGCGCAGTACGGCGACAGCGTGAGCGCGATCACCATGAAGATCCCGCACGCCAGCAGCATCGTGGCCTGCATCGACGGCTACGCGATGACGCTCAAGGGCAAGACGGGCCTGGCGTTGTTCACGGCGGGTTTCTCCAGCTTCATCGGCGGCACGGTCGCGATCCTGGTGCTGTCGTTCCTGGCGCCGACGCTGGGCGAGGTGGCCTTCCTGTTCGGCCCGGCCGACTACGTCGCGATGATGCTGGTGGGCTTCGTGTGCGTGAGCTTCGTGACCACGGGCAGCCTGCTGAACGGGCTGGCGATGTGCATGATCGGCGTGCTGCTGGGCACCATCGGCACCGACGTGAACAGCGGCATGGCGCGCTTCACGATGGACATGCCGTTCCTGACCGACGGCGTGGGCATCGTGAGCATTGCGCTGGGCTGCTTCGGCATCGCCGAGATCACGAAGAACCTCGACTCGCGCGAGGAGCGCTCGCCCTTCAACGGCAAGATCAACCTCATCCCGACCTGGGCGGAGTTCAAGCGGATCATTCCGAGCGCGCTGCGCGGCAGCGTGGTCGGCTCCATCCTGGGCATCCTGCCCGGCGGCGGCCCGACCATTGCGCAGTTCGCGGCGTACGCGCTGGACAAGAAGGTCAGCAAGTACAAGCACGAGATCGGCACCGGCTGCATCGAAGGCGTGGCCGGCCAGGCGGCGGCCGACGAGGCGGCGGCGCGCACGAGCTTCATTCCGCTCATGAGCATCGGCATTCCCGAGAACGCGGTCATGGCGCTGATGCTGGCGGCCTTCATCATCAAGGGCATCCAGCCGGGCCCGAACATGATCGCCAGCCACCCCGAGCTGTTCTGGGGCCTGGTGGCCAGCATGTGGATCGGCAACGTGTTCCTGCTGGTGCTGAACGTGCCGCTGGTGCGCTACTGGCTCTCGGTGTTCAAGATCCCGTACAGCGTGCTGTTCCCGTCGATTTTGTTCTTCTGCTGCATCGGCACCTACAGCGTGAACAACAACCTGCAGGACGTGTTCATCACCGCCGCGTTCGGCTTCATGGGCTACATGTTCATGCGGCTGGAGCTCGACGCCGCGCCGCTCATGCTGGGCTTCATCCTCGGGCCGATGCTCGAGGAGAACTTCCGCCGCGCGATGCTGCTCAGCCGCGGCGGCTTCGGCACCTTCGTGTCGCGGCCCATCAGCGGCACGCTGCTGGGGCTGATCGCGATCTTCGTGGTGTGGCAGCTGGTGGCGTTCTTGCTGCAGGCGCGCAAGAAGAACGGCGCGCCGGCGCCGGTCGCGCTGGAACCGCAAGAGTAGGTCGACAGGCCCGCACAACGCCCGCCCCTTCGGCGGGCGTTGTCGTTTCAGCTCGCTTGTGCCACCAGCCGCCCCAGCGTCTGCAGGGCCTGCTCGCTGTGCGCGTCCCACGCGTGGCCGTAGTTCAGCCGCAGGCAGTTGGAGAACGCGCGCGTGGCCGAGAAGATCGGGCCGGGCGCGACGCTGATGCCGCGCTCCAGCGCCTGGCGATGGATTTCCAGCGCATCCACCTGCGCCGGCAGCTCGACCCAGAGGAAGTACCCGCCCAACGGCCGCGTGGCGCGCGTGCCCGCCGGAAAGTAATGCCCCACGGCCTGCGTGAAGCTGGCCTGCTGCATCGCCAGCGTCTGGCGCAGCTTGCGCAGGTGCTTGTCGAAGCCGCCTTTCTCGAGGTAGTCGGCCAGCGCCAGCTGCGCGGGCACCGAGGTGCTGAGCGTGGTCGTGAGCTTCTGGCGCGCCACCTTGCGCGCGAAGCGCCCGGCCGAGGCCCAGCCGATGCGGTAGCCGGGCGCGAGGCTCTTCGAGAACGACGAGCAGTGCAGCACCAGCCCCTGCGTGTCGAAGGCCTTGGCCGGCGGCGGGCGGCGCTCGCCGAAGTACAGCTCGGCGTACACGTCGTCCTCGATCAGCGGCAGTTCGTGCCGCGCGAGCAGTTCGACCAGCGCCTTCTTCTTCGCGTCGGGCATCAGGCTGCCCAGCGGGTTCTGGAAGGTGGTCATGAGCCAGCAGGCGGTCGGCTTGTGCGCGGCGATGGCCTGCGCCAGCGCGTCGAGGTCGATGCCTTCGCCCGGGTGCGTCGGCACCTCGATGGCGCGCAGGCCCATGCGTTCGAGCGCCTGCAGCGCGGCATAGAAGGTGGGCGACTCGACGATCACCGCGTCGCCCGGCCGCGTCACGGCCGAGAGGCACAGGTTGAGCGCCTCGAGCGCGCCGTTGGTGACGACGATCTCCTCGGCCGGCACCGGCAGGCCGTCGGCCAGGTAGCGCAGCGCGATCTGCCGGCGCAGCGCCGCGCTGCCGGGCGTGAGGTCGTCCACGGTGCGCCACGGGTCGAGCGACTTGGCGCTGGCCGCCATGAACTGGCCCAGCCGCGCCAGCGGAAACAGCAGCGGGCTCGGAAAGGCCGAGCCGAAGGGCACGACCTGCCGCGACATGCTGGCCTCGAGGATGTCGAACACCTGGTCGCTCACCTCGAGCGCGCGCGGGCCCTCGGCGGGGCGCGAGGTCAGGGTGGTCTCGGGCGGCGCGTCGCGCAGGCCGCCGCCGGCCACGTAGTAGCCCGAGCGGTCGCGCGCGCGCACCAGCCCGCGCGCCTCCAGCAGGTAGTAGGCTTGGAACACGGTGGAGGCGCTCACGCCGCGGCTGCTGCCCGTGTGGCGCACGGAGGGCAGGCGGTCGCCGGTCTTGAGGGTGCCGTTGCGGATCGAGGCCTCGATGTCCGAGGCCAGGGCTTCGTAGCGTTTCATCGGGGCTTCATCGGTGGGCCGTTGTCATTCGCGGGGACTCTAATCTGATATGGTGAATCGAGCTGGATCTGCATCTGTTTTTTTTGACCCGTTTGCGCGACAGTGGACCCATGTTCAATCTGATGCGCGCGGTGCGCGCCGTACTCTGGAGCTTCATCGGGCTGGGCGGCCGCCGGGCCGACGCCGACAAGCGGACCGCCCAGCTGGGCATCCTGCCGCTGATCGGCGTGGGGCTGTGCATGGCCCTGCTGCTGATCGCGGGCCTGCTGGCCCTGGCGCATTTCGCGGCAGGCACGTGATGAAGGCCATGCTCCACCGGGCAGCGCTGGCCCTGGCGCTGCTGTTGCCGCTTGCCCCGGTTGCGGCGCAGGCTGCCACCACCACCGTGCCCGACACCATCGAGCAGCGCGTGGCCGCCTGCATCGCCTGCCACGGCCGCGAGGGCGCCACCACCAACGCCGGCTTCTTCCCGCGCCTGGCGGGCAAGCCGGCGGGCTACCTGTTCAACCAGCTCGTGAGTTTTCGCGACGGGCGCCGCTTCAACAGCGACATGACCTACATGGTCCAGCACCTGTCGGACGACTACCTGCGCGAGATGGCCGACTACTTCGCGAACCTGTCGTTGCCGTACGCGGCGGTCTCGCCGCAGAGCGACGCCTCGCCCGAGCAGCTGCGCCGTGGCCGGCAGCTGGCGCTCGAAGGCGATGCCGCGCGCCAGATCCCGGCCTGCGTGCAGTGCCACGGCGCGGCGCTCACGGGCGTGCAGCCGGCCATTCCGGGCCTGCTGGGCCTGCCGCGGCTGTATGTGTCGTCGCAGCTGGGCGCCTGGCTCACCAAGGAGCGCCATGCGCCCGCGCCCGACTGCATGGCGCAGATCGGCCAGCGCATGACCACCGCCGACATCAACGCCGTGGCCAGCTGGCTGGCCGTGCAGCCGATGCCGGCCGACACCCGCCCGGCGGCCTCGCTGCCCGCACCGCTCCCCGTGACCTGCGGCGGCATGCCGACCGCAGCGAAACCCTGAGAACCCGATGACTGCGCGACTGAGACATTTCGGCTGGGCCCTGCTGGGCCTGGTCACCCTGGCGGCCGTGTTGGCCGGCGTCGTGCTGGCGCTGAACCTGCGTGGCGAAGACCCGCTGCCCGAACGCGCCGAAGCCTTCGAGGCCACGCCGCAGCTCGTCGAGCGCGGGCGTTACCTCGCGCTGGCGGGCAACTGCGCCGGCTGCCACACCACGCGCGGCGGCCAGCCCTATGCGGGCGGCGTGCCGCTCGAAACGCCGTTCGGCACCATCTACGCGACCAACCTCACACCCGACCCGACGCACGGCATCGGCGGCTGGAGCAGCGCGCATTTCTGGCGCGCCATGCACAACGGCCGCAGCAAGGACGGGCGCTTGCTGTACCCGGCCTTCCCGTACCCGAACTTCACGCAGGTCACGCGCGAAGACTCCGACGCCCTGTACGCCTACCTGCGCAGCGTGGCGCCGGCCGCCACGGAAAACAAGGCGCACCGGCTGCGCTTTCCGTACGACACGCAGGCCGCGCTCGCGGTCTGGCGCGCGCTCTCGTTCAAGCCGCAGCCCTTCGTGGCGAACGCGAACAAACCGGCCGAATGGAACCGTGGCGCCTACCTCGTGGGTGGGCTGGGCCACTGCATCGCCTGCCACGGCAGCCGCAACTCGCTGGGCGCGACCGAAACCAAGCTCGGGCTCTCGGGCGGCCTGATCGCGGTGGAGAACTGGTACGCACCCTCATTGGCCGATCCGCACGAAGCCGGCGTGGCCGACTGGCCCGCGACCGATGTCGTGGCGCTGCTCAAGAGCGGCACCGCCCCGCGCGGCTCGGTGATGGGCCCGATGGCCGACGTCGTGTTCCGCAGCACGCAGTACCTGAGCGACGCCGACCTGGGCGCGATGGCGATCTATCTGAAGGACCTGCCCGAGGCCGTGAAGAAGGACGCCCCCGAAGCAACCAAGGCCCCCGCCGCGCCGGTGCGGCGCGACGCCGGCGCCATGGTGCGCGGCGCGAAGATCTACGACCAGCGCTGCGCCTACTGCCACGGCGACCAGGGCCAGGGCGCGGCCGGCGCCTACCCGCCGCTCGCGGGCAACCGCGCGGTGACGATGGCGCGGCCCACCAACCTGATCCAGGTGGTCGCGCACGGCGGCTTCCTGCCCGCGACGGCCGGCAACCCGCGCCCCTACGGCATGCCGCCGTTCGGACACGCGCTCGACGCCACCGAGGTGGCCGAGGTGCTCACCTACATCCGCGGCTCGTGGGGCAACAACGCCGCGCCGGTCACGCAGCTGGACACGATGCGCCGCTGACGCGCACGGTGCACCGCCTTCTCAGGCGGTGTGCGGATGCCGCGCACTCTCGTACAGCGTGCGCGCCAGGTCGCGGTGCGTGGCCAGCAGCGGCGCCAGCTCGAAGCCCGTGAAGCGCCCGTCGCGGATGCGGACCACACCGTCGATCACGCTCAGCGCCGCCGACACCGGCGTGCAGAACACCAGCGCCGCGACCGGGTCGTGCCAGGCGCCCGCGTGGTCGACGCCGCGCATGTCGAAGGCCACGAGGTCGGCCGACATGCCCGGTGCCAGCGCGCCGATGTCGTCGCGCCCCAGCACGCGCGCGCCACCGACCGTGGCGATCTCCAGCGCCTCGCGCGCCGTCATGGCGGCGGGGCCGTAGCCCACGCGCTGCAGCAGCATGGCCTGGCGCGCCTCGCCGAGCATGTGGGCGCCGTCGTTCGACGCGCTGCCGTCCACGCCCAGGCCCACGGGCACGCCCGCGCGCCGCATCGCGCCGATGGGCGCGATGCCCGAGGCCAGCCGCATGTTCGAGCACGGGCAGTGCGCCACGCCGGTGCCGGTGCGCCCGAAGAGCGCGATGCCGGCGTCGTCGAGCTTCACGCAGTGCGCGTGCCACACGTCGCGGCCCACCCAGCCCAGGTCTTCGGCGTACTCGGCCGGCGTCATGCCGAACTTCTCGCGCGAGTACGCCACGTCGTTGTCGTTCTCGGCCAGGTGCGTGTGCAGCGACACGCCGCGTTCGCGTGCCAGTTCGGCCGACAGCCGCATCAGGTCGCGCGACACCGAGAACGGCGAGCAGGGCGCCAGCACGATGCGGCGCATCGAGTGGCGCGCGGGGTTGTGCCAGCGGTCGATGAGGCGCTCGCTGTCGCGCAGGATCGCCGCTTCTTTCTCCACCACCTCGTCGGGCGGCAGGCCGCCGGCGCTGCGGCCCACGCTCATGCTGCCGCGCGCGGCGTGAAAGCGCATGCCCATGGCGTCGGCGGCCTCGATCGAGTCGTCGAGCCGCGAGCCGTTCGGAAACAGGTAGAGGTGGTCGCTGGTGGTGGTGCAGCCCGAGCGCATCAGCTCGGCCATCGCGGTCTGCGTCGACACGCGGATCATCTCGGGCGTGAGCCGCGCCCACAGCAGGTACAGGTGGGTGAGCCAGCCGAAGAGCTCGGCGTCCTGTGCCTCGGGCACGGCGCGCGTGAGGCTCTGGTACATGTGGTGGTGCGTGTTCACCAGCCCGGGCATCACGACATGGCCGTGCGTGTCGATGGCCTCGGCCTGGCCGCTGCGCAGCGCGTCGAGGTACGGCGCCGGGAGCTCGGCCGTGGCGCCCACCCAGGCGACGGCGGGGCCGTTCATCACCACGGCGCCGTCGGCGATCTCGCGCCGCGCGGCGTCCATGGTGACCAGCACGTCGGCGTGGCGGACGATCAGCAGCGGCGGGCGCTGCGGTGAAGGGGACGAAGGGTTCTGGAAGGTCATTCGGTACCGTGCGAAGTGCGCGCCGCCATCGCGAAGGAGCGTTCCTTCGACAGCACGCCGTTGTAGAAAAGATTGAGCAGCACCGCGGCCAGCGTGCCCAGCACGATGCCGCTGTGCGTCAGCGGATGGGTCCAGGCGGGGAAGTGCTGGAAGAAGTTGGGCGACAGCGTGGGGATCAATCCGAGCCCGATGGAAATGGCGATCACATACAGCGCGTGGCGGTTGTGCGCATAGTCGATTGCGCCCAGGATGCGCACGCCCGTGGCCGCCACCATGCCGAACATCACGATGCCCGCGCCGCCGAGCACGAACTGCGGCACCGAGGCCACGATGTGCGCGATCTTCGGAAACAGCGCCAGCGCGATCAGCATCAGGCCACCGCCCGCCGCCACGTAGCGCGAGCGCACGCCCGTCACCGTGACCAGCCCCACGTTCTGCGAGAACGAGGTGTACGGAAAGGTGTTGAACACGCCGCCGATGACCGTGCCCAGCCCGTCGGCGCGCAGCCCGCGTGTGAGTGCGTCGGTCGTCACCTTGCGGCCGGTGATCTCGCCCAGCGCGAGGAACATGCCGGTCGATTCGACCAGCGTGATGAGCATCACGATGCACATCGAGGCGATGGCCGTGAGCTCGAAGCGCGGCAGGCCGAAGTGGAAAGGCGTGGTCACAGCCATCCAGCTCGCTTCTTCGAGCCCGTCGAAGTGCATGCGCCCGAGCGCCAGCGACAGGCCCACGCCGAACACGATGCCCAGCAGCACCGCGATGTTGGCGATGAGGCCCCGGCCGAAGCGCGTGATCGCGATGATCACCGCCAGCACGGCCGCGGCAATCGCCAGGTTCACCGGCTCGCCGTAGGCCGGGTTGGCCACGGCGTGCGCCACGCCGTCGACCATGCGGGTCGCGGTGGGCTGGCCGCCGGCGGCCCAGTTGATGGCCACGCCCATGAGCGACACGCCGATCAGCGTGATGACCGTGCCCGTGACGAGCGGCGGAAACACGCCCAGCACGCGCCCCATGAGCGGCGCGACGAGCATGCCGAACACGCCCGCCACGATGGTCGCGCCGTAGATCGCGGGCAGGCCGAGCGAGGGGTCCATGCCGATGGCGATCATCGGCCCGACGGCCGCGAAGGTCACGCCCATCATCACCGGCATGCGGATGCCGAAGCGCCAGAAGCCGATGGCCTGCACCAGCGTGGCGATGCCGGCGGCGAACAGGTCGGCGTTGATGAGGAACGCGATGTCGGCCTTCGAGAGGCCGAGCGCGCCGCCCACGATGAGCGGCACGGCCACCGTGCCCGCGTACATCACGAGCACGTGCTGCAGGCTCAATGCGCCGCAGCGGGCGAGCGGAAGCTTCTGGTCGACCCCTTCGCCGTCTCCTGCGGGGGTCTTTTTATCGTTCGAGAACATGGGAACCTTTCCTGCCGATGAACCGGCGCGGCAGTCTAGGAGCGATGTCTTTGCACATGCAAAGTCAATAAATGACGCGCCCTGTGCACAAAAAGTGGACGGTCATCCAGGGTGCATGTCAGGGCGCCAGCAGGTCGTCCAGGCAGGCCACGACATGGTTCGCGAACAGCTCCGCCGCGGCGCTCGGCGCCTGCGCGGCGCGGGTCTCGAGCGTGAGCGTCTGGGCGCGCAGCGTGGTGTCGCGCAGCGGCACGAAGACCAGGCTGCCGTCGTTGCGCTCCTCGTCCACGTCCAGGCGGTTGAGCAGCGTGATGCCGCCGCCGTCGCGCACCAGCCGGCGCATCAGCGCGGTGGAGGTGGTCTCGACCACCGGCGACACGCGGATGGCCGAGCGCTCGAACGCGGCATCGAGGATCGGGCGGATCGAGAGCGAAGGCGCGGGCAGGATCAGCGGGTAGCCCACGCACTCGGCCAGCAGCGCGGTCGCATGCGCCGTGAGCGGATGGCCCGGCGGCACCACCGCGCCGATCGGCCATTCGCTGCTGAACAGCGTGCGAAAGCCGGCCGTGCCGGGCACGTCGTAGGCCAGCGCCAGGTCGGCATCGCCTTCGGCCACGCTGCGCAGCACGGCCGCGATGGGCAGGCCCAGCAGCTTCAGCTGGATGCCCGGGTGCGCGGCGCGAAAGCGCTGCACCACGGCGGGCAGGAAGGCGTCGGCCAGGCCGGCCGTGGTGGCCAGCGTGACCTCGCCCTGGCGCAGGCCGCGCACGTCCTCGATGCGCTGGCGCACGAGGTCGAACTCGCGCAGCGTGCCGCGCGCGTGCGCCAGCACGATCTCGCCCACGGGCGTGAGCTTGAGCGTGTTGTGGATGCGCTCGAACAGCGGCGCGCCCAGTTCTTCCTCGAGGTTGAGGATCTGGCGGTTGACGGCCGTGGGCACCACGTGCAACTGCTCGGCCGCTTTGCGGATCGAGCCCGCGCGAACCACTTCGACGAAGTACCGGATGACCTTGGCGTGCATGAATTCCCCCGCGCCGCTGGCGGGCGCGGGGGGATCATGCCTACGTCTTCAGAGGTCGGGCAAGCCCATCGCCGGATCGCTGACCGTGTGCTTGCCGGTTTCCACGCGGCCGGCGAAGCGGCGGTAGAAGGCCGGGTCGCTGTCGCAGGTGACGGCGAAGTCGTACCACTGGCCGCTGGCGGCCAGTTCCCAGTGCTGTTCGGACTGCGCGCCGCCGTTCACCGTCGCGCTCCACGGGCCGTCGTCGCGGTAGGCCTTGGCGCGCACCGTGAACTTGCAAGGGGCCTTGCCGTCGTTGCGCATCTGCAGGTAGACGTTGCCGTTGGCGATGTCGTAGCAGACACGCACCTCGGGCGCGGCCACGCCGCCGGCGCGCAGGCGGTTGAGGTCGCCCTTGAAGTGGCGGTGGTAGCCGTTGGGGCCGAGCACCCAGAGGTCGTATTGGCCGGCGTCGTCGGTGGCTGCTGCCCAACTGTCGTCGAGCTGCTTGCCGGCTTCCACCACGTAGCGGCGCGGCAGACGGTCATCCAGGTGGAGCTTGTCGTAGACATGGAACACCGCGGCAGCCTTGCCGGTGTTCGAGAAGATCAGCTGCACCTGGCCGGTGAGGGCGTCGGCCTTGGCGCTCGTGTGCAGCTCGTAGGGCAGGGCACGCGAAGGGCGCGTGCCGATGGGCTGGCGCGGCAACTGAGGGTTTTGCGGAACCGGAACATGGTCCAACTTTTCCTGTTCGACACGCAGCTTGTCGGCTTCCCCGCGGGACTTGTGGCCGGCGAGCGCAGGGACTGCCTCGCTGTTGGGCGTCGCGAAGTTGAACGCGCTGGTCAGGTCGCCGCACACCGCACGACGGAACGGAGAGATGTGCGGCTCCTTCACGCCGAAACGCGCTTCCAGGAATTGCAGCACCGAGGTGTGGTCGAAGGCCTGCGAGTTCACCCAGCCGCCTCGGCTCCACGGAGAAATCACGTACATCGGCACACGCGGGCCAGGGCCGAATACGCGTCCGTCCGGCGTGGGCTGTTTGAGGCTGCCGTCCGGCGCCGGCTGCGTGAAGTACTCGGCCTTCAGGTCGGCATCGGTGAGCGTCGTCTTGCCGGCCGGTGTCTTGTCGGGGTTGAGCGAGGGCGCCGACGGCGAGGGCACGTGGTCGAAGTAGCCGTCGTTCTCGTCGAAGTTGACGAGCAGCACGGTCTTGCTCCAGACCTCCGGCACGGCGGTGAGCGCATCGAGGATTTCCTGAATGAACCACGCGCCCTGCACCGGGCTCGACGGGTCCGGATGCTCGCAATAGGCAGAAGGTGCGTTGACCCAGCTCACCTGTGGCAGGCGGCCTGCCTTGATGTCGCGCCGGAACGCGTCCAGGTATTGGTCCGGCTCCTTGCCTGGCAATGTGTTGGCGATGCCCTTGTAGAGCGGGTTGCCCGGGTTGTCGCTGGCTGCGTCGTAGGCGTGGAAGGGAAGCGTCTGGCCCGTGACGGAAAAGGGCTTCTCGAAGTACCCGCTGGTCACCGGATAGGTGGACGCCCGGTTGGCACGCCTGAACTGGCGGAAGGCGCCGAGCATGTTGTCGCCCCATTCGTCGGGCATGTTCTGGTACGAGATCCAGCTGACGCCGGCGTCTTCCAGCCGTTCGGCATAGGTCTTCCACGTGTAGCCGGTGTCGACCTTGCTGGGGGTGGCGTCCAACCAGTCCCATTCGTTGGTGACGAAGGCCACGCCCTGCGCAGTCGGGCCGTTGGTGCCGGTGATGTGGACGGAGCGGTTCGCGTCAGTGCCGGTGTGCATGGCGCAGTGATAGCCGTCGCACAGGGTGAATGCGTTGGCAAGCGCGTACTGGAACGGAATCTCGGCTTCCTGCAGGTAGCCCATCGATTGGTCGCGCTTGTAGCGAGCCCACTGCGACAGGCGACCGCCGTCCCAGGCGCCTTGCGAGTCGCTCCAGTCGTGTGGAAGATTGTCTGGCCGCTGCGCGTTGCCTTTGCTGCCGTCGAGGTGGTAGGGCAGGATCAGCTGGCCGCTGGCATTGCTCTGCTGCCAGACGTTCAGGCCCCTGGGCAGCGGAACCGTGAAGCGATCGCCGAAGCCACGCACGCCCGGCAGCATGCCGAAGTAGTGGTCGAACGAACGGTTCTCCTGCATCAAGATCACGACGTGCTCGACGTCGTTGATGGTGCCGGTCTTGTTGTTGGCCGGAATGGCCAGTGCGCGTCGGATGCTCGGCGGAAAGGCCGAGAGCGCGAGCGCAGCGGCACCGGTGGTGGCGGTGCCGGTGAGGAAGTTGCGGCGGGAGGTCATGGTGTCACCCTGGCCTCAGGCGGCGGCCGTGCCCATGGCCGGGTCGCTCACCGAATGCCGGCCGGTTTCCACGCGGCCCGCGAAGCGCCGGTAGTAGCTGGTGTCGGCGTCGCAGGTCACTTCGAAGTCGTACCAGGCGCCGCTGGCGGCCAGGTCCCAGTGCTGCTCGGCCGAGGTGCCGCCCGCCACAGTCGCGGTCCACGGGCCGTCGGTGCGGTAGGCCTTGGGGCGCACGGTGAACTTGCAGGCGTTGCGACCGCCGTTGAGCATCTGCAGGTAGACATTGCCGTTGGCGATGTCGTAGCACACGCGCACTTCGGGGTTGGGCGCATCGCCGGCGCGCAGGCTGTTCAGGTCGCCGCGGAAATGGCGGTGGAAGCCGTTGGGGCCGAGCACCCACAGGTCGTAGAAACCTGTGTTGTCGAGCATCGCGTTCCAGGTGTCGTCCAGCGTCTTGCCGGCCTCGACCATGTAGCGGCGTGGCAGGCGTTCCAGGTTGAGCTTGTCGTACACATGGAACACGGCGGCGGCCTTGCCGGTGTTGGCGAACAGCAGCCGCACCTTGCCGCTGGTGGCGTCGTTGCGCGCGCTCACGTGCAGCTCGTAGGGCAGGGCGCGCGAGGGGCGCGTGCCGGCGGCCTGGCGCGGCAGCTGCGGCGTGGCGGGCATCGGGACCTGCGCCTGGGCTTCCTGCGCCGCGCGCTTGTCGTTCGCCTGCGTGCGACTCGTGCGGCCGGCCAGCGTCGGCAGCACTTCGTTGTTGGGCGTGGCGAAGTTGAAGGCGCTCGTCAGGTCACCGCACACCGCGCGACGGAACGGCGAGATGTTCGGCTCCTTCACGCCGAAGCGGGCCTCGATGAAGCGGATCACCGAGGTGTGGTCGAAGGCCTGCGAGTTGACCCAGCCGCCGCGGCTCCAGGGCGAGATCACGTACATCGGCACGCGCACGCCGGGGCCGTAGACGCGGCCGTCGGGCGCGGGCTGCCGGGTGGTGCCCGGCGGCTTGGGGTGCGTGAAGCGCTCGAAGGCGATGTCGGCCTCGGGCAGCGTCGTCTTGCCGGCGGGCGAGCCGTCGGGGTTGAGCGAGGGCGCGGCGGGCGAGGGGTAATGGTCGAAGTAGCCGTCGTTCTCGTCGAAGTTGATGAGCAGCACGGTCTTGCTCCACACCTCGGGCACGGCGGTGAGGGCATCGAGCGTTTCCTGGATGTACCAGCCGCCTTCCACCGGGCTCGACGGTCCGGGGTGCTCCGAGTAGGTGGCGGGCGCGATGATCCACGACACCTGCGGCAGCTTGCCGTTCTTCACGTCGTTGCGGAAGGCGTTCAGGTACTCGTCCACGTTGGCGCCGGGCATCGTGTTGGCGATGCCCTTGTACAGCGGGTTGCCGGCATCGTCGCTGGCCGGGTCGTAGGCCGGCACCGGGCCGGTGTTCTTGATCGGCTTGCCCGAGGCCTCGCTGGCCTGGCGGTACTGCTTGAAGCCGACCAGCGGGTTGTCGCCGAAGTTGTCGCGCATGTTTTCATACACGATCCAGCTGACGCCGGCGGCCTGCAGGCGCTCGGGGAAGGTCTTCCACTCGTAGCCGGTGGTCGAGGGTGGCGTGTAGCTGTCGTCCCACTCGTTGGTGACCGAGGCCACGTTCGCACCCGTGGGGCCGTTGGTGCCGGTCCAGTGGAACATGCGGTTCGAGTTGGTGCCGGTGTGCATGCTGCAGTGGTAGCCGTCGCACAGCGTGAAGGCGTTGGCCAGCGCGAACTGGTACGGCAGTTCGGCCTGCTCGAGGTAGCCCATGGCCTGGGTGTACGGCGCGGTGCCGGTCTTCTTGTACCTGACCCACTGGTACGCGCGGCCGCCGTCCCAGGCGTTCTGGCCGTCGTTCCAGTCGTGCGGCGTGCCGGCGACGCGCTGTGCGTTGCCCTTGGTCTGGTCCAGGTGATAGGGCAGCACGGGCGCGCCCGTCTCGTCGGCCTGCTGCCAGACGTTGCGACCGCCCGGCAGCGGAATGGTGAAGCGGTCGCCGAAACCGCGCACGCCCATGAGCGTGCCGAAGTAGTGGTCGAACGAACGGTTCTCCTGCATCAGGATGACGATGTGCTCGACGTCCTTGATGGTGCCGGTCTTGTTGTTGGCGGGAATGGCCAGTGCGCGGCGGATGCTCGGCGGGAAGGCCGAGAGGGCGAGGGCGGCCGCGCCGGTGGTGGCGGTGCCCGTGAGGAATTTGCGGCGTGAATTCATGGTCTTGTCGTGGGATGTCATGACGTCGCGGGTCACGGTGCGCAGCGCATTTCGGGCTTCACGCCGGGCTCGGGTTGGGGCTGCGGTTGCGGCGTGATGACGGGCGGAATGCCGCCGCCGCCGTTGTCGCTGCCGCCGCAGGCGGACAGCGTGCAGGCCAGGAGGAAGGCGGCCAGCAGGCGCGCGGGGAGGGAAGCTTGGAGCAGCATGGGGTGATCCTCTCTTTGTGATGTCGTGGAGATCGGGGGTGATCGGAGTAATCAGGGCGCCAGTGCCGACAGCGGCTGGCCCGAGGTGTAGATGGCCGTGAGCTCTTCGGCGGTGAGCGCGCGGTTCCAGATCGCGAAGTCGTTGAAGTCCATCGCGCCGCGCGGAGAGGCCGACCAGCGCTGGTAGTACAGGCCGGTGGCGTCTTCGTTCAGCGCGATGCCCTTGCCCAGGCCGCCGAGCGCGGCGACCAGCGCATTCGAGAGCGCGACGCTGCCGGTCTGCGTGCCCTTCACGGGGTCGAACACGTAGCCGCTCATGTTCTTGCCGGCCTTGTCGACGACCATCGCCACGTAGGCCCAGCGGCCCGCGCTCAGGAAGTGCTTGCCCTTGATCTCGCCGCGGCCGCTGCCGGTGCCGGTGTTGAAGCGCAGCTCGCAGTTGCTGAACAGGCCGAGCGCGAGGCCTGCGTTGTCGCCGGTGTCGTAGTTCTTGTTGGCGATGACCGAGGCGCCGTTGCTCACGCCCTGGCTGCAGGTGGCGTCGGTGCGCAGCCAGAAGCCGAAGGTGAAGGCGGCCACGGCGGGCGACGTGGTCACGTCGCGCGTCTGCAGCAGCTTGTAGCCGGCCATGCCGCCCGCGTTCTTCACGCGGCTGTCCACGCGCAGCGCCTGCACGCGGTAGGGCGGCAGGAAGTTGTCGTCGGCCACGAGCGAACCGCCGTCGGCATCCGCGGCCATGGGCACGAGCGTGGCGGTGGCGTTGAGGTCCAGTGCGGGCAGTGCGTCGAGCGGGAAGAGGTTGACCAGGCCCACCTTCACGTAGGCGATCTGCGCGGAGACCGAGACGTTGGCGCCACCAGCGGCCACCGTGTACTGGAAGGCGTAGAGGCCGTCGGCCGCGGCCTTGACGGGGTCGGTGTAGCGCGTGGCGCCGGCCGGCAGCGTGGCGATGGGCTTGCCGTCGCGCAGCACCTGCACCGGGCCGCCGAGGTCGCCCGCGAGCGTCCACGAGAGTTCGATGCTGCTGCGGTCGGCGCTGGTGCGGGCCGCGAGCTGCTGCACGGCGGTGGTGGCCTGCAGGGCCTGGCCGTTGAGGTTGTAGGCCGCAGTCGCGGGCAGCGCGCCGAGGTGGCGCAGCACCGTGGGTGCGATGTCGGTCGCGGCGGCCGACTGGCGCAGCGCGCTGTCGTCTGCCGGCGAGGCGGCGCCCACGGCGGGCAGCGCGGGCAGGGTCTTGTTGCTGGCGATGAAGACGGTCTTGTTATCGACGTCCTTCAGGCTGGTGACGCCGCCGAAGGCATCGAGGCCGTGGCCGGTCGTGAGGATCACGAGCCAGTCTTCCTTCGCATCGTTGGCCGTGCGTTGCGCGATGCGCGCGAGCAGCTGGCCGACGGCCGTGGCGGTGTCGGAGACGGCGCGCTGGTAGCTGTCGCTGCGCAGGCCGTTGGCGGCTGCGGCGGCAGGCGCGCTGTACTGCGCCACGAGCAGGTCGTAGCCTGCGCCGATGAGGCGCGTGGTGTTGGCAGTCACGCAGGCGTCGGCACCGGCGCAGTCGACGGCGGTGTCGAGCGTGCCGGTTTCCGCGAGCAGCAGGTTCGGATACAGCGCGTTGGCGGTGACCGATGCGGTGAGGTAGCCCGCGTCCTTCTTCTGCTTCGCGAAGGTGAAGACCGAGGGCGCGAGCTTGGCGTCGATGCGTTGGTCCGCGGTGTCGGCGCGCACCGCGTGGCGCGGCACCCAGGTGCCGGTCAGCAGCGTGGCCCAGCCGGGGCCGTCGGTGGTGGGCTGCTCGCTGAGCGCGCCGTCGGTGCCGCCGGTCCATGCGGGAGCGAGTTGCAGCGATTGCAGCGCGGCCGGCACCTTCTTCTGTGCGATGGCGTCGCGCAGGACGGCATGCGTGAGGCCGTCGATCTCGACGATCAGCGCCTTCGGGCCGCTCTTGCCTTCGTTGGGCGTGCTGCTCGGGGGCGGCGTCGGGGTGCCGCTGATCGGCGGAAAGGCAACGCCACCGCCGCCTCCACCACCGCAGGCCGCGAGCGCGGCGGAAATCGCAAGGGGCAACAGCCAGCGCGTGAGAGGCGCGGCGTGCGTAGAAGGAGTCGGACGCATCGGAAAAGCCGTTCGGTTCTTGTTGTCTGTCGAGGGAGGTGAAAGGCCGGCGCGAAAAAAAAGTGCCACGAAGGCACTGCGCACCGGACAGGCGACAAGACTAGGGAGAACCCGTTACTCGGCAGTGAACGAGCGATGACAGTGGGACGAAACGCGTGTGACAACGCGCTGGTCTGCGGCTTTGTGGAGACCGCGAAAGAGGGGGCTGGGGCGCGTGCCCAGGCCCCGGGTACTTCCCTCCGCGAATGTCCCCCGGGGCTGCGCCCCTCCTCCTTGATTTCGCTGCGGGGAGCACCCAGTGCCCTGCGCACGAGGCACGTTGCTGGTGTGCGGCCGATCAACGACTGCACTGCCCATCGATCACGTCGATGGGGTGCCTTGCGCAGCGAAATTAAGGAGGAGGGCGAAGCCCGGGGGACATTCGCGGAGCAAGGTGCCCCGTCGGCGGGATCGCGCCCTGAACGGCGTCAGGGCTCGTTGCTGATGCCGCTCGACACATGCCCCGCAGGCACATGCCGCGAGGCTGCGTCGACGTGACCGGTCTGGTCGTCGAAGAAGAAGTCGGGCTCGAATTCGCGCAGGAATTCGCCCTTGGGCAGGCCGCCGAGGAACATCGCTTCGTCGACGCGGATGTTCCACTTCATGAGCGTGCGGATCGCGCGCTCGTGCGCCGGTGCACTGCGCGCCGTGACCAGTGCGGTGCGGATGCGCATCTGCGCATTGCCCGCCATCTGCAGCCGGTGCAAGGCCATCAGCAGCGGCTTGAACGGGCCTTCGGGCAGGGGCAGGTCGGCCTTGCTGAGTTCGTGCGCCTGGAAGGCGTCGAGGCCCTCGGCCTGGAACACGCGCTCGGCCTCGTCGCTGAAGAGCACCGCGTCGCCGTCGAAGGCGATGCGCACTTCGTTCGGCCACGCATCGCTGGCCTTCACCGATTCGACCAGCACGCGCGCGGCGGGAAAGCCCGCGGCGAGTGCCTCGCGCACGTCTTGCGCGTTGACCGACAGGAACAGGTGCGCGCGCAGCGGGCGCAGGTAGCCGAAGGGCGGGCGGCCTTGGGTGAACACGCCGCGCTGCAGCTTGATGTCGGCCGCGGCGCTCGACTTGAAGATGCGCATGCCCGACACCGGGTCGTTGCGCGACAGGATGACCACCTCGACGCGCTGCACGCCGTCTTCGTTGAAGCGCAGCAGCTTGCGGATCAGCGACGACGCGATGCCGGGGGCGGCCGGTTCATCGATGCGATCGAGCTGCAGCTTCATGTAGCCCTCGTTGTCGCCGGCCTCGAAGATCTTGTTTTCTTCTTCGAGGTTGAAGAGGGCCCGCGAGGAGATCGCGACCACGAGTTTGTCTTCGAGCGTTACGGGCATGTGAGGGGCTCCCCGTCCGTCGTCACTTGACGAACTGATTGAGCTGGATGATAGGCAGCATGACGGCCAGCACGATGAGCATGACCACGCCGCCCATGGCGACGATGAGCAGCGGCTCCAGGATGGTGGCCAGGTGCATCGCGCGGCGCTGCACTTCGGCGCCCAGCTGGTTGGCGGCGCGTTGCAGCATCACGGGCAGCGTGCCGGTCTGTTCGCCCAGGCGCGCGAACATCGACACCAGCCCCGGAAAGCGTTTCTTCTGCGCCAGTGCGGACGCCAGCGGCGCGCCTTCGCGCACCAGCACCAGCGCGTCGAGCGCGTCGGCGCGCATGGCGCGGTTGCCCAGCGTTTCGGAGGCGGCCTGCAGCGCGCGCAGGATCGGCACGCCGGCCGTGGCCAGCATGGCGAGCGTGCTGGCGAAACGCGCCGCGTTGTAGCCGCGCGCGAGCTTGCCGACCAGCGGCAGCTTGAGCCAGGCGGCGTCGAACTTGAGGCGGAAGGCTTCCTGTGCCAGCGCGACACGCACGCCGATGGCTGCGATCACGATGGCACCCAGCATCCACCAGCCGTAGTTGCGAACGGCCGCGCTCAGCGACAGCATCACGGTCGTGAGAAAGGGCAGCGAGCGCTTGGTGCCCGCGAACACCTGCGCCACCTGCGGCACCACGTAGCTCACGAGGAAGATCACGATCACGATCGCCACCAGCGTGACGATGGCCGGGTACAGCGCGGCGCCGATCAGCTTCTGCTGCAGCACCTGGCGTTCTTCGAGGTCGTCGGCGAGGCGTTCGAGCACGAGCCCGAGGTTGCCGCTTTGCTCGCCGGCGCCGATCACGGCGGTGTAGATGGGCGAGAACTCGCGCGGGTGCGCCGACAGCGCGCGCGCGAAGGGCGAGCCCGCGTTGACCTCGGCGCGCAGCGAGGCCACGAGGTTGCGCTGCGGTTCCGATTCGGCCTCGTCGGTGAGGGCCGTGAGCGCGCGTTCCAGCGGCAGGCCGGCCGAGATGAGGCCGGCGAGCTGGCGTGTCCACACGGCAAGGTTCGTCGAGTTGAAGACACGCTTGCCGCCTCCGAGCCAGCGCGTGAGCGTGCTGCCCGCGCTGCCACCAGCGCCGGCCGCATCGCCACCGCCGACCGGTTTGACCGACAGCGGAATGAGCGCCTGCGCCCGCAGCAGGCCGCGTGCGGCGCGCGCGGTGTCGGCCTCGAGCACGCCCTCGCGCGACTGGCCGCTGGCATCGATGGCTTCGAAGGAATAGGCGGGCATCGCGGGTCGCTATTCGCGGGTGACGCGCAAGAGTTCGGCGCGCGAGGTGATGCCGGCCTGCACCAGCCGTTCGCCGTCTTCGCGCATGGAGCGCAGGCCGCCGCGCGCGCCGGCTTCGAACAGCGCGCTCTCGGCGGCCTTGCCGTGGATGAGCGCCTGCACTTCGTCGTCGGCCACGAGCAGCTCGAAGATGCCGGTGCGGCCCTGGTAGCCGGTCTGGCCGCAGGCCTCGCAGCCCGCGCCGCCGCAGGCGGTGCAGACCTTGCGCACGAGGCGCTGCGCCAGCACGCCGAGCAGCGACGAGCTCAAGAGGAAGGGCTCCACGCCCATGTCGGTCAGGCGCGTGACGGCGCTCACCGAATCGTTGGTGTGCAGCGTGGCCAGCACGAGGTGGCCGGTGAGCGAGGCCTGGATGGCGATCTGCGCGGTTTCGAAGTCGCGGATTTCGCCGATCATGATCACGTCGGGGTCCTGCCGCAGGATGGCGCGCAGGGCCTTGGCGAAGGTGAGTTCGATCTTCGCGTTGATCTGCGTCTGGCCCACGCCCGGCAGCTCGTACTCGATGGGGTCTTCCACCGTCATGATGTTGCTGCGGCTCGCATCGAGCCGGGCCAGTGCGGCATACAGCGTGGTGGTCTTGCCCGAGCCGGTGGGGCCGGTCACGAGGATGATGCCGTGCGGCTGCGCAATGAGCTTTTCGAAGCGCGCCAGCGAATCGCCCTGCATGCCGACCGATTCGAGCGTGAGCTTCGATTCGCTCTTGTCCAGAAGGCGCAGCACGGCGCGTTCGCCGTGCGCGCTGGGCAGCGTCGACACCCGCACGTCGACCGCGCGCGTGCCGATGCGCAGGCTGATGCGCCCGTCCTGCGGCAGCCGCTTCTCGGAGATGTCGAGGTCGGCCATGATCTTCAGGCGCGAGATCAGCGCGGCGTGCAGTGCGCGGTTGGGTTGCACCACCTCGCGCAGCGTGCCGTCGATGCGAAAGCGCACCGACGACGTGCGCTCGTAGGGCTCGATGTGGATGTCGCTGGCGCCGTCGCGCGCGGCCTGCGTGAGCAGCGCGTTCAGCATGCGGATGATGGGCGCGTCGCCGGCGCTGGCCAGCAGGTCTTCGACCGCGGGCAGCTCCTGCATCATGCGCGAGAGGTCGGCGTCGTTCTGCACTTCGCTGACCACCGCGGCGGCGCTCGACTCGCCCTGCGCGTAGGCGGCGCTGATGCGCTGCGCGAGCGGGCCGTCGTCGAGCACCTCGAAGGCCTGCACGCCGTACTTGCGGGTCACTTCACCGACCGCGCTGCGTGCCGGGTGGGAAGACATCCACAGCGTGTGGCGGCCGTCGTCCGTGGCTTCGAGCAGCAGTTGCTGGCTGCGTGCGAACGCGTAGGGCAGGGGATAGCGCATGGGGGGATGGCGTGTGCGAAACGGGGCTCAGGGCAGCTCGCGCGAGCTGGTCGGGTCGGCGGTGGGCGGCAGCGCGCCGCGCAGCGGGCTGGGCGCGAGCCGGCGGTTGTCGGTGGCGGGGCGCGGCGGCGGGATGAGCTGCGTGCCTTCCATGCGGGTTTCGCTGGTCTTCTTGCCGCTGTCGCTGCTGTTGAGGCGGTTGATGCGCACCAGCGGCGCTTCGGGCAGCACGGGCGCCGAGTCGACACCGCGCAGCATGATGTTGTCGGTGTTGGGCTGCGTGCGCTGCTGCATGCCGCGGATCTCGTCGTAGCGGTCGTAGGCGAAGGCTTCGGTGGAGGCGCCGTCGCGCATCACGGCGGGGCGCAGGAACATCATGAGGTTGCTCTTGTCGCGCGTGCGCACCTCGTTCTTGAACAGGTTGCCGAGCACGGGGATGTCGCCGGCCACGGGCACCTTCTCGACGGTGTTGCCGTAGTTGTCCGACAGCAGGCCGCCGAGCATCACGAGGCCGCCGTCTTCCACCAGCACGCTCGACTCGATGGAGCGCTTGTTGGTGGTCGGGCCGTTGGGGTCCTTGGCCGTGTTCTGGTCGACCGTGGAGGTCTCCTGGAAGATGGTCATCTTCACGGTGCCGTTCTCGTTGATGGTCGGGCGCACGCGCAGCGTGAGGCCCACGTCCTTGCGCTCCACCGTGGTGAACGGGTTGATGCCGACCGAGCCCGAGGTGCTGGCGTACTGGCCGGTCACGAAGGGCACGTTCTGGCCGATGACGATCTTGGCTTCTTCGTTGTCCAGCGTCAGCAGGTTGGGCGTGGACAGCACGTTGGCGTCGCCGTCGCTGTTGAAGAAGTTGGCGATGGCGCCCAGGATGTACTGGCCGCCGATCTTGCCGGCGATGCCCAGGTTCAGGCCGGTGGAAGGCCGCACGTTGGCGACGTCGCGCGTGGCCAGGGCCTGCGTCAGCGCCAGGATGTTGGCGCTGGCCAGGCTGGAGTTGGTGCCGATGACGGCGTTGTTGCCCAGCGCGCTTTGCCACTGCACGCCGAAGTTGGCGGCCTTCTTGGCGCTGACCTCGACGATGAGCGCCTCGATCATCACCTGCGCGCGGCGGCCGTCGAGCTTGTCGATCACGGCGCGCATCTGGCGGTACTGCGGCTCGGGCGCGGTGATGATGAGCGAGTTGGTGCTCGGGTCGGCCTGGATCTGGCCGCCGGTGGACGGCTGGTTGGCGTTGTTCAGCGGCGCGTTGGCGGCGGCCGAACCGCCGCCCTGGGTGTTGTTGCCGCCGAAGCTGGCCTGCGTCATCGGCATGCTGGCCGGCGGCACCGACGAACCGGCGCTGCCCGCGGCGCCGGGCGCGCCCGGCACCTGCGACTGCTGCTGGCTCGCGGCCATCGCGGCGCGCAGCGTGGCCGCCAGGCGCACCGCGTCGGCGTTCTTCAGGTAGACCACGTAGATGTTGCCGGCCGCGCCGTTGCTGCTTTCGGCTGGCGCACGGTCGAGCTTCTCGACCAGCGTGCGCACGAGTTGCGCGCGCGCGGGGTTGGCGGCGCGAAGAATCAGCGAGTTGCTGCGCGGGTCGGCCATCAGCGTGGTGCGGAACGAGGCGTCGGCACCGCCCGGTGCGGCCGCGCCCGGCGCCCCCGCTCCACCGCCTTCAACCAGCCGCGTGACCAGCGGCACCATGTCGGTGGCCACCGAATGCTTGAGCTGGATGACTTCGATGTCGGACGCGTTGGGCACGTCGAGCGACGCGATGATGCGCGCCAGCCGGCGCATGTTGTCGGCGTAGTCGGTGATCACGAGCGAGTTGTTGCCCGGGTTCACGTTGATGGTGTTGTTCGGCGGGATCAGCGGGCGCAGCACCGGCAGCAGGCTGTTGGCCGACTCGTAGTTCAGGCGAAAGATCTGCGTGACGATCTGGTTGCCCGCGGCCGCGCTGGCGCCGCCGATGGAGGTGTTGACGGTGCTGGTCTGCAGCTTGGCGTCGGCCTCGGGCACCACCTTGTACAGGCCGTCGGCTTCCACCACCGCGAAGCCCTGCAGGCGCAGAGCAGCGGCAAACTGGTTGAACGCAGCGGCCGGCGCCAGCGGGCGGTCGGTGACCAGGTTCATGGTGCCCTTGACGCGCGGGTCGACCACCACGTCGCGCCCGGTGACCACGGCCATGGTGCGGGCCACGGCCTCGATGTCGGCGGCGGCAAAGTTCAGCGTGATCGGTTCGCCGCGCCGCGGGGCGTCGCCGGTCTGCGCGTAGGCGGGCGGCAGCACCGGCACGAACGACGCCGCGATCAGCAGGCGTACCGCGAGCGCGACGAGGCCGGGGCGGGCGCCGGACGAGGACAGAGGCTTCTTCATGGTCGGATCAACCCAGGGTGATGATCGAGCGCGCACCGTCGCGCCGCCCGATGATGTTCAACAAATTGGAAAGTGCGTCTTCGCGGCCCGGTGCCGCGCTGGCTTCGCCATTGAAGCGCAACGCGGTGCCGCTCCAGTCGCCGCTGCCGTTCAGTTCGAGGCTGCCTTCGCGCGTGCTCAGCAGCAGCGTGGGGCGCGTACCGCCTTCGAGCGACAGGCGGTAGCTGCCCATCGGCCGCAAGGTCGACAGGGCGGATGACACATCGGTGGCGTCGAGCGTGGCCTGGCCTTCGATGCGCAAGGCGGGGCCGTCCCACTGCATGGCGAAGGCGCGGGTGTTGAGGTCGAGGGCGCCTTCGAGCTTGAGCGTGTTCCAGGGCGCGCCCAGGCCGGTGAGCAGCGTGGCGGGCCAGCGCGAGCGGGCGTCCTGCCATGCGAGCTGCAGGCCGTTGGCGCGCGGGCTGGCCTGCAGGCCGAGGGGCTGCGCCGCGCAGCAGGACAGATCGAGGCGTGCCGAGAGGCCGCGCCAGTTCGGCCACATGCGCCAGTTCAAGAGGCCGGGCAGCGAGACGGCCTGCGTGCCGCCGGCGCCGCTGGCGAACACGACGGCGGCGGTGCCGTTCCAGACCGTGCCGCGCGGGTTGACCAGCAGCAGGCGGCCTTGCGTCCAGCCCGAGAGCGCCGAGGCGAGCCAGCGCGCCGGTGCGAACAGCACGACCGCCACCAGCATGCCGGTCGCGGCGCCGAGCACGGCCCAGCGCCAGCTGCCGCGGCGCGGCTGGAGGTCGGGGACCGGGGGACGTCTCGCCATGCCGTGCGGTGCGTGGGGCTGCTTCAGCGCGGGGCGGGCAGCGCCATCACGAGCGTGCCGTCCCAGCGGGGTTGCGGAGGTTGGTCGGGCGTGGCGGGCGCAGGCTTGGCGCCCGGCGGCGGCGGTGCGACGGGCGCGCGCGTCAGGTGCACTTCGCGCGGCACGGCGTGGGCGTTGCCGCGCGCCTGTGCGAGCCATTGCGCCAGGTTCTGGGCGGGCGCGCCGCGCAGCGTGACGGTGGCGGCGCCGTCGCCGCCGGCCGTCATGAGCTGCGCGTTCGTGACGCCCAGGCCGTCGCGCACCGAGCTTTCGAGCGCGCGCAGGGCGTCGTCGCGCGCCAGGCGCGGTTGCGACTGCAGCGCCTTCGCGCGGTTCTGCAAGGTGGCCATCTGCTGGAGCTGGGCGTCGAGCCGTGCGTGTTCGGCCGGTGCCGCGGCCAGCGTGCGCAGCGCGGGGGCGAGCGCGATCCACCAGAGCAAGGCCAGTGCCACCAGCGCGACGGCGCCGATGACGAGGCGGCGCTCGCGCATCCCGAGGACGGCCCAGCGGGCCTTGAGTTGTTCGCTGAAGTTCATCGGTTGGCCTCGGCCTGCACCAGCAGCAGATCGCCTTCGGTGCGCACCTGGTAGCCGCGCGGCGACAGCACGGCGGTGATCTGCGTGACCTCCTGTGGCTGCAGCCCGAGGCCGCGCAGACGCAGCTGGCCGGCGCTGAAGTCGATGGCGCTCGGGGAGCGGCCGGGCGGCAGGGCGGTGGCGATGGCGCCGACCATGGGTTCGAAATCGCTCGGCGCCACGTCGCCCACGGCCTGCTGCAGCGCGGCGACCTCGCGGCCCATCTGCAGCGGCGCGTCGACCACGATCTTCACCGAGGGGAAGGTCTGCGTCAGGATGGCGCGCGTGGCCTGGCGCTTGGACTCGAGCGCGTTGCGCTCTTTCCAGGCCCAGGCGTTCAGGCCGATGAGTTGCGTCAGCAGCAGCACCACGATGCCCCAGCGCGCGGCGCGCCATTCGGGCGCGAAGCGCAGCGTTTGAAGCACCGAGGCGAACTTCTTGCCGGCGCGCGCGCGGCCCGTCACGGCGAGGTCGAACTGCGCGAGCTCCCAGGGCGTGCGCGTGGCGTGCAGCCAGCGCTGCGGCGCCTGCACGATCGGCACGCGGCGCTGCAGCAGGTGCTCGGCGGCCTCGGCAACGGCGGGTTCGGTGGTGATGACGGCGGTGTCCAGCGGCAGACCGTTCGACAGGGCCAGGCCCGCGCCGGCCAGCGGCAGCGAGACCACGCCGTCGCCGTCGCAGACCGTGAGCTGCGGTGCCTCGGGCTCGCCCGTGACCTGCAGCAGCGGCGGCGCGTCGGCCGGCTGCGGCGTGAATTCGGGAACGATGCGCACCACGCGCCGGCCGGCGGCTTCGAGCCCCTGCACGACGCTGCGCAGCCAGATGCGGTTGCAGGCCGCGACCCACACCGGCTCGCCGGCCTTGGCATCGGGTGCGAGCGCGAAGTGCAGGGCTTCCGGGTCGTCGAGCAGGTGCTCTTCGAGCAGGCCGTCGAGCACGGCGCGCAGCTTCGAGGTGCTGCCCATGCTGCCCTTGGGCAGCGTGACGCGGTGCCACGACAGCGCCGAGGACGGGATGCCGAGCGTGACTTCGGGGCCCGACGGCAGCAGCGTCAGCAGCGCGCGGCCCTGGTCGCGCAGGGCGATGCCGTCCTCACCGGCCTGGGCCCAGTCGTACTCGCCCGCGGCATCGGCCGGAGGGAGGGGGGCAAGGAGCAGCAGCGGGGTCATGTCGGGGGGTGTCGGAAAAGCCGGTGATTGTAGGAGGGTGTCTTACAAGTTGTTGCTATTGTTTGAATAGCATATCTTGCAGAGACTACGTGCGTTTGACGGTGTTTTGATCAGAGAAAAGGAAAGCGGCGTCAGGGTTTTGCCGGGGGCATGGTGGCGCCCGCGCCACGGGTGCGCCAGACGGTGGTCACGGCCAGGCCCTTGCGAAAGAGCAGCGAATGCTCCTCGACCCAGGTGCGGTCCAGCCGCAGCCGGCCGTACACCTCGAAATACTGGGTGCCCACGCCGTGCTGGGCTGCGTTGAAGCGCGAGCCGCCGCTGGGCAGGCCGGCGTTGGCTTCCTCGATGTTCTTGAAGAAGGAGCGCGTGCGTCGCTCCACCAACTGGCGCGCGCTGGCGATGCCCAGCGATTCGACGCTCGCGCTGATGGCTTCGGCGCTGGCCGTGTTGAGGTTGAGCGTGGTGCGCTCCGGCAGGATCGTCACGTAGGGCTCGAGCGCGGCGGCGGTGGCGGGCGAGAGGCCGAGCCACACCAGTTGCGCGACCTCCTGCGGCATCAGCGGGGCGGCGCCGGTGTCGGCGCTGGCATCGCTGCTGCCGCTGCTGCTGCCACCGCCGCTACCGCCTGAGGCGGCGTCGGTGCTGCCGGTGTGCAGCGCGCTCGCGAGCCGCGCGGTCATCTGGGTCAGCTCGCCGGCCGGCAGGCCGAGCAGGTTGAAGAGGCGCGTGAAGGTGGCGACGCTGGCTGGCACCGGCTTGCCGGCGTCCACCAGCGACAGCACGTTGAGCTTGGACTGCGCGTCGACGATGCGGCCCGACAGGAACGCGTCGGGCAGGCCTTCGAGGTTGTCGCTGGCCACGTTCTTCTCAGCCGACAGGAAGCTGGTGAGGCGGGCCTCTTCGAGCGGCACGGCCCACGGTTCGCCGAGGTGGTCGGGGCCGCCGGCGCGGCCGTCTTCGCCGAGGATCAGGCGCGACCAGTCGAGCGCGCCGATCAGCACCCAGGCCGCCTGCACGCGCGCGCGCTCGGCGCCTTCGACCTCGGCCGAGCGCCATTGCTGCCAGAGCGCGGCGGCGGAAAAGGTGGCGACCAGCATCACGGTCAGCATCGCGGCGAGCAGCGCGGCGCCGCGCTGGCGGCGCGTGCTGGCCACGCGGTACGGCCGTGGCGCGGTCATGAGCGCGGCCCCCCGAGCGTCGGGCGCACCCAGTCGCGTGTGAGCGTGCCCGAGAGCCCGTCGCCGGGCGGCAGGGTCAGCACCAGCCGCACGCCGTCGGGCATGGCGACGAGTGCGCCGGCCGGGTTGGACGGGTTCGCCGCCGCGACGGGCAGCGGCTCCGCCGGCACCCAGGCGTTGTTGCGGAAGTACGCGAGCTGCCAGCTGTTGACCGGCATCAGCGCCACATCGGTGGCGCCGCCGGTGGGCGCGGCGCCGTCCTGCGCCCACGCGGCCGCGAGGTTCCAGGCCTGCACCCATTCGCCGCGCGTGGCGAAGGGCGCCGACTGCCAGCGCCGCCAGCGCGTGCCGTCGGCGCCGGGGCGCAGCGTCCAGGCGACGACCTGCACGGTCGGCGTGCTGGTGTCGCTGCCGCGGCGCGTCATGCGCAGCACGCGGCCATCCCAGTCGATCGGGCGGGTCTGCGCGAGCAGGGTGATGGCGTCCAGGTCGGCGCTCCACTGCGCGAGCGTGGCCTGCAGCGTGAGCACCGCGTCGGCGCGCAGCTGGTTCTGCGTGGTGGCGCGCGACATGCTGTCCAGGCCGCGCCAGCTCACGAGGGCGAGCAGCGCCATGACTGCGATGGCGACCAGCAGCTCGATCAGCGTGAAGCCGCGTGCGCGCGAAGGCTTGCGGATGTGCGCCATCAGACGCGCCCCACCACGGTCGACACGCGCAGCAGCGGTGCGCTGCCTTCGTCGCGCACCTGCACGTCGACGCGCCGGAAATTCGGATTGAGCGTGGGCACCGTCGTGGTCGTCACGAGGAAGGTGAGGCCGGCCTGCAGGCAGATGGAGCCCGAGTCGCCGACGGCCGGCATCTGCCGCGACAGGCGCGCCTTGGCGAGTTCGTTTTCGGCGCACAGGCCGGCCAGCACGAGGTCGGACTGGCGCTGCGCATTGCGCGTGAGCGACATCGTGGCCTGCGAGCCGGCCGCCAGCGCGAGCGCGACGATGCCCAGCGCGATCAGCACCTCGACCAGCGTGAAGCCGTGGCTGGAGCCGGCGCGCCGCAGCCGTTGTCTCATGGCACGGCGAACACGGTGAAGGGCCGCAGCCCGTCGGTGGCGACGCGCAGCACGCGCGCGGGCGGGCCGTCGCTGTGCAGCATGACCTGTTGCGCCGGAATGATGGGGTCGGGCCCGAGCTGCAGCGCCGCCACCGGCGTGTCGCCGCCCAGCATGGGCTGGGCCGTGATGCCTGCGTGGGTCCAGCCGGTGGGCAGGGCGTCGGCGGGCAGGCCGTCGAAGACGAAGCCGCCGCCTTCGACGAGGCGCCAGCGCACCATGACGCCACTGGCGCGCGACTGGGCACGGGCCGATTCGAGCAGGGCGGCGAGGCGGTCGGCCTCGCGGTCGAGCGCGGCGGCGTTGGTGTCGCGCATCGCGAAACTCACGCTGGCGGTCGCGATGGCGATGATCGCGATCACCACGATCAGCTCCAGCAGCGTGAAGCCACGCGCTGCGCGAGGCGGTGGCAGCACCACGCGGCCGGGGGCGATGCGCTTACTGCCAGCTGCCGATGTCGGCATTCTTGCCCTCGCCGCCGCTCTGTCCGTCGGCGCCGAAGGAGAGCACGTCGATTTCGCCCTTGATGCCGGGGTTCATGTACTGGTACGGATGGCCCCAGGGGTCGTTGGGCAGCTTCTCGACGTAGGGCTTCCAGTTGGGCGCGGCCGGGCCCGCGGTGGGGCGGGTCAGCAGCGACTGCAGGCCCTGCTCGGCGGTCGGGTAGCGCTGGTTGTCGAGGCGGTAGAGCTTGAGCGCCTGCATCAGGTTGTTGATGTCGGTGCGGGCGGCGGTGACGCGGGCGTCGTCGGCGCGCTCGATCACGTTCGGCACGATCAGCGCAGCGAGCACGCCGATGATGACAAGCACCACCATGAGTTCGATCAGCGTGAAGCCGCGTTGTGCGGTGCGGGAGACGGAACGAAGGAGTTTGTTCATAGCTTGCGGGGACATGAGGCGGTAAGCGCGCTGCATGATAATCCGCGGCCATGACAAGTCCTTACTCCGCAGCCCGCTGGCATGCCCCACTTGCAACGACGGGGCTTTGGGCGTTGGCCGCGGGCGCCGCGGTGTTCTGGGCGCTGCGGCTGGCCTCGCCGGCCGACGCCGTGGCCGCTGCGGCCACGATGCCGCGCGCACCGGTCGCGGCCGATGCCGAGGCGGTGGCCCGGTTGCTGGGCGTGGTCACGGTGACGTCGAACGCGCCCGTGGCGCCGGAGGCCGCGAGCCGCTTCGCGCTGTCCGGCGTGGTGGCGGACCCGTCGAACCAGGGCGCGGCGCTGATCTCGATCGACGGCAAGCCGCCGCGGCCGTTTCGTGTCGGCTCGAAGGTCGGCGAGAGCTATGTGCTGCAGTCGGTGGGCGTGCGCGCGGCGACGCTCGGTGCCCAGCGCGACGGGCCGGCGGCGTTCACGCTGCAGCTGCCGGTGCGTGCGCCGCTGAGCATGGGGCTTCCGACGCCGCCTGCCGGTCTGTCGTCGGTGCAGTCACCTGCGCCAGCCGGGCCGTTGCCGGCCACGATGCCGACGATGGTGATGCCGCCGCAGCAGCAACAGCAACTTCCCGCCACGGCGGGCGCCGCGATGGAGCCACCGCCGCAGGCGCAGACCCCTGCGCAGTAAGCGCAGCGGTCTTTTTCTTTCTCTTTTCTTCTTCTTTTCTTCAGGCCTGGAGGAACAGGCGGTAGGCCGGGTTGGCCGTTTCCTCGACGCAGGGATAGCCCAGCGTTTCGAGGAAGCTGTCGAAGGCCGCCGACTCTTCGGCCGGCACCTGCAGGCCCACGAGGATGCGCCCGTAGTCGGCGCCCTGGTTGCGGTAGTGGAACAGGCTGATGTTCCAGTTCGGCCGCATCAGGCTCAGGAACTTGAGCAGCGCACCCGGACGTTCGGGGAACACGAAGCGCAGCAGGCGCTCGTCGTGCGCCAGCCCCGTGCGGCCGCCCACCAGGTGGCGCAGATGCTCCTTGGCGAGTTCGTCGTGCGTGAGGTCGAGTGCGTCGAAGCCGTGTTCGATGAAGACCTTCGCGATGGTGGCCGACTCGCCGCGCGCCGAGGTCGTGAGGCCGACGAACACGTGGGCCTTGGCGGCATCGCTGATGCGGTAGTTGAACTCGGTCACGTTGCGCGGCGCGCCACCGGCCGGCAGCTGGCTGATGAGTTCGCAGAAGCGACGGAAGCTGCCGCGCTCTTCGGGGATGGTCACGGCGAACAGCGCCTCGCGCTCCTCGCCGACCTCGGCCCGCTCGGCCACGAAGCGCAGCCGGTCGAAGTTCATGTTGGCGCCGCACAAAATCGCCGCGTAGGTCTCGCCCTTGCGGCCGTGCTCGGCGGTGTACTGCTTGATGGCCGCCACGGCCAGCGCACCGGCCGGCTCGACGATGCTGCGCGTGTCGACGAACACGTCCTTGATGGCGGCGCACACCGCATCGGTGTCGACCGAGATGTAGCCGTCGACCAGGTTCTGCGCGATGCGGAAGGTTTCCTCGCCGACCAGCTTGACGGCCGTGCCATCGGAGAACAGGCCGACGTCGGGCAGGCTCACGCGCTGGTGCGCGGCGACCGATTGCATCATCGCGTCGGAGTCGTTCATCTGGACGCCGATCACCTTGATCTCGGGCCGCACAGCCTTGATGTAGTTGGCCACGCCGGAGATGAGACCACCGCCGCCGATCGCCACGAACACCGCGTCGAGCGGGCCCTGGTGCTGGCGCAGGATTTCCATCGCGATGGTGCCCTGGCCCGCGATGACGTCGGGGTCGTCGAAGGGATGGACGAAGGTCAGGTTCTGCTGCGTCTGCAATTCGAGCGCATGCAGGTAGGCGTCGGAATAGCTGTCGCCATGCAGCACGATCTCGCCGCCGAAGCCACGCACCGCATCGATCTTCAATTGCGGTGTGGTCACGGGCATCACGATCACGGCGCGCGTGCCGAGCTTGCGCGCGCCGAGCGCAACGCCTTGCGCGTGATTGCCGGCCGATGCGCAAATCACGCCGCTCGCCAATTGCGCTTTGCTCAGGTGCGCCATCTTGTTATAGGCGCCGCGCAGTTTGAAACTGAATACGGGTTGCTGGTCCTCGCGCTTGAGCAACACGGTATTGCCGAGCCGCTCGCTGAGCGCGCGTGCCTTCTCCAGAGCGGACTCGACGGCCACGTCGTAGACCCGCGCATTGAGGATTTTTCTGAGATAGTCGGCGGGCGTTAACGCCGCAGTAACGGGTGCATTGCGCAAGATCTTTTCCAGGGAGTTTTCATTTGCTAACCATCAATCATAAGAGGCATCGGTATTGCATGCGGGGAATGGCATGGACACAAATGTCATAAACCTATTCCGCAAGGCTCCTGCTGCAAATGATTCCGGTTTTTTTGCGCGCACCTATCCCGCGATTCATACGCCCGCTAATTCACTAACAGTTGGGCAGAATTTGTTATCAGTTTCTGTCAGTGACCTTTCGAGAGGACTGATGCAGGCCGAGGCCGCGCGCGTGCAACGCGGCGAAATCGGACGGCCCACATGGCAGGTCATGGGTAACAGATTGCGTGCGCACATCGTTCCGTTGCTGGGCGATGTGCCGGTGGCTGTGTTCACGACCGCGGACGTGCAGCGCCTGATCGATCACCTCGGGGAACAAGGCTTTACGAGCACGACGATCGCGCAGTACCTCGTGTTGCTCCGCAAGGTGGTCATGCATGGCGTGCACGTTGGTGCATTGCGCGAGGCCCCCGTGTTCCCGAAGGTCAAGGTGCGCAGCCAGCCGCGCGGCAGCTTCAGCGTGGCGGAGTACCGTGCGCTGATCGCGGCGGCGCGCAGCTTGCGCGGCCATTCGCACCCGGTGCTGGATCGGCTGACGGCCGGCGAACGTTTCTGGATTGCTCGTGAGTTGCTCGTCATGCCCGACGAGCTGCCGTGGCTGATCCGCTGGATGGTCAACACCTTCGTGCGTCCCAGCGACATCAAGCTCATGAAGCACAAGCACATCGAGGTGGTGCGAGGCAAGCATGTCTACCTGCGGATGAACCTGCCGGAGACCAAGCGGCACAGCCAGCCCATCGTGAGCCTGCGACCTGCCGTTCGTGTCTATGAATGCCTGGTCGCGTACCGCGAGACCCATGGTTTCGGCGGGGCGGAAGACTACATCTTCATGCCGCACCTGAAGAACCGCGAGCACGCGCTGGCGGTTCTCAATTTCTTCTTTCACTGGGTGCTCGAAAAGACCGGTCTCGAGAAAGGACCGCTGGGTCAGTCGAGGACGCTGTATTGCTTGCGCCATACGGCCATCACGTTGCGGCTCCTGTATGGGCAGGGGATCGACATGCTGACGCTGGCGCGCAATGCACGAACGAGTGTCAACATGGTCGAGCGTTTCTACGCATCGGTGCTGAGCGGAGAAATGAATGTGGGGCTGCTGCAGAGCAGGCGTGGCCGGATGAATTGAGGAAGGACAAAAAGCCGCCCGGCTTGAACCGGGCGGCTTGAGCGTTTGCAGATTCAAACTGGCGTGGGCCAGCATGTGAATCGACAGCGAACGATCAGAAGGCGTGACGGATGCCGAAGTCGTAGCCCGTCGAGGTCTTCGGCGTGAAGCCGTTCCCGGTGCCTTGGAAGCCCGGGCCGCCGACGGTCAGCGATGCGCCGTTCTTGTTGCTCACGCGAGCAACGGTGGCGTACAGGGCCGTGCGCTTCGACAGGTTGTGCACGTAGCCGATCGCCAGCTTGTTGGCCTTCTTGTCTGCGGGCAGCACTTCCCAGGGGTTGCGGGCAACCAGGTTCTCGTCGTACTTGACGCTCGAGTACGAAGCGCGGATCAGGCCAGCACCGACCGGCACGGTCACGCCGAGCAGGTAGCCGGTCAGGTCGATGTCCGGACGGCCGCCGAGGTACGGTTCGACTTCGTAGTCAACCTTGTTCTTGGCGCGCGACAGTTCACCGAACAGCTTCACGGGACCGAAGTCGTACGAAGCGCCCAGGTTCAGCGTGTTGACCTTGGTGGTCGTGCCGACGTAGAACTGGTCACCAACGGTGCCGCTGCCATAAGCCAGCGCAACATCCAGGGGGCCGTTGGCGTAGCCGAAGCGGCCACCGACATAGCGACCGGTGCGCGATGCGTTTTCCGTGAGGGGCGTTGCGGTGCCGGGGCTGTACTTGGTCTTCTCGTGGAAGCCGTACATCACCTGGCCGTAGAAACCACCCAGGTTCGGCGGCAGGAAGTAGCCGATGCTGTTGCCGGCGCGAACGTAGTTGCTGCCACCGGCATCGGGGAGCTGCGGAACGTTCTTGAGGGCATCGGGAAGCTTCTTGCCGTCGGCATAGCCGGTGAAACCGCCGAACGAGCCGTTGGCCGTCGAGACCAGGTTGGTGCCCACGCCGTTGGTGCCGAACGGATCGAACACGGTGTCGTTCCAGAACGTCGGGGTGTAGTCGCGGCCGAGGCGGACTTCACCGAACCCGCCCGACAGGCTCACGGTCGAACGGCGCGTGAATGTCGAGACGCCCGTCTGGCCGTCGTCGTTGCTGATCGGGGCCTCGAGCCAGAAGCTGGCGGCCAGGCCACCACCGAGGTCTTCCGTGCCACGGAAGCCCAGACGGCTGGAGTTGTAGCCCGAGTGGGCCAGTTCACGGCGGCTTGCCTTGATGCTGCCGCGGTTCAGGTAGAACGGGTTGTAGATGGGGAAGCCGAGCCTGTCGTACGTGACGCCATTGCCCAGGTCACGCGAGGTGGACGAGTAGCCGCTGATCGACGCGTCGACCACACCAAACAGCGTGACGGACGACTGAGCCGAGGCAACACCGGCAACAGCCAGGGCAGCCAGAGCAGCTGCCCTTTCGCAGTGGAGGGCTAGAGTGGCGCGGCCATCGGGGCGCACAAAGAAAAAAGCCCCGAGTCTTGCGACTCGGGGCTAAATCCACCAATTGGAAGGGTGGAGGAGACAACTGGGTGCGCACCATGAAGTGCGCAGCAATGAAATAGAGTATACCCACCCTTTGTTGCGATGCAACAAGCAGGCGATGCTTTTCCCACACACAAGTTGATGTTTGGTGCGCATTTTTCCGCACGAATTCATCCCAATTGGAGCTGAACACCATGGAATGCACAGTAAGTTGGACCGGTGACGCAGGCACTCGATCGGCCATGGGCTTCGTGGCCGAGACCGGCAGCGGCCATGTCCTGATGATGGACGGCGCCCCGGACGCGGCCAAGCCCGAGAACGGCGGCCAGAACCTGGCGGCACGGCCGATGGAAACCGTGCTCGCGGGCACGGGCGGTTGCACCGCCTACGACGTGGTGCTCATATTGAAGAGGGGGCGCCATCGCGTCGAGCGCTGCAGCGTCAAACTGACCAGCGAGCGCGCCGAGAAGGATCCCAAGGTCTTCACGAAGATCCACATGCACTTCACCGTGGCGGGCAAGGGTATTCCGGCCACCGCCGTGGAGCGGGCGATCGCGCTCAGCCACGAAACCTACTGCTCCGCCAGCATCATGTTGGCGAAGACGGCGGAAATCACGACCAGCTTCGATCTGATCGAGACCTGAAACGCCGGATGGCGGTGCGCCGGAGCCTCAGATCCGGTGCGCGACGGTCGTCATGACCCGCGATGCTAGGCGCATCAGGGCCTTGGCCGGGGCCGGCAGTTCCGCGGCGCCCGCGTCGACGGCCTGCGTGGCATGGCGGGCTTCGTCGATCTTCATCTGCTCGACCACGGCGCGGGACGCGTGATCGGTCGGCGGTAGCCGGTCCAGGTGGCTTTCGAGGTGTGCCTCCACCTGCCGTTCGGTTTCGGCAACAAAGCCGAGGCTCAGGGGGTCACCCAGGCGTCCGGCAATCAGGCCAAGACCGAAGGCGCCTGCATACCAGAGTGGATTCAGGAGGGACGGGCGGGCGCCCAGGTCGTCCAGCCGCTGCCGGGTCCAGGCCAGGTGATCGGTTTCTTCATGCGCGGCTTCCAGGAAGTGCGCGCGCAACGCCGGGTCCCGCGCCACGGCGGCCTGGGCGGTGTACAGCGCCTGGGCACAGACTTCGCCGACATGGTTCACGCGCATCAGCGCACCGGCCTCGCGGCGCTCCGATTCGCTCAATTCACCTTGCGGCTGGATCGCGGGCGGAAGCGACCGGGTGGCGTGAGATCGGGCAAAAAGCGTGCGCAAAGCCGCATCGGCGGCTGTGAGGGCGGGGTCGAGCAGGGCGGTCATGGGTCTATTTGAACGCACCTGTCCGGCGATGCAAGGACAGCACATTTCGTTTCATATCGTGGCAAAACCACCCGTCTAAGTCCTTTGTTGCACGACTGCAACGAAACACGCGGGGCTTCCAAGATTTAGGGCGATTTGTTTTGCCCTGCCGCAGCGGCTCTGGTGCAATAGCATCAACTTCCCAAAAGGAGGTTGGCCCGGGGTCCGGTGGGAGCACAAAAGTGCCAGTCACGGTGAGCCCTTCGCACCGGAGCCCTATGTTTAACCTTGGAGAAACTTGCAATGAAAAAATCTCTAGTTGCTCTGGCTGCCCTGGCTGTTGCCGGTGTTGCCTCGGCTCAGTCGTCCGTCACGCTGTTTGGTGTGGTCGACGCGTCGATCAGCGGCTACTCGTCCACCTCGCGTGACCTGAACGGTGCCACCTTCCTGAACCCGTTCTACCTGAACAAGGGCAGCGTCAAGGCAAGCCGTCGCGAACTGGCTAACTCGGGCTACAACTCCAGCCGTCTGGGCTTCCGTGGTACGGAAGACCTCGGTGGTGGCCTGGCAGCCAGCTTCTGGCTCGAAGCTCCGATCACCAACGACGACGGCCAGCAAGGTGTTGCTACGTTCGCACGTCGCTCGACCGTGAGCCTGTCGGGTGGTTTCGGTGAAATCCGCCTGGGTCGTGACTACACCCCGACGTTCTGGAACGACACCGTGTTCGATCCGTTCGGCACCAACGGCGTTGGCACCAACCTGATCTCGACGGCCAACAATGGCTTCGGTGGCTTCGGTACCCCTGCAGCTTCGACCGGCGCGTTCACCAACGTCGGCACGAGCAACTACGTTCGCGCCAGCAACACCATCGGCTACTTCCTGCCGCCGAACCTGGGTGGTTTCTACGGTCAAGTGCAGTACGGCTTCGCTGAGAAGACCAAGTACAGCCCTGGCCTGGCAACGCCTGATGTGGCTAACAGCCAGCGTCAAGGTCGTTACGTCGGCGGCCGCTTCGGCTACGCCAACGGCCCCCTGGACGTTGCTCTGGCTTACGGCAGCAGCACCGTTGGTGACCAGTTCTACGTCGGCACGACCACCAAGGTCAACACGCTGAACCTGGGCGCTTCGTACGACTTCGGTCCCGTGAAGCTGTTCGGTGAACTGTCGCGCGCCAAGAACAAGGTTGACTACGAAGTCACCCCGTTCGCCGGTGGCCGTCCTGACATCGACCTGACCGGTTACCTGCTCGGCGTGACCGTGCCGGTCGGTGCTGGCCTGATCCGCGCTTCGTACTCGAGCGTCAAGTACGACTACAACCAGCCCGCAGTGCTGTTCCAGCCCGCAGTTGCTGACCCGAAGGCCAACAAGCTGGCTATCGGCTACGTGCACAACCTGTCGAAGCGCACGGCTCTGTACGCTACCGTTGCTCGCGTGAGCAACAAGAACGGTGCAGCTCTGACCGTTGGCGGCCCGGCTTTCGTGACCACGGGTGGCTTCACCCCGAAGACCTCGACCGGCTACGACTTCGGTATCCGTCACGCTTTCTAATTTGATGCTGGCGCAAGCCAGCTTCGAATCGAAAGACTGAAAGCCACCCGGCGCAAGCCGGGTGGCTTTTTCTTTTGGCGCGCGCCTGTTCTCACTCGTAAAAATTGCGCCTCCACCCCCGGGGAACCCCCGTGCGGGCACGCTGCTTGCACTGCTAGCATGCCGCGATCACTCTTGTTGCTGAATGACTGCCTTTGTACTGCGCCGCCTGATCCAGGCCGTGATCGTGATGATCGCGGTTGCGTTCATTGCCTTCCTCCTCTTTCAATATGTCGGCGACCCGGTCGTGTTCCTGCTGGGACAGGATGCCAAGCCCGACCAGATCCGTGAAATGCGCGCCGCATTGGGGCTCGACCGACCCTTCTTCGTGCAGTTCTGGCATTTCCTCGTCAACGCCGCGCAAGGCGAATTCGGGCTGAGCCTGCGCCAGGGCGCCAAGGTGTCGCGCCTGATCGGCGAGCGCTTCCCGGCCACGCTCGAACTCGCACTCGTGGCCGCGGCCCTGGCGCTGTTCGTCGGCATTCCGATGGGCGTGTACACCGCCCTGCGCCGTGGCACCTTCATGAGCCAGGTGTTCATGACCGTCTCGCTGCTCGGCGTGTCGCTGCCCACTTTCCTCATCGGCATCCTGCTGATCCTGGTCTTCGCCGTGACGCTGGGCTGGTTCCCGAGCTTCGGGCGCGGTGACACGGTGCAGTTCGGCTGGTGGACCAGCGGCCTGTTCAAGGCCGACGGCTGGCACCACATCATCCTGCCGGCGGTGACGCTGGCGATCTTCCAGCTCACGCTGATCATGCGGCTGGTGCGCGCCGAGATGCTCGAGGTGCTGCGCACCGACTACATCAAGTTCGCGCGCGCACGGGGCCTGTCGAACCGCGCCATCCACTTCGGCCACGCGCTCAAGAACACGCTGGTGCCGGTCATGACCATCACCGGCCTGCAGCTCGGCGGCCTGATCGCCTTTGCGATCATCACGGAGTCGGTGTTCCAGTGGCCCGGCATGGGGCTGCTCTTCATCCAGGCCGTGACCTTCGCGGACATCCCTGTGATGGCCGCCTATCTGTGCCTGATCGCACTGATCTTCGTGGTGATCAACCTCGTGGTCGACCTGTTGTACTTCGTGGTCGATCCCCGGCTGCGCGTGGGCAAGGCGGGAGGCCATTGAGGTGAGTGTCGCAACCGCTGCCGCAACGCCGCGCCTGCAGGCCTCCGGCCGGGCCTTCGCGCACATCGCCAGCTTCTACCCCGAGATCACGGCCTTTCGTCGCGACCTGCACGCCCACCCCGAGCTCGGCTTCGAAGAGGTCTACACGGCGGGCCGCGTGCGCGAAGCGCTGCGCGCCTGCGGCGTGGACGAGATCCACGAGGGCATCGGCAAGACCGGTGTCGTCGGCGTCATCCGCGGCAAGTCGACCGCCAGCGGCCGCATGATCGGCCTGCGTGCCGACATGGACGCGCTGCCCATGCGCGAGGACAACGACTTCGGCTGGCGCTCCGCCAACGATGGCCTCATGCACGGCTGCGGCCACGACGGCCACACCGCCATGCTGGTCGGCGCCGCGCGCTATCTGGCCGAGACGCGCGACTTCGACGGCACCGCCGTGCTGATCTTCCAGCCCGGCGAAGAAGGCTTGGCCGGTGCGCGCGTGATGATTGAAGACGGCCTGTTCGACCGCTTCCCGGTGAACGCTGTCTATGCGATGCACAACTGGCCCGCGATGCCGGCCGGCACCGTCGGCATCAACCGCGGCGCGATGATGGCCGCGGCCGATCGCGTGACGATCGAGATCAAGGGCAAGGGCGGCCACGGCGCGCATGCCTACCAGACCATCGATCCCGTCGTGGTGGCTGCGCACATCATCACCGCCGCGCAGACCATCGTGTCGCGCAGCGTGCGCCCCATCGACGCGGCCGTCGTCAGCATCTGCGCCGTGCAGGCCGGCGACCTCGGCGCGATGAGTGTGATCCCGGGCGAGGCCACGCTGGTCGGCACCGTGCGCACCTTCAGCGCACGCGTGCAGGCGCAGGTCGAGCAGCGACTGAGCGAGCTGTGCACGGCCATTGCCACCGGCTTTGGCGCGACCGCGACGATCAAGTACGAACGCATCTACCCGGCCACGATCAACACCGCGCCCGAAGCGATGTTCGCGGCCGACGTGGCGCAGGCGCTGGTCGGTGCGAAGAACGTCGATCGCAACCTGGAGCCCAGCATGGGCGCCGAAGATTTTTCCTTCATGCTGCAGAAGAAGGCCGGTGCCTATCTGCGCATCGGCCAGGACGCCCGCAGCGGCGCCTTCCTGCACAACAGCCGTTACGACTTCAACGACGAGATCCTGCCGCTGGGCGCCGCTTTGCATGCGGGCCTGATCGAGCAGGGCATGCCGCTGGCTGCTACCCGCAGCCTGCAGCCAGGGAAAGCCGCCGCCACCGCGGCGCCGTGATGTGTTCGATTTCAACCCGAGGAGTGTTCCCATGAGTTTCAAGAAGCAAGCGGCTGCGGTCGCTGTCCTGTGCGCTCTGAGCGCCGTCAGCATGGTCGCCAGCGCGCAGACCATCCGCATCGCGAACCAGGGCGATGCCCTGTCGCTCGACCCGCACTCGCTCAACGAGTCGCTGCAGCTGAGCGTCACCGCCAACGTCTATGAAACTCTCGTGGGCCGCAACAAGGACCTGAGCCTGGCACCGCTGCTCGCCACCAGCTGGAAGCAGACCTCGCCGAACGTGTGGCGCTTCGAACTGCGCAAGGGCGTGGTGTTCCATGACGGCACGCCGTTCAGCGCCGACGACGTGGTGTTCAGCTTCGCGCGTGCGCAGGGCGACGGCTCCGACATGAAGGCCACGCTCAGCGAGATCAAGGCCGTGCGCAAGGTCGGCGACCTCGCCGTCGAAATCGAAACCAACGGCCCGTTCCCGATCCTGCCCGACGTGATCTCGCTCACCATGATCATGAGCAAGAAGTGGTGCGAGGAAAACCAGGCCACCAAGCCCGTCGACCGCCGCAAGGGCATCGAGAACACCGCCTCGTTCAAGGCCAACGGCACCGGCCCGTTCCGCGTGCGTGAACGTCAGCCCAACGTGCGCACCGTGTTCACGCGCAACGGCACCTACTGGGGCAAGATCGACGGCAACGCGCAGGAGATCGTGTTCACGCCCATCGCCAACCCCGCGACCCGCGTGGCCGCGCTGGTCTCCGGCGAAGTCGACGTGATGGAGCCCGTGCCCGTGCAGGACATCGCGCGCATCAACGCCGCGCCCAACGCCCGCGTCATCACCGGCCCCGAGATGCGCACCATCTTCCTGGGCATGGACCAGAAGCGCGACGAGCTGCAGTACTCGAACGTGAAGGGCAAGAACCCGTTCAAGGACAAGCGCGTGCGCCAGGCCTTCTACCAGGCCATCGACATCGCCGGCATCCAGCGCACCGTGATGCGCGGCGCCTCCAAGCCCACCGCGCTGCTCGTCGGCCCGGGCATCAATGGCTGGACCGCCGACCAGGACAAGCGCTTACCCTTCGACGTCGACGCCGCCAAGAAGCTGCTGACCGAAGCCGGCTACCCCAACGGCTTCGAAGTCTCGATGAACTGCCCGAACGACCGCTACGTCAACGACGGCCAGATCTGCCAGAGCGTGGCCGCCAACCTCGCGAAGATCGGCGTCAAGATCAACCTCGTGGCCGAGACCAAGGGCACCTACTTCCCGAAGATCCTGCGCCGCGACACCAGCTTCTACATGCTGGGCTGGACCCCGACCACCTACGACTCGCACAACGCGCTGAGCTCGCTCACCTCGTGTCCCGACGACAAGGGCACGGGTCAGTTCAACCTGGGCGCCTACTGCAACCCCAAGCTCGACGAGCTGACCAAGAAGATCCAGTCCGAGTCGGACAAGGCCAAGCGCAACGAGATGATCAAGGAAGCCTTCAAGGTCCATTCCGACGACATCGGCCACCTGCCGCTGCATCAGCAGTCGCTGGCCTGGGGTGTGAGCAAGAAGGTCGAGCTGGTGCAACTGGCCGACAACTTCATGTACTTCAAGTGGATGAGCATCAAGTAAGTCGACCGTGGGCCGCTGCCTGAGCGGCCCGACCATGGGCCCGCTTCTTGCGGGCCCATTCTTTTTTGCCTCACGATGAAAAATAACCCCCACGCGGCCCGGCGATGAAAAGAACCCTTGCCCGCTGGCTCGACAGCGATGTCGGCTACAGCTTCCGAACCTCGCCGGTGGCGATTGCCGCCGCCGTCATTGCGCTGGTGTGCGTCTTCTGTTCGGTGTTCGCCGGATGGGTGTCGCCGCACAACCCCTTCGACCTCGCCACCCTCGAACTCGGCGATGCCCGCCTGCCGCCGGCCTGGAGCGCCGACGGCTCCACCAAATACATCCTCGGCACCGACGACCAGGGCCGCGACATTCTGTCGGCCGTGATCTACGGCGCCCGCATCTCGCTGATCGTCGGCGTGGTGTCGGTGGTGCTGTCGGTCGTGGTCGGCGTGGTGCTCGGCCTGCTGGCCGGCTTCTTCGGCGGCTGGCTCGACTCCTTCCTCATGCGCGTGTGCGACGTGATGCTGTCGTTCCCGCCCATCCTCGTCGCGCTGCTCATCGCCGGCGTCGGCCGCGCGCTCTTCCCGGGCGCGCACGAATCGCTGGCCTTCGGCGTGCTGATCATCTCGATCTCGCTCACGGGCTGGGTGCAGTACGCGCGCACCGTGCGCGGCTCCACGCTGGTGGAGCGCAACAAGGAGTACGTGCAGGCCGCGCGCGTCACCGGCGTGGCGCCGCTGCGCATCATGCTGCGCCACGTGCTGCCCAACGTGATGGGGCCGGTGATGGTGCTGGCCACCATCCAGGTCGCGACCGCGATCATCACCGAGGCCACGCTCTCGTTCCTGGGTGTCGGCGTGCCGCCGACCTCGCCCTCGCTGGGCACGCTCATCAGCATCGGCAACCAGTACCTGTTCTCGGGCGAATGGTGGATCACGGTGTTCCCGGGCCTGATGCTGGTGCTGATCGCACTCAGCGTGAACCTGCTCGGCGACTGGCTGCGCGACGCGCTCAATCCGCGCTTGCGCTGAACAGAAAAGGAGAACGCCTCATGACGCTGCTCCAGGTCAAAGACCTCGTCGTCGAATTTCCGAACCGCCGCGGCACGCTGCGCGCGCTCGACCGCATTTCCTTCGACATCGCGCCCGGTGAAATCCTCGGCGTGGTGGGCGAATCGGGTGCGGGCAAGTCGCTCACCGGCGCGGCCATCATCGGCCTGCTCGAGCCGCCGGGCCGCGTGGCCAGCGGCGAGATCCTGCTCGAAGGCCAGCGCATCGACAACCTCGGTTTCGATGCGATGCGGCCCATCCGCGGCCGCAAGATCGGCGCGATCTTTCAAGATCCGCTGACCTCGCTGAACCCGCTGTACACCGTGGGCCGCCAGCTCATCGAGACCATCCGCACCCACCTGCCGGTGACCGAGTCGGAAGCGCGCAAGCGCGCCATCGGCCTGCTGCAGGACACCGGCATTCCCGCCGCCGAACAGCGCATCGACCACTTCCCGCACCAGTTCTCGGGCGGCATGCGCCAGCGCGTGGTGATTGCCCTGGCGCTCGCGGCCGAGCCCAAGCTCATCGTGGCCGACGAGCCGACCACCGCGCTCGACGTGTCGATCCAGGCGCAGATCATCCAGCTGCTCAAGCAGGTCTGCAAGGAACGTGGCGCGGCAGTGATGCTCATCACGCACGACATGGGCGTGATCGCCGAGACCTGCGACCGCGTGGCCGTGATGTATGCGGGCCGCATCGCCGAGATCGGCCCGGTGCACGAGGTGATCCACCAGCCCGCGCATCCCTACACCTCGGGCCTGATGGCGTCGATCCCCGACATGACGAGCGACCGCGAACGGCTCAACCAGATCGACGGCGC
This sequence comes from Variovorax sp. GW821-FHT09D07, assembly GCF_059416345.1. Taxonomy (NCBI): domain Bacteria; kingdom Pseudomonadati; phylum Pseudomonadota; class Betaproteobacteria; order Burkholderiales; family Comamonadaceae; genus Variovorax; species Variovorax sp. GW821-FHT09D07. The sequence continues at coordinate 49,289 of NZ_JBWKOY010000010.1, forward strand.
CATGCCGCGGCTCAATGCCATCCCCACCGGCTGCGCCTACAACCCGCGCTGCCCGCGCACCTTCGCACGTTGCCTGACCGAACGGCCCGAGCTGATGCACGCGGGCGCCACGCGCGCCTCCTGCTGGCTGCACGATGCCGCCGACCCGCATGCGGGCCAGGCCGAGATCGCCGCGCAGCACCACGATGCCCTGGCGGCCGGCGAGCGCGCCACGCCCGAGGCGGCCGAACCCCTGGCGGAGGTGACCCGATGAGCGCCGTGATCGAACCCCGCAAGGACGCTGCGGCGACAAAGACCGGCGAGCCGCTTGTGGTCGCGCACGACCTCGCGCGCACCTTCGACGTGTCGCCGCCCTGGCTCAACCGCGTGCTCGAACGCAAGCCGCGCGTGCTGCTGCACGCGGTCGACGGCGTGAGCTTTTCCATCGAGCGTGGCAAGACGCTCGCGCTGGTCGGCGAATCGGGCTGCGGCAAGAGCACCGTGGCGCGCCTGCTGGTGGGCCTGTATGCGCCCACGCGCGGCGGCCTCCAGTTCGACGGGCAGGACGCGCATGCCGCGTTCAAGACGCCCGAAGGCCGTCAGCTGCGCCGCCGCATCCAGATGATCTTCCAGGACCCCTACGCGAGCCTCAACCCGCGCTGGATCGTCGAGGACATCATCGGCGAGCCGCTGCGCGAGCACGGCATCCTGAGCGACAAGGACGCATTGCGCCAGCGCGTGGGCGAGCTGCTGCAGTCGGTCGGTCTCTCGCCGCTGGACATGAGCAAGTACCCGCACCAGTTCTCGGGCGGCCAGCGCCAGCGCATCTCCATCGCGCGCGCGCTCGCCACGCAGCCCGAGTTCCTCGTGTGCGACGAGCCCACCTCGGCGCTCGACGTGAGCGTGCAGGCGCAGGTGCTCAACATCATGAAGGACCTGCAGCGCGAGCAGGGCCTGACGTACCTGTTCATCTCGCACAACCTTGCGGTGGTGCGCCACGTGGCCGATCAGGTCGGCGTGATGTACCTGGGCCGGCTGGTCGAGGTGGCCGACAAGCAGAAACTCTTCGCCGAGCCGCAGCATCCGTACACCCGCATGCTGCTCGACGCGATCCCGCAGATGAAGCACACCGGCCGTGCGCGCACGCCGGTGCAAGGCGAAGTGCCGAATCCGCTGAATCCGCCGACCGGTTGTGCCTTTCATCCGCGCTGCCCGCATGCGAATGCGCGCTGCTCGACGGAGCGGCCCCAGCTGCTGAGCCTGAAGGGCGTGCAGGTGGCCTGCCATGCGGTGGAGGAAGGCCGTGTGTGAGTGAAGGCGGCAGCCCGCAGGGCTGGCCGGCGGACTTTCCGTACCGGCCGCACCTGCGCTTCTGCTCGCTGGGCAACGAGAACGTGCGGGAGGTGATGGAGGGCTTTCGCCTCGCCTGCGAACGCCTCGGCTACACCACAAGCATTGCGCCGGGGCCGGGTGTCGACAACGAGGACATCAACCTCTTCTTTTTCGCGATGGGCCTGAGCCTGCCCTCGGACGACGAGCTGCCGCCGAACGCGATCGTCGTCAACTTCGAGCCGGCCCTGCCCGCGTTGCTCGCGGAGATGCCCGGCTACCAACGGCTGCTGCAGCGCGCCCACGTGTGGGAGTACAGCCTCGAGAACATGGTGCACCACCCGGCGCTGGGCATCCATCGGTCGGATTACGTGGGCCCGGGCTTCGAGCCGATGGCCACGCCGCTGCTGCCGGCGTCCGAAGTGCTGGACGACGCGCAGCAGGACATCGACGTCATCTTCTTCGGCGAGACGACGCCCCGGCGGCTGCAGGTGCTGGAAGCACTGACGGCCGCCGGACTGCGCGTGGCCTACCCCTTCGGCACCGCCTGGACGCCGTCGCAGCGCGACGCCTTGCTGCCGCGCGCCAAGGTCGGGCTGAACATGCGCAAGGCCGACCACTCCAGCACCGTGGAGCTGCCGCGCCTGTCGATCCTGCTGCGGCACCGCAAGGCCGTGGTGTCGGAGCTGTATCCGCATTCCGAGATTCCGCCCGTGCTGCGCGACACGGTCGAAGGGTGCACGAAGGACGAGCTGGTCGACCGCGTGCGCGCGCTGGTGGCCGATGCGCCGCGGCGGCGCGCGCTGGAAATCGCCGGGCCGCGGGCGTTGCAATCCTTGCCGCCCCAGCATGAGGTGCTGGCGGGGGCGATGCAGCGCTACCTTGCGGCGGCCCGGCAGCGATGGGTGGGGCAGCAGGCACGGAATACGGCTGAGCCTGCCTCGCAGGTGGCCGTCCTGATGGTGACGCGAGACGACGAAGCCGATGTCGCGGAGGCCCTCGCATCGATCGCCGAGCAAAGCCTCGCACCGCACCAGATCATCCTGGTGGACGACGGCTCCACCGATGCCACCGTCGACGTGGTTCGCGCGCGCATGGCCGCCGACCCGCGGCTGGCGGGGTTGCAGCTGTTGCAGGCGCCCGTCCCGATGGGCTGGGCAGCGGCTGCGCAGTGGGGGTTGATGCAGGCGCGCGGCGACACGCTGGCGCTGTGGGCACCGACCGTGCGCTGTGCGCCCGAGCGCCTGCAGGTGCAGTCCGCGTTCCTGCGCGCGTCGCCGGAGATCGGCGCGGTCGGTGCCTGGTACACCCGCGATGGCGACGCGGAACCGCCGACGCAGCGCCTGCCGGAGATGCACGACCAGATCCTGGCCGCGCTGTTGGCGCATCTGCCGCACGAACAACCCCTGTTGATGGGCGGCCTGATGCTGTCGCTGCCGCGCATCCAGCAACGCGGGCTGGGCTTCGATGCCACGCTCGGCCGGTTCGCATGGCTGGGCCTGTTGCTGGAACTGGTGCGCGGCGGTGCGCAGCTGGCCAACCTCGGCATGAGCCTGAGCCATCTGATGACCCGCCACGCCAAGGGACTCGCGGAAACCGATGTGACGGCGCTTACCCGTGTGCGAGAGCGTCTGCTGCCCCTGGTCTTCCCCGACGTGCCGTCCGCCGAGACGCAACGGCTGGCCCGGCTCTACGGCCAGCAATGGGCACCCGATGCCGACGATGCCACGGCACTGCTGCGCGACATGGCGAGCGCTAGCGAGCGGAAGGGTGACGTCCACGCGACCACCGTGCTGCGTGGTGAAAGCCTGCGCGTGCTGGCGGTGTATGCGGAGAACGGGCGACTGGCGCCGGGCTACCTCGACACGCTGATGCGCGAGCCCTTGCTGCGCGATTTCCTGGCGCCGCTGGGCGAGCGCCTGCGTGCATTCGTGCCGTGAACCATGGTGCTTGCGACGGGCGGTGTGCGTAAACGCACTTTCCAAGCCCTCACTCTGTTGCACAGTCTTAGGTTGGCCCCGAATCCACACCCCCCGACACGATGACCTCCACCCCGATGACCCGCCTGCTCGGCCGCCGCGGCTTTCTCATGGGCTCGGCGCTGGGCGCGACCGCCGCGCTCGCGTCGATGACCGAGATCGCACACGCGGCCGGCGCTCAACCTGCGCGCCGCATGCCCGTCATCTTCATCGGCCACGGGTCGCCGATGAACGCGCTGGCGGACAACGCCTTCACCCGCCGCCTCGCCGCCTGGGGCCGCGAATTGCCGCGCCCCACGGCGATCCTCAGCGTGTCGGCGCACTGGCTCAGCCAGGGCGCGACCGGGGTCACGGTGCAGACGCGGCCCAAGACGATCCACGACTTCGGCGGCTTTCCGCAGGCGCTGTTCGACATCGAGTACCCCGCGGCCGGCCATCCCGCACTGGCGCGCGAAACGATCGGCGCCGTCAAGCAGGCGCCCGTGATCGCCACCGAGCAGTGGGGGCTGGACCACGGCACCTGGACCGTGCTGAAGCACCTGTACCCGAAGGCCGACGTGCCGGTCTTCCAGCTCAGCATCGACTACGACAAGCCGGCGGCGTTCCACCATGCGGTGGGGCGCGACCTGGCGGCCTTGCGCGACCAGGGCGTGCTCGTGATGGGCAGCGGCAACGTGGTGCACAACCTGCGCGCCACCGACCGCGGCACGCCCGATGGGCTCAAGGCCAGCCGCCCGTGGGCGCAGTCGTTCGACGAGGCGGTGAAGGCCGCGCTGGCCGGCCGGGACGACCGCGCGCTCATTGGCTACGAGAAGCTCGAAGGGGCGTCGACCGCCGTGGCCACGCCGGACCACTACTTTCCCTTCCTGTATGCCCTGGGCGCTGCGGCGCCGGGCGAGCGTGCGAAGACGGTCTACGAAGGCTTCCAGTCGGGCACGCTCAGCATGCGCTGCCTCCAGTTCGGCTGAAGGCGCGGCGCATGCGGCGGCGGCCTTACTGCTCCTCGCCCCAGGCGAAGCCGTCGCGCGCGATCATGGCGCTCGAGGCGCTGGGGCCCCAGGTGCCGGCCGCATAAGGGCGCGGACCGCCGTCGGACTCCCAGGAGTCGATGAGCGGCTCGACCCAGCGCCAGGCTTCTTCCTGCTCGTCGCTGCGCACGAAGAGGTTGAGGCGGCCGTCGATCACGTCGAGCAGCAGGCGTTCGTAGGCGCCCACGCGCTCGGCGCCGAAGCGCTTGTCGAAGTCCAGGTCGAGTTGCACCGGCGCCAGTTGGGCGGCGCTGGCGTGGCCGTTGCCGCCGCGCTGGCGGTTGTCCTGCGCCTGCGCGAGCATGTGCAGCTCCAGGCCGTCCTTGGGCTGCAGGTTGATCACCAGCTTGTTCACGTTGCCCGCCGGCGCGCGGTAGATGGCGTGCGGCGTGGGTCGGAAGTTGACCTCGATGCGCGCGTCGCGCGAGGCCAGGCGCTTGCCGGTGCGGATGTAGAAGGGCACGCCGGCCCAGCGCCAGTTGGCGATTTCGGTGCGCAGCGCCACGAAGGTCTCGGTGCGGCTGTCGGGGTTCACGCCCGGCTCGTCGCGGTAGCCCTGCACCCGCTCGCCGTAGGCCGTGCCGGCCGTGTACTGGCCGCGCACCGCGTGCAGGCCCAGGCTCTCGGGCGTCCAGGGCTTGAGGGCGCGCAGCACCTTGAGCTTTTCGTCGCGGATGGCGTCGGCGTGCGCGTTGATGGGCGGCTCCATGGCCACGGCGCACAGCAGCTGCAGCGCGTGGTTCTGCACCATGTCGCGCAGCGCGCCGGTCTGGTCGTAGAAGGCGCCGCGCTTTTCCACGCCCAGGTCCTCGGCCATGGTGATCTGGATGTTGGCGATGTGCTCGCGGCGCCAGATGGGCTCGAACAGGGCATTGCCGAAGCGCATCGCGAACAGGTTCTGCACCGAAGGCTTGCCCAGGTAGTGGTCGATGCGAAAGACCTGCTTCTCCTCGAGCACCTTGCCCACCGCGGCGTTGATGGCGCGGTTGGAGGCCAGGTCGTGACCCAGCGGCTTTTCGAGCACGACGCGGGTGCGCGGGCCGTTGAGCCCGGCGGCGGCGATCTGCTCGACCACCTGCGTGAAGAGCGCGGGCGCCGTGGCCACGTACATCACGACCGTCTTGGCGTCGCGCTGCTTGAGCAGGTCGGCCAGGCTGGCGTAGTCGGCGGGCTTGGACAGGTCCATGCGCAGGTAGTGCAGCATGGACGCGAACTTCTTGAACTCCTCGGGGGAGGGGCGCTTGGCGCCTTCGACGGCGCTGAAGCGCGACTGGATCAGCTCGCGGTACTGGTCGTCCGACAGGTCGTCGCGCGCCACGCCGACGATGCGCCCGTCCTGCGGCAGGCTGCCGTGCCTGAAGGCCTGGAACAGCGCGGGCATCAGCTTGCGCCACGCAAGGTCGCCAGTACCGCCGAACAGAACGAGATCGAAGCTCATGAGAAAACTTTCCTTTGTCTGAATGCCGAGCAGGCAACGTGCCAGTCGCGATGGTACTTGTACCGATTCGGCACACCTGTACTAAAGCTACGCTGTCCCATGGCCGCGAGGCCTTTTTTTATTGCCGAGGCAGGGGAATACCAATGAAGAAGCTTTTCACGGCAGCTGCGCTGCTGGGTCTGTCGGCCGCCGCGTCGGCGCAGACCGTCAACGTCATCTGCTCGGTGCAGGCCGAGTGGTGCAACGTGATCTCCACCGTCTACGCCCGCACCACGGGCGTGCGCATCAACATGGCGCTCAAGGGCTCGGGCGAGGCGCTGGCCCAGCTCATCGCCGAGAAGGACAACCCCAAGACCGACGTCTGGTTCGGCGGCACGGGCGACCCGCACCTGCAGGCGGCCGAGCAGGGGCTCACGCTCGAGTACAAGTCGCCCACGCTCACGCAGCTGCATCCCTGGGCCCAGCAGCAGGCCAAGCAGTCGGGCTACAAGACCGTGGGCATCTACTCGGGCCCGCTGGGCTTCGGCTACAACCCCGAGCTGCTCGCCAAGAAGAAGCTGCCCGTGCCCAAGACCTGGGCCGACCTGCTCAAGCCCGAGTACAAGGGCGACATCCAGGTGGCCAACCCCGCATCGAGCGGCACGGCCTACACCATGATCGCCACGCTGGTGCAGCTCATGGGCGAGGACAAGGCCTTCGACTACCTCAAGGCGCTGCACAAGAACGTCGGCCAGTACACCCGCTCGGGCACCGGCCCGATCAAGGCGGTGGCGCGCGGCGAAACCGCGATCTCCATCAGCTTCGTGCACGACGGCCCGGGCGAGAAGATGCAGGGCTTCCCGGTCGAAACCATCACGCCCAGCGACGGCACCGGCGCCGAGATCGGCTCCATGAGCGTCATCAAGGGCGCGCGCAACCTCGATGCGGCCAAGAAGTTCTACGAATGGGCGCTCACGCCCGCCGCGCAGGAGCTGGGCGCCGCCAACAAGCAGTTCCAGCTGCCCAGCAACGCGAGCGCCAAGCTCGACCCGCGCATTCCTGATTTCAAGAAGATCAAGTTCATCAACTACGACTACGCCAAGTACGGCGCCAGCGCCGAGCGTCGCCGCCTGATCGCGCGCTGGGAAAAAGACGTCAACTCGCTGCCGCGCTAAGTGCAGGCGCGTTCCAACGAAGGCGCGCCGGCCAACCCGGCGTCCCTGGCCGCCGCCCGGCGCGCGCGGCGATGGATCTGGGCCTGGGTCGCGCTGGGCCTGGCGGCCTATCTCGTGCTGCCCTGGTATGCGATCCAGGATGCGACCTGGTACGAAGCCGTTCCGCAGGTCTTCGGGCAGGCCGAAGGCGCCAACGGCCTGATGCAGGCGGCCACGCAGGGGCGCAGCTGGCTCTTCATCGGGCTGGCCGGGCTGCTGCTGTGCGCTGTCGGCGCGGCCTTGCCGGCCGGCAAGGCGCAGGGGCGCTGGCTGCTGGCGGGTGGTGCGATCGGCGCCATCGGCCTGGCCGTGGCGGGCTTCACCATCGGCGCGCGGGGTTGGAGCGTCGCGGCGCTCAACACCCAGTTCGGCGAGTTGGCCGTCAACCAGTTCGGCATCGGCGCGGGCGGCTTCGTGGCGCTCACGGCGCTGGTGCTGCTGGCGGCCTTCGGCATGGCGCGGCTCGGCCTGTTCAAGGGCGACCTGTTCGTCTCTGCCTCGGTGGTCGGCTGCGGCGTGCTGATGGCGCTGTTCATCGCCTACCCGGTGAGCCGGGCGCTGTCGGGCGCCTTCTTCAACGAAGACGGGCAGTGGTCGATCACGGCCTTCGCGGCGCGCGTGTTCACCGAGCGCATCTGGGGCCTGGGTTGCCTGGCGGGCGGCGTGCGCTGCGGCGTGGCGTGGAACACGCTGGTGCTGGCGCTGCTCACCGCGGCCGGCACCACCTTCCTGGGCACGCTGATGGCGCTGATGGCCGAGCGCGGCAACCGGCGCGGGCAGGGCGCATTGCGCGTGCTGGCGCTGCTGCCGATCATCACGCCGCCGTTCGTGGTCGGCCTGGGCCTCATCTTGCTGTTCGGCCGTGCCGGCATCGTCAACCAGGTGCTCGAAAACGTGTTCGGCATCGAGCCCACGCGCTGGTTCTACGGCATGCCGGGCGTGCTGGTGGCGCAGCTGTTCGCCTTCACGCCCATCGCCTTCATGATCATGCGCGGCGTGGTGCAGGGCATCGCGCCCAGCCTGGAAGAAGCCGCGCAGATGCTGCGCGCCGACCGGCGCCGGGCCTTCTTCACCGTCACGCTGCCGCTGCTCAAGCCGGGGCTGGCCAACGCCTTCCTGGTCGGCTTCATCGAGAGCATTGCCGACTTCGGCAACCCGGTGGTGGTGGGCGGGCAGTTCTCGGTGCTGTCGACCGACATCTTCTTCGCCATCGTCGGCGCGCAGTACGACCAGGGCCGCGCCGCGTCGCTGGCCTGGGTGCTCACGCTGTTCGCGCTCGGCGTGTTCGCGCTGCAGCGCGGCCTGCTGGGCAAGCAGAACTACACGACCGTGAGCGGCAAGGGCGACGCCGGCATCGCGATGGCGCTGCCCGACGGCGTGCGCCGCACCATCCAGTGCATCGCGCTGCCGTGGATCGCCTTCACCGCCGTGGTCTACCTGTTCGCCTTCGCGGGTGGCTTCGTGCAGACCTGGGGACGCGACTACAGCTTCACGCTCAACCACTTCAAGAGCGCCTTCGCGCTGGAGTGGGGCCAGTTCGGGCTGGTGTGGGCCGGCACCGCGTGGAACTCGCTGATCACCACGCTGAAACTGGCCGGCATCTCGGCGCCGATCACCGCGGCGCTGGGCCTGCTGATCGCCTGGCTGCTGGCGCGCAACGAGTTCAAGGGGCAGGGTGCCTTCGAGTTCGGCGCGCTGCTGGCCTTTGCGATCCCGGGCACGGTGCTGGGCGTGAGCTACATCCTGGCCTTCAACGTGCCGCCGTTCGAGCTCACGGGCACCGGGCTCATCATCGTGCTGTGCTTCATGTTCCGCAATCTGCCGGTGGGCGTGCGGGCCGGCACGGCCGCCTTCAAGCAGCTCGACCGCTCGCTCGACGAGGCCTCGCTGATGCTGCGCGCGTCCACGTCGCAGACGCTGTTCAAGGTGGTGCTGCCGCTGCTCAAGCCGGCGCTGGTGGCCGCGCTGGTCTACAGCTTCGTGCGCGCCATGACGACGGTGAGCGCGGTGATCTTCCTGGTCACGGCCGAGAACGAACTGGCCACCACCTACATCATCGGCCGCGTCGGCAATGGCGACTACGGCATCGCGCTCGCCTACTGCACGGTGCTCATGGTGCTGATGTCGCTGGCCATTGCGCTGGTGCAGTTCGTGGTCGGAGAGCGCAAGTTGGGAAGACGCGGGGCCACGCCCAATCACCAAGGGCATCACAAAATGGAAAGCCTCTCCGTATGAACGGTATCGAATTCCGCAACGTCACCAAGCGCTACGGCACGGACAAGAACGGCCCGATGGCCGTCAAGGGCATCAGCTTCGAGGTGCCCGTGGGCACGCTCACCACCATCCTCGGCCCCTCGGGCTGCGGCAAGACGACCACGCTGCGCATGATCGCGGGGCTCGAATCGCCGACCTCGGGCTCGATCTTCATGGGCGGGCGCGACGTCACCACGCTCGGCCCGGGCGAGCGCAACGTGAGCATGATGTTCCAGAGCTACGCGCTGTTCCCGCACATGAACGTGATCGAGAACGTGGGCTACGGCCTGCGCATGAGCGGCGTGAAGAAGGACGAAGCCACGGCGCGCGCACGCGAGGCGCTCAGGGGCGTGGGCCTGGTCGGTTTCGACGAGCGCCTGCCCAGCGAGCTCTCGGGCGGCCAGCAGCAGCGCGTGGCCCTGGCACGCGCGCTGGTGCTCGAGCCGGCGGTGCTGCTGTTCGACGAGCCGCTGTCCAACCTCGACGCCCGCCTGCGGCGCGAGATGCGCGAAGAAATCCGCTCATTGCAGCAGCGCCTGAAGCTCACCGTGGCCTACGTGACGCACGACCAGAGCGAGGCCCTGGCCGTGAGCGACCAGATCATCGTCATGGACCACGGCGTGATCGCCCAGCGCGGCACGCCCGAGCAGCTGTACGGCCGCCCCGAGAGCGAGTTCGTCGCCGGCTTCATGGGCGAGGCGATGGTGTTCCCGGCCGTGGCACAGGCCGACGGCAGCGTCACGCTCGGCCCGCTGCGGCTGCAGCCGCGCTACGCGGTGGCGCCCGGCACGGTGAAGGTGGCGGTGCGGCCCGAGGCCTGGGACATCGGCGCGCTCGACGGCCTGCCCGCCACGCTGCGCAAGTCGGCGTACCTGGGCAGCTTCTACGAATACGGCTTCGACACCCCGCTGGGGCCGGTCTTCGTGGTCTCGACCGACCTGTCGCGCCCGCTGGCGGCCGGCACGCAGACCACCCTGTCGCTCGGAACCCATGGCGTGAGCGTGGTGCCCGGCGCATGAAACAATGGCGCCATGAACGTGGTTTTCGATCTTGGCGCCGTGCTGTTCGCCTGGGAGCCGGCACGGCTGGTCCAGGCCCATCTCCCCTCTCACGCCCCCACTGACGCCGCCGCCGCGGCCCTGGGCCGGGCCCTTTTCCATCACGACGACTGGACCGGCTTCGACTGCGGCACCCGCACGCTGGACGATGCCATCGCCCGCATGTCGGCGCGGCTGGCGCTGCCGGCCGAGTCGCTGCACGCCATGCTCGACGGCCTGGGGGAGCGACTGGCGCCGATCGACGTCACGGTCGCGATGCTCGAAGAGCTGCTCGTGCAGCGCGACGCCGGCGAGCCGCTGCGCCTGTACTACCTGTCGAACATGCCCGTGCCGTTCGCCCGCGCCCTCGAGCGCCGGCACGCCTTCATGCGGCGTTTCGACGGCGGCGTGTTCTCGGGCGACGTGAAGTTCCTCAAGCCCGAGCGCGAGATCTACGAGCTGCTGGCCATGCGCCACGGCCTCGACCCCGAGCAGACCGTGTTCATCGACGACTCGGCCGCCAACGTCGAGATGGCCCGCGCCTTCGGCTGGCACGCCATCCATTGCACCGAGCCCGACAAGCTGCCGGCGCAACTGCAGCGCTACCTGCCGGTGAGCACCACCTTGTCGGTGTCGAACCCCAGGCTGCGGGCGTAGTCCAGCTCGGCCTGCAGCGCGTCGTCCTCCAGGCGCGGCGCGCGCGACAGCACCCAAAGGTACTCACGGTCGGGCGTGCCGACCAGCGCCACCTGGTAGTCGCGATCGAGCTTCAATATCCAGTAGTCGCCCCACACCAGCGGCAGCCAGCCCATCCAGGCGGGGGCGAAGCGCACCTGCAGCCGCCCCGCGCCGGGCAGGCCGGCCACGGGCACCACGCGTGCGCTGCCGATCGCCTCGTCGAAGTTGCCGTCCTCCCGCACGCAGCGGTTGCGCACCTGCAAGGTGCCGTCGGGCTGCGGCGTGTATTCGGCGCTCACCGGACCGGCGCACTGTTTCTGGAACCGGTTGGGCAGCCGCGCCTGTTCGTGCCAGACGCCGGCGTAGCGGTGCAGGTCGACCGGCGCCACCACCTGCAGCGGCGCACGCATCAGCGGGGCGCCGTCGGCCGGACCGGCAGGCCGGGCACGGGCCGTGCGTGCGGCGCCCAGTGCGTACCAGGTGGCCACGCCGCCCACGACGAAGGCGGTGGCCATGGTGCCGATCGCGTGGCTGGTGCGGCGGTCGTCGAAGGCGCGGCCGGCGGCGGTCGCGGGGCGTGGGGGGCGAGGGGTCATGAGGGCTCCTGGGGAAAGTCGTTCTCGGCGTGGATGCCGCTTCAGGTTCAGGGTGCCCCCGGCCGCGGCCGGCTGCCGTCAGCCGGGGACCACAGCCCCTGTAGGGCAGGGCGGCCGACAACCCTTCGCGCTGCAGGCCGATGGAGCTTCGCGAAAACCCGTGCTACGGTTCGCATGAAAACATCGACCGCCGCGCAACTGCGTGCAGGACTTGTCACACCCCTCCCCGGATAATTGATTTCATGAACCAACTCGATGCACTCCGCCAGTGGACCACCGTGGTTGCCGACACCGGCGACTTCAAGCAGCTCAGCATTTCCAAGCCGCAGGACGCGACCACCAACCCGTCGCTGATCCTCAAGGCCGTGCAGAAGGCCGAGTACCGGCCGCTGCTCGATGAAGCCGTGAAGGCCCATGCCGGCAAGCCGCTCGACGAGGTCATCGACCGCCTGCTGGTGCGCTTCGGCACCGAAATCCTCTCCATCATCCCGGGCCGCGTGTCCACCGAAGTCGACGCACGCCTGTCGTTCGACACCGCCGCCACCGTGGCCCGCGGCGAGCGCATCGTGGCGCTGTACAAGGCCGAAGGCATCGACACCGAGAAGCGCCTGCTGATCAAGGTCGCCTCCACCTGGGAAGGCATCGAGGCCGCGCGCCTGCTCGAGCAGAAGGGCATCCGCACCAACCTCACGCTGCTGTTCTCGTTCGCGCAGGCCGTGGCCTGCGGCGCGGCCGGCGTGCAGCTCATCTCGCCCTTCGTGGGCCGCATCTACGACTGGTACAAGAAGTCGGCCGGCGCGAAGTGGGACGAAGCCGCCAGCGCGGGCGCCAACGACCCGGGCGTGAAGTCGGTGCGCGAAATCTTCAACTACTACAAGCAGCAGGGCATCAAGACCGAGGTCATGGGCGCGAGCTTCCGCAACGTGGGGCAGATCCAGGCGCTCGCTGGCTGCGACCTGCTGACCATCAGCCCCGAGCTGCTGGCCGAGCTGGCCGCGAGCAACGAGCCGCTCACGCACGCGCTCGACGCCAAGGCTGCCGCGAGCGGCAACGCAGAGAAGGTGGGCTACGACGAGGCGGGCTTCCGCTTCGCGCTCAACGAAGACGCCATGGCCACCGAGAAGCTCGCCGAAGGCATCCGCGCCTTCGCGGCCGACGCCGTGAAGCTCGAAAAGCTCATGCAGGAAAGCGGCAAGTAAACATGACCATGACCCTGCGCTGTGACCGCGCGCCGGCCTGGGCGCAACTGCAGTCCAGCTTCGACACGGCCGGTCGCCAGTTCGACCTTCGCCATGCCTTCGTGGAGGACGCCGGGCGCTTCGCGCGCTTCAGCCAGGAGGCGCCGCACGTTTTCGCCGACCTGTCGAAGAACCTCATCGACGCGCGCACCGAGGCGCTGCTGTTCACGCTGGCGCGCGAATGCGGCCTCGAAGCCCACCGCGACGCCATGTTCGCGGGCGCGCACATCAACAACACCGAAGACCGCGCCGTGCTGCACACGCTGCTGCGCGCGCCGGCCGATGCGGCCACCGGCCGCCAGACAGCCCACGAATTGCGCGAGGTGCACGCCACGCTCGACGCCATGCTGGCCTACGCCGAGAAGGTGCGCAGCGACCACACGATCACCGACGTGGTCAACATCGGCATCGGCGGCTCCGACCTCGGCCCGCAGATGGCCGTGCTGGCCCTCGCGGAGTTCGTGGCGCCAGGCAAGCGCTTTCACTTCGTCTCGAACGTCGACGGCCACGAACTGGCGGGCGTGCTCAAGGGCCTGGCGCCCGAGCACACGCTGTTCCTGGTCGCCTCCAAGACCTTCACCACGGCCGAGACGATGACCAACGCGCTCTCGGCCAAGCGCTGGTACGAACAGTCGGGTGGCACCGACATCGCCGGCCACTTCGCCGCGCTCACCACCAACGTCGAGGCCGCGAAGCAGTTCGGCATCGACACCACCTTCGGCTTCTGGGACTGGGTGGGCGGCCGCTACTCGCTGTGGTCGGCCATCGGCCTGCCGATCGCGCTGGCCATCGGTGCCGACGGCTTTCGCCGGTTGCTGGCGGGCGCGCACGCGATGGACGAGCACTTCCGCACCGCGCCGCTCGAGCAGAATCTGCCCGTGCGCCTGGGCCTGCTCGACGTCTGGTACCGCAACTTCCACCGCTTCACGAGCCGCAGCATCGCGCCGTACCACAGCGCCCTGAAGCGCGTGCCGGCCTACCTGCAGCAGCTCGAGATGGAGAGCAACGGCAAGCAGGTCGACGCGAGCGGCGCGCCGCTGGCCTTCGGCACCTCGCCCGTGCTCTGGGGCGAGCCCGGCACCAACGGGCAGCACGCCTACTTCCAGATGCTGCACCAGGGCACCGACGTGATCCCGCTCGAGTTCATGGCGGTGCGCGACGCCTCGCACGACCTCGACGGCCACCACCCCAAGCTGCTGGCCAACGCGCTCGCGCAGGCGCAGGCGCTGATGGTCGGCAAGCTCGACGAGGGCGGCCACAAGAACTTCCCGGGCAACCGGCCGAGCACCTTCTTCGTGTTCGAGAAGCTCACGCCCGAAGCGCTGGGCGCCTTCCTCGCGATGTACGAGCACCGCGTGTTCACCAGCGGCGCGCTGTGGGGCATCAACAGCTTCGACCAGTGGGGCGTCGAGCTCGGCAAGGTGCTGGCGCGCGACATCGAACCGCGCCTGGCCTCGGGCGATGTCTCGGGGCTCGATGCCTCGACGGCCGGCCTGCTGCAGCGGCTGAGCACCTGACGGCGCACGTCACTGCAAGCCTCGCAAGCCTTGGCCAAAGGCTCTATCCACTAGGCCTTTAGGCCATTGGTTTGCAGGGTGGTGGCCGGTTTGGCCGAGTTTGTCGTTGCACAGTGCGCCGATATGATGGCCCCGGGGAAATTTCCCTGGGATTCATCAAGAGGAGCGAGTCAATGGACTTTCAAACAGCGGTCAAGACGTGCATCGCCAAGTACACCGATTTCACGGGTCGTGCGTCGCGTTCCGAGTTCTGGTGGTTTTTTCTGGCCCAGTTCGGCGTGCTCGTCGTGACGGGCCTGATCCATGAGTACGTGTACTTCATTGCAGCGCTGGCCCTGCTTCTGCCCGCCCTCGCGGTGGGCGTGCGCCGCCTGCACGACATCGGCAAGAGCGGCTGGTTTTTGTTGCTGTCGATCATCCCGCTGATCAATCTCGTGCTGATCTATTTCTTCGTTCAGCCGACGCAGCCTGAGAGCAACGCTTACGGCGAACCGCCGAGCGCCTGAGCTATTTCCTTCAAAGGGCCGCACACGCGGCCTTTTTTTTGGGGGCGCCAGGCGGCTCAGGCCACTGCCGCCTCGACGGATGCAGGTGCAGCAGGCGCGCCGCTTGCCATGCGCACGCACAGGTCGAAGGCCTGTTGCAGCCCTTCGATCTGCGCCATGCCCTTGCCGGCAATATCGAAGGCGCTGCCGCTGGCCGAGGTGGCCACGGGCACGGGCAGGCCGCCATGCAAGGTCACGCCCTGCTCGAAGCCCATGAGCTTCATCGCGATCTGGCCCTGGTCGTGGTACATCGACACCACCGCGTCCACGTCGCCGCGCCGTGCGCCGATGAACACGGTGTCGGGCGAGAACGGGCCGCGCGCGTCGTGGCCTTCGGCGCGCAGCTGTTCGATGGCGGGCGCGATGATCTCGATCTCTTCCATGCCGATCGAGCCGCCGTCGCCCGCGTGCGGATTGAGGCCGGTCACGGCGATGCGCGGGTGTGCCACGCCGGCGCGGCGCAGTGCCGACGCGATGATCTTCACGGCGTCGCGCACGCCCTCCACCGTGATGTGCCGCGCCACGTCCTTGAGCGGAATGTGCGAGGTCACGCGCGAGGTCCACAGCGATCCGGTGAGGTTGAACTCGCAGACGAAGCCGGTGACCGCGAAGCGCTCCTGCATGTAGCGCAGCTCGTCCTCGTGCACGAGGCCGCCCAGGCGCAGCGAATGCTTGTTGAGCGGCGCGAAGAGGATCGCGTCGGCCTGGCCGTTTCGCACGGCCTGCGTGGCCAGCTCCAGCGCTTCGAACGAGGTCCGGCCCGAGCGCTCGTTCGATTCGCCGAGCACCGGTTCCTCGCCCGCCATCCAGTCGCGCGCGAGGAGGCTCGGCCGGCCGTCTTCGAAGCGCAGATCGTCCAGGGCGTTCACCTGCAGCGGCGCCAGCTTCGTGCCCGCCACGCGCTCGCCCGCGGCCAGCACGACGGGGTCGGCGATCAGCAGCACGCGCGCGGCGTCGAGGTTGCGCTGGCGCGCGAGCAGCTTCACGGCCATCTCGGGGCCGACGCCGCTGGGGTCGCCCAGCAGCACGGCGATGCGGGGTTTGGCGGAGGTCACGCGCGGAGTTGTCGATGGGGTAGACATGGTCGGCAATGGATGTGGGGAAAAGAGAAGGAAGGGACGGCCTCACTCGGCCTTGATGCGCGCGTCGCGCACGAGCCGGCCGTAGTGGTCGAACTCCTGCCGGTTCATCGCCGCGAAGGGTTCGCCGGTCAGCGTGCCGGGCTCGCCGCCCAGGGCCTTGATGCGCGACTGCACGTCCGCCAGGCCCATCGTGCGCGTGAGTTCGGCGCTCAGCCGTTCGACCACCGGGCGCGGCGTGCCGGCCGTCACGTACAGGCCGTACCAGGTCGATACGTCGGCGCCCTTGACGCCTTGCTCAGCCAGCGTGGGCACGTCGGGCAGCTCGGGCGAGCGCTGCGGCGCGCTCACGGCCAGCGCGCGGAACTTGCCGGCGCGGATCTGGCCCATGGCCGAGGAGGTGCTGTCGAACATCATCTCGACCTCGCCCGAGATGATGTCGATGTGCGCCTGCGAGCTGCCCTTGTAGGGCACGTGGATCGAGGTCATGCCCGTGGCCAGGTTGAAGGCTTCGCCGCCCACGTGCTGCGTGCTGCCGATGCCCGACGACGCGTACTTGAAGCCGCCGGGCTTCGCGGCCATCGCGGCCAGCAGGTCTTTCACCGACTTGTAGGGCGAGCTGGCCGACACCACCAGCACGTTGGGCATCACGGCCACGAGGCCGATGGGTTGCAGGTCTTTCAGCGGGTCGTACTTGAGCTTGAGGATGTGCGGCGCCACGGCCTGCGCCGTGTTGGTGGCCAGCAGCAGCGTGGCGCCGTCGGCCGGTGCGCGGGCCGTGAGTTCGCCGGCGATGGTGTTCGATGCGCCGGGGCGGTTCTCCACCGTCACGGGCTGCTTGAGCACGGGCGCGAACTTGTCGGCCAGCACGCGCGCGAGGATGTCGGTGCCGCCGCCGGGCGAGGCGCCGACCAGGATGCGCAGCGGCTTGTCGGGGTAGGCCGGCTGCGCACCCGCGTTCAGGCAGGCGGCCAGCGCCAGCAGCGCCGCCAGGCCGGCACCGCGGGCCAGGGGAAAGAGGGTCATCGCGTCGTCTCCTGCGTGTTGTGGGCCCGAGCCTACGGAGCTTCGGTCGCGCGATCCAATCGAAAAAGGCCGAAGCTCCATATACTTTTGTGCATGAAACCCGGCCTCACCGACGCCTCGCTGATGCTGCATGTGAGGCCGCGCCAGCTGCTCCTGCTGGCCCGGCTTGATGCGCACCGCCACCTCGGCCGTGCGGCCGAGGCCATGAACATCAGCCAGCCCGCGGCCACCAAGCTGCTGCAGCAGCTGGAGGAGTCGCTGGGCGAACAGCTCTTCGAGCGCCTGGCGCGCGGCATGGCGCCGACGCCCTACGGCGAGATCCTGATCCGCTACGCCCACCGCGTGCTCAGCGACTTCGGCACCGCGCGCGAGGAAATGCTCGCGCTGCGTTCCGGCCTGAGCGGTGCGCTGCGCGTGGGCAGCGTGCCGGGCGCGGTGCCCGAGCTGCTGGCACCGGCGCTGGTCGCCTACCACCTGCGCCATCCGCAGGTGGCCGTGTCGGTGGTGGTCGAGACCAGCGACCTGATGCAGGCGCAGCTGGAGCAGGGTGACGTCGACCTCGTGCTGGGCCGCCTCACCGACGGCCACGACGAGGCCAAGTACGCGAGCGTGCCGCTGCTGGGCGAGTCGCAGGTGGTCGTGGTGCGCGCTGCACACCCGGTGTTCGAGCGCACGGCCACGGTCACGCTGGCCGAGATGGCGAACTGGTCGTGGGTGCTGCAGCCGCCGGGCTCGCCGCAGCGCGGGCGCTTCGAGGCGGCGATGCGCGAGGCGGGCATCCAGGCGCGGCTGGACATCATCGAAACGGCATCGCCCATCGCCATCACGGCACTGCTGGAGAACTCCGACATGGCCGCCGTCATGCCGGCTTCCCAGGCCAGCCACTACGCCCGGCTGGGCGTGCTGCGCACCGTGCCGGTGGAGCTGCCGGTGCGCGTGCCGCCGATCTGCCTGATCACCCGCGAGGACCGCGCGCTGTCGCCGGCGGCGGCGCAGTTCCGGCGCCAGCTGCTGGGCGGCGGCGGGCACGCATGAGAACTTCAGACAGACAGTTTTCCATCCTGAATTGCATCAACTAGGGATTTCACTAGCCAACTGGTGCAAGAGAGTACTGGTTGGGCCGCTCGAAATACCAAAATCGCAAGCGCGTTTCTCCAGAATCCGGGCACGGCGACCACGATACCGAGGCGTCGCTCACCCAAGGAGACACCATGAAGCGCTTTCTGAAAGCGGGCCTCGCCCTCGCACTCATCGGCACGGGCCTTGTGTCCCACGCCGCCACCGAACTCGTGATCGCGACCGTCAACAACGGCCACATGATCGAGATGCAGAAGCTCACGCCCTTCTTCGAAAAGGCCAACCCCGACATCAAGCTCAAGTGGGTCACGCTCGAAGAAGGCACGCTGCGCCAGCGCGTGACCACAGACATCGCCACCAAGGGCGGCCAGTTCGACGTGATGACCATCGGCCTGTACGAAGCGCCGATCTGGTCGAAGAAGGGCTGGCTGCAGCCCATCGCCACCGATGCCGCCTACGACGCCGACGACCTGCTGCCCGCCATCCGCGCCGGCCTGTCGCACGAAGGCAAGCTGTACGCCGCGCCCTTCTACGGCGAGAGCTCGATGCTCATGTACCGCAAGGACCTGGCCGACAAGGTCGGCTTCAAGATGCCCGAGCAGCCCACCTGGGTACAGGTGAAGGAGCTGGCCGGCAAGATCCATGACCCCAAGGGTGGCTTGTACGGCATGTGCCTGCGCGGCAAGCCGGGCTGGGGCGACAACATGGCCTTCCTGACCACGCTGGTCAACACGAACGGCGGCCAGTGGTTCGACATGCAGTGGAAGCCGCAGATCGACACCAAGCCCTGGAAGGACGCGATCGGCTTCTACGTCGACCTGATGAAGGCCTACGGCCCGCCGGGCGCCTCGGCCAACAGCTTCAACGAGAACCTGGCGCTCTTCAACGAAGGCAAGTGCGGCATGTGGGTCGACGCCACCATCGCCGCCTCGTTCATCAGCGACCCCAAGCAGTCGAAGGTGGCCGACAAGGTGGCCTTCGCGCAGGCCCCGGTGGCGGTCACACCGAAGGGCGCGAACTGGCTGTGGACCTGGAACCTGGCTATTCCCGCCAGCTCGACCAAGGGCGCCGCCGCGCAGACCTTCGTGAAGTGGGCGACCTCCAAGGAGTACGTCAACCTCGTGGCCAAGGAACACGGCTGGGGCACGGTGCCCACCGGCACGCGCAAGTCGACCTACGCGAACCCCGAGTTCCAGAAGGTCGCCAAGTTCGCCGCCGCCGAGAAGAAGGCCATCGACAGCGCCAACCTCAGCGACAGCACCTTGCCCAAGTCGCCGTACGTCGGCGTGCAGTACGCGGCCATTCCCGAGTTCCAGGCCATCGGCGTGGCGGTGGGCCAGCAGATGAGCGCGGCACTGTCGGGCAAGGTCACGGTCGACCAGGCGCTGAAGACTTCGCAGCTCGCAGCCGAGCGCGAGATGAAGAAAGCGGGCTACTACAAGTAAGCCGCGCTTCTTCCCCTCTCCCCGCGGGGAGAGGGCCGCAGCCTGAGAGGAACAGACCATGAAAAGACTCCTGCCCCGCGCCCTCATGGCGCCCGCCGTGCTCACGCTCTTCCTGTGGATGATCGTGCCGCTGCTGATGACGTTGTACTTCTCGTTCGTGAACTACAACCTCATGCAGCCCGGCGAACGCACGTTCGCGGGCATCGAGAACTTTCACTACTTCGTCACCGACCCCGACTTCTGGCCGGCCACGTGGAACACGCTGCTGCTCATCGGGAGCGTCATCGTCATCACCGTGGTGTTCGGCGTGCTGCTCGCGCTGCTGGTGAACGAACCCTTCCCGGGCCGCGGCATCGTGCGCGTGCTGCTGATCTCGCCCTTCTTCGTCATGCCCGCAGTGAATGCGCTGCTGTGGAAGCACATGATGATGAACCCCATCTACGGCATCCTGGCCGACGTGTGGCGCTTCTTCGGCGCGCAGCCGGTCGACTGGCTCACCGACGTGCCGCTGTTCTCCGTGATCATCATGGTGGCCTGGCAGTGGCTGCCCTTCGCCTGCCTGATCTTCATCACCTCGCTGCAGTCGCTCGACCGCGAGCAGATGGAAGCCGCGCGCATGGACGGCGCGAGTTCGTTCCAGCGCTTCTTCTATCTCACCATTCCGCACCTGGGCCGCCCGATGGCCGTGGTGATCATGATCGAGATGATCTTTCTGCTCAGCGTGTTCGCCGAGATCGCCATCACCACCAATGGTGGCCCGGGCAACGAGAGCACGAACATGACCTACATGATCTTCAAGCAGTCGCTCATGAACTTCGACGTGGGCGTGGCCTCCGCCGGTGCGCTGTTCGCGGTGGTGCTCGCGAACATCGTCGCGGTGTTCCTGATCCGCATCATCGGCAAGAACCTCGACTGAAGAAGGAACGACCATGCAACCCAGCAACTTCCTTCCCCAGCTGCTGCGCACCGTCGGTGCGTGGGCCGTGGCACTGCTTCTGTTCTTCCCGCTCGGCTGGCTGTTCCTCACGGCCTTCAAGACGGAGCTTCAGGCGATCCACGTGCCGCCGCTGTTCATCTTCGAACCGACGCTTGACAACTTCGGCGAAGTGCAGCGCCGCAGCGACTACCTGCTGTATGCGCGCAACTCGCTGATCACCAGCCTGGGCTCGACGATCCTCGGCCTGTTGATCGCGGCGCCGGCTGCGTACTCGATGGCGTTCTTCCGCACGAAGAAGACGCGCGACATCCTCATGTGGATGCTCTCCACCAAGATGATGCCGGCCGTCGGTGCGCTGGTGCCGATCTACGTGCTCGCGCAGACCGCGGGCATGCTGGACTCGCTCACCGCGCTCACCATCGTGTTCACGCTGTCGAACCTGCCGATCATGGTGTGGATGCTCTACAGCGCCTACAAGGACATTCCGAACGAGATCCTCGAAGCCGCGCGCATGGACGGCGCGAGCCTGTGGACCGAGTTCCGCCATGTCGTGATGCCGCTGTCGGTGGGCGGGCTCGCATCGACCGGCCTGCTGTGCCTGGTGCTGAGCTGGAACGAAGCCTTCTGGGCGTTGAACCTCACCTCCGCCAAGGCCGGCACGCTGGCCACGCTCATCGCCTCGTACTCCAGCCCCGAAGGCCTGTTCTGGGCCAAGTTGTCGGCCGCCTCGCTGATGGCCATCGCGCCCATCGTCGTGTTCGGCTGGTTCAGCCAGAAGCAGCTCGTGCAGGGCCTGACCTTCGGCGCCGTCAAGTAAAGAAAGGGAGACATCTCATGGCCTACCTCGAACTCAAGAACATCAAGAAGAGCTTTGGCGACGTCCACATCATCAAGGGCGTCGACCTGCAGATCCAGAAGGGCGAGTTCATCGTCTTCGTCGGGCCTTCGGGCTGCGGCAAGTCGACGCTGCTGCGCCTGATCGCGGGGCTCGAACCCATCACCAGCGGCAACCTGCTGCTCGACAACAAGGACATCACCTGGACGCCTTCGGGCAAGCGCGACCTGGCGATGGTGTTCCAGAGCTACGCGCTGTACCCGCACATGAGCGTGTACGACAACATGTCCTTCGCGCTGAAGCTCGCGGGCGTGGCCAAGGACGAGATCAAGACCAAGGTCGAGTACGCGGCCAAGACGCTGAACCTCACGCAGTACCTGGACCGCACGCCGAAGGATCTGTCGGGCGGCCAGCGCCAGCGCGTGGCCATCGGGCGCGCGATCGTGCGCGCGCCCAAGGTGTTCCTCTTCGACGAGCCGCTGTCGAACCTCGATGCGGCGCTGCGCGGCAACACGCGCGTCGAGATCCACAAGCTGCACCGCGCGCTCGGCGCGACCACCATCTACGTCACGCACGACCAGGTCGAGGCCATGACGCTGGCCGACCGCGTGGTGGTGCTCAAGGACGGGCTCATCGAGCAGGTCGGCACGCCGCTGGAGCTATACGACCGCCCCGCCAACCAGTTCGTCGCGCAGTTCATCGGCATGCCGTCGATGAACATGGTGGCGGCGAGCGCCATTCCGAGTTTTTCCGCCGCGACCGGCGGGCGCCTGCCCAGCGACGGCTTCCTGGGCGTGCGCCCCGAAGGCCTGCGCGTGCATCCGAAGCAGGGCGCGGCCGCCGGTGTGCCGGGCCGCGTCGAACTCATCGAGGCGCTGGGTGCCGACACGCTGATCCACGTGGACGTGGGCGGCGTGCCGCTCATCGCGCGCCAGAACGAACGCACGCCGCTGCAGGCCGGCGACGACGTGGCGGTCGAGCTCGACCCGTCCGTGCTGCACCTGTTCAGCCGCGAAGGCCGCGCGGTGGCCGCCTGATCCGACGACCCTCACTTTCAACGGACCTTCCTCGTGACCCTCGCAGCAGCGGGCCTCGTGCCCACCCCACCGGCGCCTTCGGAATTCACGGTGCTTCACCTCGGCCTCGGCTCGTTCCATCGCGCCCACCAGGCCGTCTACCTGCAGCGGCTGATCGATGCGGGCGACACCCGCTGGTCGCTGTCGGGTGCCAACATCCGCCCCGACATGGCCGAGGTGGTCGCGGCGTTGCAAGCCCAGGGCGGGCGCTACACGCTCGAGACGGTGTCGCCGGCGGGCGAGTACCGCTACGAGCAGATCGAGGCCATCCGCGAGGTGCTGCCGTACGAGCCCTCGCTGGCCCCGGTGATCGCGCGCGGCGCGGCGCCGTCCACGCGCATCGTCTCCTTCACCGTGACCGAGGCCGGCTACTACCTCGACACCAAGGGCAAGCTCGACCTGCCGTTCACCGACCTCGCGGCCGACATCGAACGCGCGCGGCGCGGCGAGGCCGGCGAGACGATCTACGGCGCGATCTGCGCGATCCTGCGGGCACGGCGCGTCGCGCAGGCGGGCCCCGTGACGCTGCTGAACTGCGACAACCTGCGTCACAACGGCGACCGCTTTCGCGCGGGCCTGCTCGAGTTCATCGCGCTCGTCGGCGACGCGCCGCTGCAGGCCTGGGTCGATGCCAACACCCGCTGCCCGAACGCAATGGTCGACCGCATCACGCCGCGCCCGCCGCCCGAGTTGCGCGCGCGCGTGCGCGCCGCCACGGGCCGCGACGACGGCGCGGCGGTCACGGGCGAGAGCTTCATCCAGTGGGTGATCGAAGACGACTTCATCGCCGGTCGGCCCGACTGGGGGCGCGTGGGCGTCGAACTCGTCGAATCGGTGCAACCGTATGAAGAGGCCAAGATCCGCATCCTCAACGCCACGCACAGCTGCATCGCCTGGGCCGGCA
Organism: Variovorax sp. GW821-FHT09D07; assembly: GCF_059416345.1. Lineage (NCBI taxonomy): Bacteria > Pseudomonadati > Pseudomonadota > Betaproteobacteria > Burkholderiales > Comamonadaceae > Variovorax > Variovorax sp. GW821-FHT09D07. The sequence goes on from NZ_JBWKOY010000010.1 coordinate 72,478, forward strand.
CGCTGGCGGGGCTGGGCTTCATCCACGAAGGCACGCACGACGCGGCCATCCGCCGGATGGCCTTCGACTACGTGACCGACGACGTCATTCCGTGCCTGAGCCCGAGCCCGATCGACCTCGCGGCCTACCGCGACGTGGTGCTCGACCGCTTCGGCAACCCTGCGATCCGCGACACCAACCAGCGCGTGGCGGCGGACGGCTTCTCGAAGATCCCTGGCTTCATCGCGCCGACCGTGCGCGAGCGGCTCGCGGCGGGGCAGGGCATCGACAGCGTGGCGATGCTGCCCGCGCTGTTCCTCGCGTTCCTGCAGCGCTGGCACCGGGGCGCGCTGCCCTATGCCTACCAGGACCAGAGCATGGACGACGCCGCCGCGCACGCCATCTGCGACGCGGCCGACCCCGTGGCGGCACTGTGCGCCGATGCCGGACTGTGGGGCAGCCTCGCGGGCGATGCGCGGCTGGTCGATGCGGTGCGCCGTGCCGGCGAGCGCGTGGCGCGCTTCATCGAAGAGAAGGCCGCGCCATGAGCGGCCGCCTGCAGGACCGCCATGTGCTGCTGACCGGTGCCGGCGGCGGCATCGGCCTGGCCGTGGCCGAGGCCTGCATCGCCGAGGGCGCACGCTGCAGCGTGATCGACCGCGCGACCGCCGCGCCCGAGGCCGTGCGCGCGCTGCAGCAAGCCCACCCCGACGCGCTCGCCTACATCGCGGCCGACGTGACCGACACGCAGGCCATCGCGCACATGCTGGCCGAGGCGCAGGTCGCCTTCGGTCCCGTCCACACGCTGTTCAACAACGCCGCCGTGTTCGACCTCGCACCGCTGCTCGACAGTGACGAAGCCTCGTTCGACAAGCTCTTCGCCGTCAACGTGAAGGGCATGTTCTTCGTGATGCAGGCCGTGCTGCGCCACATGGTCGAGGCCGGCACGCCGGGCGCGTCGGTCATCAACATGGCCTCGCAGGCCGGGCGCCGCGGCGAGGCGCTGGTGTCGCACTACTGCGCGACCAAGGCGGCCGTCATCAGCTACACGCAGAGCGCCGCGCTGGCCATGGCGCCGCACGGCATCCGCGTCAACGGCATCGCCCCCGGTGTGGTCGACACGCCGATGTGGGACCATGTCGACAGCCTGTTCGCCAAGGCCGAGGGGCTGGCGCCGGGCGAGAAGAAGCGGCGTGTCGGCCTCGCCGTGCCGCTCGGGCGCATGGGCGTGCCGGGCGACATTGCCGGGGCGGCGGTTTTTCTGGCCAGCGACGAGGCGCGCTACATCACGGCGCAGACCCTCAATGTCGACGGCGGCAATGTCATGAGTTGAACCCTACCTTCCTTCCGCATTTCTGCATGAACGACGACTTCCACCTGTACCTCGACAGCGCCGACCTGGCCGAGCTGCAGGCCTGCCTGCCGCACCCGGTGGTGCACGGCGTGACGACCAACCCGACGCTGCTGCAACGCGCCGGCGTGGGGCGCGCCGATGTGCCCGGTCTGCTGAAACGCTGCATCGACCTGGGCGCGCGCCAGGTGCAGGCCCAGGTGTATTCGAGCGAGGTCGACGGCATGCTGGAAGACGCCGCCGTCCTGCTGCCGCAGTTCGACCCCGGCCAGCTCGTCATCAAGATTCCCGCCACGCGCCAGGGGCTGGACGCCGGCGCGCGGCTCATCGCCCAGGGCGTGCCTGTGACGTGGACCGCCGTGTACGCGCCCGAGCAGGCGCACTTCGCCGCGCAGCTGGGCGCGGCCTACGCGGCGCCGTACCTCGGCCGGCTCGAAGACGCCGGCATCGACGGGCTGGCGCTCATCGCGCAGATGCAGTCGCTGGTCGCGCAACGGCCTTCGCCCCGCACGCGGCTGCTGGTGGCGAGCATTCGTTCGCGCGCGGCGTACCTGTCGCTGTTGGGGCTGGGCGTGGGCGCCATCACGATCCCGCCGCGCCTCTTTGCCGAGCTGCTCGACCATCCCGCCACCCTGGCTGCCGAAGCGGGTTTCCTGGCCGACGCCCGCGCCTTGCCCTGACAGAAGAAGAAAATCCAAGCACCATGCGCATTGCACTCACGGGCGAGGCCCTGATCGATTTCACCGCCGGCGAAGGTGGGACCCTGGCGTTCCTCGGCCATGAGGGCGGTTCGCCGCTGAACACGGCCGTGGCCTGCGCGCGGCTCGGGCAGCCGACCGGCTTTCTCACGCAGCTGTCCACCGACCTGTTCGGCGAGCGGCTGATGGCTTTTCTGGAACGCAACGGCGTCGACACCCGGCTCATCCTGCGCAGCGACGCGCCGTCGACGCTGGCCTTTGTCGAGCGCACGCCGCAGACCAACCGCTACGCCTTCTACACACGGGGCAGCGCCGACGCCACCTGGGCGCCCGAGCCGCTGCCGCAGCTGCCCGCGGAATGCCGCTTTCTGCACTTCGGCTCGATCTCGCTGCTGCAGGAGCCGGCGTCGTCGCGCATCGCCGACCTCGTGGCCGCCCACACGGGGCGCTGCGTGATCGTGTTCGATCCCAACGTGCGGCCGAGCCTGATCCCGGACATGGCCGCCTACCGCGCCCGCGTCACCGAGTGGTTCGCCATGGCCGATCTGGTCAAGCTCAGCGATGAAGACGCCGCGCTGCTCGCTCCCGGGCGGCCGGTCGATGTGCTCGCGGCCGAGTGCCTCACGGCCGGCGCGCGCGCCGTGGTCGTCACGCGCGGCGGTGCCGGCGCCACGCTGTGGCGCACCGGCAGCGCGCCGCTCACCGTGGCCGCGCCGCGCGTCGAGGTGGTCGACACCATCGGCGCGGGCGACACCTTCACCGCCGGGCTGTCCGTGGCGCTGCTGGCGCATGGCGTCGAGCATCCGGCGCAACTGGCTGAGCTCGGCGACGACGCCTGGCGCGCCGTGATGCGCTTCGCCGCCACCGCCGCGGCCCTGAACTGCACCCGCGAGGGCGCCGATCCACCGACGCTGGAAGCCGTTCGCACGGCGCTTTCGCAGGAAGACAACGAGGCCGTCGCTTCCCGGCCCTGATCGATCCGTGCCGCCATGACCACGACCACCCGCAAACGCGCGATCCCTCGTCAACGCCAACCCGAACTGGAGCGCGATTTCGCGCGCTCCCCGTCGCTGGGCTACGAGGCCCCGGAAGAAACCGGCCTGGTGCGCTGCCTCGCGCACGGCTTTCCGAGCCCGCTGGTGCGATGGCACTTCCATGAAGACTACGAGCTGCACCTGATCACCGAGACCTCGGGCAAGGCCTTCATCGGCGACTGGATCGGGCCGTTCCAGCCCGGCCATCTCGTGCTGTGCGGGCCGCGCCTGCCGCACAACTGGATCTCGCTGGACGTGCCCGAAGAAGGCGCCGCCGGGCGCGACCGCGTGATCCAGTTCCGCCACGAACCCATCGAGCGCGCGGCGGCCGAGATTCCCGAGCTGCGCGACGTGATGCCGCTGCTCGACCGCGCGCGCCACGGCATCGAGTTCTTCGGCATGTCGGCGCAGGCGCTCGCGCACTGGGACGCCATCAAGGCCGCGCGCGGCGTGCGCCGCCTGGGCCTGTTCTGCGAGTTCATGGCCGACCTGGCGCAGTGCACCGACTACCGGCTGCTGTCGAGCGTGCAGATGCAGGGCGTGCAGGGCAGCGACGGCGATGCGCAGGTCGACCAGATCAACGACATCGTCAACCGCATCACCAACAACATGACCGACTCGATCTCGATGTCGGACGTGGCCGCCGAGCTGGGCATGAGCGAGAGCCGCTTCAGCCGCTTCTTCCGCCGCTCGACGGGCAACAGCTTCACCGACTTCGTGAACCGCGTGCGCATCAACAGCGCCTGCCACCTGCTGATGCAGACCGACCACTACGTGACCGACATCTGCTACCAGGTGGGCTTCAACAACGTGGCGAACTTCAACCGGCGCTTTCTCGAGATCAAGGGCATGACGCCGAGCGAGTTCAGGCGCCAGGCCGACACGCGCTTCGGCTGACTTCTTTCAAGGCGAACGCGCCCGCTCCGAAGGCGCCATCAGGGAGACCATCTTGTATCTGGGACTCGACCTCGGCACGTCCGAGCTCAAGGCATTGCTGCTCGCGGACGATCACCGCATCGTCGGCGTGGCGCGCGCGCCCCTCACGGTCGACCGGCCGCACCCGCTGTGGTCCGAGCAGGCGCCTGCCCAATGGTGGCAGGCGCTCGAGGCGGTCATGGCCGAGTTGCGCACCACGCATGCGAAGGCGCTGGCGCAGGTGCGCGCCATCGGCCTGTCGGGCCAGATGCACGGCGCCACGCTGCTCGATGCGGAAGGCGACGTGCTGCGCCCGGCCATCCTCTGGAACGACGGCCGCAGCGGTGCGCAGTGCGAAGCGCTCACGCGCGCCGTGCCGCGCCTGGGCGAGATCGCGGGCAACCTCGCGATGCCCGGCTTTACCGCGCCCAAGCTGCTGTGGGTGCGCGAGCACGAACCCGAGGTCTTCGCCCGCGTGGCGCGCGTGCTGCTGCCCAAGGACTGGCTGCGCTTCATGCTCAGCGGCGAAGCGGTCAGCGAGATGTCCGACGCGGCCGGCACGCTGTGGCTCGACGTGGGCGCGCGCGACTGGTCCGACGAACTGCTCGCCGCCACGGGGCTCACGCGCGCTCACATGCCGCGGCTGGTCGAGGGCAGCGAAGTCTCCGCGCTGCTCAAGCCGGAACTGGCGGCGCGCTGGGGGCTGCGCGAGGGCGTGAAGATCGCCGGCGGCGCGGGCGACAACGCCGCCAGCGCGGTCGGCATGGGGCTCGTGGAGCCGGGGCAGGGCTTCGTCTCGCTCGGCACCTCGGGCGTGGTGTTCGTCTCGACCGACCGCTTCCTGCCGAACCCCGCGCAGGCGATGCACGCCTTCTGCCACGCGCTGCCCAGGCGCTGGCACCAGATGTCGGTGATGCTCTCGGCCGCCAGCGCGGTGAGCTGGGCGGCGAAGACCTTCAAGTTCGCGGACGAGGCGGCGTTGCTCGAAGCCGCGGCGTCGGTCGCGCTGGCGGACCGGGGGCGTTGCCCGCTGTTCCTGCCGTACCTGTCGGGCGAACGCTCGCCGCACAACAACCCGAACGCGCAAGGGGTGCTGTTCGGCCTGACGCATGCGCACGGCCCGGCGGAGATCGCCTATGCCGTGGTCGAGGGCGTGAGCTTCGGTTTGCGCGATGGCTTCGACACGCTGCGCCTGCCGGCCGACATGCCTTTGCGCGAAGTCGCGCTCGTGGGGGGCGGTGCGCGCAGTGTCTGGTGGGGGCAGTTGCTGGCCGACATCTTCCAGGTGCCGCTGACGCTGTATGCGGGCAGCGAGACGGGCGGTGCGCTCGGTGCGGCGCGGCTGGCGTGGCTGGCCGATGGGGGCGAGGTCGCCGAGGTGTGCACGCTGCCGCCGGTGAAGCAGACGCTGACGCCCTCATCCGAAGGTGCTGGCGCACACAAGACGCGGCATGCGCGATTCCAGGTGCTCTACATGGCGCTGCGCGACCAGTTCCGCTGAACCGTCCACACAAAGAAAAAGGGCCGCTTGCGCGGCCCTTTTTACTTTGGTGAGCAGAGCTCAGCCGGGCATTACATGCCCATGCCGCCCATGCCGCCCATTCCGCCCATGTCGGGCATGCCACCGCCGCCGGCGCCGGACTCGTCCTTGGGTGCGTCAGCAACCATGGCTTCGGTCGTCAGCAGCAGCGAGGACACCGAAGCGGCGTTCTGCAGTGCGGTGCGGGTGACCTTCGTCGGGTCCAGGATGCCCAGCTCGAGCATGTCGCCGTACGTGTCGTTCGCAGCGTTGAAGCCGTAGTTGCCCTTGCCGGCCAACACAGCGTTCACCACCACCGAGGCTTCGCCGCCGGCGTTGTTCACGATTTCGCGCAGGGGCGCTTCGATGGCCTTCAGCACCAGCTTGATGCCGGCTTCCTGGTCAGCGTTGTCGCCCTTGACCGACTCGCCCACGGCTTGCTTGGCACGCAGCAGAGCCACGCCGCCACCAGCCACAACGCCTTCTTCCACTGCAGCGCGGGTGGCGTGCAGGGCGTCTTCGACGCGAGCCTTCTTTTCCTTCATTTCGACTTCGGTGGCCGCGCCAACCTTGATCACTGCCACGCCGCCGGCCAGCTTGGCCACGCGCTCTTGCAGCTTTTCACGGTCGTAGTCGCTGGTCGCTTCTTCGATCTGAACGCGCACTTGCTTCACGCGGGCTTCGATGTCACCGGCAGCGCCAGCGCCGTCGATGATGATCGTGTTTTCCTTGCCCACTTCGATGCGCTTGGCTTGACCCAGGTCGGCCAGCGTCACCTTTTCGAGCGTCAGGCCCACTTCTTCAGCGATGACCTTGCCGCCCGTCAGGATGGCGATGTCTTCCAGCATGGCCTTGCGGCGGTCGCCGAAGCCAGGTGCCTTCACAGCCACAACCTTCAGGATGCCGCGGATCGTGTTCACGACCAGCGTCGCCAGGGCTTCGCCTTCGACTTCTTCGGCAATGATCAGCAGCGGACGGCCAGCCTTGGCGACTTGCTCCAGCACCGGCAGCAGGTCACGGATGTTGCTGATCTTCTTGTCGAACAGCAGCACGAAGGGGTTGTCGAGCAGCGCCGATTGCTTCTCGGGGTTGTTGATGAAGTAGGGCGACAGGTAGCCGCGGTCGAACTGCATGCCTTCGACGACGTCGAGTTCGCTGTCCAGCGACTTGCCGTCTTCCACGGTGATCACGCCTTCCTTGCCGACCTTGTCCATCGCGTCAGCGATGAGCTTGCCGATGGTTTCGTCGCTGTTGGCCGAGATCGAGCCGACTTGCGCGATTTCCTTGGAGGTGGTGGTGGGCTTGGAAGCCTTCTTCAGCTCGGCGACCAGGGCCGTGACAGCCTTGTCGATGCCGCGCTTCAGGTCCATCGGGTTCATGCCGGCAGCCACCAGCTTGAAACCTTCGCGAACGATGGCTTGTGCCAGGACCGTGGCGGTCGTGGTGCCGTCACCAGCGTTGTCGCTGGTCTTGGAGGCCACTTCCTTCACGAGCTGGGCGCCCATGTTCTGCAGCTTGTCCTTCAGTTCGATTTCCTTGGCCACGGACACACCGTCCTTGGTCACGGTGGGGGCGCCGAACGAACGCTCGAGCACCACGTTGCGGCCCTTGGGGCCCAGGGTCACTTTGACTGCGTTGGCCAGGATGTTGACACCCTCGACCATGCGTGCGCGGGCTTCGCCGCCGAAGACTACGTCTTTTGCTGCCATGATGAATTAACTCCGAATGGATTGAATTTGGATGGGATCGAAAGGAGGAGAAGAATTACTTCTCGACGACTGCGAACAGGTCGTCTTCCTTCATCACGAGCAGTTCGTCGCCATCGACCTTGACGGTCTGGCCGCTGTACTTGCCGAACAGGACGCGGTCGCCGACCTTGACGGTCAGTGCGGCCAGTTCGCCCTTGTCGTTGCGCTTGCCCGGGCCCACGGCCAGGACTTCACCCTGATCGGGCTTTTCGGCGGCTGCGTCGGGGATGACGATGCCGGAGGCGGTCTTGGTTTCGCTGTCAACACGCTTGACGATCACGCGATCGGCCAAAGGACGAAGTTTCATTGCATCTCCTGGAAGGGTAAGAAACGGGTTTGTTTGTGGTCGGGCGCCGGAGAAACCGGCGACCTGTCGACTGGATGGGAGGGCTGTTAGCACTCGTCAGCAGCGAGTGCTAATCATAAGGGCATTCGATGACCTTTCAAGGGCGGCGCCCTTGCCGCCGTTTGGCACCGCCGTGCTTTTCCGGGGAAACACCGGGTGGCCGGGTGCCTTCGGTCGGGAAGCTTTGAGCTATTTTGCCCGGACAAAATAAGGCCGTGCCCATGTCGCCGATGCACGGAGGTCGCGCGCGCAGATTGCTTTTTTGTAATCCGGGTGATCGGTGGTGGACGGGCTTGGCTTCCTAGAGTCGCGGCATCCCGGCAACCTCCAAGGACACCATGACACACACCTTCCGCAACACCGTTTTCGCCGCAGGAGCCGCACTGGCCGCTGCCGGCGCCTTTGCCTCGGGCACCCATGCCGGTGGCCACGGCCATGATGCCGAGGCCGCCGTCGGCAAGCCTGGCGTGGCCGCCAAGGTGACGCGCACGGTCCAGGTCGACATGACGGACTCGATGCGCTTCACGCCGGCGGACATCAAGGTCAAGCAGGGGGAGACGGTGCGCTTCGTTGTCAAGAACTCCGGCGTCCTGAAGCACGAGCTCGTGCTCGGGACCGAAAAGGCGCTGCTGGCGCACTACGAGGCCATGAAGAAGAACCCCGAGATGGAGCACGCCGATCCGAACATGGTCACGCTGGCCGCGGGCAAGACCGGCGAGATCGTCTGGCAGTTCACCCAGGCCGGCAAGGTCGACTTCGGCTGCCTGCAGCCGGGCCACTACGACGCCGGAATGAAGGGCGCGGTGCTGGTGGGCAAGGCCGGCAAGTGAGCGTGATGCGCACGCGTCTTTCACGCGCCGGCCGCCATGCCGGCGCTTTTTCTTCCAGGGTATCGCGCGACAGGGCTTGACCTTCACATCGTGTCAACCTGGACACTGATCGCTTCCCCCTCAAGGGCTTCCCCCTTTCCTGTCGGAGAACGCGAATGAACGACACGTCCACCAGGCACGCAGGACACCCCCACGGTCATCACGACCACCACGATCACCACGCATCGCACGGGCATGCGCCAGCGGACCCCGCGCAGCCCGCCGCGCAAGGCACGGTCTACACCTGCCCCATGCACCCGGAGATCCGGCAGGACCACCCGGGCAACTGTCCCAAGTGCGGCATGACGCTGGAGCCCGAGATGCCGACCCTCGACGAGGGCGAAGACCCCGAGCTGAAAGACTTCAAGCGGCGCTTTTTCTGGACGCTGCCGCTCAGCGTTGTCGTCACCGTGCTCGCCATGGCCGGCCACCGCCTGCTGTGGTTCGAGATGGGCACGCAAAGCTGGATCGAGCTCGTGCTCACTGTTCCCATCGTGCTGTGGGCCGGCTGGCCGTTCTTTGTGCGCGCGGTGCAATCGGTGGCGAACCGCAGCCCGAACATGTGGACCCTGATCGGCCTGGGCACGGCCGCCGCCTTTGTCTACAGCGTCGTGGCCACGGTGGCGCCCGGCGTGTTTCCCGCGTCGTTCGTGTCGATGGGGCGCGTGTCGGTCTACTTCGAGGCGGCGGCGGTGATCATTTCGCTCACCCTGCTGGGCCAGATCCTCGAGCTCAAGGCGCGCTCGCAAACCTCCGCGGCCATCAAGTCGCTGCTGGGGCTCGCGCCCAAGACAGCGCGCCGGATCGGCGCCGACGGTACCGAGGAAGACGTGCCCATCGGCCATGTGCACGTGGGCGACAAGCTGCGCGTGCGCCCCGGAGAGAAGGTGCCGGTGGACGGCGTGGTGATCGAAGGCGGCAGCGCGGTCGACGAATCGATGCTCACCGGCGAGCCGCTGCCCGTGACCAAGCGCGTGGGCGACAAGCTCATCGGCGCGACGCTCAACACCAACGGCGCCCTCGTCATGCAATCGGAAAAGGTCGGCTCGCAGACCGTGCTCGCGAGCATCGTGCAGATGGTCGCGCAGGCCCAGCGCTCGCGCGCGCCGATGCAGCGGATGGCCGACCAGGTCGCCGGCTACTTCGTGATGACGGTGATCGCCATCGCGGTGCTGACCTTCTTCGCCTGGGGCTTCTTCGGGCCGCAGCCCAGCTGGGTCTACGGCCTCATCAATGCCGTGGCGGTGCTCATCATTGCCTGCCCCTGTGCGCTCGGCCTCGCGACGCCGATGTCGATCATGGTGGCCACCGGCAAGGCGGCCACGCAGGGCGTGCTGTTCCGCGATGCCGCGGCGATCGAGAACTTCCGCAAGGTCGATGCGCTCATCGTCGACAAGACCGGCACCCTGACGGAAGGCCGGCCGCAGTTCGAGCGCGCGGTGCCTGCGCCTGGCTTCACCGCGGACGAGGTGCTGCGCCTTGCAGCCAGCCTGGACCAGGGCAGCGAACACCCGCTGGCCGACGCCATCGTGCGGGCGGCGCGCGAGCGCCAGCTGGCGCTGGACACGCCCGAGGGTTTCGAATCCAGCAGCGGCATTGGCGTGAGCGGCGGCGTTGGCGGCAGGAAGCTGGCGCTGGGCAACACGGCGCTCATGGCACAGCTGCGCGTGCGGGTCGACGACCTCAAGCCGCAGGCCGAGGCGCTGCGGGCCGAGGGCGCGAGTGTCATGTTCCTGGCGGTGGACGGCCAGGCCGCCGGCCTGCTCGCGGTGTCGGACCCAATCAAGCCCACCACGCTGGAGGCGCTGGCCGCGCTCAAGGCCTCGGGCCTGCGCGTCATCATGGCCACGGGCGACGGGCTGACCACGGCTCGGGCCGTCGCCGCGAAGCTGGGCATTGACGAAGTGCACGGCGAAGTGAAGCCGGCCGACAAGCTCGCGCTGGTCGACAGGCTGCAGCGCGAGGGTCGCATCGTCGCGATGGCCGGCGACGGCATCAACGACGCGCCCGCGCTCGCCAAGGCCGACGTGGGCGTGGCGATGGGCACCGGCACCGATGTCGCGATGAACAGCGCCCAGGTGACGCTGGTCAAGGGCGACCTGCGCGGCATTGCGCAGGCGCGCGTGATCTCCGAGCAGACCATCGCCAACATGAAGCAGAACCTGGGCTTCGCCTTCCTCTACAACGCGCTGGGCGTGCCGCTGGCCGCGGGCGTGCTGTTCCCGTTCACGGGCTGGTTGCTGTCGCCGATGATCGCGGCGCTGGCGATGAGCCTGAGCTCGGCGTCGGTGATCACCAATGCCTTGCGCCTGCGCGGCGCTACCTGGCGCGAGGCTTGAGAAGGCCCGCCAGGGCCTTCTGGTCTTCGGCCAGCTGGATGCGCATGAGCTGGAGCACGCGCACCGCCAGGCCGGACAGCGGCTGTCCCGGCGGCAGCACCAGCAGGCCCGCGAAGGACACCTCCAGCGACAGCGGGCGCACGGCCAGGCCGCGCTGCGCGTACTCCAGCGCGGTGACCGGGTTGACGACGCCGATGCCCATGCCGCTCAGGGCCATCTCGCACACGCTGGCCGCGTACGGGGTTTCGACCAGCACGCTCAACGCGACGTTGCAGTCCGCCAGCGCCCGCTCCAGGCGGCGCCGGGACGCGTCTTCCGGGTTGAGCGCGAGGAAGGGCTCTTCGGCGAGTTGATGCGGCTGGATGGTCCTGGCGCGGGCCAGCCGGTGCTTGGCATGCATCACCACCACGCCCGGAAAGCGCGCGAATTCGGAGTGCTCCAGGCCGGTCGTCGGCATCTCGTCGGCCATCAGCCCGAAGTCGACCTGGCGCCCCAGCACGGCCTCGTGTACCTCCCGCGAACTGAGCACCTGCAGCGAAATCTGCGGACGGGCGTCGGCGTCGCCGCGCTCGGCCACCAGCCGCGACAGCACCCGCGGCACGAAGCTCAGGCCGAAGGCCGGATACACCGCCATGCGCAGCGTGTTGACGCCGAAGCGCTTGAGGCTGCGCATGCGGTGCTCGATGCTGCTCAGGCCCACGAAGACGCGCTCGACCTCGGCCAGCAAGGCCTGCGCTTCGGGCGTGGGGTGCAGGCGGCCGCGCAGCCGGCGGAACAGGGGAAAGCCCGCGGCTTCCTCGAGCCTGCGCAGCGACTGGCTGATGGCCGGCTGCGTCACGCCCAGCAGCGCCGCCGCCTTGCTCGCGGAGCCCACGGACATCACGGAACGGAACACCTCGATCTCTCGGAGCAACATATAACAACCGCTTATGGAGAAAGAACTTCGGGCGCGATCCGGATTATCTCCAGCGTCCTAGAGTTGGCGTCTTCAGCCACTTCCCGAAAGACGCGAGATGAACCTTCGAACAGCGCTTGCAGTGACGGTCCTGGCGTGTGCGGCGCCCGCATGGGCGCACGACTTTTCCAGCGACGTCGCCAGGTTCCAGACCCTCGCGGCCACCCGCAAGCCCGACAGCCCGCAGGCGGTGGCCGCCAAGCTGGCGCTGGAGCGGGCGCAGGGCGAGATGGAACAGTCGGACGTGAAGATGCTGCTGCGCATCCGTTCGATGACCAACGCCGGCCTGCGTGCCCTCGGCGAGCAGCCGGCCTTGCTCACCAGCGAGTACAAGCGCCTGGAGGCAGCGCTGGCCAACCCCAAGACCCAGGACCCGGCCCGGATCGCCACCGCCCGCGAAACCTTCACCCGCCTGGGTGTGGAGATGAAGGTCTACACCGATCTCGAAACCATGGCCGTCGAGCAGATGAAGCACGCGCTGCAGCTCATCGAATCGGCCCCCGCGAACTGACTTCCATCGTGAACCCATCCATTTCCCATCCCGGCACGTCCCCTGCGGACGCTGCCTTCGCCAGCCTGGTGCCGCCGGTGTGGCGCGCCTCCACGGTCGTCTTCGACTCGCTCGACGACTTCGTGCATCGCCGCACCCGCCTGCCGGACGGCTTCAGCTACGGCACGACGGGCACGCCGACGCAGCGCGCCCTCGAGGCGCGCATCGCCGAGCTGGACGGCGCCGCCCACGGCATCGTCTTTCCTTCCGGACAGGCGGCCATCTGCGGCGTGCTGCTCGCGCTGCTCAAGCAGGGCGACCACCTCTTGATGACCGATGCCGCCTACGGCCTGGCCAAGTCCTTCGCCGTCGAACGGCTGCAGGCGCTGGGCATCGAGGTCGAGTTCTATGCGCCGCGCATCGGCGCGGGCATCGAGCGCCTCGTGCGCCCGAACACGCGGCTCATCTGGCTGGAGTCGCCCGGCACGGTGACGATGGAGGTGGAGGACGTGCCGGCGATCACCGCCGTGGCGCGCGCCCGTGGCGTGCTGACCGCCATCGACAACACCTGGGCCAGCCCGCTGGGCTTTGCCGCGCTGGCGCACGGCGTCGACCTGTGCATTCACGCATGCACCAAGTACATGGGCGGGCATTCGGACGTGCTGATGGGCAGCGTCACCACCCAGGACGAAGGCCTGTACCGGTCCTTGCGCGGCCTGCAGTCGCTGATGGGGCTGGCCGTGAGCCCGGAGGACTGCTTCCTGGTGGCCCGCGGCCTGGACACGATGCAGGTGCGCATGGAGCGCCAGGCCGCCAGCGCGCGCCTGATCGCCGGGCAACTCGACGCGCACCGCCTCGTGCGCCGCATGCTCTTTCCGGCGCTGCCCGGCGCGCCGGACCATGCGCTGTGGGCGCGCGATTTCGCGCAGCCCGGCTGCGTGATGTCACTGCAGCTCGTGGACTGCCCCTACGACGCCTACCGGGCGCTGTTCGCCGGCCTGAAGCGCTTTGCCATCGGCGCCAGCTGGGGCGGCGTGCGCAGCATCGCGGCCTTCTACCCGGCGGAAGAACTCGCCAGGCGCAATTTCTGCGACGTCGAAGGGCCGGTCATTCGCCTGTCGATCGGGCTGGACGACCCCCAGGCCCTGCGCGACGAGCTGCTGGGCGCGCTGGACGCCTGCGCCACGCGTTTCGATCTCTGATCCCCGACACCTGGAGCCTGCGATGACTTTCAAGCCGACCCTTCACGCCGCATTGACCCGTCCCTTCCTCGCCATGGCCGGCCTCGCGCTGTGCGCCGGCGTTGCCGCGCAGACCGCATCGCCGCTGGACGGCACGCTCAAGAAGATCAAGGACACCGGGGCGATCACCGTGGCCACGCGCGGCGCCTCGATCCCGTTCAACTACCTGGACGACCACAACAAGCAGGCCGGCTTCGCCTGGGAAATCTCGCAGCGCGTGGTCGCCCAGGTGAAGAAGGACCTGCAGCTCGCCCGGCTGGAGGTCAAGACCCTGGAAGTCACGCCGCAGACGCGCATTCCGCTGGTGGCCAACCAGACGGTCGACCTGGAGTGCAGCTCGACCACCAACAACGCCGAGCGGCAGAACCAGGTGTCGTTCTCGACGACCTTCTTCGTCGTGGGCGCGCGGCTGCTGGTGCGCAAGAACTCCGGCATCAAGCACTGGGCCGACCTCGTCGGCAAGAACGTCGTGGTCAGCGCGGGCACCACGGCGGAGCGCATGCTGCGGCAGCTCAACGAGAAGAACAAGTGGGGCATCCAGATCATCCTGGCCAAGGACATCAACGAGAACTTCCTGACCGTGGAAACGGGGCGCGCGGTGGCCGCGACGCAGGACGACATCATTCTGTTCAGCAACATCGCCCGCGCCAGGAACCCGGCGGACTGGGAGGTGGTCGGCGTGCCGCAGCAGAAGGAAGCCTATGGCTGCATGCTGCGCAAGGGCGACGCGGCGTTCAAGAAACTCGTGGACGGCGTGATCACCGGGATGATGCGATCGGGCGAGTTCACCGCGCTGTACGAGAAGTACTTCCTCAAGCCCATTGCGGTGAAGGGCAGCGTGACGGTCAACTTCCCGATGTCGCCCGACATGCAGGAGCTCGTGCGCCATCCGAGCGACCAGCCGCTGTAAGGCACGGGCGCGGCCACCCCTTCACGAACCGAACCGCCTGCCGGCACCCTTCGCGATGCACTACACCTGGGATTGGTTGATCTTCTTCAAACCCTCGGTCACGGGGGAGGGCCTGTACGGCCTGATGCTCGTGCGCGGGTTGCTGTGGACGGTCGCGCTGTCGCTGCTGGCCTGGACGCTGGCATTGGGCCTGGGCCTGATCGCCGGCGTGGCCCGCACGCTGCCCCACCGGACGGCGCGCGCGCTGTCGGCGGTGTACATCCACTGCTTTCGCAACACGCCGCTGCTGGTGCAGCTGTTTCTCTGGTACTTCGTGGTGCCCGAGCTGTTGCCGACCGCCTGGGGCCATGCGATCAAGCAGATGAACCCGACCGCGAACCAGTTCCTCACCGTGCTGGTGGGCCTCACGCTCTACACGGCGGCGAAGGCGGCTGAGCAGGTGCGTGCGGGCATCGAGTCGGTGCCGCGCAGCCAGAAGCAGGCGGCCATGGCGATGGGCCTGGGAACCGTGGCGGCCTACCGCTACGTGATCCTGCCCCAGGCCCTGCGCATCGTCATCCCGCCGCTGACCTCGGACTTCCTGAACGTGTTCAAGAACTCGGCCGTCGCGCTGACGATCGGGCTCATGGAGCTCACCGGGCAGACGCGCCAGCTCAGCGAGTTCAGCGCCCATCCCTTCGAGGCCTTCATCGTGGCGACGCTCATCTACATGGCGATCACCTACGGCGTGATCGTGCTGATGCGCCGCATCGAACACCGGGTGCGCGTGCCCGGGCTGCTGGGCGCCGCGTGATGGGCTACGACTTCGATTGGGTCGCCCTGCAGCGCGCCTGGCCCTACCTGCTGCAGGGCCTGCAGATGACCGCCCTGCTGGTGGCGGCCTCCATGGCCGCCGGCATCGGCCTGGGGACCCTGCTGGCGATCACGCGGATCTTCGCGCCGCGGCCGGTGGCGGCGCTCGTGGCGGGGTACGTGAACCTGTTCCGCTCGATCCCGCTGATCCTCACGATCCTGTGGATCTACTTCCTGATGCCGGTGGTGCTGCGCGCCGTGACCGGCGACCCGAACCTCGGCGTCGGGCCGATCTACGCCGCGCTCGTGGCGTTCGTGCTCGCGGAGTCCGCGTACTACTGCGAGATCATCCGCGCCGGCATCGGCAGCGTGCGCGCCGGCCAGATGCAGGCGGCGCAGTCTCTTGGCATGTCGCCGGGGCAGGCGATGCGGCACGTGATCCTGCCGCAGGCGTTTCGCAACATGACGCCCTCGCTGATCAACCAGACCATCGCGCTGCTCAAGGACACCTCGCTGGTCTACGTGATCAGCCTGAACGACTTTCTCGGCGCCGCCAGCAAGGTGGGACAACGCGACGGGCGCGTGGTCGAGGTCTACATCCTGGTCGCCGTCGTCTACCTGGTGCTGTGCACGGCGGGCGCCTGGTGGGTCACCTGGCTGCAGCGGCGCAGGACGGCGGCGGCGACCTGAGGCCTTCTCAGAACTTGGCGCGCAAGGTCAGCTGCACCTCGCGCCCCGGTCCCGGCAGGATCAGGTTGTCCACGCTGCCGTGGGCCGAGACGTAGTACTTGCGGTTCGCGATGTTCTTCAGGTTCAGCGCGATCTCGTAGCGCTCGGTCTTGTAGTTGGCCGCGAGGTCGGCGGTCAGGTACGAGGGCAGCGTGACGAGGTTGCTCAGCGAGGCATAGCGCGCGCTGACGTAGTTCAGGCCGCCGCCGGCGCTGAAGCCGTGGCCCAGGTCCTTCATGGCCCACACGAAGGCCGAGTGGCGCGGCGTGAGCGCGGCGGTCTTGCCCTGCACCGGGATCGCGGCGCCCACGGGCAGCTGCAGCGAGCTCACGGTGGCGAGCGACTTGGTCATCTTCGCGTCGAGGTAGGCATAGCCCGCGCTCACGTCCCAGCGGCCCGGCAGGCGGCCGTTGAGCGCGAGCTCCAGGCCGTTGGTGCGCTGCGTGCCGACGTTGATCTGGCGGCGCGGGTTGTTCGGGTCGGTGTTCTTGATGCCCGAGCGTTCCAGGTTGAACAGCGCGGTCGTGAGGTTCAGGCCGCCGTCGAGCAGGTCGAACTTGGCGCCGATTTCCTTGTTGACGGTGATCTCGGGCGCGTTGTCGATGTTGCCGGTGGACAGCGCGAAGTTCTCGCCCGAGGGCTGGAACGAGCGGCTGTACGACACGTAGTACGACTGCACCGTGTCGGGCTGCCACACCACGCCGGCGCGCGGGCTGAACTTGCGGTCGGTGCGTTCCAGCGGCGCGAGCTTGCGCTCGAAGCTGGTGTCCTGCTTGAACACGTCGTAGCGCCCGCCGATCAGCGCCTTCCAGTGCGGTGCCAGCGTGATCTGGTCCTGGAAGTAGACGGCCGCGGTCTTGAACTCGCTGTTGCTCGGGATCGCGCCGTCGGCGAGGTAGGTGGCCAGCGGGATCGGCAGCGGGTCCGCCACCGGGCTGAACAGGTTCACGCGCTGCGCTCCTGTGGCGGAAGACACGCTGAACAGCCGCTTGCGCTGCACGCCGAACTCGGCGCCGACCAGCCACTCCTGCTTGAAACCGCCCCGGTCGTTGCGCCAGGTCAGGTCGGTCTGGTTGAACCAGCCGCTCTCGTCGCGGTCGACGATGCCGCGCGTGCGGCCCACCGTCAGGCGCACCGGGTCGGTGGTGCCGCTGGGCAGCGTGTTGTTGCGGTCCAGGTGGTAGCTCGAATAGCGCGTGGTGTTGCGCAGGCTCAGCGCGTCGCTGAAGCGGTGGTTCAGCGTGGCGGTGAAGGTCTGCACCTTGCTGGTCACGGTGTCGTCGCGCTTGCCGTGCGCCGAGCCGTAGTAGGCGCCGATGGGCACGTCGACCGGGCGGCCGTTGAGCGCCGGGATGCCGAAGTCGGTGAGGCGCTGGTCGCGCAGGTTGGTGTACTGCAGCAGCAGGTCGGTCTGCGGGCTGAACTTGATCGCCAGTGAGGGCGCGATGTTGTGGCGGTCGGTGAACTGCTGGTTGCGGTAGCTGTCCGACTGCTCGCCCGCCACGTTCAGGCGGAAGGCCATGTTCTCGCCGATGGGCGTGTTCAGGTCGATCGTGCTGCGCGTGTAGTGGTGGCTGCCCAGGCCCAGCGAGACCTCGCCGAAGCGGCGTTCGAACACGGGCTTCTTGGTCACGCGGTTGATCAGGCCGCCCGAGGAGCCACGGCCGTAGAGCACGGCGGCCGGGCCCTTGAGCACCTCGATGCGCTCGGTGTCCGACAGGTCGCGAAAGTACAGCGCGTCGTCGCGCACGCCGTCGACGAACCAGTCGGAGATGCCGCTGAAGCCGCGGATCACGACCTGGTCGCGCTGGCCGTCGCCGTGGTTGAAGCTCACGCCCGGCACGTTGCGCAGGGCGTCCTGCATCGACACGGCGCCCTGGTCGCGCAGCAGCTGCTCGGGCAGCACGTTCACGGCCTGCGGCACGTCGCGCAGCGGCGCGCTGCCCTTGGTGGCGGTGCTGGTGGCGGCGGGGGCGTAGCCCTTGTCGTCCTCGGCGCTGACGGTGACTTCCTTCAGCGTCGTGGCGGCGGCCTGTGCCAGCGCGACGCCCGACAGCGACGCGAGGGCGGCGCCGGCCAGCAGCGGAAGGGGCCACAGCGGGCGCGAGGGGGTGGCGGTGCGGGTGGCTGTGCGGGAGGAGGGCTTCATGTTGTCCGGTTGCGCTTGTTCTTGGAGGGCGGCGCCGCGCAGGCGCAGCCGTACGCGACAACGCCCTTCGTCGCGAGAGACGAAGGGCGTTGTCGTGCCCTGCCTTGAACTGGAAATGTCTGGGTGAGGCAATGGCGCAGCGCGGACGGCAGAAGCTCCGTGGCGGGACGCCATGACGGCCGCTGGACGCGGCGGGCTGAATTCTAAAGAGCTAAATGCGAGGCGTTTGCATTTGTGGTGAGGATGCGACGGGGGGCTGCCCGCTCGCCGTTCACAGCTGGTCGGTCGGCACGAACCACGAGAACAGCAGCAGCTGCAGGCGCGTGAGCATGCTGGAGTCGGGCTCGCTGTCGAGCACCTCGTTGTGCACGTCGCCGGTGCCGATCCACTGCACGTTCTGGCCGTCGGGCTTGAGCACGACGCGGTACACGCCTTCCATGTCGTCCAGCTGGTAGGCGAAGAGCAGCGCCTGCGTGAGCTCGAAGCTGCGCACGCGCACGCCGAACTCGGTGTTCAGCAGGGCCGAGCGCGGGTCGAGGTTCATCGAGCCCAGCAGCACCCATTGGCGGTCGACCAGCGCCAGCTTGGCGTGCAGGCGACCGCGCGCCTTCTTGAGCAGGCTGCGGAACTGGCCGCTGCGCTTGAGCTGCTGCGTGCTCACCTCGTACAGGTTCACGCCCAGCTTGAGCATGTCGACGCGGTAGCGGTTGTAGTTGATGTTCACCAGCGGCTCGTCGCTGTCGGCCAGCGAGTTGGTGACCACGGTGATGCTCAGGCCGTGGTCGCGGCCCATGCGGATGCGCTCCATGCCCTCGTCGCCAGGAATGAAGTAGGGCGAGATCACGACCACGTTCGACTTCGCGGCGCCCAGCATCTCGTGGAAGCGCTGCGCCAGCGACTCCTGCGGACGCGCCATCGTGCCCAGGGCCTTGTTCGGGCTGTCGGCGGTGGCGGCGGCCTCGGCGCGGATCCAGCGCGTCTCGCCGATGTTGTCCAGCTGCGCGCCCAGCGGCAGGTCGCCCAGCAGGTCGGTGGCGGCCAGCGGATCGGGCAGCGGCGCGAAGGCGGGCGAGGTCGCGGCGTCGAAGGCGGCCTTGAGCTCGTCGGGCGTGAGCGTCGTGCCGGCCATGCGCTGCAGCGGGTAGACCACGTCGCTGTTCCAGTAGGTGTCGAAGATCCCGGCCGACTGCGGCACCACCGGGCCGGCCAACAGCAGTTCGAAGTCGATGAAGTTGGCGCTCTCGCTGCGCAAAAAATACTCGTCCGCGAGGTTGCGCCCGCCGGCGATGGCCATGGCCCCGTCGGCGATGAACAGCTTGTTGTGCATGCGGTGGTTGAGCCGCCTGAAATCGCCGAAGAACTCGAGCCAGCGCAGCGACGAATGGTCGCGCGCGTTCACGAAGGGGTTGAACAGCCGCACCTGGGCGTTCGGCTCGGCGGCCAGCCCGAGCAGCAGGCGGTCCATGCCGGCGGTGTAGAAGTCGTCGAGCAGCAGGCGCACGCGCACGCCGCGCCGGGCGGCGTCGCGCAGTTCGCGCAGCAGCAGGCGGCCGGTCTTGTCGTTGCCGAGCTGGTAGGTCTGCACGTCGAGCGAGGCCCGGGCGCGGCGGATGAGCTCCAGCCGCGCATCGAGCGCGAACGAGGCCTCGATCAGCGGCCGCATGCTCGACAAGCCGTCGGGCGGCGAATCGAGGCTGGCGGCGGCATGGCCGAGCGGGGTGGCGGCCGAAGCGGGAATGGCGATCGAGGGCGGGCCATCGGGCAGGCGCGGCGGCAGGCCGGCGCAGCCGGTGAGCACCAGCACGACCAGCACCAGCGCCGGGCCGCGCAGCGCAGGAAACAACGAGGCGAGGAGCTTGAGCATGGGGCCTGTCAGCGCACGCAACGGCGTGCGGGCGGCATCGTAGCCCGGCTCGCGGCGGCGACCGCGGCGGTTTTGCAACGCTTCGCCCCTGTGTGCTGGAAAACCCGTGGACCGCGACTTTCTTGACAATAGAATGCGAATTGTTATCAATAGTGTTCAATGAGCAATAAAAACATGGCAAGAATGAGGGCGCGGCGCAGGGCCGCTTCGGTGCTGGTGGGCTGTCTGGCGATCTACGCGCAGCAGCACGTTCTGGCGCAAACGGGCGGCACGGGGTCGCTGCCTGAAGTGCGCGTCGATGCAAATGCCGAAGCCGAAACCGCCACCTCGCCCGTGATCGGCTACCGCGCGAAAAACGCCGTCACCGCCACCAAGACCGACACGCCGCTGTCGGAAACGCCGCAGTCCGTCACCGTGATCACGCGCGACCAGATGGTCGACCAGGGCGCCAACAACCTGCAGGACGCCCTCAACTACGCGGCGGGCGTGCGCTCCGACGCCTACGGTGTCGATTCGCGCACCGACTCGATCCGCGTGCGCGGCGCCTATCCCGACATCTACCTGGACGGCCTGCGCCAGGCCTACGGCTACTACACCAGCACCACGCGCACCGAGCCCTACACGCTGGAGCGCCTCGAAGTGCTGCGCGGCCCCTCGGGCATGCTGTTCGGCGCGGGCACCGCGGCGGGCGTGGTCAACATGGTCAGCAAGCGGCCGCTGCAGGAGGCCCAGCGCGAGGTGGGCGTGCAGTTCGGCAGCTTCGGCCGCAAGCAGGTGCAGGCCGACCTGACCGGTCCGCTGAATGCCGATGGCTCGCTGTCGTACCGGTTGATCGCGCTGCAGCGCAAGTCCGATTCGCAGGTCGACAACGTGCCCGACGACCGCAGCGTGATCGCTCCCTCGCTCACCTGGCGGCCCAACGCGGCGACCTCGCTCACGTTGCAGGGGCTGTGGCAAAAAGACAAGAGCGGCAGCAGCTCGCAGTTCCTGCCGTGGGAAGGCACCTTGCTGCCGAACCCGAACGGCCGCGTGCCGGCCAGCCGCTTCATCGGCGAGGCCGGCGACTACTACAACAGCGAGCGCCAGACCTTCGGCTGGCAGTTCGAGCACAAGTTCAACGACAGCTGGACCGTGCGCCAGAACTTCCGCTACGCGAAGAACGAAAACGACAACCGCTACCACTACGGCGGCGCGTTCAGCGGCTTCGACAGCTGGTCGAGCGACCCGATCTTCAAGCGCGTGTTCCCGCGCTACTTCGACAGCCAGCTGACGCGCAACCGCACGCAGACCCTGGACAACCACGTCGAGGGCCACTTCCAGACCGGCGCGCTGCAGCACACGCTGCTCGTGGGCGCGGACTTCGCGCGCCAGCGCGAGAACGTCTGGGGCGGCACCACCGCGGACACCATCGACCTCTATGCGCCGGTGTACGGCCACGTGGACGAGCCCGAGCGCGTGGCGCGTCCGCGCACCCGCCAGCGCCAGACCGGCCTGTACCTGCAGGACCAGATCAAGCTCGACAACTGGATCTTCGTGGCCGGCCTGCGCCATGACCGGGCCGTGTCCAGCGCCGCCGGCAGCGACGAGCAAAAGAGCAGCGCCACCACCAAGCGACTGGGCGTGATGTACGCCCATCCTTCGGGCTGGTCGCCGTACCTGAGCTACAGCGAGTCGTTCACGCCGCAGTCGCCGCGCGAAGGCCGCATCTTCTCGCCGCTGCGCGGCGAGCAGTGGGAAGCGGGCGTCAAGTACGAGCCGAAGAACCGCGCCATGGCCTTCAGCGCCGCGGTGTACGACCTGCGCGAGAAGAACCAGATCGTCGAAGAGCAGCCGAAGGTGTTCTCGCAGCGCGGCCTCACCAAGACCAAGGGCGTGGAGCTCGAAGCCAAGGGCTCGGTGGGCACCAACCTCGACCTGATCGCCCACTACAACTACACCGACGCCGACGCGCAGATCGAAGGCCTGCCCAAGCACCAGGCCAGCTTCTGGGCCAAGTACAGGTTCTCGGTGGCCGGCATGAGCGGCTTCTCGGCCGGCGCCGGCGTGCGCGTGATGAGTTCGTTCCGCGACACCCAGTTCGGCACCGGCCCGCGCATCCCCGGCGTGGCGCTGGCCGACCTGGTGTTTGCTTACGATACGGCCCAGTGGCGCTATGCGCTCAACATCAACAACGTGACGGACAAGGTGTACTTCAGCACCTGCCTGTCGCGCGGCGACTGCTGGTACGGTGCGCGACGCAACATCGTGGCGAGCGCCACCTACCGCTTCTAGCCTTTTCTCCACCCAACGACGCACGACGACATGGACAGCCGAAAGATCAAGACCTGGGCCTGGGTGCACAAGTGGAGCAGCCTTGTCTGCACGGTGTTCATGCTGCTGCTGTGCATCACCGGCCTGCCGCTGATCTTCCACCACGAGATCGGCCACCTGCTGGGCACCGAGGTCGAGGCGCCGAAGATGCCGGCGAACACGCCGCGCATCAGCCTGGACAAGGTGGTCGAGATCGGCCGCGCCAAACACCCCGACCGCGTGGTGCAGTTCGTCTCGCAGCCCGAGGACGACGACGGCCTGTGGTTCGTCACGCTCACGCCCACGCCCGAACCCACCGAAGACTTCAAGTCGGTGGCGGTCGATGCGCGCACCGGCGTCGTGCTGGCGCAGCCGGAGTTCAGCCAGGGCTTCATGTACATCATGTTCAAGCTGCACGTCGACCTGTTCGCCGGGCTGCCGGGCAAGCTGTTCCTGGGCTTCATGGGCCTGCTGCTGCTGGTGGCCATCGTCTCGGGCGTGGTGCTGTATTCGCCGTTCATGCGCAAGCTCGACTTCGGCACCGTGCGGCGCGAGAAGCGCCCGCGCCTGAAGTGGCTCGACCTGCACAACCTGCTGGGCATCGTCACGCTGGTGTGGTTGTTCGTGGTGGGCTCCACCGGCATGATCAACACGTGGGCCGACCTGATCATCAAGTACTGGCAGTACGACCAGCTGAGCACGCTGCTCGCGCCCTACAAGAACGAGCCGGTGGTGCCGGTGGCCGAGCGCGGCTCGCTGCAGCGCTCGATGGAAGGCGCGATGCAGAAGGCGCCCGGCATGAAGCTGTCGTTCATCGCCTTCCCGGGCACCTCGTTCTCGAGCTCGCACCACACGACCTTCTTCCTGCGCGGCAACGAGCCCTTCACCTCGAAGCTGCTGCAGCCGGTGCTGGTCGATGCCAAGACCGCAGAGGTGACGGCAGCGCCGAAGATGCCGTGGTACCTCACGGGCCTGCTGGTGTCGCAGCCGCTGCACTTCGGCGACTACGGCGGCATGCCGATGCAGATCCTGTGGGCGCTGCTGGACATCGCGACCATCATCGTGCTGGGCAGCGGGCTGTACCTGTGGCTCAAGCGCGGCAACACGGTGTCGGCACGGACGACCACGACGAGTGCGGCGCCCGCCACGGTATCGGGCCCGCAGCCTGACCCGGCACCGGCCATGAAGGCGCAGGCATGACAACGCACCACAAGGCACCGCACCAATCCTTCTGGCGCATGTGGGGCTGGCCCATCGTGCTGGGCGTGATGACCACGGTCGGCCTGATCACCGCGCTGTTCAGCGACGGCGGCCTCGGCGACATGGTGGCCTGGGTGGGCCTGGGCGTTCCGGTGCTCGTGTGCGCCTGGTACGGCTGGCGCCGCTCGCCGCGCACGGGTTCGCGCTAGGCGAAAGGGGCAGGGCACCGACGCAGAATCGGTGCCGATGAATGCCGCACTCTCCTACCCGCTTCGCCTGCTGATCCTGGGCGCTCCGCTGGCCGTGCACGGCCAGCAACCCGCCACGTCGCCGGCCGGCACGCTGCGCGATGTCACCGTTTCCACGCCGCGCGGCACGCTGTCTCCGTTTCTCGTGCCCGGCTCGGTCGACCGCGTCGATGGCGACGAGATGCGCGACAGCCGGATGCAGGTCAACCTGTCCGAAAGCCTGGGCGCCGTGCCGGGCCTGCAGGTGCAGAACCGCATGAACTACGCGCAGGACCTGCAGCTGTCGGTGCGCGGTTTCGGCGCGCGCTCGACCTTCGGCGTGCGCGGCGTGCGCCTGTACGTGGACGGCATTCCGGCCACCTTGCCCGACGGCCAGGGACAGACCTCGAACATCGACATCGGCTCGGTCGACCGCGTCGAAGTGCTGCGCGGGCCGTTCTCGGCGCTGTACGGCAACTCGTCGGGCGGCGTGGTGCAGGCGTTCACGGCCTCGGGGGAGGGCGCGCCGCGCCTGTCGTACTCGCTGGCCGGCGGCAGCTTCGGCAGCTGGCGCCAGTCGCTGCAGCTCAGCGGTTCGCAGGGCGCGGTCGACTACCTGCTCGGCGCGAGCCACTTTCGCACCGACGGCTGGCGCGAGCAGAGTGCCGCGCGGCGCAACATCGCGAACGGCAAGCTGGGCATCGCGCTGGACAACGGCGACAAGCTCACGCTGGTGTTCAACAGCGTGCGCATCGAGGCGCAAGACCCGCTGGGCCTGACGGCCGAGCAGGTCGCGCAGGCACCGCGCAAGGCGCCGCTGGCGCTGCAGTACGACACGCGCAAGACGGTCGAGCAGACGCAGGTCGGCCTGCGCTACGAGCGGCGCCTGAATGCCGAGCAGGCGCTGCAGTTCATGGTCTATGGCGGCGAGCGCAAGACCGTGCAGTTCCAGTCGATCCCGCCGTCGGCGCAGCAGAGCCCGCTGCATGCGGGCGGCGTGATCGACCTCACGCGTCAGTACGGCGGCGTCGACCTGCGCTGGACCGCCGCGCTGCAGCTGGCCGACCGGCCCTTCGACCTCGTCGCGGGCCTGGGCTACGACAGCCTGCGCGAGCGCCGCCGCGGCTACGAGAACTACCTGGGCCCGGTGGCCGCGCCCCTGCTGGGCGTGCAGGGGCGGTTGCGCCGCAACGAGCGCAACGAGGTCTGGAACCTCGATCCGTATGCGCAGGCGGCCTGGCGTTTTGCCGAGCGCTGGACGCTCGAGGCCGGCGTGCGCCGCAGCCGCGTGCACTTCGATTCGCACGACCTGTACATCGCCGGCGCCAACCGCAACGACAGCGGCAGCGCGAGCTACAGCAAGACCCTGCCCGTGGCCTCGCTGCGCTACCAGGCCACGCCCGATCTCGCGGTGTACGGCTCGGTCGGTCGGGGCTTCGAGACGCCGACGCTCAACGAGCTGTCGTACCGCCCGGGCGGCGCGAGCGGGCTCAACTTCGGGCTGCGGCCGTCGGTGAACGACAGCCTCGAGGTGGGCGCGAAGGCGCGGTTGGGCGGCGGCCTGCTGACGGCGGCGTTGTTCCACACCCGCACGCGCGACGAGATCGTCACCGCGACCAACAGCGGCGGTCGCGCCACCTTCCAGAACGCGGGGCGCACGCGGCGCAACGGCTTCGAGCTGGGCTGGCAGCACGAAACGGCCGACCACTGGCGCACGCAGGTCGCCTACACCTGGCTGGACGCGACCTACCGCGATGCGTTCTGCTCGCCGTCGCCCTGCGCGGGCGGCAATGCCGTGAACGCGGGCAACCGCATCCCGGGCATCGCGCGCCAGTCGCTGTTCGCCTCGCTCGGCTGGGTGCCGCCCGAAGGCTGGCGCGCGGGTGTCGAGATGCGCGCGCTGAGCCGCATCCAGGCCAACGACCTGAACACCGCGAGCGCGCACGGCTACGCCGTGGCGGCGCTGTACGCCGGCTACCTGAAGAAGTGGGCGCGCTGGGACTTCAACGCCTTCGCGCGCGTCGACAACCTGTTCGACCGGCGCTACATGGGCTCGGTCATCGTCAACGAAGGCAATGCGCGCTTCTACGAGCCCGCGCCGGGGCGCAACTGGACGGTGGGCCTGAGCGGCGCGTACCGCTTCTGAAGAACGCGCCATGAAATGAAAAGGCCCGCCGCCCCGAGGGGACGGCGGGCCTTGAGACCCGGTAGTCGCAGTGCTTACTTGAGGCCGGCTGCGGCGCGCAGTGCGGCCGCTTGCGTCGTGGCTTCCCAGGTGAACTCAGGCTCTTCGCGGCCGAAGTGGCCGTAGGCGGCGGTCTTCTGGTAGATCGGGCGCAGCAGGTCGAGCATCTGGATGATGCCCTTCGGACGCAGGTCGAAGTGTTCGCGCACGAGTTCGGCGATCTTCTCGTCGGGGATCACGCCGGTGCCTTCGGTGTAGACCGTGATGTTCATCGGCTGGGCCACGCCGATGGCGTACGCCACCTGGATCTGGCACTGGCGCGCCAGGCCGGCGGCCACGATGTTCTTGGCCACGTAGCGCGCGGCGTAGGCGGCCGAGCGGTCGACCTTCGACGGGTCCTTGCCCGAGAACGCACCGCCGCCGTGCGGGCAGGCGCCGCCGTAGGTGTCGACGATGATCTTGCGGCCGGTGAGGCCGCAGTCGCCCTGCGGGCCGCCGATGACGAAGCGGCCGGTCGGGTTGATCAGGTAGCGGGTGTTCTGCAGCCATTCCTTGGGCAGCACGGGCTTGATGATCTCTTCGATGATGGCTTCGTTGAACGAGGCCTTCATCTTGGTTGGCGTTTCGCTCTGGTCGGGGCTGTGCTGCGTGGAGAGCACCACGGTGTCGATGCTGTGGGGCTTGCCGTCCACGTAGCGCATCGTGACCTGGCTCTTGGCGTCGGGGCGCAGGAAGGGCAGGCGGCCGTCCTTGCGCAGCTGGGCCTGGCGCTCCACGAGGCGGTGGGCGTAGTAGATCGGCGCGGGCATCAGCTCGGGTGTCTCGTCGCAGGCGTAGCCGAACATCAGGCCCTGGTCGCCGGCGCCGGTGTTCAGGTGGTCGTCCGAGGCGTGGTCCACGCCCTGGGCGATGTCGTTGGACTGCTTGTCGTAGCAGACCATCACGGCGCAACCCTTGTAGTCGATGCCGTACTCGGTGTTGTCGTAGCCGATGCGCTTGATGGTGTCGCGCGCGACCTGGATGTAGTCGACGTGCGCGTTGGTCGTGATCTCGCCGGCAAGCACCACGAGGCCGGTGTTGGTCAGCGTTTCGGCGGCGACGCGGCTGCGGGGGTCCTGTTCGAAGATCGCGTCGAGGATCGCGTCCGAGATCTGGTCCGCGACCTTGTCGGGATGGCCTTCGGAAACCGATTCGGAAGTAAAGAGAAAGTCGTTCGCCACTGTGGTCACTCCTTGAAGTTCAATTGGCGCGTTGCCAACTCTGCGGAGCCCTGGCGAACGCTTTAGCAGATGTCGATGAATCGACGGGACACAATCGCATTCGCGCTTGTGGGTGTCGCCCTGCAAGTTGTTCCGTAACTCGGCGACAATTTGCATTCTATTCGAGCCGCGCAATACCATGCGCGCGCGTCCGCCTTTTGACCCTCCCTGACTCTCTCCCCCTCCCCGTTCAATGATCACCCTGTTCCGCCTGCTTGCCCGCGTGCCGATGCCGCTGATGCATTGGCTCGGCGCCTTGCTGGGATGGCTGGTCTGGTGGTGCGCGCCGGACTACCGCCGCCGCTTCAAGGCCAACGCCGAGAGCGCCGGCTTCTCGCCCGCGCAGTACCGTCCCGCCATCGCCGCCGCCGGCCACATGGCGTCCGAGCTGCCCTGGCTGTGGCTGCGCCCGCAGGGCGAGAGCGTGCTGACGCGCGTGGTGCGCTGGGAAGGCGTGGAGGCCTTCGAGGCCGCGATGCGTGCGAAAAAGGGCGTGATCCTCGTGGCGCCGCACCTGGGCAGCTGGGAGATGTGCGGCCAGGCCATCGGCGAGCGCTTTCTCGCGGACTTCGGGCCGATCACCGCGCTGTTCCGTCCGGCGCGCAAGAAATGGATGGCCGACCTGATCGCCGCGGGTTCGCGCGACCGGCCCGGCCTGCAGACCCTGCCGACCAACAACACCGGCGTGCGCGGCCTGATCCGCACGCTGCGCAGCGGCGGCTACACCGGCATCCTGCCCGACCAGGTGCCGCCGCTGGGGCAGGGCGTGTGGGCGCCTTTCCTCGGCCGCCCCGCCTACACCATGACCCTGCTTCCCCGTTTGGCCCAACAGACCGGTGCCGCCTGCTTCCTCAGCGTGTGCGAGCGCCTGCCGCGCGGCGCGGGCTACGTGATCCGCTTCGAGCCCATCGTTGGCACCGCGCTCACCGACCCCGATGCCTCCATCGAGGACGCCGCCGCCGCCATGAACGACGGCATCGGTCGCCTGATCCACAGCTTGCCCGGCCAGTACGTCTGGGACTACGCGCGCTACAAGGAGCCGCGCGGCGAACCCGCCGTGGTGGCCAACGCCGCAGGAGGGGCTGCGCCATGAGCCTCAGTTCCCGACTCGGTATCGGCTTCATGCGGGTGCTGGCCCCGCTGCCCCTGCCGCTCGTGCGCGGCTTCAGCAGGGTCCTCGGCCGCCTGCTGCACACCATCGCCGTGCCGCGGCGGCGCGTGGTCGACCGGAACCTGGCCCTGTGCTTCCCCGAAAAATCGGAGGCCGAGCGCCGCGCCATCGCGCGCGAGACCTTCGTCTTCGTCGCGCAGTCGTGGCTGGACCGCAGCTGGCTCTGGCATGCGCCCGAACAGGTGGTGAAGAGCCGGCTGAAGATCGTCGGTTCTGCCTTGGAAATCCGCGAGATCGCCGAGGGCGACGCGCCGATGATCCTGTTCGCGCCGCACTTCTACGGCCTCGACGCCGCGGCCACCGCGCTCACCATGCACACGGCGCGCCCGTCGGCCACGATCTACACGACCCAGCGCGACCCGATGGTCGACGCCTGGATCCGCGAAGGCCGCACGCGCTTCGGCGACGTGGCGGCGCTCAACCGGGTGGACGGCATCAAGCCCATCCTCGCGGGGCTGCGCAAGGGCGGTTTGCTGTACCTGCTGCCCGACATGGACTTCGGGCGCGACCAGACCATCTTCGTGCCCTTCTACGGCGTGCAGGCGGCCACCGTGCCGTCGCTCTCGCGCTTCGCGCGGCTGGGCAAGGCCAAGGTGGTGCCGGTGGTGGCGAAGCTCACGCCCGGTGGTTACGAGATCCAGGTGCTGTCGGCGTGGCAGAACTTCCCGACCGACGACGTCGAGGCCGACACGGCGCTCATGAACGAGCGCCTGCAGGGCTACATCGACACGATGCCGTCCCAGTACTACTGGGTGCATCGCAGGTTCAAGACCCGCCCCGAGGGCGAGCCGCCGATTTACTGATTGCGGGCCAGGAAGCCCTCGATCTCGCGCGCGACCAGTTGCGGCTGCTCGTGCACGATCCAGTGGGTGGCGTTCGGCACCTTCTTGACCTCGAGCTTGGGCACGTACTCTTCCAGCCCTTCGAGCAGGCCCGGCAGCAGCGCGGCGTCGTCGAGTGCCCAGAACACGAAGGTCGGCATGGTCACCGTGAGGCGTTCGCGCGGCAGCACCGGAATGCTGTCGATCGACTGGCCCGGCAGTGGCGGCTTCATCGGGGTCACGCGGTACAGGTTGCAGGCGCCCGTGAGGCCCGCACTCCAGACCTCGCGGTACTGTTGCTTCACCTCTTCGGTGAGCCAGCCGAAGCCGTCCGGGCCGGCCTTCATCAGCAGGAAGAAGGGCCACATGCGCTTGAAGTCGTCGGCCGCGAGCAGCGCCTCGGCGTCGGGGCGCGCCAGGAAGTGCATGTAGGCGCTGGCCTGCTGCTGCGCCGGGTTGTTGCGCAGCTCGCGCGTGAAGGTGCCCGGGTGCGGCGAATTGATGATGACCAGCTTGCCGACCTGCTGCGGGAAGGCGTTGGCGTAGCCCCAGGCGAAGGCGCCGCCCCAGTCGTGGGCCACCAGCGCGGCCATCGTGCCGTCGGCGCTTTCGGTGGCCACGAGCTGCTGGATGTCCTGGATCAGCAGGTGGGCCTTGTAGTCGGCCACTTCCGTGGGCGCGCTGGACTTCTCGAAGCCGCGCAGGTTCGGCGCCACGCAGCGGTAGCCGCCGTGGGCCGGGTCCGAGAAGTAGGCGAGCAGTTCGTCCCAGATGAACGCGGCTTCGGGGAAGCCGTGCAGGAACACCATCAGCGGCTGGCCCGGCTTGCCGGCGGCGCGGCAGCTCAGGGTGGTGCCGTTGGGCAGGCTGCGTTGGAAGGTCTCGATCATGCTTCGTGTCTCCTTGGGTTGACTGTCGCTATTGTTTTGATAGTGAACTTCGCAGGCGAGGCGCTCGATGCAGCCGGTTCCTCTAGCGCATCAGGCGTCTTCGGCCGGTGGCGGCGCGGGCGTTGCCGCGGCGTCGTCGGGGTGCACCCAGCGCCACAGCAGTTCGGCCGCTTCGCCGACCCCTTGCTTCTTCAGGGCCGAGAACAGTTTGACCTCGCCGCCGCCAGCGTTCAGTCGCGTAATCGACAGCACCTTGGCGGCTTCGGTGCGGGTGAGCTTGTCGGACTTGGTCAGCAGCACGAGGAATTTGAGGCCTTGCTCGACGCGCGGACGGATCACGTCGAGCAGGATCTCGTCGAGCTCGGTCATGCCGTGGCGCGGATCGCACATCAGGACAACCCCGCGCAGACTTTCGCGCGTCATGAGGTAGTTGCCCATCACGCGCTGCCAGCGCAGCTTGGCTTCCTTCGGCACGGCCGCGTAGCCGTAGCCGGGCAGGTCGGCCAGCACGGCGTCGTCGACCTTCTGCTTGCCGATGCCGAACAGGTTGATGTGCTGCGTGCGGCCCGGCGTCTTCGAGGCGAAGGCCAGGCGCGTCTGCTGCGTCAGGGTGTTGATGGCGGTCGATTTGCCGGCGTTGGATCGGCCGACAAAAGCGATCTCGGGCAGGTCGACCGGGGGCAGGTGCTCGAGTTGCGGAGCGCTGGTCAGGAAGTGGGCGGTGTGCAGCCAACCGAGGGCCACGCGCTCGCGTTCAGCGACCTGCGGGTCCACGGCAGGGGCCGCGCGGGGAGGATAAGCGGCGGACTTGGCGCGCGGGGAGGTCATCAATGGGCTTTCGGAACGGGGCGCCATTGTAGAATCGCGGGGTTTTGCGCCATAAATTCGAAGCCCCCGATATGAAGTTGTTTGCCAATATTCTGCTTGCAGCCCTCATGGGCGTCGCAGCCAGCGCGAGTTTTGCAGCCGATGAGCATGCAGCTGCCCCCGCAGCGGCAGCCGCCAAGCCGGCCAAGCCCGATCCCGCCAAGGGCGACACGCTGTTCAATGCGACGCCGGCCAATAGCCAAAGCTGTGCTTCGTGCCACAACGCGGACGGCAACTCGGCCATCGCAGCCAACCCCAAGCTGGCGCAACAACACCCCGAATACATCCTCAAGCAGCTGCAGGACTTCAAGTCCGGCAAGCGCAAGAGCGCCATCATGAAGCCGCTGGCGTCGGCGCTGTCTGAAGAAGACATGCGCAACATCGCCTGGTTCGTCGGCTCCAAGAAGATCAAGCCGGGCTTCTCGAAGGAGAAGGACACGGTCGCCCTCGGCGAGAAGATCTACCGCGGCGGCATCGGCGATCGCCAGATCCCGGCCTGCGCCGGCTGCCACAGCCCGAACGGCGCCGGCCTGCCGGCCCAGTACCCGCGTCTGGGCGGCCAGCATGCCGACTACACCGTGGCCCAGCTCGTGGCCTTCCGCGACAACGTCCGCCTGAACAGCTCGCCCATGAACGGCGTGGCCGCCAAGCTCAACGACCGCGAAATCAAGGCCGTGGCCGACTACATCGCCGGCCTGCGCTGATTTCCGCCGTCGCGCTGTCCAGCGTGAACTAACCGCCGATAAAAATCCCAAACAAAGGGCGGGCCGATCCAGGAGGATGGCCCGCCCTTTTGTTTTTTTCCTCTTTCCTGGTTTCCCTCCGATGACCGTTTCCACCCATGGCCTTCGCGTGCATCGCGGCCCGCAGCTGCTTCGCGCCGCGGTGGAACTGCTGTCGTCGATGCGCTTCGCGATCGCGCTGCTCACGGTCATCTGCATCGCCTCGATCATCGGCACCGTGCTCAAGCAGCATGAGCCGATCAACAACTACATCAACCAGTTCGGGCCTTTCTGGGCCGAGCTGTTCCGCACGGCGCGGCTCGACTCGGTCTACAGCGCCTGGTGGTTTCTGCTGATCCTGCTGTTCCTGGTGATCAGCACGTCGCTGTGCGTCGCGCGCAACACGCCGCGCATCCTGATCGACCTGCGCACCTTCAAGGAAGACATCCGCGCGCAGAGCCTGAAGGCCTTCGGCCAGCGCGCCGAGAACCGGCTGGCTGAAACGCCCGACATGGCGGCCAACCGCATCGGCCAGCTGCTCGTGAGCGGCGGCTGGAAGGTCAAGCTGCAACAGCGCAACGCCAGCGCCGACGGCAAGGCCTCGGCCGGCTGGATGGTCGCGGCGCGCGCCGGCGGCGCGCACAAGCTGGGCTACATCGCTGCCCACAGCGCCATCGTGCTGGTCTGCATCGGCGGCCTGCTCGACGGCGACCTGGTGGTGCGCGCCCAGACCTGGTTCAACGGCAAGAGCGTGTTCACGGGCGGCGGCATGATCGCCGACGTGGCGCCCGAGCACCGCCTGTCGACCGCCAACCCGACCTTCCGCGGCAACATCCTCGTGCCCGAGGGCGGGCGGGGCAACGTGGCCATCCTGAACCAGGCCGACGGCGTGCTGCTGCAGGAGCTGCCGTTCACCATCGAGCTGAAGAAGTTCATCGTCGACTACTACTCGACCGGCATGCCCAAGCTGTTCGCCAGCGAGGTGGTGCTGCACGACCGCGAGAGCGGCGAGCAGGTGCCGGCGCGCATCGAGGTGAACCACCCGGCCAGCTACAAGGGCGTGGAGATCTACCAGTCGAGCTTCGACGACGGCGGCTCCACGGTGAAGCTCAAGGCGGTGCCGATGGCCGCCGCGGCCAAGCCTTTCGAGGTCGAGGGCATCATCGGCGGCCCGAGCACCGAGATCACCAACGGCACCGACAAGCTCACGCTCGAGTACGCCGCGCTGCGGGTGATCAACGTCGAGAACTTCGCCGACGGCGGCGCGATGGGCAGCGGCGCCGACGTGCGCAAGGTCGACCTGCGCCACGGCATCGAGTCGCGCCTGGGCGCCGCCAACAAGACCAACAAGCCCAAGGTGCTGCGCAACATCGGCCCGAGCATCGGCTACAAGCTGCGCGACGCGGCCGGCCAGGCGCGCGAGTACCAGAACTACATGGTGCCGGTCGACGCCGGCGACGGCCAGCCGGTGTTCCTGCTGGGCATGCGCGAGAAGCCCGAGGAGCCGTTCCGCTACCTGCGCGTGCCGGCCGACGAGCAGGGCTCGATGGACGGTTTCGTGCGCATGCGCACCGCGCTGGGCGACCCTGCCACGCGCGAGCGCGCCATCCAGCGCTACATCGCCAAGGCGACCGACCCCAAGCGCCCCGAAATGGCCGAGCAGCTGCGCGTGTCGGCCGCCCGTGCGCTGGCGCTGTTCTCGGGCGCCGAGCGCGCCAAGGCCGACGCCGCGTCGCAGGGCGGCTGGCAGGCGATCGCCGAATTCATGGAAGCCAACGTGCCCGAGGCCGAGCGCGAGCGCGCCGGCACGGTGCTGGTGCGCATCCTCAACGACGTGCTGTTCGAGGTGCTCAACCTGAGCCGCGAAGGCGCCGGCCTGGCCGCGCTGCCGAACGACGAGAAATCGCAGGGCTACCTCACGCAGGCCGTGCTGGCGCTGAGCGACGCGCACTTCTACCCGGCGCCGGTCGCGATGATGATGACCGACTTCACCCAGGTGCAGGCCAGCGTCTTCCAGGTGGCGCGTGCCCCTGGCAAGAACATCGTCTATCTGGGGTGTCTGTTGCTGATCGTCGGTATTTTTGCCATGCTGTACGTGCGCGAGCGCCGCCTATGGGTGTGGCTGACACCCGGCGGCGGCGCCTCTGGAGACAACGACGGCCGCGAAACGGTCGCCACGATGGCGTTCTCGGTCAACCGCAAGACCCTGGACAGCGATCGCGAATTCGAGCACCTGAAGCACAGGTTGCTCGCCCTGAAGAAAGAAGAACCGGCGTCACCATGAACACCACGACCCTCACGCTCCACGAAAGCTGGCTCTCCCGCCGCAACCTGTTCGACTGGGTGTTCGCGGCGCTGGTGCTGGCCGGCGGCGCGTTCGCCTTCATGCGCCACGCCGGCTCGATGGACAGCTACGAAAAGCCGATCCTGGTGGCCGCGCTGATTTCGGTTATCGGCATCTGCTGGTTCTGGCGCCCGCTGCGGGTGCTGACGCTGGTGGTGGCCGCGGCCTCGCTGCTGGCCATCAGTTCCTACCAGGGCGACCTGGCGCGCGCCGACTCGGTGTTCTGGCTCAAGTACTTCCTGTCGAGCCAGTCGGCCATTCTCTGGATGAGCGTGCTGTTCTTCATGAGCACGCTGTTCTACTGGATCGGCTTCGTCGCCGGCAAGCAGCAGGCCGACACCTTCGACCTGATCGGCTCCCGCCTGGCCTGGGCGGCCGTGACCATGGCGCTGATCGGCACCATGGTGCGCTGGTACGAAAGCCACCAGCTCGGCCCGGACATCGGCCACATCCCGGTGAGCAACCTGTACGAAGTGTTCGTGCTGTTCTGCTGGCTGACGGCCGCGTTCTACCTGTACTTCGAAGAGCGCTACAACACGCGCGCACTGGGCGCCTTCGTGATGCTGGTGGTCAGCGCCGCGGTGGGCTTTTTGCTCTGGTACACGATCGTGCGCGAGGCGCACGAGATCCAGCCGCTGGTGCCCGCGCTGCAGAGCTGGTGGATGAAGCTGCACGTGCCCGCCAACTTCATCGGCTACGGCACCTTCGCGCTGGCGGCCATGGTGGCCTTCGCCTACCTCATCAAGGAACAGGCGAGCGAGACCCGCTGGTACAAGCTCACGCCGATCTGGCTCCTGGGCGTGGCGCTGTGCTTCGTGCCGGTGGCCTTCCGCCAGCGCGTGCAGGAAGCCGGCGGCAGCTACTGGGTGATCTATGCGGGCATTTCGGCATTGATCGCCGCGGGCATCCTGCTGGGGCGCAAGCGCATCGCGGCGCGCCTGCCGGCCAACGAGGTGCTCGACGACGTCATGTACAAGTCGATCACCGTCGGCTTCGCCTTCTTCACCATCGCGACCGTGCTCGGCGCCCTGTGGGCGGCCGACGCCTGGGGCGGCTACTGGAGCTGGGACCCGAAGGAAACCTGGGCGCTGATCGTCTGGCTCAACTACGCGGCCTGGCTGCACATGCGCCTCGTGAAGGGTCTGCGCGGCACCGTGGCGGCCTGGTGGGCGCTGGCCGGCCTGGCCGTGACCACCTTCGCCTTCCTTGGCGTGAACATGTTCCTGAGCGGGCTGCACAGCTACGGCACGCTGTAAGCGCAGGCGTTGCGCCTTTTGCGAAGAATTGAAACCACGCGCCACCATGGCGCGTAACCAAACCGGGGCATGTCACGAACTACCCTGAGCACAACGATTCACGCGAAAGGCCTGCCATGTCGTTCCATTCCCGTTCGCACCGTCGCGACACCCAGGGTTTCACCCATCCGCTGTCGAGCGAGATCACGCCGCGCGCCGCCTACGAAGGCCGGCGCGAGCTGCTCAAGCTGATGGCCGGCGGTGCCGCGGGTGCGGCGCTCGCCACCTTTGCCGGGCGCGAGTCCTTCGCTCAGGCGACCGGCCCGCACAAGCTGGCCCTGCTGCCGGGCGCCAAATCGGCCGTGCCGGGCGCGCAGACGATGGAAAAGCTCACCGACTACAAGGACGCGAGCAGCTACAACAACTACTACGAGTTCGGCGTCGACAAGGGTGATCCGGTGAAGAACGCCGGCACGCTCAAGACGCGGCCGTGGACCGTGGAGGTCGAAGGCCTGGTCAAGAAGCCGGGCAAGTACGGCATCGAGGACCTGCTCAAGCTCAGCGCGCAGGAAGAGCGCATCTACCGCCTGCGCTGCGTCGAGGGCTGGTCGATGGTGATCCCGTGGGTGGGCTATTCGCTGGCCGAGCTCATCAAGAAGGTCGAACCGCAGGGCAATGCCAAGTTCGTCGAGTTCGTGACGCTGGCCGACCCGAAGACCATGCCCTTCGTCGGCTCGCGCGTGCTCGACTGGCCCTACACCGAGGGCCTGCGCATGGACGAGGCGATGCACCCGCTCACGCTGCTGGCCTTCGGCATGTACGGCGAGGTGCTGCCCAACCAGAACGGCGCGCCGGTGCGGCTCGTGGTGCCATGGAAGTACGGCTTCAAGTCAGCCAAGTCGATCGTCAAGATCCGCTTCGTCGAGAACGAGCCGAGCACCGCCTGGAACAAGGCGGCGGCGCAGGAGTACGGCTTCTATTCGAACGTGAACCCGAATGTCGACCACCCGCGCTGGAGCCAGGCGACCGAGCGTCGCATCGGCGACGGCGGCGGCCTGTTCGCGAAGCGGCGCAGGACCGAGATGTTCAATGGCTACGAGGCGCAGGTCGGCCAGCTCTACGCCGGCATGGACCTGAAGAAGAACTACTGAGCGGGCGCGCCCGACCGGTTGTTGCGCCATGCTGAACAAGCTGCTCATGCACCCGGCGACCAAGCCGGTCGTCTTCCTGCTGTGCCTGCTGCCGTTCGCGCGGCTGGCCTTCGGCGCTTTCACCGACGGGCTGGGCGCGAACCCGGCCGAGTTCCTGATCCGCGCGACGGGCGACTGGACCTTGCGCTTCCTGTGCATCGTGCTGGCGGTGACGCCACTGCGCGTGATCGCCAAGCTCAACGCGCTGGCGCGGCTGCGCCGCATGCTGGGCCTGTTCGCGTACTTCTACGTGGTGCTGCACCTGCTGTGCTACAGCTGGTTCGACATGGGCTTCGAGTGGGGCGAGATCGCCAAGGACATCGCCAAGCGGCCGTTCATCCTGGTGGGCTTCTCGGCCTTCCTGCTGCTGACGCCGCTGGCGGCCACCTCGTTCAACCGCGCGATCAAGGCGATGGGCGCCAAGCGCTGGCAGCTGTTGCACAAACTGGTCTACGGGATCGCGGGGCTCGGGCTGCTGCACTTCTTCTGGATGCGCGCGGGCAAGAACAACTTCGCCGAAGTGTTCGTCTATGCCGCGATCATCGGGGTGCTGCTGGCGTGGCGCGTCTGGAATTTCGCACGCAAGCGCCAGACCAGGCCCGCAGTGGCCGTGCGCGGCAGCGAGAAGCCGCTGCGCACCGGCTGAGACCGGATCAGCCGTCGATCTCGGCGCGCAACTGGTCTTCCATCGTCTCGCGACGGCGGATCAGCTTGGCGCTGGCGCCGCTCACCAGGACCTCGGCCGCACGGCCGCGCGTGTTGTAGTTGCTGGCCATGCTCATGCAGTACGCACCGGCCGACAGCACGGCCAGCAGGTCGCCGGCCACCACGTTGAGTGCGCGATCGCGGCCGATCCAGTCGCCGCTTTCGCAGACCGGGCCCACCACGTCGTAGGTCGGGGCGTCGCCGGTGCGCTCGCGCAGCGGCACGATCTTCTGGAAGGCCTGGTACATCGCGGGGCGCGGCAGGTCGTTCATGGCCGCGTCGACGATGCAGAAGTTCTTGTCTTCGCCGGGCTTGGTGTAGAGCACCTCGGTCACGCAGACACCGGCATTGCCGACCAGCGAGCGGCCGGGTTCGATCACCAGCTTGCGCTGGCCGAAGCCGCGCGCGTCGAGCTTGGCGAGCAGCTGCTGCCACAGCGCATCGGCCTTGGGCGGCACTTCGCCGTTGTAGTCGATGCCCAGGCCGCCGCCGAAGTCCAGGTGATGGATCGGCACGCCGGCCGCCTCGATGGCCTCCACCAGGTCGAGCACGCGGTCGCAGGCGTCCAGGTAGGGCGAGGCTTCGGTGATCTGCGAGCCGATGTGGCAGTCGATGCCGACCACCTCAAGGCCGGGCAGCCGGGCGGCGTGCTGGTAGGCCTGCACCGCACGGTCGTGCGCGATGCCGAACTTGTTGCCCTTGAGGCCCGTGGAAATGTACGGGTGCGTCTTCGGGTCGACGTTCGGATTGATGCGGATGCTGATCGGTGCGCGCACCTTCTCGGCCAGTGCCACCTCGTTGAGCACGTCGAGCTCGGCCTCGCTCTCGACGTTGAAGCAGGCGATGCCGGCCGCCAGGGCCTGACGCATCTCGGCGCGCGTCTTGCCGACGCCCGAGAAGATGATCTTCTTGGGATCGGCGCCCACCGCCAGCACGCGCGACAGTTCGCCGCCCGAGACGATGTCGAAACCGCAGCCGGCTTCGGCGAATACGCGCAGCACGCCGAGCGAGGAGTTGGCCTTCATGGCGTAGCAGATCAGTGCCTCGCGGCCCTCGAAGCCGCGCTGGTAGGCGGCCAGGGCGTCGAGCATCCACTGCTTCGAATAGACGAACAGCGGCGTGCCGTGCGTGTGCGCCAGCGCGTCGAGCGCGACGCCCTCGACGTGCAGGGCGCCGTCGCGGTGGGCGATGTGGGGGTGGCCGGGCAGGGGGGTGTTCGTCGTCATTTCTGGGGGGAGGCGGGGGCGCTGCTGGCTGCGGCGGGCTTGGGGGCCGCTTCGTTGTCGGAGGCTTTGGAGCCGCCGGGGGTGAGCAATTGGGGCAAGGTGGCGCGCTGGGCGGCCGCCGGATCGGTCGGCAGATAGAGCGCGCCGCGCTGTCCGCACGCCGCAAGGCCCGCCGCGCTGGCGGCAAGGCAGACCATGAGCACGGTGCGGGCGCGAGCGCTCACTAGAATTTGGCGAACATTCAACATGCTGAAATTGTAATGACCGACACCGAGTACATGGACCGCGCCGAGGCGGCGCTTGCTGCCATCGAGCAGGGCTGCGACCGCATCAACGACGCGACTGACGCCGACATCGACAACCAGCGGGTCGGCGGGATGATCACGATGTCGTTTCGCAACGGCAGCCAGCTGATCGTGAACCTGCAGAAGCCGCTGCAGGAAATCTGGCTGGCGGCGCGCTCCGGCGGCTACCACTACCGGCACGACGGCCGGGTGTGGGTGGACACCAAGACCGGGGAAGAATTCTTCGGCAACCTGTCGCGCGAGGCGACCCTGCAGGCGGGGCAGCCGCTGGTCTTCGCGGCGGCCTGAGCCGCCGCTCTGTCTTTCTCGATCAGTTCCTGAACAGGTCGAGGATGCGGTTGCGCTCCTCGGGCGGCGCAGGCGCGCTGATCGCCGGGCCGCTCAGGGCTTCGGCCGGTGCCACCGGCGCGGAAGATTCCACCCCCAGGCTCGACACGCCGCGGCCCGGCGCGTAGTCGTCGTAGTACCACTCGCCGCCGACGCTCACGATGCCCGAAGGCGGCGTGGTCGACAGGTCGGTCACGGGCACGCCCTTGAGGGCGGTTTCCATGTAGTTGATCCAGATCGGCAGGCTCAGGCCGCCGCCGGTTTCGCGGTCGCCCAGGTTGCGCGGCGTGTCGTAGCCGATCCACGAGATCGCCGTCATGGTGGGCTGGAAGCCCGCGAACCAGGCGTCGAGCGAGTCGTTGGTGGTGCCGGTCTTGCCGTAGAGGTCGGGGCGCTTGAGCATCGCCTGCGCCTTCGCGGCCGTGCCAGCGCGCGTGATGGACTGCAGCAGCGTGTCCATGATGAAGGCGTTGCGCTGCGGGATGGCGCGCGAGGCCTCATTGAGCAGCGGCGGCTGGACGTCGACCAGCACGCGGTCCTTGTGGTCGGTGACGCGGGTCACGAGGTACGGATTCACGCGGTAGCCGCCGTTGGCGAACACCGAATAGCCCACCGCCATCTGCATCGGCGTGACGGCACCGGCACCGAGCGCCATCGGCAGGTAGGCGGGGTGCTTGTCCTTGTCGAAGCCGAAGTTGGTGATCCAGTCTTGCGCGTAGCGCGTGCCGATGGATTGCAGGATGCGGATCGACACGAGGTTGCGCGACTTCATCAGCGCCGTGCGCATCGACATCGGACCGTCGAAGCCGCCACCGTAGTTCTTGGGCTCCCAGGGCTGGCCGCCGGTGGTGCCGGCGTCGAAGAACAGCGGGCCGTCGTTGATGACCGTGGCGGGGGTGAAGCCCTTTTCGAGCGCCGCCGAGTAGATGAAGGGCTTGAAGCTCGAGCCCGGCTGGCGCCACGCCTGCGTGACGTGGTTGAACTTGTTCTTGCCGAAGTCGAAACCGCCGACCAGCGCCTTGATGGCGCCGTCGCGCGGGTCCATGGCCACGAACGCGCCTTCCACCTCGGGCAGCTGGGTGATTTCCCAGGTGTTCTTGGGCGTCTTCGCGACGCGGATCACGGCGCCGCGGCGGATCTTGATGTTGGGCGGTGCCTTGTCCGACAGGCCGGACTGCGCAGGCTTGAGGCCATCGCCCGTGATCTGCACGGCGTCGCCGTTGGCGCGGAT
Source organism: Variovorax sp. GW821-FHT09D07 (assembly GCF_059416345.1). Taxonomy (NCBI): domain Bacteria; kingdom Pseudomonadati; phylum Pseudomonadota; class Betaproteobacteria; order Burkholderiales; family Comamonadaceae; genus Variovorax; species Variovorax sp. GW821-FHT09D07. Next base: position 112,600 of record NZ_JBWKOY010000010.1, read on the forward strand.
CGCCTGGATTTCCTTGGGCGTGGCCTTGAGCACCACGGCCGCCATCACGTCGCCGTTGTCGGGGTGGTCGTTCAGCACGTCGTCCACCGCCTCGTCGAGTTCCTTGGGGTCGTTCGGCAGGTCGATGAACTTCTCGGGGCCGCGGTATACCTGACGGCGCTCGTAATCCATGATGCCCTTGCGCAGGGCCTTGTAGGCCGCCGCCTGGTCGGCGGCGACCAGCGAGGTGTAGACCTTGAGGCCGCGCGTGTAGGTGCTGTCGCCATACTGGGCGTACATCAGCTGGCGCACGGTTTCGGCCACGTACTCGGCGTGCAGGCGGTTCGGATCGGCGGCGTCGCGCAGGTGCAGCTCTTCCTTCTTGGCCTCGGCCGCCTGCTCGGCGGTGATGAAGCCGGCCTCCTGCATGCGATCGATCACGTAGAACTGGCGTCCGCGTGCGCGCTGCGGGTTGTTGACCGGGTTGTTCGCGCCGGGCGCCTTCGGCAGGCCGGCCAGCATGGCGGCCTGGGCGATCGTCATCTCGGATAGCGGCTTGCCGAAATAGGCTTCGGAAGCGGCGGCGAAACCGTAGGCGCGGTTGCCCAGGTAGATCTGGTTCAGGTAGATCTCGAAGATCTGGTCCTTCGTGAGCAGGTGCTCCAGCTTGAAGGTCAGCAGCACTTCGTAGATCTTGCGGGTCAGCGTCTTCTCGGAGCTCAGGTAGACGTTGCGGGCCACCTGCATCGTGATGGTGGAGGCGCCCTGGCTCTTCACGCGGTTCAGGTTGGCGAGGCCGGCGCGCACCAGCCCCTTGTAGTCGACGCCGCCGTGGTCATAGAAGCGGGCGTCTTCGGCGGCCAGGACGGCGTCCTTCACGACCTTGGGGATCGCCGCGATGGGGGTGAGGTTGCGTCGCTCTTCCCCGAACTCGCCGATCTGCGTGCCCTCGGCCGAGAACACGCGCAGCGGCAGCTTGGGGCGGTAGTCGGAGAGTTCCGAGATGTCCGGCAGGTTGGGATAGGCCACTGCCAGGGCCACGGCCACCACGCACAGGATGGAAAGCAGGCCCGCCGCAGCGATGCCCGCCCCCCAGAACACGAAACGCAACAGCCATTTCAGCCAGAAGGGGCGTTCGGGTGGAGGAGTCTTGGCGCGCCCTTTCGGGCTGGAAGTTTCTTGCATGGGGGCCCGGAGAGTCACCGGACATTATAAAAAGCCGCCCCCTCGGCGCCTCCGGATCTTTGTTACCTCGCGCATTCCCTCTCCAGGGGCTAAGCAGAAAGTTACAGAATGCGGCTTTGACGTCACGTTTTGACAACGGTTGTCGGTTCCGGGCTTTCTGCACGCTTGGTGGGCGCTGTGCCTGCTGCTAGCATGCAACCGAACGCATATTTTTCCATTGGTTACAAATAACAGGGGGAGAGGGACCTAACTTGGCTGCTCTTGGATCATTGTTTCGTCGTCAGAACGCCCCCCTGCTGGGACTGGACGTCAGTTCGTCCAGCGTGAAGCTGGTGGAGCTCGGCCGTGAGGCCAGCGGCAAGCTGGTTCTGGAGCGCTGCGCCATCGAACCGCTCGAACGCGGCTGGATCACCGACGGCAACGTCGAGAAATTCGACGAAGTCGCCGAAGCCGTGCGCCGCGTCGTGCGCAAGAGCGGTACCAAGACCCGCAACGTGGCGCTGGCGCTGCCGCCCTCGGCGGTCATCACCAAGAAGATCATTCTCCCGGGCGGCATGAGCGAGCAGGAGCTCGAGATCCAGGTCGAATCGGAAGCCAACCAGTACATCCCGTTCTCGCTCGATGAGGTGAGTCTCGACTTCTGCGTGACGGGACCGAGCACGACCTCCGTCGGCGACGTGGAAGTGCTGATCGCCGCCTCCCGCAAGGAGAAGGTGCAGGACCGCGAAGGCCTGGCGGAAGCCGCGGGCCTGAAGGCCATGATTCTCGACGTCGAGTCGTATGCCTCGCGCCTCGCAACCGCGCGCCTGATCGAGCAACTGCCAGGTAAGGGCGTGGACGCCATCGTGGCGCTGTTCGAAGTCGGTGCCTTCACGACCAGCATGCAGGTGCTGCGCAACCAGGAAGTGCTGTACGACCGCGACCAGGCCTTCGGCGGTGCTCAATTGAGCCAGCTGATCGTGCGCCAGTACGGTTTTTCCGCCGAGGAAGCCGAAGCCAAGAAGCGCAGCGGCGACCTGCCCGACGACTACGGCTCAGGCGTGCTCAAGCCCTTCGTCGAAAGCATCGCGCAGGAAATCGCGCGCGCGTTGCAGTTCTTCTTCACCAGCACGCCGCACAACCGCGTCGACTACGTGCTGCTGGCGGGCGGCTCGTCGTCGCTGCCGGGGCTGACCAATGCCGTGACCCGCCAGACCTCTTTCGCCTGCTCGCTCGTGAATCCGTTCGACGGCATGGACTTCGGCCCCAGCATTCGCGAGAAGAAGGTCCGCCGCGAAGCGCCTTCCTATCTGACCTCCTGCGGCCTGGCCATGCGGAGGTTCCTGCAGTGATCCTGATCAATCTGCTTCCGCACCGCGAAGCCGCGCGCAAGCGCCGCCGCGAGGCTTTCTACGGCACCCTGGGTGGTGCCGCGCTGCTGGGCGCCCTGATCGCCGGCCTCGGTTACCTGTGGTTCGAGGCCCAGATTTCGGCTCAGCAATCGAAGAACGGTTTCCTTCAGGCCGAGATCAAGAAGCTCGAAGTCGAGATCAAGGAAATCTCGACACTGCAGGAAGAAATCGCAGCCTTGCGCGCGCGCCAGCTGGCCGTGGAAGACCTGCAAGGCGACCGCAATCTGCCCGTGCACCTGCTCAACGAACTCGTCCGGCAATTGCCCGACGGCGTCTACCTCACCAGCATGAAGCAGGAGAACCAGACCGTGACCCTGCAAGGCATGGCGCAGTCGAACGAGCGCGTGTCGGAGCTGCTGCGCAACCTCGGCAACAACAGCCCCTGGCTGGTGAAGCCCGAGCTGGTTGAAATCACCTCGGCCAATGTGAACCTGAGCCAGCGCGACCAGCGCCGCGTGGCGAACTTCACGATGCGCATCGGCCTCAAGCGGCCCACCGACGCCCAGAAGGCGGAGGCCGAGAAGGCCCTGGCCGCCAAGGCGCAGGCGAAGGGGTAACCGATCATGGCCATCAGCAACCGATCCCTCCCCAAAGTCGACGTCGCCACCGCACTGCGGAACTTCGGCGACCAGTTCCGCGGACTGAATCCGAACGATCCTTCCATGTGGCCGGCGGTGCCGCGCTACGCACTGTGCCTGGCCGTGTCCGCGCTGGTGCTGGCGGGCCTGTGGTTTGTCTGGCTCACGAACTCCAACGACGAACTCGAAGCCGAGCGCGCCAAGGAAGTCGCCCTCCGGACCGACTACCAGAAGAAAGTGGCGCAAGCCGCCAACCTCGACCTGCTGAAGAAGCAGCGCGAGCAGGTGCAGCAGTACGTGATCCTTCTCGAGAAGCAACTGCCCAGCAAGGCGGAAATGGACGCGCTGCTCTCGGACATCAACCAGGCGGGCCTCGGCCGCAGCCTGCAGTTCGAACTGTTCCGCCCCGGCCAGGTGTCGGTCAAGGATTACTACGCAGAGCTGCCGATCGCCGTGCGCGTTACCGGCCGCTACCACGACATGGGCGCCTTCGCGGCCGATGTGGCCAGCTTGTCGCGCATCGTGACGCTCAACAACGTGACCGTCACACCGCAGAAGGACAAGGACGTGCTGACGATGGACGCCACCGCGCGCACCTACCGCTACCTCGACGAAGACGAGCGGGCCGCCCAGAAACGCGCCACGGCGCCGAAGGCGAAGAAATGAAGCCGGTCGCCAAAGTCCTGTGGCTGGCACTGGCCACGCTGGGCCTGAGCGCCTGCGGCGATTCCGACCAGGAAGACCTGCAGCGCTGGATGGTCGAGCAGCGCGTCCAGATCAAGCCCTCGGTGCCGCCGATCTCCGAACCCAAGAAGTTCACGCCGCAGGCCTACACCGAGGCTTCGTCGTTCGAGCCCTTCAACATGCTGAAGCTGACCCAGGCGCTGCGCCGGGAGTCGAACCAGCCGAGCACCTCCGAGCTGATCGCGCCGGAACTGGCGCGCCGCAAGGAAGCCCTTGAGGCGTTCCCGCTCGACACGATGGCGATGGTCGGCAGCATGAACCGCAACGGCCAGCCGGTGGCGCTCGTGCGTGTGGACAAGCTGCTCTACAAGGTGCGCGTCGGCGAATACCTGGGGCTCAACTACGGGCGCATCACCCGTATCAACGAAACCGAAGTTGCCCTGCGCGAGATCGTGCAGGACGCCGCGGGCGAATGGATCGAACGCGTAGCCACGCTGCAGTTGCAAGAGAGTGCGAAATGAACCATAAAAAATCAACGATGGCACAGTGGCTGCGCGCCGCCGGGCTGGGTCTGCTGGCTTTCGGTGCCCTGACCGTCGCCCATGCGCAAAACGCAATCGAGTCGGTGACGAGCTCGACCCAGTCGGGCGCGGAAGTGATCCGCATCGACCTGGCGCAGCCGCTCACGGCCGTGCCCGCCGGGTTCTCCGTGCAGACGCCGGCGCGCATCGCGCTTGATTTTCCGGGCGTGACGAACGCCATCGGGCGTTCGGCCATCGAGGTGAACCAGGGCAACCTGCGCTCGGTCAACGTGGTGCAGGCCGGTGACCGCAGCCGCGTGGTGCTGAACCTGAAGCAGGCTACTGCTTACAAGGCCGAGATCCAGGGCAAGTCGCTGCTGGTCGTGCTCGAGCCGGTGGCTGGTACGGCACTCGCGGCTTCCGCGGCGACCACTTTCGCCGAGAACCGCAACCGTGACACGCTGCCGTTGCGTGATGTCGATTTCCGCCTGGGCGCCGACAACACCGGCCGCGTGCTGGTCGACCTGCCGAACAACCAGGTCGGCGTCGATGTGAAGCAGCAAGGCAAGAGCCTGGTCGTGGAGTTCACCAAGTCGACGCTGCCCGAAGGCCTGCGCCGTCGCCTCGACGTGGCCGATTTCGGCACGCCGGTGCAGCTGATCACTTCGCAGCAGTCGGGCGACCGCGTGCGCATGACGATCGATGCCAAGGGCGACTGGGAGCACAGCGCTTACCAGAGCGAGAACCAGTTCGTGGTGGAGGTCCGCGCACGCAAGGTCGACCCGAGCAAGCTCACGCAAGGTGTCGGCTACAACGGCGAGAAGCTGTCGCTCAACTTCCAGAACATCGAGATCCGTTCGCTGCTGCAGGTGATCGCCGACTTCACGAACTTCAACATCGTGACCTCCGATTCGGTCAGCGGCGCACTGACGCTGCGGCTGAAGGACGTGCCCTGGGACCAGGCGCTCGACATCATCATGCAGGCGAAGAACCTGGGCATGCGCAAGAACGGTAGCGTCCTGTGGATCGCGCCCAAGGACGAGATCAACGCCAAGGAGAAGCTCGAGTTCGAAGCCAAGGCGGCGATCGAGAACCTGGAGCCGCTGCGCACGCAGTCGTTCCAGCTGAACTACACGAAGGCCATTGCGATTGCACAGGGCCTGACGGGGACCGGTGCATCGGCGGGTGGCGGCGGTGGTGGTGGCGGCGGCGCGACCTCGCGCATCCTGAGCCCCCGCGGCAGCGTGATCGCCGAATCGCGGACCAACCAGCTGTTCGTGTCCGACATTCCCTCGCGACTGGCCCAGGTCACCGACCTGATCCAGAAGCTGGACATTCCCGTCCGCCAGGTGCTGATCGAAGCGCGGATCGTGGAAGCCTCGGACACCTTCGGCAAGTCGCTCGGCGTGCGGATGGGTGGCGGTATCTCCCGCGAACGCGTCGCGTCGGCCAACGGCAATCCGGCCTACGGCACCTTCGGTGTCATGCCTGCCACCACCAACGCCGGCGGCGTCGGCGGCGCAGCAGCCACCTGGACCAACTCCAACTTCATCAACCTGCCCGCCGGCGACGCTGGCGGCACCGGCAACGCCGCAGGCACCTTCGCGATCTCGCTGTTCAACTCGAGCTTGTCGCGCATGCTGAACCTCGAGATCTCCGCCCTCGAAGCCGACGGCAAGGGCAAGCTGGTCTCCAGCCCCCGCGTCATCACGGCCGACCAGACCAAGGCGCTGATCGAGCAGGGCGAGGAAATCCCGTACCAGCAGGCCACCTCCAGCGGCGCGACCTCGATCTCGTTCCGCAAGGCGGTGCTGAAGCTCGAAGTCACGCCGCAGATCACGCCCGAGGGCAACATTATCCTGACGCTGGACGTGAGCAAGGACGCCCGCGGTGTCAACACCTCGGCAGGCCCGGCCATCAACACCAAGCACGTGCAGACCGAGGTGCTGGTCGAGAACGGCGGCACGGTCGTCATCGGTGGTATCTTCGAGCTCACCGAAACCAATGACGAATCGCGCGTGCCGGTGCTGGGTGAAATCCCCTACATGGGGGCATTGTTCCGCAAGCGCGAACGCGTTGCCAACAAGACCGAAATGCTCGTCTTTATCACCCCGAAGATGATTACCGACCGCAACGCCGCGCGCTGACGCGCGGGCGTAGCAGCCACCGCGTGGCGGTCGCACTTGTCGGGTTGCCCGGCGCCGGAAAGTCCGCAGTGGGCCGGCGGCTGGGCGCTCGGCTGAACACTCCCTTCATCGACACCGATCATGTGATCGAGCAGCGCATCGGCTGCACGATCCGTGATTTCTTCGACCGCGAGGGCGAAGCCGCCTTCCGCGACATCGAGCAGGCGGTCATCGCCGACCTGGCCGCCCACCCCCACGGTGTGCTGGCGACCGGCGGCGGCGCCGTGCTGCGCGAGGCCAACCGCCAGCAACTGCGCGACCATTTCCACGTCATCTACCTACGCTCCTCGCCCGAAGACCTGTTCCGGCGCCTGCGCCACGACGTCAAGCGCCCGCTCCTGCAGGTGGCCGACCCGCTGGGCCGGCTGCGCGAACTGCACGATGCGCGCGACCCGTTCTACCGGGAAGCCGCCCATGACGTGGTCGACACCGGCCGGCCGTCGATCGCGGTGCTGGTCAACCTCATCGTGATGCAACTCGAGCTGGCCGGAGTGGTCGAACCCGGCGCTCATCCGGAAGAGCCCTCGGACTGACCCCGGCAGGCCCGAGCGCCTAAACTCGCGGCCATGTCCCTGTCTGTTTCGCCCGCACTTTCCGCCCCGCCAAAGCCCGAACGCGTCGAGATCCAGCTCGGCGAGCGCAGCTACCCGATCCTGATCGGCGGCGGCCTGCTGGAAGACCCCGCCAGCTTCGGCGTCGTTCCCGCAGCCGCCAGCGCGCTGATCGTCAGCAACATCACCGTGGCGCCGCTCTACGCGCAGGCCTTGCGGACCGTGCTGGCCAAGCGCTTTCGCACGGTCCACCTGCTCGAGTTGCCCGACGGCGAGGCATACAAGAACCTCGAGACCCTCAACCTGATCTTCGACGCCCTGCTGGGCCACGGCAGTGACCGCAAGACGGTGCTGTTCGCGCTCGGCGGCGGGGTGGTGGGCGACATGACCGGCTTCGCCGCCGCCAGCTACATGCGCGGCGTGCCCTTCGTGCAGGTGCCGACCACGCTGCTGGCGCAGGTCGATTCCTCGGTGGGTGGCAAGACGGCCATCAACCACCCGCTGGGCAAGAACATGATCGGCGCGTTCTACCAGCCGCAGCTCGTGCTGTGCGACCTGGACACGCTGCAGACGCTGCCGCCGCGCGAACTGAGCGCCGGCCTGGCCGAAGTCATCAAGTACGGCCCGATCTACGACATGGCTTTCTTCGACTGGATCGAGTCGAACATCGAGGCGCTGGTGGCGCGCGACCCGGCCGCGCTGGCCCACGCCGTGAAGCGCAGCTGCGAGATCAAGGCGCTGGTGGTCGGCCAGGACGAGCGCGAGACCGGTCTGCGGGCCATCCTCAATTTCGGCCACACCTTCGGCCATGCCATCGAGTCGGGCCTGGGCTACGGCGAATGGCTGCACGGCGAAGCCGTCGGCTGCGGCATGGTCATGGCGGCGCAGCTGTCGCAGCGCCTCGGCGGCGTCGACGCGGCCTTCGTCGAACGGCTCACCCGCCTGATCGAGCGGGCAGGTCTTCCCACGGTGGGACCGGCGCTGGGCGCCGAGCGCTACCTCGAGCTGATGCGCGTCGACAAGAAATCGGAAGCCGGCGAGATCCGCTTCGTGGTGATCGACCGGCCCGGCTCCGCCGTCGTGCGCAGCGCGCCCGACGCGATGGTGCGCGACGTGCTCGCGCAGTGCTGCGTGGCATGAGCGCGGCGCGACACGCGGAGATCCAGCCGTGAGCCTCGCGGCGTACGCCTGCCACCCCGCGCGCTCGCGCGGACGGCGCCACGCGGAGCCGCCTGCGCCCACGCGCGACGCCTTCCAGCGCGACCGCGACCGCATCGTCCATTCCACCGCCTTCCGCCGGCTGGTCTACAAGACCCAGGTGTTCCTGAACCACGAGGGCGACCTGTTCCGCACGCGGCTCACGCATTCGCTCGAAGTCGCGCAGCTGGGCCGCTCCATCGCGCGCGCTCTGCGACTCAACGAAGACCTGGTCGAGGCGATCGCGCTGGCCCATGACCTGGGCCACACGCCCTTCGGCCACGCGGGCCAGGACGCGCTCAACGCCTGCATGGCCGAGCACGGCGGCTTCGAACACAACCTGCAGAGCCTGCGCGTGGTCGATGCGCTGGAGCACCGCTACCCGCAGTACGACGGCCTGAACCTCAGCTTCGAGACCCGCGAAGGCATCCTCAAGCACTGCTCGCGCGCCAACGCCGAGCGCATCGAGGCGGCCGAGCCGCAGGGCGTGGCTCGCCGCTTTCTCGACCGCACGCAGCCCGGGTTGGAGGCGCAGCTGTGCAACCTGGCCGACGCCATCGCCTACAACGCGCACGACATCGACGACGGCGTGCGCTCGGGCCTGATCAGCGTCGAGCAACTGGCCGACGTCGAGCTGTTCGAACGCTACCGCCGCGAAGCGCTGGCCGAGCATCCGCACCTGCAGGGCCAAGGCCGGCGCGTGCTCTATGAAACCATCCGCCGCATGCTCAGCGCACAGGTCTACGACGTGATTGACACGACGCGTGCGGCCATCGAGGCGCTGGGTCCCATCGATGCCGACGCCGTGCGCCAGGCGCCGCCGCTGGTGGCCTTCAGCGGCGTCATGCAGGCGCAGTCGGAGGCGCTCAAGCAGTTCCTGTTCCGCAACCTCTATCGCCACCCGCAGGTCACGCAGACCACCGACCAGGCGAGCGAGGTCGTGCGCGGGCTGTTCGACGCCTACCTGGCGCGCGGCACCGAAATGCCCGCCTCGTACGCCGAGCGCCGCGACCGGCACCGCGCCGTGGCCGACTACATCGCCGGCATGACCGACCGCTTCGCCATGCGCGAGCACGAACGGCTGACCGGCCGCCGGGGCATCGCATGACGGTGGCCGTGCGCTCGAACAGCGCGTCGGCCCGCGTGCCGGCCGCGGCCTTCGCCGTCGTGCTGGGCGGCGTCAGTGCCGCGCTGCACCTGGGCAAGCTGCCGCCCGCCGTGCCGGCGCTGCAGGCGTCGCTGGGCATCGACCTGGTCGAGGCGGGCTTCCTGCTCTCGCTGGTCCAGGTCGCGAGCATGACGCTCGGGCTGCTGGCTGGGCTCGCTGCAGACTCCATCGGCCTGCGGCGCAGCATGCTGGTCGGGCTGGCGGTGCTGACGACGGCCAGCCTGCTCGGAGGCGCCGTCGGCGCCGGCCTGCTGGGCGGATCGCATGCGGTGCTGTGGCTCTTCGTACTGCGCGCGGCCGAAGGCATCGGTTTCCTGATGGCGGTGATGCCCGGTCCGGGACTCATCCGCGCACTGACGCCAGCGGGCGCTGACAAGGCCGCGCTGGGCCTGTGGGGCGCCTACATGCCGCTCGGCGTGGCGCTGGCGCTGCTCATCGGTCCGGCCCTCATCGGCTGGGGCGGATGGGCCGACTGGTGGTGGACGCTGTCGTTGGTGTCGGCGGGTGCGGCACTCTGGGTGTGGCTGGCGGTGCCGCGCGACCGGCCCCGCGTGGCCGGCGCAAGCCCGCAGCCCGCGTCGTCCGGTTGGGCGTCGCGGCTGCGCGAAACGGTCGGCGCGCGCGCGCCGTGGCTGGTCGCGCTGACCTTCGCCGTGTACTCGTCGCAGTGGATGGCCGTGATCGGTTTCCTGCCCGCGATCTATGCCGACGCGAAAGTGCCGGCCGCCTGGAGCGCAGTGCTGACCGCGCTGGCCGCGGCGATGAACATCGTCGGCAACCTCATGGGTGGCCGCTGGCTGCAGCGCGGCGTGGCGCCCGAGCGCCTGCTGCAGTGGGGCTTCCTGACCATGGCGCTGGGCGGCGTCGCCGCCTTCGCGCAGGTGGGGCAGGGCGCCGGCGCCGAGGCACTGGGCCTGCCGCCCGCGCTGCGCTATGCCGCGATCTGCGCCTTTTCGCTTGGCGGCGGCATGGTGCCGGCGACGCTGTTCCTGCTGGGCGTGCGGCTGGCGCCGGGGCCGAGCACCGTCTCGACCACCGTCGGCCTGATGCAACAGGCGTCGTCGCTCGGCCAGTTCCTGGCGCCGCCGGCTGTGGCCTGGCTGGCGCACCGCGTCGGTGGCTGGCACTGGACCTGGACCGCCACGCTGGCCTGTTCGCTCGCGGGCATGGCGGTCGCTGCGCGCCTCGGGCGCATCCGCCGGCTGACGGAGGTCACGGCATGAGCGACCCGACGGTCATCGACGCCGCGCAGGCCGAAGCCGACACCCGCCGCTGGCTCGAACGCGCCGTGATCGGCCTCAACCTGTGCCCCTTCGCCAAGGCGGTGCATGTGAAGGGCCAGATCCACTACCTCACCTACCTCGACACCCACGAAGGCCGCCTCATCGATGCGCTGCTGGCCGAGGCCCGCGCGCTCGTGGCGCTCGATGCCGAGGTGCGCGATACCACCTTGCTGATCGTCCCTCACGCGCTGGCGGACTTTCTCGACTTCAACGATTTCACCGAGCGCGCCGAGCGCAAGCTCGCCCGCGCGGGCTTCGATGGCGTGCTGCAGCTCGCCAGCTTCCATCCGCATTTCCAGTTCGCCGGCACCGAGGCCGACGACATCACCAACGCCACCAACCGCGCGCCGTACCCCACGCTGCACCTGTTGCGCGAAGACAGCGTGGACCGCGCGGTCGAGGCCTTTCCCGAGGCCGAGGCGATCTTCGAGCGCAACATCGAGACGCTCGAAGCCCTGGGCCCCGACGGCTGGACCGCGCTCGACGTCGGCCCGGGAAGCGCCACGCCATGAACAACAAGAACACCATGCCCCGTCCCGCGAAAGCCCACCCGACCAACAAGGCTGCGAAGGCCGAGGCCGAGCTGGCCGAAGTCCTGCGGCCGGGCCAGTCTGTCGAGCTCCTCAAGGAGCTGCACATCCTCACGCGCGAAGGCCGGCTCAACCAGGATTCGCGGCGCAAGCTCAAGCAGGTCTACCACCTGTTCCAGTTCATCGAGCAGCTGCTGCGCGAGCTGCCGGGCGAGGGCGCTGAGGCCACGCTGGCCGACCACGGGGCGGGCAAGTCGTACCTGGGCTTCATCATCTACGACCTGTTCTTCCGCGCGCGGCAGGGCGGGCATGTCTACGGCATCGAGACGCGCAGCGAACTGGTCGAGCGCTCCCGCGCGCTGGCGCAGCAGCTGGGCTTCGGGCGCATGTCGTTCCTGAACCTCACCGTGGCCGAGTCGGCGCAGGCGAGCGAGCTGCCGGCGCAGATCGATGTGGTCACCGCGCTGCACGCCTGCGACACCGCCACCGACGACGCCATCGCCTTTGGCCTGGCCAAGAAGGCGCGCTGCATGGTGCTCGTGCCCTGCTGCCAGGCCGAAGTGGCGGCCTGCCTGCGCGAGACCAAGGCGCTGGCCCTGTCGCGCACGCCGCTGGCCGAGCTGTGGCGCCATCCGCTGCACACGCGCGAGATCGGCAGCCAGCTCACCAACGTGCTGCGCTGCCTGTACCTGGAAGCCAACGGCTACAGCGTGACGGTCACCGAGCTGGTCGGCTGGGAGCACAGCATGAAGAACGAGCTGATCCTGGCGCGCTACACCGGCCAGCGCAAGGCGAGTGCGGCGACGCGGCTGCGCGAGCTGCTGGCGCAGTTCGGGCTCGACACGCTGGGCGACACGCGCTTCCGTCTCGCCGATTAAGTACCCGGACGGCGTCGTCCATCGTCCCCATGGCCCGTCTTCCCCGTCTCACGCTGGCCGGCATGCCGCACCACGTGATCCAGCGCGGCAACAACCGCCAGCCGATCTTCGTCGACCGTGCCGATCACGAGAAGCTGCTCGGCCTGCTGGCCGAGAACGCCGCGCGCTTCGGCATCGCGCTGCATGCCTACGTGCTGATGGACAACCACTTCCACCTGCTGGCCACGCCCGACAGTGCCACGGGCCTGCCGCAGTTCATGCAGTCGGTCGGGCGCAGCTACGTGCGCTACTTCAACGACCGCCATGGCCGCAGCGGCACCTTGTGGGAAGGGCGCTACAGATCGACCCTGATCCAGACCGAGCGCTACCTGCTGACCTGCATGGCCTACATCGACCTGAATCCGGTGCGCGCCGGCATGGTCACCGAAGCGCGCGACTTCCCGTGGTCCAGCCACGGCCACTACGCCGGCCTGCGGCAGGACCGGCTGCTGACCCCGCATCCGCTGTACTGGGAACTCGGCAACACGCCCTTCGCGCGGGAGGCGGCGTATGCCGAACTGGTGCGTGGCGGCGTCCGCGTGGCCGATCAGCAGGCCCTGACCGACGCCACGCTGCGCGGCTGGGCGGCCGGCGATGGCGATTTTTTGGACACGTTGCAGAAGTCCACCGAACGCCGCGTCATCAAGGCCAAGGCTGGCCGGCCGCCTGCATCCCCCAAAGATCAAGATTGAAAACGGCGAAGTGCCGTATGTGTGTTGAGGTTCGCGCTCCTGCTTTTAATGTGTCCCCAATTTAATTCTGACAAGAAAACTCAAGATTTAATAGGAATCTGACCCCAATTAAAGTGTTTGGCATTCTTTGTGCATCGCAATATGCTCCCTTTCCCTGCGAAAACTGAAGGAGCGCGCCATGACGACGGCTGCCGAGATTCAACACCTCCAAGAACACGGTCTGTATTCCGGTGCCGATGAGCACGACGCCTGCGGCGTCGGCTTCGTCGCGCACATCAAGGGCGAGAAGAGCCACGCCATCGTGCTGCAGGGCCTGAAGATCCTCGAGAACCTCGACCACCGCGGCGCCGTCGGTGCCGACAAGCTGATGGGCGACGGCGCGGGCATCCTGATCCAGCTGCCCGACCTGCTGTACCGCGAAGAAATGGCCAAGCAGGGCGTCACGCTGCCCCCGCCCGGCGAATACGGCGTCGGCATGATCTTCCTGCCGAAGGAACACGCCTCGCGCGAAGCCTGCGAACAAGAGATGGAACGCGCCATCAAGGCCGAAGGCCAGGTGCTGCTGGGCTGGCGCGACGTGCCGGTCAACCGTGACATGCCCATGTCGCCCACCGTGCGCGAAAAGGAACCGCTGCTGCGCCAGATCTTCATCGGCCGCGGCAACGACGTGATCGTGCAGGACGCGCTGGAGCGCAAGCTGTACGTGATCCGCAAGACCGCCAGCGCCAACATCCAGCGCCTGAAGCTCAAGCACAGCAAGGAATACTACGTTCCGAGCATGTCCAGTCGCACCGTGGTCTACAAGGGCCTGCTGTTGGCTGACCAGGTGGGCACCTACTACCTCGACCTGCAGGACAAGCGTTGCGTCTCGGCCCTGGGCCTGGTGCACCAGCGCTTCTCGACCAACACCTTCCCCGAGTGGCCGCTGGCCCACCCGTACCGCTATGTCGCCCACAACGGCGAAATCAACACGGTCAAGGGCAACTACAACTGGATGAAGGCGCGCGAAGGCGTGATGTCGTCGCCCGTGCTCGGCGCCGACCTGCAGAAGCTCTACCCGATCAGCTTCGCCGGCCAGTCCGACACCGCCACCTTCGACAACTGCCTCGAGCTGCTGACGATGGCCGGCTACCCCATCAGCCAGGCCGTGATGATGATGATTCCCGAACCCTGGGAACAGCACGCCACCATGGACACGCGCCGCCGCGCGTTCTATGAGTACCACGCCGCCATGCTCGAGCCGTGGGACGGCCCGGCCTCCATCGTCTTCACCGACGGCCGCCAGATCGGCGCCACGCTCGACCGCAACGGCCTGCGCCCCTCGCGCTACTGCGTGACCGACGACGACCTGGTCATCATGGCCTCCGAGTCGGGCGTGCTGCCCGTGCCCGAGCAGAAGATCGTGCGCAAGTGGCGCCTGCAGCCCGGCAAGATGTTCCTGATCGACCTGGAGCAGGGCCGCATGATCGACGACGAGGAGGTCAAGGCCACCCTCGCCAACAGCAAGCCCTACAAGCAGTGGATCGAGAACCTGCGCATCAAGCTCGACAGCGTCAAGGCCGAGCCGGCCGCGATCCCCGTGAGCCAGGTCGCGCTGCTCGACCGTCAGCAGGCCTTCGGCTACACCCAGGAAGACATCAAGTTCCTGATGAGCCCGATGGCGCAGGCCGGCGAAGAGGGCATCGGCTCCATGGGCAACGACAGCCCGCTGGCCGTGCTCTCCAGCAAGAACAAGCCGCTGTACAACTACTTCAAGCAGCTGTTCGCGCAGGTCACGAACCCGCCGATCGACCCGATCCGCGAAGCGATCGTGATGTCGCTGGTGTCCTTCATCGGCCCCAAGCCGAACCTGCTGGACATCAACCAGGTCAACCCGCCGATGCGGCTCGAAGTGAGCCAGCCCATTCTCGACTTCGCCGACATGGCGAAGCTGCGCGACATCGGCCGCTACACGCAAGGCAAGTTCAAGAGCTACGTGCTGGACATCACCTACCCGTTGGGCTGGGGCGATGAAGGCGTCGAAGCCAAGCTGGCCTCGCTGTGCGCCGAAGCGGTCGATGCCATCAAGGGCGGCCACAACATCCTGATCGTGAGCGACCGCGGCGTGGGCCCGACGCAAGTCGCGATCCCCGCGGTGCTGGCCCTCTCGGCCGTGCACCAGTACCTCGTGCGCGAAGGTTTGCGCACCACCGCCGGCCTCGTGGTCGAGACCGGTTCGGCGCGCGAAGTGCATCACTTCGGCGTGCTCGCCGGCTACGGCGCCGAAGCCGTGCACCCGTACCTCGCGATGGAAACGCTGGCGGCCATGCACGCCGACCTGCCGGGCGACCTGAGCGCCGACAAGGCGGTCTACAACTACGTCAAGGCCATCGGCAAGGGCCTGTCGAAGATCATGTCGAAGATGGGTGTCAGCACCTACATGAGCTACTGCGGCGCCCAGCTGTTCGAAGCCATCGGCCTGAACACCGAGACGGTGAACAAGTACTTCACCGGCACCGCCAGCCGCGTGGAAGGCATCGGCGTCTTCGAGATCGCCGAAGAAGCCATCCGCATGCACAAGGCCGCCTTCGGCGACGACCCCGTGCTCGCCCACATGCTGGACGCCGGCGGCGAATACGCCTGGCGCACCCGCGGCGAAGAGCACATGTGGACGCCCGACGCCATCGCCAAGCTGCAGCACAGCACGCGCTCCAACAACTGGAACACGTACAAGGAATACGCCCAGCTCATCAACGACCAGAACCGCCGCCACCTCACGCTGCGCGGCCTGTTCGAGTTCAAGATCGATCCGGCCAAGGCCATTCCGGTCGACGAGGTCGAAGCCGCCGCCGAAATCGTCAAGCGTTTCGCCACCGGCGCGATGTCGCTCGGCTCGATCAGCACCGAGGCGCACGCCACGCTCGCCATTGCCATGAACCGCATCGGCGGCAAGAGCAACACGGGCGAAGGCGGTGAAGACCCGGCGCGTTACCGCAACGAACTGAAGGGCATCCCGATCAAGCAAGGCGACACGCTCAAGAGCGTGATCGGCGCGGCCAACGTTGAGGTCGACCTGCCGCTCAACGACGGCGACTCGCTGCGTTCGCGCATCAAGCAGGTGGCTTCGGGCCGCTTCGGTGTCACCGCCGAGTACCTGCACTCGGCCGACCAGATCCAGATCAAGATGGCGCAAGGTGCCAAGCCGGGCGAGGGCGGTCAGCTGCCCGGCGGCAAGGTCACCGAGTACATCGGCAAGCAGCGCTATGCCGTGCCGGGCGTGGGCCTCATCTCGCCGCCGCCGCACCACGACATCTACTCGATCGAAGACCTGGCCCAGCTGATCCACGACCTGAAGAACACCGCGCCGCACGCCAGCATCAGCGTGAAGCTGGTGAGCGAGATCGGCGTCGGCACCATCGCCGCGGGCGTGGCCAAGTGCAAGAGCGACCACGTCGTGATCGCCGGCCATGACGGCGGCACGGGCGCTTCGCCCTGGTCGTCGATCAAGCATGCCGGCAGCCCGTGGGAAATCGGCCTGGCCGAAACGCAGCAGACGCTGGTGCTCAACCGCCTGCGCAGCCGCATCCGCGTGCAGGCCGACGGCCAGATGAAGACCGGCCGCGACGTCGCCATCGGCGCGCTGCTGGGCGCCGACGAGTTCGGCTTCGCCACCGCGCCGCTGGTGGTCGAGGGCTGCATCATGATGCGCAAGTGCCACCTGAACACCTGCCCGGTGGGCGTGGCCACGCAAGACCCGGTGCTGCGCAAGAAGTTCTCGGGCAAGCCCGAGCACGTCGTCAACTACTTCTTCTTCGTTGCCGAAGAAGTGCGCCAGATCATGGCCCAGCTGGGCATCCGCAAGTTCGACGACCTGATCGGCCGCGCCGACCTGCTCGACATGCGCAAGGGCATCGAGCACTGGAAGGCCTCGGGCCTGGACTTCAGCCGCCTGTTCGCGCTGCCGATCGTGCCGGCCGACGTGCCGCGTTTCCATGTCGAGAACCAGGACCACGGCCTCGAGCGCGCCCTGGACGTGAAGCTCATCGAGAAGTCGCGTCCCGCCATCGACAAGGGCGAGAAGGTGCAGTTCATCGAAGTGGCGCGCAACGTCAACCGCTCGGTGGGCGCGATGCTCTCGGGCGCGCTGACCAAGGTGCATCCGCAGGGCCTGCCCGACGACTCGATCCGCATCCAGCTCGAAGGCACGGGCGGCCAGTCGTTCGGCGCCTTCCTGGCACGCGGCATCACGCTGTACCTGATCGGCGACGCCAACGACTACACCGGCAAGGGCCTCTCGGGCGGCCGCGTGGTGGTGCGCCCCAGCCTGGACTTCCGTGGCGAAGCCGTGCGCAACACCATCGTCGGCAACACCGCGCTGTACGGCGCGACCACCGGCGAGGCCTACCTGTGCGGCGTGGCCGGCGAACGCTTCGCGGTGCGCCTGTCGGGCGCCACGGCGGTCATCGAAGGCACCGGCGACCACGGCTGCGAGTACATGACCGGCGGCACGGTGGCCGTGCTCGGCAAGACGGGCCGCAACTTCGCGGCCGGCATGAGCGGCGGTGTCGCCTTCGTCTACGACGAAGACGGCCAGTTCGCCTCGCGCTGCAACCTCTCGATGGTGTCGCTCGACAAGGTGCTCACCTCAGCCGAGCAGACCGCCAGCGTGCATCGCAAGATCTGGCACGGCGGCGAGACCGACGAAGCGCAGCTCAAGAAGCTGCTCGAAGAGCACCACCGCTGGACCGGCAGCAAGCGCGCGCGCGAGCTGCTCGACAACTGGGCCGAGTCGCGCACCAAGTTCGTCAAGGTGTTCCCGAACGAGTACAAGCGCGCGCTGGCCGAACTGCACGACCGCCAGGTCGAGCTGGCCAGCAGCGGCAACAACGCCCACGTCGGCCTCGAGCCGCACGCACTGGCCGCGCCCGCCACGGCCGCCGTCTGAGCGCGCCACAGATACGAAGAACAGAGGAAAGCACGATGGGAAAAATCACCGGCTTCATGGAGCATGAGCGCATCGAAGAGGGCTACAAGCCTGTCGAAGAGCGCGTCAAGCACTACAAGGAATTCGTCGTCGGCCTGAACACCGACCAGGCCAAGGTGCAGGGCGCACGCTGCATGGACTGCGGCACGCCGTTCTGCAACAGCGGCTGCCCGGTCAACAACATCATTCCGGACTTCAACGACCTCGTGTACCGCGACGACTGGCAGAACGCCTTCGCGGTGCTCGACTCGACCAACAACTTCCCCGAGTTCACCGGCCGCATCTGCCCCGCGCCCTGCGAGGCCGCCTGCGTGCTCAACGTGAACGACGACGCGGTCGGCATCAAGTCGCTGGAACACGCGATCATCGACCGCGCCTGGGACGAAGGCTGGGTGGCGCCGCGCGTCGCCAAGCACAAGACCGGCAAGAAGGTCGCCGTGGTGGGCTCCGGCCCGGCCGGCATGGCCGCCGCGCAGCAACTGGCGCGCGCCGGCCACGACGTCATGTTGTTCGAGAAGAACGACCGTGTCGGTGGCCTGCTGCGCTACGGCATTCCCGACTTCAAGATGGAGAAGTCGCACATCGACCGCCGCGTCGAGCAGATGAAGGCCGAAGGCGTGACCTTCCGCACCGGCGTGATGGTCGGTGCTGCGAAAGACCCGCTGGGCAAGGGCTCCAAGGTGACCAACCTGGCCAAGGAAACCGTCACGCCCGAGCAGCTGCAGAAAGACTTCGACGCCGTGGTGCTCACCGGCGGCGCCGAGCAGTCGCGCGACCTGCCGGTGCCCGGCCGCGATCTCGACGGCATCCACTTCGCGATGGAGTTCCTGCCGCAGCAGAACCGCGTCAACGCAGGCGACAAGGTCAAGGGCCAGCTGCGCGCCGAAGGCAAGCACGTCATCGTCATCGGCGGCGGCGACACCGGCTCCGACTGCGTGGGCACCAGCAACCGCCACGGCGCCGTGAGCGTCACGCAGTTCGAACTGATGCCGCAACCGCCGGAAGAAGAGAACCGCCCGCTGACCTGGCCCTACTGGCCGATCAAGCTGCGCACCAGCTCCAGCCACGAAGAAGGCTGCGAGCGCGAGTTCGCCATCTCGACCAAGGAGTTCATCGGCGAGAAGGGCAAGGTCACCGGCCTGAAGACCGTGCGCGTCGAGTGGAAGGACGGCAAGATGCAGGAAGTGCCCGGCAGCGAGCAGATCCTCAAGGCCGACCTGGTGCTGCTGGCGATGGGCTTCATCAGCCCCGTGGCCACCGTGCTCGACGCCTTCGGTGTCGAGAAGGACGCCCGCGGCAACGCGCGTGCCACGGTCGACTTCATCGGCGGCTATGCCACCAATGTGCCCAAGGTGTTCGCCGCAGGTGACATTCGCCGCGGCCAATCGCTGGTGGTGTGGGCAATTCGCGAGGGCCGTCAAGCGGCGCGTTCGGTCGACGAATTTTTGATGGGATTCAGCGACTTACCGCGCTGATTTTTGTTTCATTTGAAGCGGCGCCGTTCGCGGCCCCGTTATCATCCGCGGAAACCGCATGCCGGGATGCCTGAGAAGGCGCCCGGCTTTTTTATTGAGATGGACCCAGCCACACCCACGTCTTCCTCCTTCGTCGAATTCCGCGATGTCACGTTCGGCTACGGCGCGCGCGCGATCCTCGACGGCGTGTCGTTTTCCGTGCCGCGCGGCAAGGTGACGGCGTTGATGGGGGCATCGGGTGGCGGCAAGACCACCGTGCTGCGCCTCATCGGCGGTCAGCAGCGCGCCCAACGCGGCGAGGTGCTGTTCGACGGGAAGGATGTCGGCCACTTCGATGTCGCGACGCTGTATGCGGCGCGGCGCCGCATGGGCATGCTGTTCCAGTTCGGTGCGCTGTTCACCGACATCAGTGTGTTCGACAACGTGGCCTTTCCGTTGCGCGAGCACACGCAGCTGTCGGAAGCGCTGGTGCGCGACATCGTGCTCATGAAGCTGGATGCCGTCGGCCTGCGCGGCGCACGCGACCTGATGCCCAGCGAGGTGTCGGGCGGCATGGCGCGGCGCGTGGCGCTGGCGCGCGCGATCGCGCTCGACCCCGACCTCGTGATGTACGACGAACCCTTCGCGGGGCTCGACCCGATCTCGCTGGGCACGGCCGCGCGGCTGATCCGCCAGCTCAACGATGCGCTCGGCCTCACCAGCATCATCGTGTCGCACGACCTCGAGGAAACCTTCCGCATCGCGGACCACGTGATCATCCTGGCCAACGGCGGCATCGCCGCGCAGGGTCGGCCCGACGAGGTGCGCGAGAGCGTCGATCCGCTGGTGCACCAGTTCGTCAATGCACTGCCTGACGGGCCGGTGCGCTTCCATTACCCGGGCGTCAGCATCGAAGACGACTTCGGCAATGGCGAAGGAGGGCGCTCATGACCTGGTGGAAGCCCGCCGACGTCGGCTTTGCCGTGCGCAGCCAACTGGCCGACATGGGCCATGCGGCCAAGCTGTTCCTGCGCCTGCTCGGTCCGGGCGCGCAGATCATGCGGCGCTTCGGGCTGGTGCGTGACCAGATCCATTTCCTGGGCAACTACTCGCTCGCCATCATCGGCGTGTCGGGTCTGTTCGTGGGCTTCGTGCTCGGGCTGCAGATGTACTACGCACTGCAGCGCTACGGCTCGTCCGAAGCGCTCGGCCTGCTGGTCGCGCTGAGCCTCGTGCGCGAACTCGGTCCCGTGGTGGCGGCCCTGCTGTTCACCGGCCGGGCCGGCACCTCGCTGACGGCCGAGATCGGCCTCATGAAAGCCAACGAGCAGTTGAGCGCCATGGAAATGATGGCGGTCGACCCGGTGCAGCGCATCCTCGCGCCGCGCTTCTGGGCCGGCGTCATCACCATGCCGCTGCTGGCGGCCGTGTTCAGCGCGGTCGGCATCATGGGCGGCTATGTCGTGGGCGTGCTCATGCTGGGCGTCGACCCGGGCGCGTTCTGGGGCCAGATGCAAGGCGGCGTTGATGTCTGGCGCGACGTCGGCAACGGCGTCATCAAGAGCATCGTGTTCGGTTTCACCGTGACCTTCGTCGCGTTGCTGCAGGGCTTCGAGGCCCAGCCGACGCCCGAGGGCGTGTCGCGCGCGACCACGCGCACCGTGGTGATGGCGTCGCTGGCGGTCTTGGGGCTCGATTTCCTGCTCACCGCCATGATGTTCAGTATCTAAAGGGCCCCTGGCTCCATCGTTCTAGAGAGTGCAAACCATGCAACGTTCCACCAACGACATCTGGGTCGGCCTGTTCGTGCTGATCGGCGGCGCCGCCTTGCTGTTCCTGGCGCTGCAGTCGGCCAACCTGCTGAGCCTGAACTTCCAGAAGACCTACACGGTCACCGCGCGTTTCGACAACATCGGCGGGCTCAAGCCCCAGACCGCGGTCAAGAGCGCTGGCGTGGTGGTCGGTCGTGTGGAATCCATCGCGTTCAACGACAAGGCCTTTCAGGCCGATGTGACGCTGGCGCTGCAAAACCGTTACAGTTTTCCCAAGGACAGCTCGCTCAAGATCCTGACCAGTGGCCTGCTCGGCGAGCAGTACATCGGCATCGAGGCGGGCGCCGAGGAAAAGAACCTGCAAGCCGGCGACACCATCACCGCGACCCAATCGGCCGTGGTGCTGGAGAACCTGATCAGCCAGTTCCTGTACAGCAAGGCCGCCGAGGGGAATACGGCGCCGGGAACAGCCAACAAGAAATGACCACACGACTTTTTTCGTCGACTGCTATTAAAAGTGTAGCTAGCTCCGCCCGTTGGGCCACCGCCACCGTCGGTTTCGCCCTCGTGGCCGGATGCGCCACCGGATCCGGCGCGAGCCCGACCGACCCTTTCGAGCCGTACAACCGCGGCATGACGCGCTTCAACGACACCGTCGACGAGGCCGTGCTGGAGCCCGTGGCCACCGCCTACCAGAACGTGGTGCCCTCGCTGGTGCGCCAGGGCGTGACCAACTTCTTCAGCAACCTCGGTGACATCTGGAGTCTGGCCAACAACGTGGCCCAGCTCAAGCTGCAGAACAGCGCCGAGACCTTCATGCGGCTGAACGTCAACACCTTCTTCGGCCTGGGCGGCCTGCTCGACGTCGCCTCCGAGGCGCGCCTGCCGCGCCACGAGGAAGACTTCGGCCAGACGCTGGGCTACTGGGGCGTGGGCGCCGGTCCGTACGTCGTGCTGCCGCTGCTCGGCCCTTCCACGCTGCGCGACACGATCGCCCGGCCGCTCGACATGTACGGCGACGCGCAGGGCCATATCCACGACATCGCCTGGCGCAATTCGCTGGCGGGCCTGCGTGTCGTGGACACCCGCTCGCGCTACCTGGGGGCCACCCGCCTGCTCGACGAAGCTGCGCTCGACAAGTACTCGTTCACGCGCGATGCGTTCCTGCAGCGCCGCCGCAACCAGGTTTACGACGGCAACCCGCCGGACGACGACAACGCCGGCAAGTGACGGCAAAAGGGGGCGGACGGGGTGGTCCTGCTTGCATCCGGTTGCAAGGCTTCACCTCCGCTTCAGGAACCCGGTCGGCCTGGCGCCTGTCGAAACCGTTCCTGTCTCAGCACGGAGCCATTGGCTGCACCGTGCAGGGAAGACAATTCAACCTGAGGGACTCACCATGAACAACAAGATCTTGCTGCAACGACGCGACATGGGCCGCCTGGCATTGGCCGGCGCGCTGCTGTTCGGCGCTGCCACCGCCTTCGTGCATCAGAGCGCATTCGCGGCCGACGAAGCCCCCGACGCGCTCGTCAAGCGCCTGTCGACCGACGTGCTCGAGACCATCAAGGCCGATTCGTCGATCAAGGCCGGTGACATCAACAAGATCATGCTGCTGGTCGACAGCAAGATCATGCCCAACGTCAACTTCCAGCGCATGACCGCCTCGGCCGTCGGCCCGGCCTGGCGCCAGGCCACGCCCGAGCAGCAAAAGCGCCTGCAGGACGAGTTCAAGACCCTGCTCGTGCGCACCTACGCCGGCGCGCTCGACCAGGTGAGCGACCAGACCGTCACCATCCGCCCGTTCCGCGGCGCCCCCACCGACACCGACGTGCTCGTGCGCACCGAGGTCAAGGGTCGCGGCGACCCGGTGCAGCTGGACTACCGCCTCGAAAAGACGCCGGGGCAGGGCGCCGGCTGGAAGGTCTACAACCTGAATGTGCTGGGCGTGTGGCTGGTCGACACCTACCGCACCCAGTTCGCGCAGGAAATCAACAAGAGCGGCATCGATGGCCTGATTGCCGCGCTGGCCGCGCGCAACAAGGGCAACGGCAAGGGCTGACGGGCGCACGCCATGCTGGTCCTTCCCTCCCGACTCACCCACGACGAGGCTCCTGCCTGCATGCGCATGCTGCAGCAGGGGCTCAAGGGCCAGACCGACTCGACCTCCACCGTGGTCGACGCCACGGCACTGGCCCAGTTCGATTCCTCCGCGCTGGCGGTGCTGCTCGAGTGCCGGCGCGAATCCAGCGCGCTGGGCCGGGGGTTTTCGGTCAAGGGCCTGTCGCCGCGCCTGCGCGA
The DNA here is from genome assembly GCF_059416345.1 of Variovorax sp. GW821-FHT09D07. Lineage (NCBI taxonomy): Bacteria > Pseudomonadati > Pseudomonadota > Betaproteobacteria > Burkholderiales > Comamonadaceae > Variovorax > Variovorax sp. GW821-FHT09D07. The sequence goes on from NZ_JBWKOY010000010.1 coordinate 135,949, forward strand.
ACTGGCCGCGCTGTACGGCATCGCGGGCCTTTTGCCCGCTGCGCCCTGACCCCCTAGCGCGTGCGTGGCACCGCTGCGGTCAGCAGCGAGAGCGCCTTGTTCAGGGTCGAGGTCGCGAATCGCTCCCCCTTGGAGTGGCCGATGCGCACGACGACGAGATCGTGCGACGGAATCACGAGCACGAACTGGCCCCCTGCGCCGAGCATGTAGTAGGCCGTCGTCGGCGCCGCCAGTGCCCCCGTTCCATTGATCCAGAAGAATCCCCCGTAGATGGGGCGCTGGTCTGCGGCCCAGGCCGGTGCGGCCGTGCTCACGAAATTGACGAACCCCTCGGGGAGAATGCGCTCCCCGTTCCACACGCCGTCCTGCAGGTAGAGATTGGCCAGCCGGGCCCAATCGCGGGCCGACATGAAGTCGTAGCCTTGCGTGAGGAAGTTGCCGTAGGGATCGGTCTCGATCACCATGGAGCGGATGCCGATCTTGTCGAAGATGGCGCGCTGCGGGAACGAGAGGTACTCCTCGCCGCGCTTCTCGACCGCAAGGCGGACCAGGTAGTTGGCAAGCACCGGATCGGTGTTGCGGTAGCGGCCCACCGTGTTGGGCGGCCATTGCTGCGGTCGGGTCGCGGCGTAGTTGAATGCGTTGATCCGGCCCGTGTAGTAGTAGATGTGATCGGGGTAGGTGCCGTTGGGGTCAAAGTCCGGATCGTCCGGGGCCTTGATGCGCAGCCCGCTGGACATGCGCAGGATGTCGGCAATGCGGATCTGCTGGCGGCCGTCGCCGGCACCTTGCCATTCAGGAATCGGCGCGGGCTGGTCGAGCTTGTACACGCCCTGCTTGATCAGCACGCCCATCATCGTGGCCACGACGCTCTTGCCCATCGACCATGACTCGAGCGGCGTGGTCGCGTTGATGCCGCTCATGTAGCGCTCGCCGATGAGCCGCCCCTTGTGCGTGACCACGAAGGCCGCGGTGTAGGCCTCCGTGGTTTCGAAGGCGGCGCCGATGGCCTGGTTCACCTTGGCCATGTCGACGTCGGCGGGCGGCGGGTCGTTCGGCAGCACATCGCCCATGGGCCAGGGCACGGTCGTGGGGTCGGCCAGCGCGCTCTTGACATTGACGGGTGTGAAGAAAACGTCGTCCTTGCCGGGCGGCAGCGTGATGCAACCCTGCGATCCGAAGTGGCGGGCCACCAGCGTCGGGCCGCCGTTGGGCATCGTGATGCGGACCTCCTTCTTGGTGCGGTCGACCACCGGCGCACCCACCTTCTTGCGCTGTTCGTACGGCCCCGTGAAATACCCGATGGTTTCGGCGGCGACTGCAGGATCGAGTCCGGTGATGAAGACCGCCGAGCACATGGCCTTGGCATAGCCGGACGTGTTGTGCTCCAGCACATCGCCGGGTGGTGGCACGTAGGGCGTGTCCAGCTCCAGGCACTTGGCGCGCGCAATGAGTGCATCGCGGGCTGGCAGCTGGGCCGAACCGGCAGATGAAGTGCAAGGTTGGGCGGTGCCGCCCCCTGCGCCAGCGCCTGCGCCGCCGCCGACAAGGGCGATGCCGCCACCTCCGCCGCCACCACCACCTCCGCCCCCGCAAGCAGTCAGCACCATCGCCAGGAGCAGGGCGGCAACGGTTGGGAGGGGGCTGCGGGTCAAACACTTCATTGGCGTTCCTCGCGATGGGCGGTTGCGGTGCGCAGAATCGGCACCGGCGGGATTGTGGGTGAACTCCGGGCCGATGCCTAGCGCGGCCGGCTCCCCGCGTTCACCCCTGAGCAGCGCCGAAAAACCCATCGCCCGTAAAATCGCGGGCTCCCATGCCCGCGATCTCATTCCAGTCGGTCTCCAAGACCTACCCTCCCTCCCGTCAGCAACGCGCCCAAGGCAAGCAGGGGCTGCGTGCGGTCGACGAGGTTTCCTTCCAGATCGAGCCGGGCGAGTTCTTCGGCCTGCTCGGCCCCAACGGCGCGGGCAAGACCACCCTGATCAGCATGCTGGCGGGCCTGTCGCGGCCCACGGCGGGCGCGATCAGCGTGCACGGCTTCGACGTGCAGCGCGACTACGCCGAAGCCCGGCGCCAGCTCGGCATCGTGCCGCAGGAGCTGGTGTTCGACCCCTTCTTCAACGTGCGCGAGTCGCTGCGCATCCAGTCGGGCTACTTCGGCATCAAGAACAACGAGGCCTGGATCGACGAGCTGCTGCAGAGCCTGGGCCTGGCCGACAAGGCCACGGCCAACATGCGCCAGCTCTCGGGCGGCATGAAGCGCCGCGTGCTGGTGGCGCAGGCGCTGGTGCACAAGCCGCCGGTCATCGTGCTCGACGAGCCCACGGCCGGTGTCGACGTCGAATTGCGCCAGACGCTCTGGCAGTTCGTCGCCAAGCTCAACAAGCAGGGCAGCACCGTGCTGCTCACCACCCACTACCTCGAAGAGGCCGAGGCGCTGTGCAGCCGCATCGCGATGCTCAAGCTCGGCAAGGTGATCGCCCTGGACCGCACCAGCGAGCTGCTGAAGTCGGCCGCGAGCAACGTGCTGCGCTTCAAGACCGACGCCATGCTGCCCTGGGCCATCGCCCAGCACGCGCGCATCACCGGGCGCATCGTGCAGCTGCCGGCGCAGAACGCGCATGAAGTCGAACAACTGCTGGCCGCGATCCGCGAAGCCGGCGTCGCGGTGGAAGACGTGGAAATGCGCAAGGCCGACCTGGAAGACGTGTTCATCGACCTGATGGCGGGCGAGCAGACGCCGCTGGAGGTGTCGCGATGATGGCCGTCACGGGGTGGCGCGCGCTTCTGTACAAGGAAACGCTGCGCTTCTGGAAGGTCGGCTTCCAGACCGTCGGTGCGCCGGTGCTCACCGCGCTGCTGTACCTCATGGTGTTCGGCCATGTGCTCGAAGGCCGCGTGACGGTCTACGGCACCGTGGGCTACACCGCTTTCCTGATTCCCGGCCTCGTGATGATGAGCGTGCTGCAGAACGCGTTCGCGAACAGCTCGTCCTCGATCATCCAGAGCAAGATCATGGGCAACCTCGTGTTCGTGCTGCTCACGCCGCTGTCGCACTGGGGCTGGTTCTTCGCCTACGTGGGCTCCTCGGTGATCCGCGGGCTGGCGGTGGGCGTGGGCGTGTTCGCCGTGACCGTCTTCTTCGCCGTGCCGAGCTTCGTGGCGCCGGTGTGGATCCTGGTGTTCGCGCTGCTGGGCTCGGCCATGTTGGGCACGCTCGGCCTCATCGCCGGGCTCTGGGCCGAGAAGTTCGACCAGATGGCCGTGTTCCAGAACTTCCTGATCATGCCCATGACCTTCCTGTCGGGCGTGTTCTATTCGATCGGCTCGCTGCCGCCGTTCTGGCAGAGCGTGAGCCATCTGAACCCCTTCTTCTACATGATCGACGGCTTCCGCTACGGCTTCTTCGGGGTGAGCGACGCTTCGCCCTGGCTGAGCTTCGGCATCGTCGGTTCCGCCTGGCTGGTGGTGAGCGCCATCGCTGTCCACCTGCTGCGCATCGGCTACAAAATCCGCGGCTGACCGCGACTTCCAAGACCCCATGACCGCTGACGAACTCCAAGCCATCATCGCTGCCCATCTGCCGTGCGAGCACATCACGCTCGAGGGCGACGGCCGACATTGGTACGCGACCATCGTCTCGGCCGAATTCGAGGGCAAGCGCGCCATCCAGCGCCACCAGCGGGTCTACGCCACCCTCGGTGCGAAAATGCACACCGACGAGGTGCATGCGCTCTCGATGAAGACCTATACGCCGGCCGAATGGGCCGCCGTGGACAAATGACTTTCCGGCCCCTGCGGGCCTCCTGATTTCGCTGGATCCTTCATGGACAAACTTCTGATTCGCGGCGGGCGTGAGCTTCGCGGCGAAGTGCTCATTTCCGGCGCCAAGAACGCCGCGCTGCCCGAGCTGTGCGCGGCGCTGCTGACCGACCAGCCCGTGGTGCTGCACAACGTGCCGCGCCTGCAGGACGTGTCGACCATGCTCAAGCTGGTGCGCAACATGGGCGTGACGGCCGAGGCCGACGACAACGGCACCGTGCGCCTGAACGCCGGTGAGCTCGGCAATCCCGAGGCCCCCTACGAACTGGTGAAAACCATGCGCGCCTCGGTGCTGGCGCTGGGCCCGCTGCTGGCGCGCTTCGGCCACGCCAAGGTGTCGCTGCCCGGGGGCTGCGCCATCGGCTCGCGGCCGGTCGACCAGCACATCAAGGGCCTGCAGGCGATGGGCGCCGAGATCGTGGTCGAGCACGGCTACATGGTCGCGCGCCTGCCCGAAGGGCGCACGCGGCTGAAGGGCGCGCGCATCCTGACCGACATGGTCACCGTCACCGGCACCGAGAACTTCCTCATGGCCGCCGCGCTGGCCGAGGGCGAGACGCTGCTCGAGAACGCCGCGCAGGAGCCCGAGATCGTCGACCTGGCCGAAATGCTGATCCGCATGGGCGCGAAGATCGAAGGCCACGGCACCAGCCACATCCGCATCCAGGGCGTCGAGAAGCTGCACGGCTGCGAGCACGCCGTGGTGGCCGACCGCATCGAGGCCGGCACCTTCCTGTGCGCCGTGGCGGCCACGGGCGGCGAGGCCTTCCTGCGCCATGCGCGCGGCGACCACCTCGACGCCGTGATCGACAAGCTGCGCGACGCCGGCTGCACTGTCGTGACAGAGCCCGACGGCATCCGCATCGGCTCGCAGGGCCCCGCGTACGACCACCTGAAGGCGCAGAGCTTCAGTACCACCGAATACCCCGGCTTCCCCACCGACATGCAGGCCCAGTTCATGGCCCTGAACGTGATCGCGCGCGGCGCCTCGATGGTCACCGAGACCATCTTCGAGAACCGCTTCATGCACGTGAACGAGATGGTGCGCCTGGGCGCGCGCATCCACGTCGAGGGCAAGGTCGCGATGGTCGAGGGCGTGCAACAGCTCTCGGGCGCCACCGTGATGGCCACCGACCTGCGCGCCTCCGCCAGCCTCGTCATCGCCGGCCTCGTGGCCGAGGGCGAGACGCTGGTCGACCGCATCTACCACCTCGACCGGGGCTACGACCGCATGGAATCGAAACTGCGCGGCCTTGGTGCCGACATTGAACGCGTGACGGGAGCCGCCGCATGATCACCCTGGCTCTTTCCAAAGGCCGCATCTTCGAAGAGACGATGCCCCTGCTGGCCGCCGCCGGCATCGAGGTCACCGAAGACCCCGAGAAATCGCGCAAGCTGATTCTTGAAACCACCCGCCCCGACGTGCGCGTGGTGCTGGTGCGTGCCTCCGACGTGCCCACCTACGTGCAGTACGGCGGCGCCGACCTGGGCGTGACCGGCCTGGACGTGCTGCTCGAGCACGGCAACCAGGGCCTGTACCAACCGCTGGACCTGCGCATCGCGGCCTGCCGCCTCAGCGTGGCCGTGCGCGCCGACTACGACTACGCCTCGGCCGTGAAGCAGGGCTCGCGCCTGCGCGTGGCCACCAAGTACGTGGGCCTGGCGCGCGACTTCTTCGCCAGCAAGGGCGTGCACGTCGACCTGATCAAGCTCTACGGCAGCATGGAGCTGGCGCCGCTCACGGGCCTGGCCGACGCCATCGTCGACCTGGTCTCGACCGGCAACACCCTCAAGGCCAACCACCTCGTCGAGGTGGAGCGCATCATGGACATCAGCGCCCGGCTGGTCGTCAACCAGGCCGCGCTCAAGCTCAAGCGCGAACCCATCCGCCGCATCATCGACGCCTTCGCGTCCGCCATTCCCTCCGCCTGAACCTCAAACCCATGACTCTGCAAGCAGCCCCCGCCCGACTGTCCACGAACTCAGCCAGCTTCGACGCTGAATTCAAGGCGCGGCTGCATTGGTCCGCGGACGCGGACGCGGCGATCGAGAAGGTGGTGGCCGACATCCTGGCCGACGTGCAAAAGCGCGGCGACGAGGCGGTGCTGGAGTACACCAACCGCTTCGACAAGCTCGACGCCAAGACGCTGCCCGAGCTCGAACTCACGCAGGCCGAGCTGAAGGCCGCGTTCGAGGGCCTCCCCGCCGCGCAGCGCGACGCGCTCGAAGCCGCCGCGCGCCGCGTGCGCAGCTACCACGAGGCGCAGAAGAAGGCCTCCGGCGAAAGCTGGAGCTACCGCGACGCCGACGGCACGCTGCTCGGCCAGAAGGTCACGCCGCTGGACCGCGTCGGCATCTACGTGCCGGGCGGCAAGGCCGCCTACCCGTCGAGCGTGCTGATGAACGCCATTCCCGCGCACGTCGCGGGTGTGGGCGAGATCATCATGGTCGTGCCCACGCCGAAGGGCGAGAAGAACCAGCTCGTGCTCGCCGCCGCCTACGTGGCCGGCGTGACGCGCGGCTTCACCGTCGGCGGTGCGCAGGCCGTGGCCGCGCTGGCCTACGGCACGGCCACCATCCCGGCCTGCGACAAGATCACCGGCCCCGGCAACGCCTACGTGGCCGCCGCCAAGCGCCGCGTCTTCGGCACCGTGGGCATCGACATGATCGCGGGCCCGAGCGAAATCCTGGTGCTGGCCGACGGCTCCACGCCGCCCGACTGGGTGGCCATGGACCTGTTCAGCCAGGCCGAGCACGACGAGTTGGCGCAAAGCATCCTGCTGTGCCCCGACGTCGCCTACATCGACCGCGTGCAAGCCGAGATCGACCGCCTGCTGCCCACCATGCCGCGCGCCGAGATCATCGCCGCCTCGCTCAACGGCCGCGGCGCGCTGATCCACACGAAGAGCATGGAAGAGGCTTGCGAGATCAGCAACCGCATCGCCCCCGAACACCTGGAAGTCAGCAGCAGCGAACCGCACCGCTGGGAGCCGCTGCTGCGCCACGCCGGCGCGATCTTCCTGGGCAACTTCACCAGCGAGAGCCTGGGCGATTACTGCGCCGGCCCGAACCACGTGCTGCCGACCAGCGGCACCGCGCGCTTCTCGAGCCCGCTGGGCGTGTACGACTTCCAGAAGCGCTCCAGCCTCATCGAGGTGAGCGAGGCCGGCGCGCAGGTGCTGGGCCCGATCGCCGTCACGCTGGCCGAAGGCGAGGGCCTGCAGGCGCACGCCGAAGCCGCGCGCATGCGCCTGCGTAAGATCTGAGGCTCCAACAACCCCGCTTCAGGGAGGAGCACGCCAGATGATTCAACGCCTCTATCGTTCGCGATTTTTCCGCTTCGCCACCGGCCTCGTTGCAGGTGCCGCCTTGCTGGCCGCCTGCACCCAGATGCCGCAGAACCGCGCCGAAACGACGGCGATGGCGGCCACGTCCAGTGCTGCAAAGCCCGCACCGGCGCCGGCCCAGCTCGGCACGCAATGGGGCGAGGGCATCGAGTCGAAGACCCGCACCGTCGCCGCCAAGCGCCTGTCCGACCAGCCCGACGACGTGGCCTCGATCGGCTACAACGACGCGGCCAGCGTGCGCCGCGATACGGGCAGCAACCCCGAGCGCCGGCTGAACCTGCAGCTGGCCCAGGGCGACATCGAATGGTCGGTGCTCGACGAGAACGACCGCCCGCTGCCGTTGCAGCGCGCACGTCGAAGCGGCAACGACATGTTCCGCCTCGCCGGCGTCGAAGGCGCGCGCTACACGCTGCGCTTTCGCAACCTCAGCGACCGCAGCTACGAGGTGATCGCCACCGTCGACGGCCTGGACGTGCTCAATGGCAAGCCTGGCAGCCTGCGCAACGGCGGCTACGTGCTGCGCCCGCAGCAGACGCTCAACATCGAAGGCTTCCGCAAGAGCCAGAGCGAAGTGGCCGCCTTCCGTTTCGCCACGCCGGGCCGTGCCTATGCCGCGAACACCGAGGCTGGCGACGTGCGCAACATCGGCGTGATCGGCGCCGCGCTGTTCGAGCTCGAAGAGCCGAACGCCCCGCGCCGCACCCGTCGCGACGCCTCGCCGTCGCAGCCCAGCGCCTTCCCGGCCGACGGCGCGTATGCGCCGCCGCCGCGCTACCGCAAGTAAGCCAGCGAGGCCATGCAACGCGCCGCCGTCCTGCTGTTGCCGCGCCTGCCGGCGCTGCTGCTCGCCCTGGCGGCCGGTGCGATCGGCGCCGGCGCGCAGGCCATGAGCATCCGCGAGCTGCGCACCCTCGAAGCCGGCGAGAAAGACGGCAAGGCCTACGCCAGCTACTACCTCGTCGGCGTGCTCGAAGGCCTGCGCGAGGGCGTCGAGTCGTCGCAGCGCAACGGCCAGGTGCCGCCGTTCTGCATCGAGGGCCGCCGCCTCGAACCCTCGATGGCCCGTTCGCTCTACCAGACCGAGTTGAGCCGCAACGCCGACAGCTACGAAGCCGACATGCCCGTGCAACTGGTCATGGCCGGCGCCCTCCGCAACAGCTACCGCTGCACCCGATGACCGTTTCCGATTCCTCCGCCTCCGACAACCGTCTGCCGCTCGACCGCATCCGCGCCGACGTGCGCGCCATGCACGCCTACGCGGTGCAGGACGCGCGCGGCTTCCTCAAGCTCGACGCGATGGAGAACCCCTACGGCCTGCCGCCCGCGCTGCAGGCCGAACTGGGCGCGCGCCTGGGCGCGCTGGCGCTCAACCGCTACCCCGGCGACCGCGGCGCCGACCTGCAGCGCGCGCTGGCCGCGCACGCAGGCCTGCCCGAAGGCTTCGGGCTGATGCTGGGCAACGGCTCGGACGAACTGATCTCGCTGCTGGGCATCGCCTGCGACCAGCCCGGCGCCGCGGTGCTGGCGCCCGTGCCCGGCTTCGTCATGTACGCGATGAGCGCCCAGCTGCAGGGCCTGCGCTTCGTCGGCGTGCCGCTGACGGCCGATTTCGAACTCGACGAAGCCGCCATGCTGGCCGCCATCGCGCGCGAGAAGCCGGCCATCGTCTACCTCGCCTACCCGAACAACCCGACCGCCAACCTCTGGGACGACGCCGTCATCGAGAAGATCGTGCAGGCCCAGGGCGCGCAGGGCGGCCTGGTGGTGATCGACGAGGCCTACCAGCCCTTTGCCGCCCGCAGCTACATCGACCGGCTCGCGAACCACCGCCACGTGCTGCTGATGCGCACCCTGAGCAAGTTCGGCCTGGCCGGCATCCGCCTGGGCTACCTCATGGGCCCCGCCGCGCTGGTCGCCGAGATCGACAAGGTGCGCCCGCCCTACAACATCAGCGTGCTCAACTGCGAGGCCGCGCTGTTCGCGCTGGAGCACGCGGCGGTGTTCGAGGCCCAGGCGCGCCAGATCCGCGAAGGGCGCGACCAGCTCATGGCCGCGCTGGCCCGGCTGCCGGGCGTGAAGACCTGGCCCAGCGACGCCAACATGATCCTGCTGCGCGTGCCCGATGCCACCCGTACCTTCGAGGGCATGAAGGCCCGCGGGGTGCTGGTGAAGAACGTTTCTAAAATGCATGAACTGCTCGCCAACTGCCTGCGCCTCACCGTCGGAACGGCCGACGAGAACGCGCAGATGCTGGCGGCGCTCGAAGCCTCACTATGACCACCCCCACGACCCCGGGCAGCACCGATCGCATCGCGACGGTCACCCGCCACACCGCCGAGACGAAGATCACGGTCAGCGTCAACCTCGACGGCACCGGCAAGGCCAAGCTCTCCACGGGCATCGGCTTTTTCGATCACATGCTCGACCAGATCGCCCGCCACGGGCTGATCGATCTGGACATCGACTGCGAGGGCGACCTGCACATCGACGGCCACCACACCGTGGAAGACGTGGGCATCACGCTCGGCCAGGCCGTGGCCAAGGCCATCGGCGACAAGAAGGGCATCCGACGCTACGGCCATGCCTACGTGCCGCTCGACGAGGCGCTGAGCCGCGTCGTCATCGACTTCTCGGGCCGTCCGGGCCTCGTGATGCACGTGCCCTTCACCAGCGGGATGATCGGCACCTTCGACAGCCAGCTCACCTACGAGTTCTTCCAGGGCTTCGTGAACCACGCCTTCGTCACGCTGCACATCGACAACCTGAAGGGCGTGAACGCGCACCACCAGTGCGAAACGGTGTTCAAGGCCTTCGCGCGCGCCATGCGCGGCGCGCTGGAGCTCGATCCGCGCTCCGTCGGCGTCATTCCCTCGACCAAAGGTTCGCTCTGAAACTCCCCGGCGAACAGCTATGAAATCTGTAGCAAAGAATTCCGTCGCGGTCGTCGACTACGGCATGGGCAACCTGCACTCCGTGTCGCAGGCCGTGCGCCATGCGGCCGACCAGGTGGGCGTGGAGGTGTTCGTCACCTCCGACCCGGACGTGGTGCGCAAGGCCACCCGCGTGGTGCTGCCGGGGCAGGGCGCCATGCCCGACTGCATGCGCGAACTGCGCGACTCGGGCCTGCTCGAATCGGTGCTCGAAGCCGCGGCCAGCAAGCCGCTCTTCGGCGTGTGCGTGGGCATGCAGATGCTGCTGTCGCGCAGCGACGAAGGCCCGACCGACGGCCTGGGGCTCATTCCCGGCGAGGTCGTCAAGTTCGACCTGGCCGGTCGCCTGCAGCCCGACGGCAGCCGCTTCAAGGTGCCGCAGATGGGCTGGAACCAGGTGCGCCAGGCCCAGCCGCACGCGGTGTGGGCGGGCATTCCCGACCAGAGCTACTTCTATTTCGTGCACAGCTTCTACGCGTGCCCGGCGGATGCCCGGCACAGCGTGGGCGAGGCCGATTACGGGGCATGCTTTACCGCGGCCATCGCACGCGATAACATTTTTGCCACCCAGTTCCACCCGGAGAAGAGTGCGGACCATGGGCTGCAGCTGTATCGCAACTTCCTCCACTGGAATCCCTGACCTTATATTCCCGCCCGGGCCGCACCGTTCGCAGCCCGGCTTTCGCACACTCGCGTCACTTCCATGCTCCTCATTCCCGCCATTGATCTCAAAGACGGCCACTGCGTTCGCCTCAAGCAGGGCGACATGGACCAGTCCACCATCTTCAGCGAAGACCCCGCCGCCATGGCCCGCAAATGGGTCGAGGCCGGCGCCCGTCGGCTGCACCTGGTCGATCTGAATGGCGCCTTCGCCGGCAAGCCGCAGAACCACGCGGCGATCAAGGCGATCCTGAAGGAAGTCGGCGACGACATCCCGGTGCAGCTGGGCGGCGGCATCCGCGACCTGGACACCATCGAGCGCTACATCGACGACGGCCTGCGCTACGTGATCATCGGCACCGCCGCGGTCAAGAACCCCGGCTTCCTGAAGGACGCCTGCAGCGCCTTCGGCGGCCACATCATCGTGGGGCTCGATGCCAAGGACGGCAAGGTCGCCACCGACGGCTGGAGCAAGCTCACGGGCCACGAAGTGGCCGACCTGGGCAAGAAGTTCGAGGACTACGGCGTCGAATCGATCATCTACACCGACATCGGCCGCGACGGCATGCTCTCGGGCATCAACATCGACGCCACCGTCAAGCTCGCGCAGGCGCTGACCATCCCCGTGATCGCTTCGGGGGGCCTCTCGAACATGGCCGACATCGACCAGCTCTGCGCGGTCGAATCCGAAGGCGTCGAGGGCGTGATCTGCGGCCGCGCCATCTACTCGGGCGACCTCGACTTCGCCGCCGCCCAGGCGCGCGCGGACGAGCTGGCCGGCGCCTGACGCCTTTGCCGTAGCGGCGCGTGCTCTCCGCGCTCGCCATTGCCAACTACCGCTCGCTGCGCCAGCTGACGGTGCCGCTGGGCCGCCTCACGGTGGTCACCGGCGCCAACGGCAGCGGCAAGTCGAGCGTGTACCGCGCGATGCGGCTGCTGGCCGACATCGCCAACGGCGGCGTGATCCGCTCGCTGGTGCGCGAAGGCGGGCTGTCTTCCACGCTGTGGGCCGGGCCCGAGCGCTTTTCGGCGGCCATGCTGCGCGGCGAACAGCCGGTGCAGGGCACCACGCGCAGCGAGCCGGTGGCGCTGAAGCTGGGCTTCGCCGGCGCCGAGGCCGACGATTTCGGCTACGCCATCGACATCGGCCTGCCGCCGCCGGTCCCGTCCTCGGCCTTCTCGCACGACCCGCAGATCAAGCACGAGGCGATCTGGAGCGGCCCGCTGCTGCGCCCCTCCACGCACCTGGTCGACCGCAAGGGCGCCGCGCTGCGCCTGCGTGACGGCAAGGGCTGGCAGGCCGTCGGCCGGCCGATCCCGGCCTTCGCCAGCATGATGACCGAGCACGCCGACCCGCGCGACGCGCCCGAGATGCTCACGCTGCGCGAGCAGATGCGCTCCTGGCGCTTCTATGACCACTTCCGCTCCGATGCCGACGCCCCGGCGCGTCAGCCGCAACTGGGCACCTACACGCCTGTGCTGGCGAACGATGGGGCCGATCTGGCCGCGGCCCTGCAGACCGTCCGCGAGATCGGCGACGGCGAGGCGCTCGACAGCGCCGTGGACGACGCCTTTCCGGGCGCCCGCATCGAGGTGCAGGCGAACGGCGACCGCTTCGAGACGCTGATGCACCAGCACGGCCTGCTGCGGCCCCTGACGGCCGCCGAGCTGTCGGACGGCACCCTGCGCTACCTGCTGTGGATCGCGGCGCTGCTGACGCCCCGTCCGCCCGCGCTGCTGGTGCTCAACGAGCCCGAGACCAGCCTGCACCCCGACCTGCTGCCGGCGCTGGGCCGCCTCATCGCGCAGGCCGCGCGGTCGTCGCAGGTGATCGTGGTGTCGCACGCGGCGCGCCTGATCGCCGCCCTGGACGACAGCGACGGCCTGCAGCCGGTGGTGCTCGAAAAGCGCTTCGGCGAGACCCGCATCGCGAACCTCGACATGAGCGAGATCCCGCGCTGGGAGTGGCCCGCGCGGTAGAGAAGGGCAGGCGGGCCTACTCGGCCTTCACCGCCATCGTCTGGATGATCGTTTCCAGCTGCGCGCTCATTGGCAGGTTGAGGCTTTCCCCCGAAGGCAGCTTGCGCATGAACCAGCGCTTGTACTGGCGGTGGATCTCGCCGTCTTCCGCCAGCACCTGGAAGGTGTCGACCACCACCTTGTTGAGCTGCGGGTCGCCCTTGCGGTACATGACCGCGTAGGGGTCGTAGGAAAGGAAGTCGCCCACCACCTCGTACTGCGCCTTGGCGGCGTCGCGGGCGATCAGGCCGTAGAGCAGCACGTCGTCGGTGGCGAAGGCGTCGGCCTGGCCTTCTTTCACGAGCGCGAAGGACTCGGCATGGTCGCGCGCCACCTTCAGCTCGATGTTGAGCTTGAACTTCTGCGACAGGTCGCGCAGCGTCTTCTCGTTGGTGGTGCCGGCCGTCACCGCCACCTTCTTGCCGGCCAGGTCGCGGAACGACTGGATCGGCGCGCCCTTCTTCACCAGCACCTTGGTGCCCGAGACGAACATCGTCGGCGAGAAGGCCACGCGCTTCTGGCGCTCGAGGTTGCTGGTGGTGGAGCCGCACTCGAGGTCGACCTGGCCGCTGACGACCGCGTCGATGCGCGAGTCGGAGGTGACGGGCACCCACTTGATCGTGAGGCTCTTGTTGACCGTGTCCTCGATGGCCGTGACGAGCGCGCGGCACAGCTCGATGGAATAGCCGATCGGCTCCTTGCGCGCATTGAGGTACGAAAAGGGCACCGAGGCCTCGCGGTGGCCGATGGCGATGGTGCCGCTCTCGCGCACCTTGGACAGCGTGCCGGTGAGGAGCTCCTGCGCCTGCGCGGGGCCGGCCGGCAAGGCCAGGGCCACGGCCGCCAGCAGCCATGCGGCGACGGCGGAGGGCAGCGTGGCGATGCGCGTCATGGCGTGGCGCCTCACGCGTGCGCCGGGTGGGCGAGGGTGGCCGCGGCTTCCTCGTCGAGCACCTTGGCGTTGGCCTCGGCATCGCTCTCGGACAGCAGCTCGCCCTCCCATTTGGCGACCACGGCCGTGGCGATGGAGTTGCCCACCGCGTTGGTGGCCGAGCGGCCCATGTCCAGGAAGGTGTCCACGCCCAGGATCAGCAGCAGGCCGGCCTCGGGAATGTCGAAGTGGTTCAGCGTGGCGGCGATCACCACCAGCGAGGCGCGCGGCACGCCGGCCATGCCCTTGGAGGTGAGCATCAGGATCAGCAGCATGGTGATCTGCGTGCTGATCGGCATGTGGATGTCGTAAGCCTGTGCGATGAACAGCACGGCGAAGGTGCAGTACATCATCGAGCCGTCGAGGTTGAACGAGTAGCCCATCGGCATCACGAAGCTGGAGATCTTGCGCTTCACGCCGAAACGGTCGAGCGCCTGCAGGATCTTCGGGTAGGCGGCTTCGGAGCTCGCCGTAGCGAACGACAGCAGGAACGCCTCCTTGATGAGCACCAGCAGCTTGAACACGCGCGGCCCCAGGAACAGCAGGCCGGCCATGATCAGCACGCCCCACAGCACGAACAGGCCCAGGTAGAAGTCGCGCATGAACACGGCGAACTTGACGAGAATGCCCAGCCCGTTCACGGCCACGGTGGCGGCCATGGCCGCCAGCACCGCCAGCGGCGCGAGCTTCATGACGTAGCCCGTGATCTTGAGCATGGCGTGCGACAGCTCCTCGATGGCGGCCACCAGCGTCTTGGCCTTGTCGCCGAGCGAGGCCAGCGCCACGCCGAAGAACATCGAGAACACCACGATCTGCAGGATCTCGTTGTTGGCCATCGCCTCCACGAACGACTTGGGCACCGTGTGGCTCACGAAGTCCTTGAAGGTGAACTTGTTGGTCGCCAGGTTGGCCGAGGCGCCGATGTCGGGCAGCGGCAGGCCCAGGTTTTCGCCGGGCTTGAGCAGGTTGGCCATGACCAGGCCGATGACCAGCGAGATCAGCGAGGCGGTGAGAAACCAGCCGATGGCCTTGCCGAACACGCGGCCCACCGACTTGGCGTCGCCCATGTGCGCGATGCCCACCACCAGCGTGGAGAACACCAGCGGGCCGATCAGCATCTTGATCAGGCGCAGGAAGACGTCGGAGACGATGGAGACGTAGTCCGCGATCTCCTTGGCGGCCTTCTTGTCGGGAAAGCTGGTGAAGATCATGTAACCGACGATGATGCCGAGCACCATGGCGATCAGGATCCAGGCGGCCATGGGCAGCTTTTTCTTCATGCGTATCCCCTTTGTCGTGTGAGAGTGGTTCTTTTCGAGTGCACGGGACCGACTCGGCACAGGGTATCCAAGAAAGGCGGATGCACGCAATGGCCCGCTGTCAGGATGCGGCGGCTGCCTACAATTCCTCACATGGATATCCGCTCGATCGAGTTTCGAGGCCAGCCGGCGTTGCACGCCGTGGCGGCCGATGGCAGCACGCTGACGGTGGCGCTGCATGGCGCCCAGGTGCTTTCCTGGGCCCCGGCCCGCGGTGGGGAGCGACTGTATCTGAGTCCGAAGGCCGTTTTTGACGGCCAAACTGCCATCCGCGGCGGCATTCCCCTGTGCTGCCCCCAGTTCAACCAGCGCGGCATGCTCCCCAAGCATGGCTTCATGCGCAATCTGCCTTGGATTCGCGAGGAATCGGGCGCGCCCGACACGCTGCGGCTGGTGCTGCGCGACGACGACGCCACCCGCCGGCTCTGGCCACATGCCTTCGAGGCGCGGATGGACGCCACGCTCGCCGCTGGCCGGCTGCGCACCGCGCTCACCCTGACCAACACCGGCGACGCACCCTGGCCGTTTTCGGCCGCGCTGCACACCTACCTGCGCGTGGACGACATCGCCGCCGTGCGCCTCGAAGGCCTGCAGGGCGCCGCCCGCTGGGACGCGGTGCGCGACGTGCGCCAGACCGAATCGGCCGCCGCGCTGCAGTTCGACGCCGAGTTCGACAGCGTCTACACCGCCCCGGCGCAGCCGCTGCGGCTGGTGCAGCCCGGCGGCACGCTCGAAATCACCCAGAGCGAAACCTGCACCGAAACCGTGGTCTGGAACCCCGGTGCCGCGCTCGGTGCGACACTCGCGGACATGCCCCCAGAGGGCTTCCGCCACATGCTCTGCGTCGAGGCGGCCCGCATCGACGAACCCGTCGTGCTGGCGCCCGGCGCCCAATGGCAGGGCTGGCAACAGCTTTGCGTTCTCTGACCGACTGATTTCTCCTGGTTCACCACCCCATGCTTGCCAAACGCATCATTCCCTGCCTCGACGTCACCGGCGGCCGCGTCGTCAAGGGCGTCAATTTTCTCGAGCTGCGCGATGCCGGCGACCCGGTCGAGATCGCCGCGCGCTACAACGCGCAGGGCGCCGACGAACTCACCTTCTTGGACATCACGGCCACCAGCGACGGCCGCGACTTGATCCTGCCGATCATCGAGGCGGTGGCCTCGCAGGTCTTCATTCCGCTGACCGTGGGCGGCGGCGTGCGCACCGTGGCCGACGTGCGCCGGCTGCTCAACGCGGGCGCCGACAAGACCAGCTTCAACTCGGCCGCCATCGCCGATCCGCAGGTGATCAGCGACGCGGCCCAGAAGTACGGCTCGCAGTGCATCGTGGTCGCCATCGACGCCAAGCGCCGCAGCCCCGAAGACGCCGCCACGCGCGGCGCGGGCTGGGACGTGTACAGCCACGGCGGGCGCAAGAACACCGGCCTGGACGTGGTGCAGTGGGCGACCGAAATGGCGCGCCGCGGCGCGGGCGAGATCCTGCTCACGAGCATGGACCGCGACGGCACCAAGAGCGGCTTCGACCTGGCCCTGACGCGCGCCGTGAGCGACGCGGTCAACGTGCCCGTGATCGCCTCGGGCGGCGTCGGCAGCCTCGACGACCTGGCCGACGGCATCCAGAAGGGCGGCGCCGACGCGGTGCTGGCCGCGAGCATCTTCCACTACGGCGAGCACACCGTGGGCGAGGCCAAGGCGCGCATGGCCGAGCGCGGGATCCCCGTGCGCATCGACGCCTGAGCGGGACCGGAAGGGTCTTTTCCTATCCTTGACAATATCCCCATGAATTGGCTCGATGAAGTGAAGTGGGACGCGAACGGGTTGGTTCCCGTGATCGCCCAGGAACAAGGCACGAACGACGTGCTCATGTTCGCGTGGATGAACCGCGAGGCGCTCGAAAAGACCGCCGAGCTGGGCCGCGCGGTGTATTTCAGCCGCTCGCGCAGCAAGCTGTGGTTCAAGGGCGAGGAGTCGGGCCACGTGCAGACCGTGCACGAGATCCGCCTCGACTGCGACAACGACGTGGTGCTGCTCAAGGTGACCCAGCTCGGCCACGAGCCCGGCATTGCCTGCCACACCGGCCGCCACAGCTGCTTCTTCAGCAAGTACGAAAAGGGCCAGTGGACCGTGGTCGAACCGGTCTTGAAAGACCCGGAGTCGATCTACAAATGAGCGCCACAGTGAACGATTCGAACACCTCCGACGCGCTCGCCCGCCTGGCCGCGGTGCTCGAGAGCCGCCTGCCCGCGAACGGCGGCGACCCCGAGAAGAGCTACGTCGCCCGGCTGCTGCACAAGGGCCCCGATGCCTTCCTCAAGAAGATCGGCGAGGAAGCCACCGAGGTCGTGATGGCCGCCAAGGACGCCGACCACGGCGGCGACCGCTCGAAAATAGTGAACGAAGTGGCCGACCTGTGGTTCCACACCATGGTGGCGCTGGCCCACTACGGTTTCTCGCCAGCCGACGTGGTCGCGGAGCTCGAGCGCCGCGAAGGCACCAGCGGCATCGAGGAAAAAGCCCTGCGCAAGGTGCAGGCCCGCGAAGCTTCCAACGACTGAATGATCGATTGAAAGGGCATCGACCATGGCCAATGACATCGTGAACGTGGAACCCGACGACTCCCTCAAGACCTGGGGCTGGGTCAGCTACGTGCTGCACCTGATCGTGGCCATCGGCGCGGTCGTGCCGGGCGCACAGGCCTCCGTGCTGCTGCTGCTCATCGCCCTGCTGATCGATTTCGTGAAGCGCGACGACGCGGCCGGCACCTGGCAGGCCTCGCACTTCAGCTGGCGCATCCGCTCGGTGCTGTGGGCCGGCCTGCTGTACATCGTCACCTCGTGGCTCTGGCTGCTGCTGTTCGTGCCGGGCTGGATCGCCTGGAGCCTGATTTCGCTGTGGTTCCTCTACCGGATCGTGAAGGGCATGATCCGGATGAACGACGGCCGTCCCATGGAACCCAAAGATGTCATCTGATCCGAACTGCGTCTTCTGCAAAATCATCGAAGGCAAGATCCCCTCGCGCAAGGTCTACGAAGACGATGACCTGTTCGGTTTCCACGACATCGCACCCTGGGCGCCCGTGCATTTCATGCTGGTGCCCAAGAAACACATCGCCTCGATGGCGCAGCTGACGCCCGAGGATTCGGCGCTCATGGGCAAGATCATGACCCTGGCCCCCCAGCTGGCGCTGGAGCAGGGCTGCAGGCCCTATCCGGACGGCGGCTATCGCGTCGTCGTGAACACCGGCGCCGAGGGCGGGCAGGAGGTTCACCATCTCCATGTGCACGTCATGGGCGGCCCCCGGCCCTGGCTTCGCGGCTGAGCAGGGTTAAGCCAAACTGTCACATTCCCCCCGACTAAAATCGGACACATTCTTAGGAGTTCTCCATGGGTTCTTTTTCCATCTGGCACTGGCTGATCGTGCTGCTCGTCGTGGTCATGATCTTCGGCACCAAGAAGCTGCGGAACATGGGTTCGGATCTCGGTGGCGCCGTCAAGGGTTTCAAGGACGGCATGAAGGACGGCTCGGCCTCCCCTGACGCCTCCGCTGCACCGGCCCCCACGCAGCAAGTGACCGGCCAGCCGGCCAACAGCGACAAGTCGACGATCGACGTCGAAGCGCGCCAGAAGTCCTGAGCACCGCAGGCACACATCCGTGATCGACCTCGGCATTGAGAAGCTGGCGCTCATCGGCGTCGTGGCGCTGATCGTGATCGGGCCGGAGAAGCTGCCGCGCGTTGCACGCACGGTGGGCGCCCTGCTCGGCAAGGCCCAGCGCTACGTGAACGACGTCAAGGCCGAAGTCAACCGTTCGATGGAGCTCGACGAGCTCCGCAAGATGAAGACCACGGTCGAGGACGCGGCGCGCGACGTGGAGCACAGCATCCACACCGGCGCCAGCGAGTTCGAGAAGCAGTTTTCCGGCGCGTCCGGTGACACCCTGTCGGCGCTGGCCGAGCCCGAGCAGGCGGTGCCCGAATACAGGCACCCCCGCAAGAACTGGCGCCTGAAGCAGGGCGCCACGCCGAATTGGTACAAGGCGCGCAACGGCGTGCGTACCAAGGCGCTGTCGGGCGCGGCGCGGGTCGCCCGCTTCCGCCCCCACAAGATCAACTGACGCACCCACGCACGTCCTGCGGCGTTCCCGGGCGCCCCGTGCGCCTGTGTCTTCTCCCACGCTTTCTCCCCTCCCATGGCCGATTCCGACAACAAGAACAAAGAAGAAGACGAGCTGGCGGGCACCGAGCAGCCGTTCGTGCAGCACCTGGTCGAGCTTCGGGACCGGCTGCTGTACTGCGTCTACGGCCTCGTGGTCGCGGGCATCCTGCTGGCGATCTGGCCCGGCCCGAGCGGGCTCATGGACATCATCGCCATGCCGATCCGCGCGCACATGCCGCCGGACGCCAAGCTGATCGCCATCGGCGTGTTCTCGCCGTTCTTCGTGCCGCTCAAGGTGCTGATGATGGCGGCCGTGCTGCTGGCGCTGCCCTGGCTCATGTACCAGGCCTGGATGTTCGTCGCGCCGGGCCTGTACAGCCACGAGAAGCGCTTTGCCCTGCCGCTGATCTTCTTCGGCAGCGTGCTGGCCTACGGCGGCATCGCCTTCGTGCAGCTGTTCGTGCTGGACAAGATGTTCGGCTTCATCCAGAAATTCACCCCTGCGGCGGTGGCGGCCACGCCCGACATCTCGTCGTACGTCGAGGCCATCCTGTCGCTGTACATCGCCTTTGGCGTGGCTTTCCAGGTGCCGATCGTGGTGATGCTGCTGGTGCGCTTCGAGATGGTCACCATCGAGAAGCTGCGCTCGTTCCGCGGCTACTTCATCGTGATCGCCTTCGTGGTGGCCGCGGTGCTCACGCCACCCGACGTGGTGTCGCAGCTCGCGCTGGCGGTGCCGATGTGCCTGCTGTACGAGGTGGGCATCATCGGGGCGCGCTACTTCGCAGGAACGGGCAAGGCGCCCGAGGGTGAAGAAGAGGGCGCGGGTTCGGGGTCTTCCGGCAGTTCCTGATCCGCCGGATCGATCGGCTCCTGCCCCCCCAAACAAAAGCGGCCCTCGGGCCGCTTTTTTGTTGCTGTCTGATCTGCGGCCGGAGCCGCTGTCGTTTCTCGCCTACTCGTTGTTGGGCAACTGCTGCCGGATCGGACTCTTCGGTCGCAGCCCCGGTGTCACGTCCAGTTCCATCTTGTCGGTGCCGCGCTGCAGGGCGAAGCGTGCGGTGTCGCCCGGCTTGAGGCCGGCGACGGCGGTCAGCAGGGCCTGCACGCTGTCGGTCTTCTTCTCGCCCACCGATGTGATCACGTCGCCGGGGCGGATGCCGGCCTTGGCGGCGGGGCCGTTCTGCAGCACGCCGGTGATGATCACGCCCGCGTCGGCCTTCACGCCGAAGGTCTCGGCCAGTTCGGGCGACAGGTCGCTCGGCTCGACGCCGATCCAGCCGCGGCGCACCTGGCCTTCCTTCACGATGCCCTCGAGCACGATCTTGGCCATCGACACCGGAATGGCGAAGCCGATGCCCATGCTGCCGCCCGAGCGCGAGTAGATCGCGGTGTTGATGCCCTGCAGGTTGCCGTTGACGTCGATCAGCGCGCCGCCCGAGTTGCCGGGGTTGATGGCCGCGTCGGTCTGGATGAAGTTCTCGAACTGGTTGATGCCCAGCTGGTTGCGGCCCAGCGCCGAGACGATGCCGCTGGTCACGGTCTGGCCCACGCCGAAGGGGTTGCCGATGGCCAGCACCTGGTCGCCCACCAGCAGCTCGTCGGAGTTGCCCAGCACGATCACCGGCAGCTTGTCGAGCTCGATCTTGAGCACGGCCAGGTCAGTGTCGGGGTCGGTGCCGATCACCTTGCCGCGTGCGTGGCGGCTGTCGTTCAGGGTGACTTCGATTTCGTCGGCGCCCTCGACCACGTGGTTGTTGGTGAGGATGTAGCCGTCGGTGCTGACGATCACGCCGCTGCCCAGGCCCACCTGGGGCTGGTCGGCCTGGTCGCCGAAGAAGAAGCGGAACCAGGGGTCGTTGCTGCGCGGGTGGCGCTGCGCGGCCTTGCTGGTGTTGATGCTCACGACCGCCGGCGAGGCCTTCTTGGCCGCCGCGCTCAGGCTGCCCGCGGCGGGCACGGCCGGCGCGCCGCTGGGCGCTTCCACGATGGACACCACGCCGCCCAGCGAGGTCGAGCGCTTGTGGATCCACTCGGGCTTGAGCGTCGCGACGACGAAATAGGCCGCCAGCAGGACGGTCACGGCTTGGGCAAAGAGCAGCCAGGTGCGTTTCATGAAAGCTTGAAGAAAGAGCGTTGGAAAAGCGCTGAAAGACGGCGCCGGTTGCAATTGTCCCTCAACCGGCCTGGCGCCATAGACCGCGCGGCAGGGTCGAGATTGCGCGGCCTGCGGGGCGTGAATACGGGCTAACCCTTAGTATCGGCAGGCGATCCGACCCGGATCGCCCCCTCAGGCCTTCCGCGCCGCCCACCCGGCGGACGCGGCCAGGCGATTCCTTCGTCGGCGTGCCACGCTCTGCCCCTATCCGGTTCAAGGCAGGCGAGCGGCCACGATACCCCTGCTGCCATGACCTCAGAAGCTACCTACACGGACGGCGCCACGCCCGCTCCGGCGCGCACGCTCGATGCGCGCGACTACAAGACCCTGGCCCTGTCCGCACTCGGCGGCACGCTCGAGTTCTACGACTTCGTCATCTACGTCTTCTTCGCGACCGTGCTGGGCGCGCTGTTCTTCCCCGCCGACATGCCCGACTGGCTGCGCCAGCTGCAGACCTTCGGCATCTTCGCGGCGGGCTACCTCGCGCGGCCCGTGGGCGGGATCGTCATCGCGCACTTCGGCGACCTGCTGGGGCGCAAGCGCATGTTCACGCTGTCGATCTTCCTGATGGCGGCGCCCACGCTGGTGATCGGCCTGCTGCCCACCTACGCGAGCATCGGCGTCGCGGCGCCCCTGCTGCTGCTGGCGATGCGCGTGCTGCAGGGCGCAGCCATCGGCGGCGAGATGCCCGGTGCCTGGGTGTTCGTCGGCGAGCACGTGCCGGCGAAGCGCTACGGCTTCGGCATAGGCACGCTGACCTCGGGCATCACCGGCGGCATCCTGCTGGGCTCGCTGGTGGCCGTGGCCATCAACCGCCACTACTCGCCGGAGCAGGTGAACGACTTCGCCTGGCGCATCCCCTTCATCCTAGGCGGCGTGTTCGGGCTGTTCTCGGTCTACCTGCGCCGCTTCCTGCACGAGACGCCGGTCTTCAAGGAACTGGCCGGCCGCAAGACGGTCGCCCGCGAGCTGCCGCTGCGCACCGTGCTGCGCGAGCACCGCCTGGCGAGCGTGTACGTGGGGCTGCAGACCTGGGTGCTGTCGGCCGCGATCGTGGTGGTGGTGCTGTACACGCCCACCTACCTGCAGAAGGTGCACCACATTCCGGCGGCGCTGGCGCTCGAGGCCAACGCGCTCGCCACGCTGACCCTGACCATCGGCTGCGTGATCGTCGGCTGGGCCAGCGACCGCATCGGCACGCGCGCCGTGATGCTCATCGGCTGGGGCGGCCTCTTTGCCACCGCCTACCTGTTCTACACCGGGCTGCCCGGCACGCCGGCCACGCTGTTCTGGCACTACGGGCTGGTGGGCCTCTTCGTGGGCACCATCGCCACGGTGCCGATCGCGGGCGTGCGGGCATTTCCGGCGCCGGTGCGCTTCACGGGGCTTTCGTTCGCCTACAACATGTCTTATGCCGTCTTCGGCGGCCTGACGCCGGTGATCCTCACGCTCTGGCTGCAGCACGACACCATGGCGCCGGCGCACTACGTCGCCGCGCTAGCGGCGCTGGGCTTCCTGCTGGCCCTGTGGCCCCTGGCCGCACGCGGCCACCCGATGCGCGATGGCGCGCCGGCCGCGGGGAGCGCGACAATGTCGCGATGAGCACCACACGCCACGAACTGCTTCACGCATTCGACCTGCTGCTGGCCCCCGGGCGTTTCAAGGATTACGGACCCAACGGCCTGCAGGTCGAAGGGCGCACCGTGGTCCGCAAGATCGTCTCGGGCGTGACCGCCAGCCGCGCGCTGATCGAGGCCGCGATCCACGCCGAGGCCGATGCCATCTTCGTCCACCACGGCCTGTTCTGGCGCGGCCAGGATGGCTGCGTCACCGGCTGGATGAAGCAGCGCCTGGGCCTGCTGCTGGGTGACGACGTCAACCTCTTCGCCTACCACCTGCCGCTCGACGCGCACCCTGAGTTGGGTAACAACGCGCAACTCGGTCTGCAGCTGGGGCTCGTGGCGCACCCGGGGTCGGCAGGGCGCTTCGGCGAGCAGGAACTGGGCTTCCTGGGCGCGCGCGAGAACGGCGAAAACTTCGTCAGCGCGAAAGCCCTGGCGACCCATGCCGAGAAGGTGCTGAAGCGGCCCGTCACGCTGGTCGACACGGCCCACCGCCCGATCAAGAACATCGCGTGGTGCACGGGCGGCGCCCAGGGCTACTTCGAGGCCGCCATTGCGGCTGGCGCCGATGCTTTCATCACCGGCGAGATTTCCGAGCCGCAGGCGCACTACGCCCGCGAGCTGGGCGTGGCCTTCCTGGCCTGCGGCCACCACGCCACCGAGCGCTACGGCGCGCAGGCTGTGGCGGCCCATGTGGCGGCGCAGCTCGGGCTGAAGCACGAATTCATCGACATCGACAACCCCGCATGAAGGCGCCGATCGCGATCACGCTCGGCGACCCGGCCGGCATCGGCCCCGAGATCATTGCCAAGGCCTTCCGCGACGCGCCCGATGCCGTGCGCGGTGTGTTCGTGGCCGGCGACGTCGGCACGCTGCGAAAAGCCTCGCAGGCGCTCGCGGCGCCGGGGCGGCTGGCATGGCCCATCGTGGAGATCGTGAGCGTCGCTGAAGTGGCGGCCGTGCCGCCGGGGTGCATCCCGGTGCTGCAGGTGATCGCGCCGCCGAAAGGCATCGTGCAGGGGCAGATCAGCGCAGAGGCCGGCCGCGCGGCCGGCGACTGCGTGGTGTGGGCCGCGCGGGCTGCGTTGCGCGGCGAGATCTCGGCCCTTGTCACCGCGCCACTGCACAAGGAAGCGCTGGCCGCGGCCGGCTTTCCGTACCCCGGCCACACCGAGCTGCTGCAGGCCGAGGCCGCCGCCCACCTGGGCCGCACCGTGGCCGACGTGCCCGTGCGCATGATGCTGGCCAACGACGAGCTGCGCACCGTGCTCGTGAGCATCCACATGTCGCTGCGCGACGCCATCGAGGCCGTGCGCTTCGACGGCGTGCTGGACACGCTGCGCATCACCCATCGCGCCTTGACCCACGCGCTCGGCCGGCCGCCGCGCATCGGCGTGGCCGGGCTCAACCCGCACGCGGGCGAGGGCGGCCTGTTCGGCTCGGAAGAGCGCACCGTCATCGCGCCGGCCATCGAGGCCGCACGCGCCGAGGGCATCGATGCCCAGGGGCCTCATGCACCCGACACCGTCTTCATGCGCGCGCGCGCCAAGGCCGGCGTGCCGTCCAGCGGCGAGTTCGACGTGGTGATCGCGATGTACCACGACCAGGGCCTGATCCCGGTCAAGTACCTCGGGGTGGAGAAGGGCGTGAACGTGACGCTCGGGCTGCCGCTGGTGCGCACCAGCCCGGATCACGGCACGGCGTTCGACATTGCGGGCCAGGGCGTGGCCGATGCCTCTAGCCTCGTCGAGGCGTTGCGCATGGCGCGAACGCTGGCCGGCGCCTGAGCGCGCGGCCGGAAAGAAAGACTCAGGGGCGCTTCAGGCTGTCGCGGATTTCGCGCAGCAGCGTGATGTCTTCCGGCGTGGCGGCCGGCGCCGCGGGGGCGGCCTCTTCGGTCTTGCGCAGCTTGTTGATCTGCTTGACCATGATGAAGATGATGAAGGCGAGGATCACGAAATTGACAGCAATCGTGATGAAGTTGCCATACGCCAGCACCGGCACGCCGGCCTTCTTCAGCTCCGCCAGCGTGTTCGTCACGCCCGGCGGCACCGTGCCCAGGATCACGTAGAGGTTCGAGAAGTCGAGCTTCCCGAACACCATGCCCACGAGCGGCATGATGATGTCGGCCACGAGCGAGTCGACGATCTTGCCGAACGCCGCCCCGATGATCACGCCGACGGCGAGGTCGATGACGTTGCCCTTGACGGCAAACTCCTTGAATTCACTGAGGATGCTCATGATTCAGAAAGGGTGCTGAAGACCTGCTGTTGAAAGGGGTGCCAGTATGCCTGTGGAAGCGGGAGGGCAAGACGGCGGCACGGCGGGTGATGCTGGATTGCAACTGAGGCATGACCGCTGGCGGCTCTTGCCTGGAACGGACGGAGGGTACCCAGTCTCCGTAGCCAAACCTTGCCGACTACGCTTTGGAACGTCTTGTTTCCAATTTCGCGGGATGGGTAGAACCGGTCGGATACGTCGTGTTTTGCTCTCGAAAAGAAGGCAAAACGGCGCAGTGCGGGCATTCCGGAAGCATCCTGGAACGCAGGCAAAGCCCCATTGACAGTGCACTGCACTGGTACGATGAGAGGGGAGCAGTAGGGAGCGGCCGCGCGAAATCGACCTTCAAGACTTCTGTCTGTCAGAGCGCATTCGCCCTGGGTGCGCCAGATTCTTGCGTGACCCCGCGATGAATTCTGCACCTTTGTTGCCTGAATTTGCCAGTTTCAGCGCGACTATAGCTGTTCAAATTTTTACATAAATGGTGCCGCGTAGTGGCGGCGATCACAAGTGTCTGAAAAAGAAGCGCGATACAAGAGAGCGGATGTGCGAGCCTCGCATGCCTCCGGGAATTGCCGTTCTTTCGCCGCTTCGTTGTTGATACGACTGACTGACTTTCAAGGGACCTGAATTGAGAAGAAATGCGAAAGCCCTCGCGTGGGTAGCGCTTGCCGGCGTGGTGTTGCTCCAGGGCTGTGCCGTGGTGCCCGGCATGGGTTCGGTGGAGCCTTACGAAGCAGGCGGCGAGTTGCCGTCGCAGTTCCGCTACCTTCCTGACGAAGCGCCTGAGGGCGAAATCACTCCGATCTCGCTGGCGCTGGTGCGCACGCTGGCGGAGGTGTCGCCGAAGGGGGTGCCGCCTGAGGTGCAGGCGCTGTTTGGCAAGGGGGCGCGCTACACCATCGGGTCGGGCGACGTGGTGGGGGTGATCGTGTATGACCACCCTGAGCTGCTGCCCAACGCGGGTGCCGTGATTTCGCAATCGGCCGACCCGACTGGTGTGCAGGTGGCGCCAGGCTTCATCGTCGATGCGGATGGTGAGATTGCCTTTCCCTACATCGGTCGCGTGCGCGTGGCAGGCTTGAGCGAAGGCGATGCGTCCGACCTGATCGGCAAGCTGCTGCGGCCGCATGTTCGCGATCCGCAAGTGACGGTGCGCATCCAGTCCTTCAGAAGCCGGCGCGCCTATTTGGAGGGCGAACTGCGCACCCCGGGCTCGCAGATCTTTACCGACGTGCCTATGACACTGAGCGAGGCGATCAACCGCGCTGGCGGGATGACGTCGAACGCCAACCAGTCGGCCATCACCCTCATCCGCGATGGTCGTTCGGTTCCGATCGACATGACCCGGCTGCGCGAAGCGGGCTACGACGGGAACAGCATTCCCCTGAAGAACGGTGACACCGTTCGTGTGGCGCACCGGGAGGACTCCAAGGTTTTCGTCATGGGTGAAATCATGGCGCCTGTCGCCCTGTCCATGCGCAGCAACGGTCGCTTGAGCTTGAGCGAGGCTTTGGGCGAGGCGGGGGGGCCGATGACATCCACCGCCAACGCCGGCCAGATCTACGTGATTCGCCAAGGAGCGACTGGCGCACCGGCCATCTTCCACCTGAATGCCAAGAACCCAGCGACGATGGCATTGGCGAGCCAGTTCCGGTTGCAATCGCACGATGTCGTGTATGTCGATCCTGTGCCGCTGGTCAAGTGGAACCGCGTGGTCAGCTTGATCCTGCCATCCGCTACGGTGGTCAACAACGCGAGCGAGGTCTACGTCAGGCATCGCTAAACGAGTTTGGACCAAGGCCGAGTTCTCGGGGTTCGCATCACGAGTCTGCCGGCTTTGAAGTCAGCGGCCGCGAAAGCGGTGCGGCGGCATGGCTCTTATCAGGGTCTGTCGCCAATTTTTTGTCTCCGGTGTTTTCAACATGCAAGTCATTCAACCAACTCAACCCATCGCGATCATCGGTCTCGGCTACGTGGGCCTTCCTCTTGCAGTGGAGTTCGGCAAGAAGCGCCAGGCGATCGGCTTCGACATCAATGTCAAACGCATCGCAGAGTTGCAAGGGGGGCATGACCGTACCCTGGAAACGACGAGTGAGGAGTTGAAGGCGGCCGCCCAACTGGCGTTCACCTCTCATGCCGATGACCTCCGCGATTGCTCCGTGTTCATCGTGACCGTCCCCACGCCGATTGACAACGCGAATCGGCCCGATTTGACGCCATTGATCAGGGCCAGCGAAACCGTTGGAAAGGTGATGCGAGAAGGTGCCATCGTGATTTTCGAGTCGACGGTGTATCCCGGCGCCACCGAGGAGGTGTGTGTTCCGGTTCTCGAAAAATTCAGCGGCAAGAAGTTCAATGTGGATTTCTTCTGCGGTTACAGCCCCGAGCGCATCAACCCCGGTGACAAGGAGCACCGCCTGCCCAGTATCAAGAAGGTGACCAGCGGCAGCACACCGGAAGTAGCCGAGGTCGTCGATCACTTGTACCAACAGATCATCACCGCTGGTACCCACAAGGCCAGCAGCATCAAGGTCGCCGAAGCCGCCAAGGTGATCGAGAACACACAGCGGGACGTGAATATTGCGCTGATGAATGAGCTGAGCCTCATTTTTCACCGGCTTGGCATCGACACGCTCGAAGTGCTGGAAGCAGCCGGCACCAAATGGAATTTCCTGCCCTTTCGACCGGGGCTGGTGGGTGGGCACTGTATCGGCGTGGACCCGTACTACCTTACCCACAAGGCGGTCGAGGTCGGCTATCACCCCGAGGTGATCTTGGCCGGTCGCCGCATCAACGACAACATGGCGAGCCACGTCGCGGACGAAGTCATCAAACTGATGCTGCGTAAGAACGTGCCGGTCTTGGGTAGCAAAGTGCTGGTGCTGGGGCTGACCTTCAAGGAAAACTGCCCGGACGTGCGTAACACCAAGGTGGTGGACATCGTGCGGACCTTGAAAGGCTACAACACGCAGGTCGACGTGTTTGATCCATGGATCGACGTGGCCGAGGCCGAGCATGAGTACGGCCTGCGGTGCCTGTCCGAGATGCCTGTCGCCGGACAATACGCCGCCATCGTTCTGGCCGTGGGCCATCATCAGTTCGTGGCACTGGGTGAAGCGGGCATCAAGGCGCTGGGCCAACCCAATGTCGTGCTATTCGATGTGAAAAGTCTGTTGCCCCTGGGCGCTGCAGACGGTCGGCTGTGAGCGGGGTAGACATCGTGAATCAACCCAGTCTTGTCCCATCAGCCTACGACCGACTTCGCGCTCGTCTGGTAACAGAGTCCCAGACGTGGCTCATTACCGGCGTGGCTGGCTTCATTGGCAGCAACCTGCTTGAGAATTTGCTCAAGCTGAACCAACGCGTAGTGGGTCTCGACAACTTCGCTACCGGCCACCAGCGCAACCTGGCCGAGGTTCAAGCTCTGGTCACACCCGGGCAATGGGCTAATTTTCATTTCATTGAGGGTGACATCCGCAACCTTGACGATTGCAAGCATGCGATGGTCTTTCCACAGGCTGACGTGTCGTCGGGTGAGCGCGGAGAACCGGTGGCGTACGTTCTTCATCAAGCCGCCCTTGGCAGCGTCCCGCGAAGCCTGGCTGACCCTATCACCACCAATGGCACCAACATCAGTGGCTTCCTGAACATGCTGGTGGCTGCGCGCGATGCCGGCGTGAAGAGTTTTACGTATGCCGCCAGCAGCAGCACCTATGGGGACCATCCGGGGCTACCGAAGGTCGAACACACCATCGGCCAGCCCCTCAGCCCTTATGCCGTCACCAAGTACGTCAATGAACTCTATGCCGACGTGTTCTCCCGTTGCTACGGTTTCAACAGCATTGGGCTGCGCTACTTCAATGTGTTCGGTAAACGTCAGAGCCCCAATGGTGCCTATGCTGCCGTTGTTCCCAAATGGGCGGCGGCCTTACTGAAAGGCGAGTCCGTTTTTATCAATGGTGACGGCGAAACCAGCCGAGATTTTTGTTATGTGGCCAACGCTATTCAAGCCAACTTGCTTGCGGCGACCACTGAAAATCTGGAAGCCGTAAACCAGATCTACAACGTCGCTGTTGGCGATCGCACAACGCTTGATACATTGTTTGCCCTGCTTCGCGATGGGTTGGTTCCTCATGGGGTGGGACCTACTGTCGAGCCGGTGCATCGCGACTTTAGAGCAGGCGATGTGCGCCACAGCCAGGCTGACATCGGAAAGGCCCAGCGGCTGTTGGGGTATGCCCCGACGCATCGAATAGCCGAAGGCATAGGCGAAGCCCTTGATTGGTACGTCAGGAATTCAAGGTAGCCAACTTCAATGCGCTTGTCTCACATTGGCTGGAATCTGGCCGGCTTGTCACTGCCGCTCTTGGTGGCAGCAGTCACGGTACCGCATCTCATCAGCACGCTTGGGCATGAACGGTTTGGGCTGCTTGCCCTCGCCTGGGGACTGATTGGATATGCAGGAGCGCTCGACCTGGGTATTGGCCGAGCTGTGACTCAGATGGTATCTCGCCTGCGAGGGGAGGGCGATTTGAGTTCGGTCCCGACGGTGCTGGCAACCGCTCGTCGCATTACTTTGGTAGCAGGGCTGATAGGTAGCGTCGCGATCGCAGTCGTCGCGTTGTGCGGCGGCGCGACATGGGTGGAAGCGGCAACGGTGCCGCGCACTGAAGTCAGAAATGCGATGTTCTTGTTGGCTATTGCGCTGCCTGCGCAGGCCATGAGTGCTACTTACCGAGGCCTAAATGAGGCCTTTCTGAATTTCAAGGGAATTAGCCTGATTCGCGTTGCGCTAGGTATTGTCAATTTCGGCGGGCCATTTCTCGTGATGCATTTCACGGTCGAGCTCCCGTGGCTGGTGGCAACCTTGGTTATCAGTCGATTATTGGCGCTCTTTGTGTTTCAAAAATTAGCATACTCGTGCTTCGAAGATTGGCCGCCCTTGAAGCGTCGTGCCAGCTATTCAGCGCTGGTTGCGAAAGCTCTCTTTTCTTTTGGCGGTTGGATCGCGGTCAGTAGTGTCGTCAGTCCCGTGTTGGTTCAGGCCGATAGATTCTTGATTGGAGCCGTTCTTTCTGCTGCGGCGGTCAGTGCATATGTTTTGCCTTATGAGGTTGTTGTTCAAAGCCTCATTCTGGTTGGCGCCATTTCTTCTGTGATTTTCCCGTCGCTCACGAAAATGATGCATGAAGAGTCCGACGATTGGCTGCATTATTTTCGAAAATGGCTCTTGATCGTGGGAGGTATGATGTTGTTGGTGTGCAGTGCGCTCGCCCTGGGTTTGCCTTTTGTCTTGCGGCAATGGATTGGGGATAGCTTGCAGTCCAAGTCAATCTTGATTGGCCAGATTCTTTGCGTGGGCGTTTTTTCAAATGCTATTGGCTCAATGTTTTATGCCCTATTGCACGCGAGAGGGCGTGCCGATTTGACGGCAAAACTGCATATTGTCGAACTACCAATTTTCTTGATTGCACTATTCTTCTTGCTTCATCGATACGGAATTGAAGGTGCTGCTTGGGCCTGGGTGGGGAGAATGGTGTTCGATGCCATGATTTTAATTTGGTGTTCGAGAGTAACTCGTGCTTGAACTATTGTTGCTTCTGAATTTCGTGGGCCTTTTCTTTTCTTCGCAAAAGAAAATGGGCTTTGCAAATCCATTTCAAATATATTTTCTTGTTTGGTTTTTCTTGATTTTTGGGTTCTATCTGTCGCGCGATAGTTTTATCCCGGTGGCGTCCGAATTTTTGTTGTTGGTGCTCACTGCAAAGGCAGTTGCGCTGTTGCTTTTGGTCGCAATTTACATGAATGCCTCGCGAGCAATAGAGGTTGGAGTTTTCAAACGGGCGCCTCAGCCTAGGGCGCGCCGCCTTTGGTTGGCCCAGTTATTGGTCATTCTTGCAATTCCATTTGTATACCAGCGGGCCGTTTTTTTGGCTGGCGGCGATGACATCTTTAGTGTGCTTGGGTACATAAGGCTCAGATCCGCAATGACGGAGGATGGGGAGAGCTTTGGAGTCCTTTCATACTTTTCTATATTGGCTATCGTTGTTGCCTCTATTTCAGTCGCTTCCTATTCTGAGCGAGGAATTCGATTTTTTCGTTTGAGCTTGTCGATATTGGTGTGCTTGTTTTACGCTTATATATCGACTGCAAGAACCTTTGTGTTGTTTCTATTTTTGCTATTGTTTTTCCCGTTGGTGCTAACGGGTGTGATTCGATTTAAGGGGATATTGATTGCCACTTTTTTAATGGTGTGCGCATTTGTTTTTGTGGCGGCAATGACTGCCAAGGGAGTTTCGGTTGAGGCAGGCGCTACCGATAACGCGAGTTCTTTTGCTGAAAATTTACGGGGATACACCATTGCTCCTTTCTTGGCATTCTCACGGCTGGTGAGTAGCCCGCCCGCTGCGGATTGGGGGCTCAATGCGTTTCGATTGGTGTTCACAGTGCTTAATACGCTTGGGGTGACTGATCAACCTCCTCTGGCACTCATTCGAGGATATGAGTTTGTGCCCGATCCAACTAACGTGTATACGGTGTACGAAACCTATTTTCGTGACTTTCTATTCCCGGGTGTTTTTATTCCGCCAATGTTTTTAATTGGGCATTGGTGGCTCTACAAGAAAGCCAAGGGGTTAGGCGGGAAGTGGATTTATTACTATTCGGCGTCCATGTATCCGTTGGCAATGCAGTTTTTTCAAGATCAATATTTTTCTTTGCTTGCGATGTGGATTCAAATTGGATTTTGGTATTGGTTGCTGTTAAGCCCGGGGCAAAGGCTCAACAAGGAATAATGAATGATTGACATTGTCTTGGTTAATTGGAATTCTGGTGCGCTACTCCGCAGTGCGCTTGCAAGTATTGCTCGTCATCACGATAATTTGGTTGGAAAGGTTGTTGTTGTTGATAATTTTTCGTCAGATGATTCAATGGCGAATATTGACATGAATGGTTGCGAATTTAGCCTGAACGTGATTTCTAATGGGGGTAATTTTGGATTTGGCGCGGCCTGCAATCAAGGGGCAAAAATTGGTGAGAGTGAGTACATTCTTTTTTTGAACCCCGACGCGCAGTTGTTTGATGGTTCGCTGAGAATTCCGCTGAGTTACATGCAGAAGGCTGAGAACTCAAGCGTTGGAATTTCCGGGGTTCAACTGATTGATTCAAATGGGAAAGTGTCCCGCACTTGTGCTCGATTTCCAAAGGTGAGTTTACTATTTTCCCAGGCACTGGGGTTAAATAAATTTCCTTGGCTGCGCTCTTGGAGTCAGCACATGGGCGAGTGGGATCACGCTAATGATCGAGAGGTAGATCAGTTGATTGGTGCTTTTTTTATGATTCGCCGATCAATTTTTGAAAAACTAAATGGATTTGACGAGCGTTTTTTTGTCTATTTTGAAGAGGTTGATTTGTCATATCGTGCGAGTCAATCCGGGTGGCGAAGCGTCTATCTGGCTGGTGCGCAAGCCTTTCATGCTGGTGGCGGTACCTCAGCTCAAGTCAAGGCTAGTCGACTCTTTTACTCGCTGCGTAGTCGTTTGTTATATTCGTTTAAACATTTTTCTTTTCTTTCCGCGTGGGCGCTTGTAGGAATAACCCTATTTATTGAGCCTGTGTCCCGGGCGGTATTTTCTCTGATGCGCGGCGGATTGGAAGATTTTCGTAATACATTGAGGGGCTATGGAATGCTGTGGCGGGAAATTCCAAAAATTCTTAAATATTCACGCAAATGAAGATTTTGGTGCTGACCCGCTATGGGCGTTTGGGGGCCTCCTCTCGCTTGCGTTCGTTGCAGTTTTCGTCAAGTCTGAAGAGTTTTGGAATAGATGGTGCAGTTCATCCGCTTTTTGATGATGAAATGTTGACAAGGAAGTATGAGAATAAAAAATATGGTGGTTTATTGGTTCTGAAGGCGTACGCAAATCGCGTGTCGCAGTTGCTCCATCGAAGTAATTTTGATTTGATTTGGATTGAAAAAGAGGCCTTGCCATGGATGCCAGTCTCGTGGGAAAAGGCGCTGCTTACTCGCGTACCATATGTGCTCGATTACGACGATGCAGTTTTTCACAACTACGATCTGCATCCCTCAGGATTGGTTCGCCGTTTATTAGGGCACCGCATTGATCGTCTGATGGCAGGAGCAGGCTTGGTCATTGCAGGCAATGACTATTTGGCGCAGCGCGCGCGGGAGGCCGGCGCGCCATGGGTGGAGGCGTTGCCCACGGTAATTGATCTGGAGCGATATACCCCTCAATTGTCGCCTTACGAGCAGGACGGTGTACGGCGTATCGTGTGGGTTGGTTCACCGTCCACGGTCAAGTATTTGGCCGCACTTGAAGCACCATTAGCGAGGTTGGCCGCACGCTTTGCATTCAAGCTGCGCGTAATCGGTGGGGCGCTGGAGATGTCCGGCGTTGACGTCGAATGCATCCCATGGACTGAGGAGTCGGAGGTTCGGTCGATTGCGGAGTGCGATGTGGGCGTTATGCCTTTGAACGACTCGCCGTGGGAACGCGGCAAGTGCGGATACAAGCTCATTCAATATATGGCTTGCGGCTTGCCAGTCGTCGCCTCTCCTATTGGCGTGAATACCCAAATCGTGCGAGATGGCATGAACGGGTTTCTGGCGTCAACGGAAGATGCCTGGGTAGGGAGGCTAGAGCAACTGCTCAGTAATGCGGATCTCCGCAAATCCATGGGAGATGCGGGGCGTCAGCGCGTGGAAGCTGAATACTGTGTTCAGCAGGTGGGACCTCGGTTGGCAAGCCTCCTGTTAAGGGCCGGAGAAAAAAGAATATGTGCGGATTGACGGGTTTTTTGGGGGGGCTCGCTCAGGACGCATCCACTCAAGCGGACGTGGCAGAGCGCATGGCTGCGCAGATTCGGCATCGTGGGCCGGATGACGGTGGTGTATGGACAGACCCGGACGCGCAGTTTGGGTTGGGTCATCGTCGCTTGGCTGTGGTGGATCTATCTCCAGCGGGCCATCAGCCCATGCGGTCAGCGAGCGGTCGATACGTTATTGCCTTCAATGGTGAAATTTACAACCATATGGATTTGCGTGTCGAGTTGCAGAAGAAGGACCAAGCGCCCATGTGGCGAGGAACCTCTGACACCGAAACGCTCTGTGCTGGTTTTGATGAGTGGGGTGTGCAAGGCACTTTGGAGCGCGCCGCAGGCATGTTCGCCATCGCACTATGGGACAGAAGGGATCGCACGCTGACGCTGGTTCGTGACCGCGCAGGGGAGAAGCCGCTGTATTACGGATGGCAAGGCACTGGTCAAGCGGCGGTCTTCCTGTTTGGATCTGAGTTGAAGGCGCTGCGAGCGCACCCCGCGTTTGCTGCGCCAATCAGCCGTGACGCGCTGTGCCTGTACATGCGGCACAACAACATTGGTGGCGAGCGATCCATTCATCACGGCATCCGTAAATTGCTTCCGGGGACTTGGCTTACGGTTTCGCGAGATGTGCCGGAGCCGAAGATACGGGTTTACTGGTCGGCGACCGAAGTAGCGAAACGGGGAAAGGCGCAGCCCTTTATGGGGTCCGCGACCGAGGCCATCGATGCGTTGGACGGTCTGCTTAAAGATGCTGTGGGTCGGCAAATGATGGCCGATGTCCCGTTGGGGGCGTTTCTGTCCGGCGGCGTGGATTCTTCCACCGTGGTGGCAATGATGCAGGCCCAGTCTATGCGGCCGGTCAAGACGTTTTCTATCGGGTTTCCCGAGGCTGCATACAACGAAGCGGTGCATGCCAAAGCGGTGGCACGACACCTGGGTACCGATCACACGGAACTCTATGTTCAGCCGCACGAGGCCATGGCGATCATCCCGCGCTTGCCTCAGCTCTACGATGAGCCCTTCGCTGACTCATCTCAGATACCCACCTTTCTGGTCAGCCAACTCGCGCGCCAGCATGTCACGGTGTCGCTCTCCGGTGACGCCGGGGACGAACTGTTTGGAGGTTACAACCGCTACCAGTTGACGGCGAGTTTGTGGAAAAAGCTGTCAGTACTGCCGCTGCGGTTGCGCGAGGCGATGGCTTGGGGCTTGACACGCTTCTCTCCTCAAAGCCTCGACGCCTTTGCATCGCACTTGCCTGCTGCAGCGCGTTGGGCTGGTGTGGGCGACAAGTTGCACAAGGGCGCCGGGGTCATGGCGGCAAGCTCTGCGACCGAGCTGTATCTGGGAATGGTTTCACAGTGGCAGAACCCTGCGCAGATCGTGCGGGAGGGAGTGGAGCCGGCGACGCTGCTCTCGGGCTTACAGCCGCAGTTGGAGGGTTTGACCGATGTGGAACGCATGATGGCGCTCGACCTGCAAACCTACTTGCCTGATGACATCTTGACCAAGGTCGACCGCGCCGCCATGGGCGTGAGCTTGGAAACGCGCGTGCCTTTCCTCGACCACCGCGTCATGGAGTTTGCGTGGCAACTGCCGATGGAATACAAGCTGCGACGCGAAAACAAGAGCTACACGACCAAATGGGCATTGCGCCAAGTGCTGTTTCGTCATGTGCCCAAAGTGTTGATCGAGCGTCCCAAGATGGGCTTTGGTGTGCCCATCGACAGTTGGTTGCGTGGCCCCCTGCGCGCGTGGGCGGAAGACTTGTTGAGTGAGTCGCGATTGACGCGCGAGGGCTATTTCAATCCCGTCCCTATAAGACAAAGGTGGGCTGAGCATTTGAGTGGGCAGCGCAACTGGCAACATCAGCTTTGGTGCGTATTGATGTTCCAGGCTTGGCTAACGGAGCAGGCACCGGCGCAGGGCGGCGTGCGATGAAGTTCTTGTTGGTTGCCAGTCTGGCCGAATCGCTGATCAACTTTCGCGGTCCACTGATTGCAGCATTGCAAACGCACGGCCTACAGGTGCACGTTGCAGCCCCCGACTTGCCTGAGGCGAGTCCTGTTCGCCTGAGGCTGGAGGCCGAGGGCGTGGTGGTGCATGAGGTGGCCATGCGGCGCACTGGTACCAACCCGGTCGCAGACTTGCGGACTCTGTGGGGTCTTTGGCGGCTCGTCCGGCGCGTGCGGCCCGAATACGTACTGGGCTACACGATCAAGCCGGTCATCTATGGCTCGTTGGCGGCCTGGTTGGCCGGCGTTCCCAAGCGCTTTGCACTCATTACTGGATTGGGCTACGCGTTTCAAGAGGAAGGTCGGCGAAGCGGGTTGCAGGCGTTGGTGCAGCGGTTGTATGCGATTGCCTTGGCATGCGTGCACACGGTGTTTTTTCAGAACCCAGACGACGAGGCACTGTTTCGCGAACGCAAGCTTCTGAAGCCGAACGCTCGGAGCTACGTGGTCAACGGTTCCGGCGTGGATGTTGCCGCTTTCGAGACGGTGCCGCTGCCAGCGGGATCGGCATGCTTTCTCTTGATTGCCCGCTTGCTCGGGGATAAGGGTGTGCGTGAGTATGCGGAGGCCGCTCGCAGAGTCCGGACTGCGCATCCCAGTGCGCGTTGCCTTTTGGTGGGTTGGCTCGACACCAACCCTAACGCCATTGCGCAACACGAGTTGGACACTTGGGTGGCTGACGGGGCACTGGATTTCTTGGGGCGCCTGCATGATGTGCGCCCGGCCATTGCTCGCAGCAGTGTGTATGTGTTGCCTAGCTATCGAGAGGGCACGCCTCGCACTGTGCTGGAAGCCATGGCAATGGGGCGCGCGATTATCACCACCGACGCTCCCGGTTGCCGCGAGACAGTGGTGCATGGCGAAAACGGGCTACTGGTGCCGGTCAAGTCGGTCGATGCATTGGAGCAGGCCATGCTGAAGTTTGTTGAAGATGAAGGGTTGGCACAGCGCATGGGGCAGCGGTCACGGCACATGGCAGAAGTGAAATACGACGTACATAAAGTCAACGCCACGATGCTGCGAGAGATGGGGGTCGAATGAAGCGGTTGTTCGATCTCATCGTGGCTAGTCTGGCGCTCGCACTCTTGGGCATTCCGCTGTTGTTCCTGACATGGCAGGTGCGCCGCAAGCTGGGAAAGCCCGCGTTCTTTCGCCAGACGCGGCCGGGCTTGAAGGGGCAGCCGTTCAATATGGTCAAGTTCCGCACAATGACGGATGAGCGTGGCCCCGACGGTCAACTGCTGCCCGATGCAGACCGGTTGACTCCCTTCGGTCGCTTCTTGCGTGCCAGCAGCTTGGACGAACTGCCCGAGCTCTGGAACGTGCTCAAAGGCGATATGAGTCTGGTTGGCCCGCGTCCATTGCTGATGAGCTATTTGTCGTTGTACTCCGCCGAACAATCTCGACGTCATGAAGTTCGGCCCGGCATCACGGGGTGGGCGCAGATCAATGGACGCAATGCGCTGAGCTGGGAAGAAAAATTCAGGCTTGACGTGTGGTATGTGAATAACCGTTCGATGTGGCTCGACCTGAAGATTCTTCTTCTCACCATCAAGAAGGTCGTTGTGCGGGAGGGCATTAGCTCGGCGGGTGAGGCAACTATGGCCGCGTTCACTGGGTCTGGCCGCGATTCGACTAAAGGAAAGAAATGACAAATGATCTAGTGAAGAACTCGAGTCAATCGGCACACGCTCGGATTTTGGATATCGCGAAATTTTTGCCTGAAAAGCGATTGACGAATACTGAGCTCGCGGATTTGTACCCGGGTTGGCCCGAGGAAAAGATTTTCGAAAAAACGGGAATTAAGGAGCGGCGGATTGCGGAGACGGAGCAAACCGCGACCGATCTGGCATTTGAGGCCGCGCAGATTTTATTTCAACAAGGAAAGTGCAAGGCATCGGATGTGGATTTCATCCTGCTATGCACACAAGCCCCTGATTACATTCTTCCGACCTCTGCCTGTCTCCTTCAAAATCGTCTGGGAATTTCTACGGCCGCAGGTGCGCTGGATATCAATTTAGGATGCTCGGGATTCGTGTACGGTCTCTCAATCGCCAAAGGGTTAATAGAAACAGGTGCAGCCAAATGTGTTCTCTTATTAACTGCGGACACTTACTCCAAATACATTCACCCATTGGATAAAAGTGTTCGAACTCTTTTTGGTGACGGCGCTGCGGCAACGGTTGTTGTCGCAGGCGGGAATTCGGATTCGATAGGGCCATTTGTTTTTGGGACTGACGGCGCCGGAGCCGCTAATCTAATTGTGGAGGCTGGGGGATTTCGTAATCCATCAAATGAGGGAACTGGTGTTGAGGTTGAAGATGATTCTGGAAATGTTCGTTCGGCCAATAACCTTTTCATGAATGGCGGAGAGATATTTTCTTTCTCATTGAGAGAGGTTCCGGCCGCGCTGAACGGGTTAATCGAGAAATCTGGCGTCACTCGGGATCACATCGATTTCTACGTCTTGCATCAAGCAAATAAATTCATGCTTGAATCGCTGAGAAAACGCATGAAGATCGCTGTTGAGAAATTCCCGATCTATGTCGAATGCTGCGGGAATACAGTTTCCTCCTCGATTCCAATGGCACTTTGCGAGATGAGAGAGAATGGCTTGCTAGATTCGACGAAAAAATTCGCGCTAGTGGGGTTTGGGGTTGGGTATTCTTGGGCTGCGGGTTTTATAACTTTTTAATTTTTTAATTGGAGTAAATAATGAGCGAATTTTACGAAGGCTTGGCAGAAATTTTGGAGGTGGATGTTGTGGAGGTAAATCCAGAATTCAATTTGCAAAGTACGGGATGGGACTCTCTTGCGGTTGTTTCTACCATCGCCTTGGTTGATGATTGCTTTGGCATCGTTTTGGAGGGGCAAGCTTTGGATGATTGCGAGACGGTTGGTGATATTGAAAAACTTGTTGCCTTGAAGAAAAAGGCCTAACCGATGAGCCAGTCGCCGAAATCTGAGAGAAGAATATTCGTAAATGGTGCGAGGTTGGCGGGCGTGGTTTCTTGCGTTCCCTCCCAAAAAATTGATAATAATCACTTCTCTTCGCTATTCGGTGACTCTAGCGTCAATGAAGTTGTAAAGATGATTGGCGTGCAGAGTCGCCGATGGGTTTCTGCGGAGACGACAACGGTTGATTTGTGTCGAAAGGCGGGAGAGCGTTTGCTCGCCGGTCTCAATTGGTCTCCTGATTCAATTGACGCAATAATTTTTGTCTCTCAAACGCCTGACTACAGACTACCCGCCAGCGCGTGTGTTCTTCAAGGTGAACTTGGTTTCAGTTCGTCTTGTATTGCGTTCGACGTAAATTTAGGATGCTCTGGCTACCCTTACGCGGTATGGCTTGGGATGAGCATGATCCAAAGTGGCGCTGCAAAGAGAGTTTTGCTTGCTGTGGGCGATACGATCAGCAAACTCGTGGATCCCAATGATCGGGCAACCGCGATGCTATTTGGTGACGCAGGTAGCATGACTGCACTGGAGGAAGACGACCCCGGCACCAGAGCCAATTTTGTTCTGGGTACGGACGGAAAGGGAGCAAAAAACCTGGTTGTGCCTCGTGGCGCCTCCCGAGAGAACGCTCTGTTGGGTGATGCACGGTTGGAAAAAAGAAATCCGGACTGCCTATATATGGATGGCGGTGAAATATTCAATTTCACACTTCGCTCGATACCGCCTCTTATTAATGATTTGCTATGTCAGGCGAGTAAAGAGGTGGGGGAGTATGATGCATTTCTTTTTCATCAAGCAAATCTCTTTATGTTGAGGCATATCGCCAAAAAGGCGAAATTACCGCCGGAGATTGTCCCGTTAAATATCGAGGAGTACGGAAATACAAGCTGTACATCAATTCCACTTCTTCTTACTACTCGACTTTGCGAGACGCTCTTGATCAAAGAGCTT
The DNA here is from genome assembly GCF_059416345.1 of Variovorax sp. GW821-FHT09D07. Classification (NCBI taxonomy): domain Bacteria; kingdom Pseudomonadati; phylum Pseudomonadota; class Betaproteobacteria; order Burkholderiales; family Comamonadaceae; genus Variovorax; species Variovorax sp. GW821-FHT09D07. Next base: position 175,968 of record NZ_JBWKOY010000010.1, read on the forward strand.
CAGGTGGCAATTTTTGGTTTTGGGGTTGGATATTCCTGGGGAGCAGCCTCATTGAAAATTGGACCACTCCAATGCGTGGAAACGATAGAGCTATGAATGTTTTTAGTGCGAATTGTTTGCAGGGTGGAAATTTCTTGGTTACCGGAGCCTCATCGGGGCTGGGTTATGAGACTGCAAAATTGATCGCTGCCTGTGGGGGCACGGTTGTAGCCACTGGTCGAGATGTAACGCGATTGGAAAATCTGAAGAGCGAGTTGCGGGCTGGAGTCGAGCACGTGATCGCACCGGTTGAAATGAAAGACGCAGACCAGGTTGCGGTGTGGACTAAATCGATTTCAGAAAGTCACGGTCCGTTCATGGGGGTATTTCATGCGGCTGGAGTTGAGTTGACCAAACCTGTTCGTTTGATGAAACAGGCGCAGCTCGATGAATTTTTTTCGAGCAGCCTTTATGCTGCCTTTGGCATCGCTCGGGCTGCAAGTCAAAAAGGAGTACTTGTTGATGGTGCATCCATACTTTTCATGTCGTCAGTTGCTGGCTTAAGGGGAACACCCGGCCTGACAACATATTCTGCTGCAAAGGCCGGTATTGACGGTTTGATGAGGTCGTTGGCGTGTGAGTTGGCGGGGCGGAAGATAAGAGTAAATTCCGTTGCGGCCGGCGCAGTAGAAACTGCGATGCATGCTCGGCATGTCGCGGCAATCGGAATAAATGCAACGGAGATTTATCGGGCTCGGCATCCGCTGGGGTTTGGCATCCCCATGGATGTTGCAAATATTGCGGTTTTTCTGATGTCGCCGGCGGCGCGATGGATAACAGGCGCCTGTATTCCGGTCGATGGCGGATATACAGCTCAATGAAAGATTTTAGAATAATCCTTGTAGGGGGCGGCGGATTCGGGCGCGAGGTGATTTCTTGGTGCGCTGATTTTCGGGCGAATGGAGAATATCCGGAGGTATTTGGCTTCATTGATGATAATGAGTCTGCGTTGAAAAATTTTGACTATGGAACACGGTATCTCGGCGGCATAGCTGCTTACCAGCCCTGCGCTGAAGATTTATTTCTACTGGGTATTGCTAATCCGCTGGCTAAAGAAAAGATCGTCGAAGTTCTCCGTTCCAAGGGTGGACGATTTGTGTCGCTGGTGCATCCAAGTGCGGTTGTGGCAAGGACAGCTCAGTTGGGAGAGGGGGTGGTTGTTTGCCCTTTTGCGTTGGTTTCAGCTGATACCCGGATTGGAAATTTTGTGACAATCAATGTAATGTCGAGTATTGGCCACGACTCCCAAGTGGGTGATTTTTCTACTTTGAGTGGTCATGTGGATGTGACTGGTCAAGTCGTTGTCGGGAGTTCCGTTTTCTTCGGCACCGGAGCAAAGATCTTGCCCAGAATCAAGATTGGTTCACGCGCGATCATTGGTGCGGGCAGTACCGTGGTGCGCTCGGTTCCATTGGGTACGACCATGTATGCGGCGCCAGCAAAGCGGCTTTCTATACATAAGCCGCAAAGCGACGATAAACAACAGGACTGATGATGCTGAATACCTATTTCTCCCCTTGGCCCAGCTTCACAGCCGAAGAAGCCGATGCCCTAAAGCGCGTACTCTTATCCAACAAGGTCAACTATTGGACCGGGCAAGAGTGCCGAGCATTTGAAAAGGAGTTCGCCGCTTGGGCAGACTCTGCGCATGCTGTTGCGCTGGCCAATGGCACGCTGGCTCTGGATGTGATTCTCAAGGGCATGAATATCGGACCGGGAGATGAGGTGATAGTGACGCCGCGGACTTTCATTGCCAGCGTCTCATGTGTCGTGAACGCGGGAGCAACCCCAGTGTTTGCGGATGTCGATGTCGAGAGTGGCAACCTGTCCGCCGAGACCATCGCACAAGTGATGACGCCCCGAACCAAGGCAGTCATCTGCGTGCATCTAGGCGGCTGGCCGTGTGACATGGATCCGATCATGGCGCTTGCAGCCGCGCATGATTTCAAAGTGATCGAAGACTGCGCGCAGGCGCATGGTGCCCGTTACAAGGGGCGATCCGTCGGTTCCATCGGTCATGCAGGCGCCTGGTCGTTTTGCCAAGACAAGATCATGACTACGGGCGGAGAAGGCGGCATGGTGACGACCAGCGACGAAGCGTTGTGGCGCGCTATGTGGCAGTACAAGGATCACGGAAAGAGCTATGAAGCCGTCTACGAGCGCGAGCACCCGCCGGGCTTTCGCTGGGTGCACGAAAGTTTCGGCACCAATTGGCGAATGCTGGAGCTGCAGGCTGTCGTCGGTCGCATTCAACTGCGCCGGATGACAGATTGGACTTCTGCGCGTACGCGTCATGCGCAGGCTCTGTGGGAAGCTGCTCGTCCCCATGCCGCAGTGCGGGTGCCCGCCTTTGTGGACCAAGACGCGGCGGGTAGTGCTCATGCGCACTACAAATGCTACGTTTACGTGCAGCCGGAAAAGTTGGCGACAGGGTGGAGCCGCGATCGAATCGTCGAGGCGATCCAAGCACATGGCGTGCCCTGCTATCAGGGGTCTTGCTCCGAGGTTTACTTGGAGCGAGCGTTCGATGGCACGGGTTGGCGGCCGGCTGAACGATTGCCTGTTGCTCGCGCATTGGGGGAAACGAGCCTGATGTTTCTCGTGCACCCGACACTTACCTCGATCGAGATGGAGAAGAGCTGCAAGGTCATCGCGCAGGTGCTGGCAGAGGCATCGGCGTGAGTGTGTTGTGGGCTCGCCTCGCGGCCCACGCGATCTTGTGGCGCTGGCTGCTGGTCATTGCCATGCTGGCGTTGTTGGTGCTGAGCTTGATGCCCGCCTCTCTTTCGGTGCCGAGTACGGGCTGGGACAAGAGCAATCACGCGCTAGGTTTTGCAGTCTTGGCATTCCTTGCGTATGGGGCGTGGCCGGGACGCATCCCGCTATCGCTCTTGGGGCTGCTCGGCTACGGAGGGCTGATTGAAGTGCTGCAGTCGCTCACGCCCGATCGAATGGCCGAGTGGAGCGACCTATGGGCGGATGGGATTGGCCTGATGATCGGCACTGCCGTTGCTTCGCTGTTACAACGGTTTTCGGTAACGCGAAAGGTTTGAGACGGCAGGGCGAAAGGTTTGAGACGGCAGGGCTCCTAGTAGTTGCAGTCGTGACAACTGCTACTGCGAGACTGGCTTCACCGGGCCTGACGCGAGGAGGAGGAGGTGCTCTGATGCTCCCTCACCCCTCCGAACTGGCCCAGTGAGTCGAGCACTCATGCCTCTTTGTACTTGTATTCGGTATATCGATAACCGCCGTACTTGTAGCCGTAGCTACCATAGTGCCGGCGAGAAAGGTCCATGCCGTTGAAGACCACACCGTTAACCTGCTGGCCCGCATGCGCGAGGCGTTTGACGCTCTCATTCAATTCGCCGAGTTGGGTCAGGTTGTCACGGGCAACCAGCAAGACAGCGCCGGCATGTGCTGCGACCGCTGCAGCGTCGGCCGCCACCAGCACGGGCGGGCTGTCGATCACAACCAGGTCGTAGCGCTCCGAGAAGTCGTTCAGCAGTTCGCCCAGCTTTGACGAAAGCATCATGTTGGCTGGGTTGAACGGATAGTTTCCGGTTGTCAAAACATCCAGGTTGGGGATCACTTGCCCGTGAATGGTCTGCTCGGGAGACATATCACCTGCCAAGACGTCGGCCAAACCACCTTTGCGCGGGAGACCAAATGCTTTTTGGAGGTGCCCCTTTCGCAAGTCGGCGTCGATCAGCAGCACGCGCTTGCCCGCCTGTGCCATGAGGACGGCGAAGTTGCCCGAGACGAAGCTCTTTCCCACCCCAGGGGTGGCACCTGTGATGAGCACGCGGTTGTTGCCACTCTCCATCAATGTCAGCTGCAGAGACACCCGCAGGTTGCGCAGACTCTCGATGGCAAGGCTTTCGGGAGAGGTTACGGCCAGCAGTTGCACGCCCTTCGCGCCGCCGGCAATGTGCTCCAGGATCGTTTCTTGCTCGAGTGCCAATGGAACGACGGAGTAGACGTTCAGGCCGAGCCGATCTTCGATCTCTTGAGGATTGCGGATGCCACTCGACAATTTGCTACGAAGGATGGCCAATGCCACGCCGGCCAACAGGCCCAGCACCAGCGAAAGCGCCACGATCATGGACTTTTGAGGTTTGACAGCCTTCTTAGGTTCAACCGCTGTGTCAAGCAGCCGTACGTTGCCGATCTTGCCTTCCTTGACTAGGCGCAACTGCAAAGAGCTGTTCAGTAGCGACTTGTAAAGTTCACCATTGACGCGGACGTCGCGCTCCAGCCGTAGGGCGTCGCGCTGTATCGCAGGCATGGCACTCACGCGAGTTTCGAGACCGTTGATCTCATGCTGGATGGCCGCAATCTGACCATCGATCATGCGGACCTTCGGGTTGGTCTCTGTAAAGCGCGCTAGCAGTTCACGTCGTTGTTGTTGGGATTCAAGTCGTTTGGTTTGTAGCTGTACCGACAATTCCAGCACGGCCTTGGCTTCTTCATCGAAGGCGACGGTGCCGTTCTGGTTGCGAAAGCGTGCGTACGCGTCCTCAGAGTCTTCAAGCTGCGTTTTGAACTCGGGCAGCTGTCGGTCGAGGAACTCGATGGTTTTTTCCGCTTCAGCCGCCTTGCGCTCGACGTTTTGGCGCACGTACTGTGCGCCGATTTCGTTGAGGGTGCGCCGCAGGCGGTCGCGGTCGCTATCTTCAAGTGCGACGCTGATCACATTCGACTGTTTGCCTTGCTCACTGAGTTGAATGCGCTTCTGTAAGTCCTCGGTCGTTGCGAGCGACGATGCACGCGAGACGAGGAATTCGGCGCCAGGTTTGCCATTGATGCGCGAAACCATCAGGGTGATGGTTCCGCCTGGGACCTGCTGACTGAGCATCTTGCCGACTGTGCCAGTCAGTGGTTCAGCGAGGTCGGGGTGTGAGAGCGAGTACTGATCGCCGGTCCGCGCAATGATCGTGAAGGGCTGCTGGTCTTCGAGTGCGGAGGGGATGTCGAACTTGGAGATGTCGATGGCTTCAGTGCCGGAGACGTATCCGCCTATTCCCAGAAAACCCGGGTCTGACAATTCCTTGGAACGCCGAGAGAGCCATTCGCCAATAACGGGGACATGGCGCGGCCGAGCGTCTATGTACAGGCGCATGGCTTCCACGGCTCCCCCGATGACCATCCGTGAACGGATGATCTGGATTTCGCCGGTAGCGGGCGTCTTCACATCAAAGAGGTTGGCCGTGTCGCCGAGAAAGTTCTTGGCGTCAGGTGCGGAGTCCTCGACCTGAATCAGTAGGTTAGATTGGTAGATTGGGGTGGTCAGAAGCGCGTAGGCAACCCCTAGTGCAAGAGCTACTGCGGCGACACCTGCTACGAGCCATTTCCGATCGAGCAGGATGTCTATGTATTCGGACAAGTTGATGGCGTCATCGTCATCGTCGCGAGGGCGGACCGTGTTGGGCGTCAAAGGGGCCGATGTGGAAGCAGAAGGGGTCATGAGAGTTTGCGAATACGCTCGGCCCAAGCGTGGGCACCATCAGCGATGAGTTGCAAGGCGTGTTCGAACGCTGGGAGGCCCAGGCGATAGGGGTCGGGAATGTCGACGCGCGCAACCTCACCCAGTCGGAACAATTTGCCGCGAGTCAGCGGATGGCGTTGACCAATGTGGACTCGTTGCGCTTCGTCCATCGCAAGAATGAGATCGGCCTGCTGGCACATCTGCCCTGTGAGTTGGCGTGCGCGGTGGTCCTCGATGTCGATGCCGCGTGCGGCCATCAACTTGCGTGCGATCGGATCTGCGGGGTGACCGACCAGAGCGCCCGTCCCGGCAGACGTGACTTGAACCTGTGGCAATGCGGCCGCGATCAGTGCTTCCCCCATGGGACTGCGACAGATGTTGCCGATGCATACCACCAGAACGGATTTCATGAGACTTGGCTCCCTGCGAAGGCTTGTGCCTCTGTTGTCAGATTCAACGTATTGCGTACCGCGTGCTTCATGTTTCGCATGAATCATGTGTCGTACAGAAATTCCCTCATTTCTTAGTTGAGGCGATCGGATCGCGTCATCTAGACGGGAGGGCTGAAGGCTAGGCACGTCTTGGGCATTGTAGTCAGGGCGCTTGGAGTCACCGCCCAGTGGATGTATGCCAAGCGGTGAGCGTTCTGGGCCCGAATCGGTCATAGCTGCCAAAGTGGCCGCCGATCCAAAACGCTGATGAGCGGCTCCATGACTAAAGTCATGTCGATGCAAAAGATACAAAAAATGACATTTTGAATGTCGCGAATCCCCTGAATTGGGGGGGAGGGGTGGGTACCCTTCACGGACAATTGTTGCAGCGCGGCACCCTGTAGGTGCCGCAGGAGTTTTCAGTGTGATCAATCGTCTGGCTGCGCCCTTGCTTGCCTTGCCGCGCCCCGTGAAGCGCATGCTGGCTCTAGGGGTTGATGCAATGCTCTGCGTCCTGTGTGTCTGGTTGGCATTCAGCTTTCGCTTCGAGCAATGGATGGCTCCACGCGGCGTTCAGTGGTCAGCTGTCGCGGTGGCTGTCGCCCTTGCGCTTCCCCTCTTTGTGGTTTTCGGGCTCTATCGAGCCATCTTTCGGTATGCCGGAACGGCCGCAGTCATGGCGATCGTGCGCGCGTGCGTACTCTTTGGCCTCGGCTATGCGTTGATCTTTGCGGTGGTCGGTGTGCGAGGGGTGCCGCGCACGGTCGGTCTGTTGGTGCCCTTGCTCTTGTTCTTGGCCATCGCTGGCTCGCGCATGTTTGCGCGCTACTGGTTGGGGGGGCTTTACATGAGCGCCCTGCAGCGCAAGCAACTACCTCAGGTTGTGATCTACGGCGCCGGTAGCGCGGGGTTGCAACTGGCTGCGGCATTGGCCCAAAGTCGGGACATGGTCGTCCGAGCTTTCGTTGACGATGACTTGCATCTCCAAGGCAACACGATCAACGGCCTGCGCATTCAATCTTCGGATTGGCTTAGCAACAATGCCGCCAGTTGGGGCATCACGGACGTGCTCTTGGCGATGCCTTCAGCCAGTCGTGGGCGTCGCGTTGAAATCCTGAACCAGTTGTTGCCATTGCATCTGCATGTACGCATGCTTCCGGGGCTGCTCGACTTGGCTAACGGCAAGGTGCAGGTCAATGATCTGGTTGAAGTCGACATCGAGGACTTGCTGGGGCGGGATCCAGTCGAGCCGGTGGCAGACCTACTGCACAAGCACATCCGTGGTCGGGTGGTGTTGGTCACCGGAGCTGGTGGTTCCATCGGCAGTGAACTGTGCCGGCAGATCGTTCAGCTGTCGCCTTCCACGCTGCTGCTTGTGGAGTTGAGCGAGTACGCGCTCTATGGCATCCACCAGGAGCTGGAACAGTTGGCGCCGAACGTCCGTGTCGTCCCTCTGCTCGCTTCGGTGTGCGATGCGGCGCGGCTGCGTGAAGTGATGCGCGCCTGGCGCCCTGACACGGTCTATCACGCGGCGGCATACAAGCATGTGCCACTCGTCGAGCACAACCCGGCAGAGGGTGTGCGAAACAACGCGATGGGCACGCTCACGACGGCGCGGATCGCGATGGAGTGCAAGGTTCCCAACTTTGTCCTGATCAGCACCGACAAGGCTGTGCGGCCGACGAACATCATGGGGGCCAGCAAGCGCGTCGCCGAAATGGCGTTGCAGGGGCTGGCACAGCAGAGTTCGGACACCTGCTTCTCGATGGTCCGTTTCGGTAACGTGCTCGGCTCCAGTGGTTCAGTGGTGCCGTTGTTTCGAAGGCAGATCGAGGCGGGCGGCCCGATCACGTTGACGCATGCAGACATCACGCGCTATTTCATGACCATTCCCGAAGCCGCCCAGTTGGTGATTCAGGCGGGCGCGATGGCGCAGGGTGGCGATGTCTTCGTGCTCGATATGGGCGAGCCGGTACGAATCATCGACCTCGCTCGTCGGCTGGTGGAGCTTTCGGGGCGTACGGTCCGTGACGAGCATTCGCCGGATGGCGATATCGAACTCCAGGTGACCGGATTGCGGCCTGGCGAGAAGCTCTACGAAGAGCTCCTGATTGGCGACAGCGCGATGCCTACAGCGCATCCTCGTGTCATGAAGGCACACGATCCCTGTCTGCCTTGGAATGAGCTCTGGCGCCAGTTCGAGACGCTGAATGCGGCACTCGAAAGCAGCGATGTGCCGATGCTGAAGCAGACGCTGACGCAGATGCTACCCGGCTATCGGCCTCATGCGGAGGTGGTGGATTGGGTGCATATGGAGCGTCACCGTGTGCGTGACCGTGCTCTGCCCATCGCAGCGGCAGTCGGCGCTGCGCAGGTGGGCGAGGCCAACCAGCCATCCGCGCCGAATCAGATTGTCGTGGCAATCTGATTCGATAGAACTGCTTCGTTCTTTTCTCGCCCTGGTTCGCTGGGGCGATGCTGTAACCAAGAGCCCCGGAGCGGGGCTCTTTTGTTTCCAGCCGGCGGGTGCCTATTGCGCCCGCTTGAAGTCGAGGATGTTGTCCCCTGCCTTCGGTGCCTTGTCGTCGGGCGGCGAGAAGCTGAAAGCCTTCGGATCCCGTATCGACGTCATCTCGAACAGCGGGTTGATCCGTCCCAGTTTGGCGCCACCATCCCGCACCAGCGGAGCCCAGGCAAAGTTCGCAGTGAACTTGCTCGAGCGCGGCAGCAATGCGTCGAAGGGAATGGAAACGTAGATGCCCTTGTCGAAACTGCCTTCGCCGAACTGTGCGGCGGACACATTGGTCTTGGTGGCCCACGCGCCGATCGTCACGCCGTTGTCGAAGCGGCGGCTAATGTCGAGGGTGACGCCACGATCGCCCGCCAAGTATTGACCCGCACTGATCCTGGCCTGCACGCCGTTCCATCCCGTGTCCCAATAGAGCGTGGCGTGGCCGGTGTTGACCTTGTAGTCGCGCAGGCCGAGGTCTTGGGCAAAGTCGCGCTGGCGCACGTGGTTGATGTCGATGCCGAAAGCGAACTTGCTGCGCCACGGACGATAGAGCCACTCGGCACCCACGCCGGCGAACATCGACTCGAGGGCGCCGCCGTAGACGCTGTAGTACTGGTCTTCGTTCAGGCGGCCCACGTGGGTCAGCTGAAACACCGGCATCGTCAACCGCTTGGTCGTTGCGTACTCGCGTTGGTAGGTTCGCACGCGGGGAAGGTTGCTGGGCGCCGTGTAGGTGAACTTGTCGAAGTTGTCGATCAGGCGCCAGTTCAGTGCGGCGTTCATCCAGGTGCTCGGTGTGAAGCGGTACTCCGCGGTGGCCGAGACGCCGAGTTGGTAGAGCATGAAGGCATCGGGGCCGCCGAGGATCTGCGAGAAGCTCGGGGTCAGGCCGAACGTGAGTCTTTCCGTGCGTCGTTCCCACGGCGCCATGGCCGGCGTCTCGCCGGACGATGTGGTGGCGGTTGTATCAGTGGGTGTGCGCTGCGGCGATGCCGGCACGTAGAGCCCGTCTTCGGCCCGGCCGCGCGGCGGGGCGTAGTCACGCTGGTCCGTGGCGCGCAGTTCGGCGGGCGTCTGGGCCTGGTAGTGCGCTGTCACCCACTCGCTGCGATCGACAACCTGCGTGTGCAGCGCCAGTCCGCGCTCGTTGTAGTGAAGCACGAAGTGCTTGATCGACGCCGGGGCATCGCGATGCATGACGGCAATGACCTGCTGCACGCGGGCCTCGCGGTACACCGTGTGGCTTTCGGTGATCCAGACGTGCGCGCTGTCGCCTTGCGGCGCGATGCGCTGCACGGTCCATTCGGTGCGTGCCTGGATCTCCGCAGCGGTAGAGGCCCATCCAGGTGGATTGGCTGGAGCCTCCGGCGTGAAGCGGGGCGGCGGCGGATCTGCGGGCTTGCTGGCTCGCATGCTCGCCAAGTTGGTGGACAGGGTCAGGCCCAGCATCACCTTGTTGCCGCGCTCCAGGCCGGCGGTGAAGGCGACGCCGGGTGAGTAGCGATATTCCAGTCCGATGTTGAAAGGCGAGCGCTGAACCTGATTGTTCTGCTGAGGCTCGTTCTTGTAGTTGTTGCCTTCGTACTCGAGCTTGACGGTCAGGGGGTCCCAGGGGGTGCGCCATTCGACGCCGCCGAACAAGGAGGCTGGCCCTCGAAAGAAGGCCTTGAAGTTCGCCTCGCCGCCCGTTGCGGAGCTCACCGTGCGCGTTCTGAAGCGATTGCTCAGGGCGAGCAAGGGGTTGCGGATGTTTCCGCTGTTGCCCAGGTATCCCCAGCCGATGCCGAGGCTGAAGTCGAGATCGCCGTAGCGCTTGTTGGCGACCAGGTATTCGGCCGAAAAGAGGCCGGTACCGCCAAGGTCGCGAAAGCCCAGTGCAACCTGAGGCACATACGCGGATTCGCGCAGCAGCCGCAGCTTCACGTCGATGCTCTTGTCCTTATTGCTCTGGCCCGTGGTGCTGGCGGCATACGCGCGGTTGCTGATGGAGGTGTAGCGAAAGCCTGCCTCCATCCAGTCCAGTGGCTGGAACATCACGTTCAGTCGCGTATAGGGCGACACGTGGCTGATCGAGGTGCGGAAATCACCGGCCTCGCCCATGCGTGCCGTCGGCGTCTGGAGCAGGCCGGTTTCGCCCCAGTCGTTGCTGCTTGTGCGAGGCGCCTTGTATTGCGGGGCCGAGGCATCGGGGCGCACCGAGATGACGCTCTCCGGCGGAACTGACGGCGGAATGGACGTATTGATTGTGGCGGCCGGCTTGGCAACTGCAAGCGCGGCAGTGGTGGTGCCCAGAGCCGCTGTCTGCGGCGAAGGGCCCTGGGTCGCCAGGAACTTGATGATGCCTTCCGATGCGTCGACCAGTTCGGTCATGCCGCGCGGCGCTGCCCAGATCCATGCACCGGGCGCCGGCTCATCGGAGGGGTGGCCGTTCCAGGGGGCGATGCCCACGCGGGACGTTCGGCCGTCGGGCTGCGCCACCCATGCCCAATCGTGAGTCGTGTTGGGGGCGCAGGCGATGACGTAGTCCCAAGCGGTCCGGCCGGCCTCGTGCGCCACGTGGCACAACTCGCCATTGGGGCGGACAACCGCGATGGTTTTCAATTGCGGGGAGGGCGCAATGAGCTGCTGGCCGGCCGACAGCACGGGGTCTTGATCCGGGTGCGCCTGCAGCCAGCGGGGGTCCACGATGCCCAGCGCCACGCGGCCGGTGATCGGCAGGTTCTGCAGCCATGTGATGAGCTTCAGCCGATCGAGTTGCTCGGGGCGCGGTGCGCGCCTGCTGGCCGCCTCGAGGCGCACGAGCAGGGTGTTCTTCAGAAACTGCTGGGCCAGTCGTTCCTGCGGTACGCGCCATGCGAGCCCGGGCGCGGCCGAGCCCTCGGGTTGGCGCAGCAGCCAGGTGCTCAGTCGTTCGCCGGGTCGCACTTCGGCATCGCTTGCGGGTTCAACGGTCGCTGCGTTCTGCGACGGCTCCGCCGCGGCGCCAAGACTTGCCATCAACGCGCAGGCAAGGGCCGTTCGACGGGGCCAATGCGGGGGGCTGATGGCTCGCAGGAAGAGGGGGCTCATGTACCAGCGCGCGCCGCGGTGCCGGCTGCTGGTGCGGGGGGTGTCCACTGTTCGAAGCTCATGCAGAGGTCGCGGGAAATACATTGCTCCGAATACACGACCTGAGGGGCGCCAGAAGCAAATGAAACGCCGAAGCGCGCGGGGGGGACGGAGGCTGCCGCAGGGCGGGATGCGCTGCGTTCTTCATACCAGCGCAAGGAGCTTGCGGGCGCGCCGGCGAGCGCGCTGTCGGTGGGCGGCGCGATCGATGTGCGCACGATGTCGTCGCGAATGCCGAAGCGATAGCCGGGCATCAGGTCGCGTTCGCGCGCGTAGGTCTGCGTGGTGTTGGCAGTATGAGTTTGCCAGGCGGGTGGGTTGGCAAGTCGAACGTCGCGCCAATCGATGGACAGCCCAGTCGTGCCGACCAGTTGACCATTCAGAAGTCGGACGACCTCGCCCGTGCCGCTGTACCAAACCTCGACGGGCCCTTCGGCGCGCTGATCGATATAGCCGAGCACCATGTACAGGACGCGCCCATCGACGGTGGTCCGCAGGTACCGATAGCTGGGGTTGAAATTGGGCTGGGTTGCTGCAGACTCGCCGCGATACAGCAGTCGAGCTGAATCCAGCATGGCTGAAGTTCCGGAGGAGCAACCGCCAACGCCCAAGAAAAACGTTGCCCAAAGGCAACGTTCTAAGAGTCGCGTGGCGGAAGCAACGCGCGGACTTTTCAGCGAATGCCCTCCTTTCAGGAGGGCAACCAGCATTAACGCGTGCCGGTGGTGCCCGTGCCGGTGGTGCCGGTGCCAGGGACGAAGAAGCCGCCGCCGCCGTTGCCGTTGTTGCTGCTGCCGAGGGTCAGCATCAGTGCGCCGGTGCCTGCAACAGCGCCCCATTGAACGGGGGTCAGGCCGCCAAGGCCAGCAGCGGTTGCGCTCGGAGCGCCAGCAGGGCCCGGCGTAAATGCGCGATTGTTGCTTGCGGGCGCAGGGGTAACCTGCGTTTGGGCAAAAGCCGACGAGATTGCCAGGGTGGCAAGGGCGACGGTAGCAACCAGTTTGTTCGTCTTCACAGTGATCCTCTCAAAGGGTTTTTATGCTCTTGACTTGAGGTTAGCAGCATCAGAAGTGTGCCGCAACTAATTTGGCCCGGTGGATGAGGCGTTTGCCACGGCATCCTTGTAACTGCGTATTGCCCCGATTCTTGCGGGTGAGTGTGACGGGCACATGTGTATCTCAATGCTACGTAACGTTCCGCCCAGGATGACCGTAACGACGGCGACTGGCGCGCAGCTCCATCGGCGGGGTCCCGGGCGTTACCGCCGCATTTCTTCAATGAAATCAACGCACTCGCCGAGCCATCGTTGCGATGGGCCGCATGGCCGACTCCCAGGCATCGTTCCTGCAGTACCCCGAAACGAAAGTTGACATTCAAGGTAGGCGCGCGGGGCGCAACAAGGGGATATGCGTGATTCGATTGTCTGAAGGCGTGGGAGCGGAAGGTGTGCGGGTGTGCGAGCGCGCAGCAGGTGGCGTGATCGGAGGCGTCTGCTCATGATGAATCACCTGTCCGCCGGCAGCGCACACTCGGCGCCGGCACTCACCGGCCGGTACGCCGCCTTGGGCTGTGCCTTCTTCGGTGCCCTGATCGTTGAGGGCGACCTGGCCCTGGCCGATCGCATGCGACGCCTCCTTTGCGACTTGGCCCCGGGTCGCCGCGTCGTGATCGCCTCCACGCACGCGGAAGCGATCCGTCTGCTGGCCGCGCTGCCCTATGACCTGGTGCTGGTCGACATGCACTTGGCTGATGACGGCGGCGTCGCGCTCCTGTCGCACCTGCGGCGTACCTACCCGCAGATCGACGCCATCGCCATGTCGAAGGACGACGACCGCCTGCTGGTCGAGGCCGCGATCTCGTCAGGAGCCGCCGGCTATCTGCTGACGAGCACCGAAGATGCTGAACTCTCTTTCTTGCTGCGCTCGATCGAGCGCGGCGGTTCGCCGATGGACGCACGCGTCGCGCGTCGTGTTCTCGGCCTGATTGCGGCGTCCGCGAAACCGGAGGGTGTCGAGTCCGCGCTGCGCGACGGCGACACGGTCTCGCCCCCGATGCCTGCTCCCGGGCTGCTGTCACCTCGGGAGCTCAATGTGCTGCGCCTGATCGCGCAAGGCTGGAGCAATCGGCAGATTGCCGAAGCGATCTGCCTCTCGATCAACACGGTCGAGTTCCACGCCAAGCGGATCTACCGCAAGCTGGCCGTCAAGTCGCGCACCCAGGCCGTTCGGCAGGCAACCCAGTACGGACTGCTGAGCTGAGCGCCGAGGGCCGTCGCGTGCTGTCGCGCACGTGCTGCGGCGCCGTGCGCACGCGCGGCAATCATTGAAAAACCCTTTTGCGCCCCGCTACAATCTCGGGTTGACCTTGCTGCGGCGAAGGTCAGCCCCTGCTCCAGCGAAGAAGACTTAGAGGATCCCCATGAGTGACATGACCTCCGGCTCGCCCCGGATCGACACAAGCAAGCGGACGTGGTTGATCGCATCCAGCTGTGCCGGCGTAGCGGGCGGCGTGGCCACCGCAATCCCTTTTGTGAGCACATTCCAGCCGTCCGAAAAGGCCAAGGCCGCAGGCGCCGCGGTCGAAGTGGACATCTCGGCCCTCAAGGTCGGCGAAAAGATCACCGTCGAATGGCGCGGCAAGCCGGTCTGGATCCTCAAGCGCAGCCCTGACCAGGTCGCCGAACTCGCCAAGCTCGATGGCCAGCTCGCCGATCCGCTCTCCAAGCGTCACCCCGACGAATTCACGCCCAAGTACGCACAGAACGGCCACCGTTCGATCAAGCCCGATGTGCTGGTCGTGGTCGGCATCTGCACCCACCTCGGCTGCTCGCCGGTCGACCGCCTGCAGGCCGGCCCGCAACCCTCGCTGCCGAACGACTGGGAAGGCGGTTTCCTCTGCCCTTGCCACGGTTCCACGTTCGACCTCGCCGGTCGCGTCTTCAAGAACAAGCCCGCTCCTGACAACCTCCCTGTGCCTCCGCACATGTACCTGTCCGACACGCGCCTGCTCATCGGCGACGACAGCAAGAAGGCCTGAGGGAGACCACGAACATGGCTGAATTTCACGAAGTTTCCCCGAACGCCCCCGCCGGTGAGAAGCTGCTCAACTGGGTCGACAACCGCTTCCCGCTGACCAAGCTCTGGAACGACCAGTGGGGCAAGTACTACGCACCGAAGAATTTCAACTTCTGGTACATCTTCGGCTCGCTCGCGATGCTGGTCCTCGTGATCCAGATCGTGACCGGCATCTTCCTCGTCATGCATTACAAGCCCGACGCGAACCAGGCGTTCGCATCGGTCGAGTACATCATGCGCGACGTGCCATGGGGCTGGCTCATCCGCTACATCCACTCGACGGGCGCCTCGGCGTTCTTCATCGTGGTGTACCTGCACATGTTCCGCGGCCTCATGTACGGCAGCTACCGCAAGCCGCGCGAGCTGATCTGGGTGTTCGGTTGCGCGATCTTCCTGTGCCTGATGGCCGAAGCCTTCATGGGCTACCTGCTGCCCTGGGGCCAGATGTCCTACTGGGGCGCCCAGGTGATCGTGAACCTGTTCGCCGCCATCCCGTTCATCGGTCCTGACCTGGCCCTGCTGATCCGCGGCGACTACGTCGTGAGCGACGCCACGCTGAACCGCTTCTTCAGCTTCCACGTCATCGCCGTGCCGCTGGTGCTGCTCGGCCTCGTGGTGGCCCACCTGATCGCGCTGCACGAAGTGGGTTCGAACAACCCCGACGGCATCGAGATCAAGGCCAAGCGCGGTCCCGACGGCCATCCGCTCGACGGCATCCCGTCGCACCCGTACTACACGGTGCACGACATCTTCGGCGTGGTGGTGTTCCTCACGATCTTCTCGGCCGTGATCTTCTTCGCGCCTGAAGCCGGTGGGTACTTCCTGGAGTACAACAACTTCATCCCGGCCGACTCGCTGAAGACGCCGAACCACATCGCTCCGGTCTGGTACTTCACGCCCTTCTATTCGATGCTGCGCGCCACCACCGACGACATGGTCAACGTGTTCGCGCTGATCATCGCCGCGGCCGCCGTCTGGAACTTCATCAAGGGCAAGTCGGGCATGGGCCTCAAGGTTGCCGCCGTGGTCGTGGCCGCCGTCGTGATCTTCCTGCTCAAGACCTTCGACGCCAAGTTCTGGGGCGTGGTCATCATGGGCGGCTCGGTCATCATCCTGTTCTTCCTGCCGTGGCTCGACCACAGCGAAGTCAAGTCGATCCGCTACCGTCCGAGCTGGCACAAGTATGTCTACGGCGTGTTCGTGTTCCTGTTCCTGATCCTGGGCTACCTGGGCATCCAGGCGCCCGGCGTCTGGGGCAACCTGGTCATCGGCTCGTTCGCCCTGGACATCGCCCAGACCATCTCGCAGATCGGCACGCTCTTCTACTTCGGCTTCTTCCTGCTGATGCCGTGGTGGAGCCGCAAGGGCGAATTCAAGACCGTGCCCGAGCGCGTGGTCTTCGCCGCCCATTGATGCGCGCGCAAGTGCAAGAGAGCTTGAGAGAAACACGATGAAGAAAAGAATTTCCGGCTGGCTCGCTGTCATGGGTCTGGCACTGGGCCTGACCTTCTCCGCGGCCGCATCCGCCGAATCGGGCGGTCTGGCGTGGGACAAGTCGCCCAACAAGACCACCGACGTGGCGGCCCTGCAGAACGGCGCCAAGCTGTTCGTCAACTACTGCCTGAACTGCCACTCGGCCGCCTTCATGCGCTACAACCGCCTGCAGGACATCGGCATCAGCGAGCAGCAGATCAAGGACAACCTTCTGTTCACGACCGACAAGGTCGGCGAGACCATGAAGGCCAACATCGACGCGCGCCAGGCCAAGGAATGGTTCGGCACCACGCCGCCCGACCTGACGCTGGTCGCACGTTCGCGCGCCGGCCACGGCGGCACGGGCCCCGACTACCTGTACACCTTCCTGCGCAGCTTCTACCGCGACGACACCAAGGCCACCGGCTGGAACAACCTGCTGTTCCCGAGCGTCGCCATGCCGAACCCGCTGTGGGAACTGCAGGGCGAGCGCCTGCCGGTGCACGCCAAGGTCGAGCAGCACGGTCATGCCACCGACGTGTTCACGGGCAAGTGGGAGCAAGTGACCCCCGGCACGCTGACCCCGGTGCAGTTCGACAGCGCAGTGGGCGACCTCGTCGGCTACCTGCAGTGGATGGCCGAGCCGGCACAGAACACCCGCGTGCGCATCGGCGTCTGGGTGCTGCTGTTCCTGGCCATGTCGGTGGTTTTCGTATGGCGACTGAACGCCTCGTACTGGAAAGACGTCAAGTAATTCCGTTCACGCCGACCGGGCGCCTCGTGCGTCCGGTCCCACAGAGTGGGTTGCCCAGGCGACCCACTCTTTTTGATTTTTAGGAGTCTCTCGCCATGATGGTCTTGTATTCAGGAACGACCTGCCCCTTCTCCCACCGCTGCCGCTTCGTGTTGTTCGAAAAGGGCATGGACTTCGAGATCCGCGACGTCGATCTCTACAACAAGCCCGAAGACATCAGCGTGATGAACCCGTACGGCCAGGTGCCGATCCTGGTCGAGCGCGACCTGATCCTGTACGAGTCGAACATCATCAACGAGTACATCGACGAGCGCTTCCCGCACCCGCAACTGATGCCCGGCGACCCTGTCGACCGCGCCCGCGTGCGCCTGTTCCTGCTCAACTTCGAGAAGGAACTGTTCGTGCACGTCGCCACGCTCGAGAACCGCACCGCCAAGGGCAACGAGAAGGCGCTCGAAAAGGCCCGCTCGCACATCCGCGACCGCCTCACGCAGCTCGCGCCCGTGTTCCTCAAGAACAAGTACATGCTGGGCGACAACTTCTCGATGCTCGACGTGGCCATCGCGCCGCTGCTCTGGCGTCTCGACTACTACGGCATCGACCTGAGCAAGAACGCGGCGCCGCTGCTGAAGTACGCCGAGCGCATCTTCTCGCGCCCGGCCTACATCGAAGCACTGACGCCTTCCGAAAAGGTCATGCGAAAGTAAGTAAGCTGCGTGCTTGCTTCCTTCGTTTTTCGCCGCCTTTCATGATCAACGCGCTCGAGTCCTCTTCCACCCGCCCGTACCTCATCCGGGCGCTGTACGAGTGGTGCACCGACAACGGGTTCACGCCCTATGTCGCGGTGCTGGTCGACGACACCGTCCAGGTGCCGCGCGAGTACGTGAAGAACGGCGAGATCGTGCTGAACATCAGCTTCGACGCGACCAGCTCGCTGAAGCTGGGCAACGACTTCATCGAGTTCAAGGCCCGCTTCGCCGGCACGGCGCGCGAGATCAGCGTGCCGGTCGGCCGTGTGATCGCGATCTACGCCCGTGAGAACGGACAGGGCATGGCGTTCCCGGCTCCCGTGCCGACCGCCACCACGTCCGATGATGGCGATGACGCCGCCTCGGCTGCGGCTTCGCCGAACAGCGCGCCGCGCATGCCGCTGCGCGATGCCTCGCGCGGCACCGAAGGCGACGCCAGCAAGGTGTTCCATCTGGTGACGGGCGAAGAGGGCGACGAGACGGTCGACGCCGGCTCGGCGCCTTCCGACCCGACCGACGAGCCACCGCGCCCGCCGGCCGGTGGCGGCGCCCGGCCGTCGCTCAAGCGCGTCAAGTGACGACGCGGTCGGCCCCAAAGCCGGCCGCTTAGAATCGTCGCCAGCACTGCTTTCTTTCAGCCGCTTTAGCTCAATTGGTAGAGCACCCGCCTTGTAAGCGGAAGGTCGTCAGTTCGATTCCGACAAGCGGCACCAATCAAAAAGAGCCCGACAACGTCCTGCGTTGCCGGGCTTTTTCTTTGTCTCCCTCGACCTGTCCGGCGGTCCGGACCGGCCGCAGAAGCCGACGGAACGCCGCGGGTCAGCCCACCTCCACCGTCACCCGCAGGAACGTCGCAGCGATCAGGCAGGTGTTGGGGTACTGGCTCTGGTTCTGGCTCTGGAACAGCGTCACCAGTTCCGTGCGCAGTTCGTCGGTGCGCCCCGCCTGGGCTGCCGCGTCGAATGCGTTCATGGTCGGGCCGTAGAACTGCCGGAAGGTGTCGACGAACTCCGCCGGTGAACCCTTGAAGTCGAAGATGTAGCTGTCGCGTTCCCAGCTGATGGCCTCCGAGGCAACGCCCGCCGCGCCAAAGCGCTCGATGATGTTCGGGGTCGAGCCCCAGCCCATCGGGCTCACGAAACCCTCGGGCGGCGGGGGCGCATACGACGAGCTGATCTTCAGGATCTGCGCCACCAGCGTCGGGTCGTTCGGGATCCAGTTGCCCATGAGGATGCGGCCGCCCGGACGCGTGACACGCACCATCTCCCGTGCCACGTCGAAGGGCTTGGGCGCGAACATGGCGCCGAACATGCTGATGACGAGGTCGAAGGACTTGTTCTCCAGCCGCAGCTCGCAGGCGTCCCCTTCCTCGAACCGGCAGCTGGCCGACAGCCCGGCCTGGGCCGCCCGCCGGTTGCCCGCGGCGACCAGGTTGGCGGCGATGTCCACGCCCAGCACCTGCGCGCCGAGTTTCGCGGCCGGGATGGCGGTGTTGCCGTCGCCGCAGCCGAGGTCCAGCACCTTCATGCCGGGCGTGATGTGCGCGTGCCGCACGACGTCTTCACCGCTCTCGCGCATGCTCTCGGCGATGCGGGTGAAGTCGCCTTTTTCCCAGAGGGCCTTGTTCGGGTTCATGACTTCACCTTCTCGATCATGTGGTCGATCACGTGCGTGTGCTCGTGTTGCGGGCTGAACATCACGATCTCCGCGTCGGCGTCGACCTTGACGTTGTGGCCGGGCGGCCAATAGAACAGGTCGTTGGCCTGGACGGTCTCCTGCTCCCCGGCGTCGTCGGTGGTGGTGATCTGGCCCTTGAGCACGAACCCCCAGTGCGGGCACTGGCAGGAGTTGTGGGTGTTCAGGCCCTGGAAGAGCGGCGTCGTGTCGACGCCCGCCGACAGCGTGAAGTACTCGCCGCTGATCTTTCTGTAGCCGGTCGCGTCGCCGAAATTCAAACGCTGCCGGATCAGGGCACCGGGAATTTCCATCTTCACGTCGACGGCGTCTTTTGCGATATGCATGAGGTACTCCTTGAGGGTCCGCGGGCGCGAGGGTGATGCGTCTATTCGTTGCACCCGCCAGATTCGATAGACGGCATACTGATGCTCCACGCTTGGCGTTCCTGAAACGTTCCCGGCCCGTGCCGGGGGAAAGGAATCGCGATGTCGCCCCCACCGACTCCGCCGTCCGAAGCCGTGTCCATCCGGCTGCTGGGCCCGTTCCACCTGAGCGTGGCCGGCGATGACCCGCAGATTCCCTCAGTGCCGCTGACGCGGCGCGCCGCCGAGCTGCTGCAGCTGCTGGCATTGCAGCCCGGACGCAGCCTGGCGAACGAGCAGGTGGTGGAAGCCCTGTGGCCGCACCTGGACCCTGACGCCGGCAGCGCCAACCTGCGCAAGGCCGCGCACCACGCGCGCCAGTTCATCGGCCAGCCCGACGCCCTGGTGCTGCGAGGCGGCCGGGTCTTCCTGCTGCCCGACCAAGCGGTGGCGTGCGACGCCGAGCAGTTCGAGCGCGCAGCGGACGAGGCCCTGCGCAGCGGCGATCCGCAGGCCTGCAAGGCGGCCGCACAGCTCTACGGTGGCGACCTCCTGCCGGACGCCCGCTACGAAACCTGGACCGAGGCGCCGCGCCAGCGGTTGCGCGACAAGTTCCTGCAGCTGCTGCGCCAGACCGGCGACCTGGAACGGCTGGTGCGCGAAGACCCCACCGACGAGGCGGCCCATGTCCAGCTGATGCGCGAGGAACTGGCGGCCGGGCGACGCTCTTCGGCGCTGCGCTGGTACGGCCACCTGCGCGACCATCTGCAGCAGACCCTGGACATGCGCCCCGGCCCGTCGGCCGAGGCGCTGTACCGCGAATGCGTGGCGGGCCTGGAAGGCGCCGCGCCGCGTTTCGTCGGCCGTGCCATGGAGCTGGTGCGCGTCCTGGGGTGGCTGCGCGCCAGCCTCGCGGGCCGGCCGGGGGGCGCGGTGGTGCGCGCGCCGGCGGGCATGGGCAAGACCGCGTTCTGCCGCCGCGTCGCCGAAGAAGCGCGGGGCCTGGGCTGGCAGGTGCGCTCGTTGCAGGCCGGCGACTGGACCCGGCCCTACGGCATCGCGGCCGACCTGGTGGAGCCCTTGCTTGGCGAACTGCCCGACGCGGCGCAGGCCATCGGTGCGCACGCCCAGGCCGTGCTGGCGCAGATGACCACCCCGGGCGACGTGAAGCCGCTGGCCCTGCCGCTCGGGCGCCACCAGATGGTGGGCGCCGTGCGCCGGCTGCTGCTGGCCACCGCTGCGCAAAAGCCGGTGCTGCTCATCGTCGACGATGCGCACGCGGCGGACGATGCGAGCGCCCAGGCGCTGACGCAACTGGCGGCGAGCGGCCCCCCGGTGTTCGTGCTGCTCGCATGCCGGCACGCGCTGCCGCCGCTGCTGGATCGGAACACCTCGCGCTTGCAGCGTGCCGGCCAGCTGGAGGCCTTTGAACTGGGCCCGCTGTCCGAGGAAGAAGCCGCGCTGCTCGCAGTCCGCTCGGCCGACGCACCGATGACGGGCGAGGCCGCCACCGCCATCGCCCGTCGTGCCGAAGGCCTGCCGTTTGCCGTGGTCGAACTCGCGCGCGGTGCGGCCACGTCGGACGGCGCCGCGGCGGTGATGTCCCGCAGCCTGTCGTCGGCCCTGGCCGAACGCCTGTGCGACCTGGACCCCGGCGCGACGGAGGCCCTGCGCCGGTTGGCCCTGTCGGCCGAAGATTTCGACGTGGCCACGGCCGTGGCGCTGGCCGCCGACGAAGGCCACGACGCGTTGGCGCGGCTCGACCAGGCGTTGGCCGCGGGCGTGCTGGTGGTGGCCGACGGCCGCTACCGCTTCCGCCACGCCCTCGTGCGGGACGCGCTGGCCGAAGGCATCCCGCCGCACCGGCGTGTGCTGCTGCATCGCGACGTGGCGGCCCGGCTCGCGCAAGGCGGTGCGGCACCGGGCCTGGTGGGCCATCACTGGCTCGCCGCGGGCGATGCCGAGCAGGCCATGCCGTGTGCGCTGGCGGCTGCGCGCCAGGCCTTTCGCCTCGGCGCCTACGAGGACGTGTTGCGCCATGTCGAGCCGCTGCTCGCGCACCGGGCGACGCAGCCGGAAGCCCTGGCGCTGCGTGCCGAGTCCCTGGACGCCCTGGGCCGGCCGGGCACGCTGGCCGCCTACGATGCGGCCGCCGCCGTCGCGCCAGACGCGCTGTCCCACGAACTGCGCGCCAAGCGGGCCCTGGCCCAAGTGAAGATGAGCGACCCGCCCGGTGCCCTGCAGTATCTGAAGGATGTGCATCCCACCACGGTGGCGGGGCGCCTCGCCGAAGCGCTGGCCTACAGCGGCGCGGCCGCCCTGGGCTTCGGGGACCCTGCCGAAGGCACGCGCCGGTCGGCCGAAGTGCGCCGGATCGCCCTGGAGACCGGTGACGAAGGTACGCTCGTGATCGCCTCCTGGTCGCAGGCTGCGGCGGCGCACGCGCGCGGCGACCTGCACGGCAGCGTGTGGGCCGACCTCAAGGAGACGAGCCACCTGCCGCAGCTGGCGGTGCGCGTGTTCGATGGCCATCTGTGCATCACGCAGCGCTTCCTGTATGGCTCGCGGCCGTATGCCGAGGTCATCGCATTCGCCGATGCGCTGGCCACGGAAGCGCAGCGGCTGGGCGCGGCGCGCGGGCATGCGTTCGCGGTCACGCTGCGCGGCGAGGCCTGGCTGCTCAGCGGCCAGCTCGACGCCGCCGAGCAGGACCTGGTGGCAGGCGGGCGCATGCACCGCGCGATCGGCGGCGCGACGGGCGAGGCGCTGTCGCTGCAGCGCCGCTCCGAACTGGCGATCTACCGCGGGCAGATGGACCGGGCGCGCGGCCTGCTCGACGAAGCACTCGACGTCGCGCGCCAGTCCGACGTCGGCTTCCACCTGCTGGACCGCATCTACGGCACCCGCATCGCGATGGCCACGCAGCCCGACGCCGCGCTGGGCGTGCTGGAGGAGGCCGAGGCCAACGTGCGCGGCCCGCTGGAAAGCTGCCCCGGCTGCCGCATCACCTTCGCCATCCCGGCCACCATCGCGGCCGCGAGAGCGCACGAACTGGACCTGGCGGCCAGCCACCAGCAGCAGTCCGAGTACCTGGCCAACGTGGTGATGAAACTGCCGGCCTGGTACGCGTCGCTGCACGAGGCGCAGGCTCACATCGAACGGGCCTCGGGCCGTGCCGCTGCCGCGCGCGAAGGCTTCGCCGCGGCGGCGCGGGAGTTCCACGCCTGCGGCCATGCGCTGGACGCCGCACGCTGCCGGGAGTTGGCCAGCTAGGAAGTCCGCGCGGCACCGGCGTGACGAGCGGACAGCGAGACGCTGCGCCGCATGAGTCAGGCCGGTCTCACGCCTTGCGCACGAATTCCGACTTCAGCTTCATCGCGCCAATGCCGTCGATCTTGCAATCGATGTCGTGATCGCCGTCGATCAGGCGGATGTTCTTCGCCTTGGTGCCGACCTTCACGACCAGCGACGAGCCCTTGACCTTGAGGTCCTTGATGACGGTGACGGTGTCGCCGTCGTTCAGGACGTTGCCGACCGAATCCTTGATGACCCGCCCCTCATCGGCCGCGCTTTCGGCGGCAGCGCCCGAGGCGGACCATTCGTGAGCGCATTCGGGGCAGACAAGGTTGAGGCCGTCTTCGTAGGTGAATTCCGAATGGCATTGGGGGCAAGGGGGCAGGGTGCTCACGGCGGTAGGTAGGGTCCGTATCGGTTGAAGGACGTGGATACTAGCCTGCCCTCATGGACGCGGGTCCTGTTCCTGTTGGCCGCAGCGGCTCAATCCAAGGTGTCGAAGAGCCGGAAGATCCACGACAGCTGGTAAGCCAGCGTGCCCGCGACGAAGGCCGTGTGAAAGCGCGGGTTGGCGGAGCGGGCCGCCGCGATGCACAGGGCCACGAGGATGGGCGTGCGGATGAGGTACTCCATCGCAAAGCGGGCGAAGTGCGCCTCGCCTTTGATCAGCGTGTCGACCACGTCGAGCAGGTAGGTCGCGGCCAGCAAGCCGAAGAACCACGCGCGGCGGGCGTAGAAGTAGTCGCGGTAGCTCGCGTAGTCCTGCATGCTGTCGGGAAAGAGCAGCGCGCACAGCAGGAACAGCAGGATCGCGTAGCTGACGATGAAGGCGTAGGTGCCGAAGGTCCAGCTGTCGATCTGGTACAGGCCGAATTCCCACCACCAGAAATGCACCAGCGCCAGCAGCACCGAGGCGACCCAGGCCAGGTGCACGGCATAGAGCCGGTACTGCGTGGGGTGCTGCACGATGCGTGCGACGCCCGACAGCAACCGGGTCACGCCCAGGCCGATGACCATGCCCATCACGACACGGATGTGCGGAAAGATGTCGTGGGCCGAGATGGCTTCTTGCTGCATGCGAGAGTGCCCGGTCGAATGGATGGGCCTCCAGTCTAGGCCGCCCGCGTCAAACCTCCGCGCCTTCGACCAGAAAGCGCAGCCGGCGCACCCCTTGCCACTCGTCCGCGTCGAGCCTGAAGGCCAGCTTCACGCGCGGCGGCAGCGGCTCGGTGTGGCTGAACCAGATCGCATCGATCGGCTGGCCCTGGTGCTTGAGCTTGAGCGCCAGGTGCTTCTCGCCCACCAGCCGCTGCGACACCACCTCGACCTCTTCGCTGAAGGTGGGCGGCGCGAAGCCCTGGCCCCAGACCTCGCGGTGCAGCGTGTCGACCAGGTCGATGCGCATGTACTCGCGCGCGATCGGCCCGTCGGTCTCGATCTGGCGCGTCAGCGCGGCCTCGGCCAGCCATTCGCCGGCCACCTGGGCCAGTGCGCGCTCGAAGACAGGAAAGTGCTCGCGCGCCACGGTGCAGCCTGCGGCCATCGCGTGGCCGCCGAAGCGCAGCAGCACGCCGGGGTGGCGCTTGGCCACAAGGTCGAGCGCGTCGCGCAGGTGAAAGCCCGGAATCGATCGGCCCGAGCCCTTCAGCTCCTGCTCCTTGCCCGGCGCCGCGCTGGCCGCGAACACGAAGGTCGGGCGATGGAAGCGGTCCTTGATGCGCGAGGCCACGATGCCCACCACGCCCTCGTGGAAGTCCGCACCGAACACGCTGATGGCCGGCGGCGGCGCCTCCACGCCTTCGCCGTCGGCCGCGAACAGCGACTCGGCCAGCAGCAGCGCCTGGTCGCGCATGCCGCCCTCGATGTCGCGTCGCTCGCGGTTGATGCCGTCGAGCATGCGCGCGAGTTCGTCGGCGCGGCTCGCGTCGTCGGTCAGCAGGCATTCGATGCCCAGCGTCATGTCGGCCAGCCGGCCGGCCGCGTTGATGCGCGGGCCGAGGGCAAAGCCGAAATCGAAGGTGGTCGCGGCCGAGGCGGTGCGCCCCGCGGCCTTGAACAGCGCTGCCACGCCGGCGGGCATTGCGCCCGCCCGGATGCGGCGCAGGCCCTGCGCCACGAGGCGGCGGTTGTTGGCGTCGAGCTTCACCACGTCGGCCACGGTGCCCAGCGCCACCAGCGGCAGCAGCGCATCGAGCTTGGGCTGCGTGGCGGTGTCGAACACGCCGCGCGTGCGCAGTTCGGAGCGCAGCGCGAGCAGCACGTAGAACATCACGCCGACGCCGGCGATGCTCTTGCTTTCGAATTCGCAGCCGGGCTGGTTCGGGTTCACCATCACGTCGGCCAGGGGCAGTTCGGGGCCGGGCAGGTGGTGGTCGGTCACCAGCACCTGCAGGCCGCGCGCCTTGGCGGCGGCCACGCCCTCGACGCTGGCGATGCCGTTGTCGACGGTGATCAGCATGTCGGCGCCGGCCGCAGCCACGCGCTCGGCGATGGGCGGCGTCAGGCCGTAGCCGTCCACCACGCGGTCGGGCACGAGGTAGCTCACGTGCTTGCCGCCCAGCAGGCGCAGGCCGCGCACGCCGACCGCGCAGGCAGTGGCGCCGTCGCAGTCGTAGTCGGCCACGATGCACAGGCGCTTGTCCTGTGCGATGGCGTCGGCCAGCAGCACGGCGGCTTCGCGCGTGCCGCGCAGCGTGTCGGGCGGCAGCAGGCGCGCGAGCCCGTCGTCGAGCTCGTCCTTGCCGCGCACGCCGCGCGCGGCAAAGAGGCGCGCCAGCAGCGGGTGCACGCCGGCCTGTTCCAGCGCCCAGACGGTGCGCGGCGGGATGTCCCGGGCAATGATCTTCATAGGGACTCCAGCACCTGGGTGGCGCGGTTGCGGTCGAACAGGCCCTTGGCCCAGCGGGCGAGGCCGCGCGGTTGCACGGTGAAAAGCTGCGCGCCGCGGTCGCCGCACAGCGAGAGCGCCACGTCGGCGCCGCGCGTGAGGTCGGCGAGCAGGCCGGCGACGGCGCCAGCGTCCAGCGCCTGCCAGGCGGCAGCCCAGGCCAGGCCGTCGTCGCGCAGCGCGGCGTCGCGCAGCGCGAGCTCGACGACCGGCGTGCGCGAAAGGGGTGGCGAGGGCAGGCCGGCGTCCTTCAGGACGCCGGTGCCGCTGAGCCAGAACGAATTGATCGGCGGCACGCCGCGCGCGGTGCGCTCGTCGTTCACGCGCTGCGTGTACAGCAGCATCTGCATCTCGTTCTGCAGCCGGCGCAGCGGCCGCGAGGCATCGCCCAGCGGCGACCACTGCGAAATGGGGTACCCCACCGCGCGGTCGATGGAGGCCGTGGCCAGCCCGTCGAAGATGGGTGCACGGGCGAGCCAGCGGCCCGGCGTGTCGGAGGGATACAGCGCAATGCCGTCTTCCTCGAAGAACGGCTGTGCCACGGCCAGCAGGGCCATCGATTCGGCGGCGTCGATCTCGATGCCGCCCGGATCGCCCAGCGCCACGTCGTCGATGCCGACCTGCCAGTTGCACAGCGTCACCAGGCCCCAGGCTTCGTGGTCGCCGGGCGCGGCCAGGCCGGTCTTGCGGGCTTCGAACGCGGCCCAGGGAATGCAGCCGTCGTCGGCGGGAGGCAGGCCGAGCGCGCGGGCCAGGGCGCGTTCGTGCGGCGGGGAGCGGGTGCTGTCGTCCTGCGTGTCGGTGTCGGCGAGCGTCAGGCGCAGCAGCAGGGTTTCGAGGTTCGGCAGCCGCAGGGTCGCGAGCGCCGCGCGGCAAGCCGGGGAACCGCGGCCGGCAAAGGGAATCAACAGATGACGTGGGAGAGGTTCGGCCATTTCCCTATTGTCCGGGATGCCACAATTCCACCGTATGACCTACCCCCTCGCTCCTCACCCCGAGTATTTGCCGCCCCCCGCGGGTGCGCCCATGCCCCTTGAGGCCACGGGGCGAGGCCGCTGATGCGATTCCCCTACGAACTGCAGCTCGGCTGGCGCTACACGCGCGCAGGCCGTGCCACGCGACGCAACGGCTTCATCTCCTTCATCTCCGGCGTGTCGATGCTCGGCATCGCCCTGGGCGTGGCGGCGCTGATCATCGTGCTCAGCGTGATGAACGGCTTCCAGAAGGAAGTGCGCGACCGCATGCTCAGCGTGGTGTCGCACATCGAGATCTTCTCGCGCGACGGCCAGGCCTTGCAGGACATCGACGCCATCATGGCCGACGCCCGCAAGAACCCCGAGGTGATCGGCGCGGCGCCGTTCATCAACACGCAGGCGCTGATCGCGCGCGGCGAAGACATGAAGGGCGCCATCGTGCGCGGCATCGACCCCGCGCTCGAGCCCGAGGTCACCGACACCGGCGGCATCGCCAAGGGCGGCACCTTCGACAAGCTGGTGCCGGGCGAGTTCGGCATCGTGCTGGGCATCGAGCTGGCACGCTCGATGTTCGTGCAGCCCGGCGACCAGGTCACGCTGGTGGCGCCGGGCGGACAGGTCACGCCGGCCGGCGTGGTGCCGCGCCTGAAGCAGTTCACCGTGGTCGGCGTGTTCGACTCGGGCCACTACGAGTACGACTCGGCGCTGGCGATGGTGCACGAGAAAGACGCCGCCAAGGTGTTCCGCCTCGAAGGCCCGACCGGCATCCGCCTCAAGCTGAAAGACCTGCACGAGGCGCGCGAGGTGGCCGACCAGCTCGCCGTCACGCTGCCGGGCCAGTTCCTCATCCGCGACTGGACGCGCCAGAACAAGACCTGGTTCGCGGCCGTGCAGGTCGAGAAACGCATGATGTTCATCATCCTCACGCTGATCGTCGCCGTGGCGGCCTTCAACCTCGTCTCGACGCTGGTGATGACCGTGACCGACAAGCGCGCCGACATCGCCATCCTGCGCACGCTGGGCAGCTCGCCGCGCAGCATCATGGCCATCTTCGTGGTGCAGGGCGCCATGGTGGGCGTGATCGGCACCGTGGGCGGCCTGCTGCTGGGCCTGGGCATTGCCTACAACATCGACGTGATCGTGCCCTTCCTGGAGCAGCTCTTCCACGCCAGCTTCCTGCCCAAGGACATCTACCTGATCAGCAAGATGCCGAGCGACCCGCAGCAAAGCGACATCATGCCGATCGCGATCATTTCCCTCATCCTGGCCTTCCTGGCCACGCTGTATCCGAGCTGGCGCGCCAGCCGCGTCAATCCTGCCGAGGCCCTGCGCTATGAGTGATGTCGTCCTGAAGGCCCGCGGCCTCACCAAGCGTTTTCACGAAGGCCGCATCGACCTCACCGTGCTGCACGGTGTCGACCTCGACGTGCACGCCGGCGAAACGCTGGCCATCGTCGGCGCGTCCGGCTCCGGCAAGAGCACGCTGCTGCACCTGATGGGCGGGCTCGACGCACCCACCGCGGGCAAGGTCGAGCTGCTGGGCAAGGACATCGCGCATGCCGACCCCGCCGAGCAGGGCCGGCTGCGCAACCATCACCTGGGCTTTGTCTACCAGTTCCATCACCTGCTGCCCGAGTTCAGCGCGCTCGACAACGTCGCGATGCCGCTGAAGATCCGCCGCGTCGAGGCCGGCGAAGCGGCGCAGGCCGCGGCCAAGATCCTCGCCAGCGTGGGCCTGGGCGAGCGCCTGCACCACCGGCCGGCCGAGCTGTCGGGCGGCGAGCGCCAGCGCGTGGCCATTGCGCGCGCGCTGGTCACGCAGCCGGCCTGCGTGCTGGCCGACGAGCCCACCGGCAACCTCGACCGCAGCACCGCCGATGCCGTGTTCGCGCTGATGCTCGACCTCGCGCACCGGCACCGCACGGCCTTCGTGATGGTCACGCACGACCAGGACCTGGCCAAGCGCTGCGACCGCGTGCTGCAGCTGGTGGCGGGGCGGCTGGCGGGCTGAGCGCCGGTCGGCCGCTCGAGGGGCGTCCTCGGGCTTCCTGCGGCACACGGGATGCGCGCCACGCGCCGGGGCGCAGGAGGGTCTGACGTTGCAACGAGACCGTCACACGCCGGTGACAGCATGCAAGTTTCCCGACTGGCGTGCGCTCCTTGCCGACTCGACTTTTCTCCCTGCCATGGCTTTCGCATCCTCACGGCGGGCGTGACGATGCGCGCGGCATCGTTGCGCCGCGGGGGTGAGCGAGGTGCACCCTGGGTTCGCGGGCGCTACAGGCCGCAGCGTCGCACTCTGCGCACTCGCGCTGTCGTGGCTGGCCGGCACGGCCTGGGCGAGCGACGGACCTGGATCACCGCTGCGTGAGGGCGAGGCCCCGGCCGGCGCGGTTCCAGGCGCGGGTGACGCCGCACTGGCGTTCGACATTCCCTCGCTTCCCTTGGCCGATGCGCTCAAGCGCTATGCCGCCGTCACGCGGCAGCCTGCACTCTTTCGCAGCGAAATCCTGGCCGGGCTGACGTCCTCCGCGGTGCGCGGGCTTTACGCCCCCGACGCCGCGCTTGAACTGTTGCTGGAGGGCACGGGCCTGGTGGCCGAAAAGGTCCGCACGGGTTCGGCCGTCACGCTCGCGCTGAGGCCGGCGCAGGCCCGGGTGGAGGCCCCGCGCGCGGCCAGCCTTGGAAGCCTGGCGGGCTACCCCAGCCTGCTGCAGGCGCGGGTCTGGGAAGCGTTGTGCGGCAATGTGCGCACGCGGCCGGGAACGTACCGGTCCTTGCTGCGCTTCGAGGTGGACGAGGCGGGCCAGCTTCGCCGGCCGCGCCTGCTCGGCCTGACCGGCGACGCGGCCCGCGACGCCGAGATGCTGGAGGTTCTGCGGGGCGTGCGCCTCGCGCATGCGCCGCCGCCGGACCTGCCGCAGCCTTTGACGCTGCTCATCCTGCCCACCGATGCGCGCGGCGGAACGCGCTGCCGCGAGGCGGCCGGCCGCTCGCCGTCCTGACCTGTCCATGGCCGAAGACGTTCGCCCCGTGCTCATGGACTACCTGTCCAGGCACTACGACGCCCTCAAGCGCCAGCTGGGCCGCGCGTTGCGCAATGCCGACCTGGCCGAGGACGCGCTGCACGACACCTGGCTGCGCGTGAACGACCAGGGCGGAAGCGAAGCAGGGCCGATCCAGCGGCCGGGCGGCTATCTCGTGCGCATGGCGTTCAACATTGCGCTGGACATCCAGCGTCGCCAGAGCCGCAACCTGCCTTTCGAAGAAATCGATGCGCTGATGGAACTGGCCGACACGGCGCCGGGACCCGCGCGGATCGCCGAGGCGCGCTCGCAGCTGGACGCTGTGATCAAGCTGCTGGACCGCATGCCGGCGCGGCGGCGCGAGGTCGTCGTGCTCGTGCACATGGAAGGACTGACGCAGCCCGAAGTGGCCCGGCGCCTGGGCATTTCCCTGCGCACCGTCGAATACGAACTCAAGCATGCGCACGATTACCTGAGTGCCCGGATGGCCCATGACAAAAAATAGTTGCGGGATCGGCGCGGCCCGTTCGTCGTACGGAGTGAAGAATCGAATCACCCTGGCGCTCGCAACGGGCCGAGGCCCAGAAGAAGGGTCGCGGCCGTGATGCACGACCCCCTGACGGCACCGGTCGACGATCCCGCCCTCGCGGTCGACACGACGCGGCACGAGGCCTGGGAGTGGCTGCGGCTGCTTCATTCGGGTGCCGTCAAGCCGCAGGACGCCCAGCGCTTCAAGCACTGGCTGGCGCGCAGCCCGGCGCACGCGGCGGTCTTCAAGGAGGCCAGGGCGCAATGGGCCGTGCTCGGCCAGGCCTCTGCCGGCGTGCTTCGCACCAATGCCGATGCGGCGGCGTTTCATGCGCGCCACCAGCCCCGGCCGGTGCTCGCGCGCCGCGCCTTCCTCGGTGCGGCAGCTGGCGCGGCGGCCATGGCCGGTGTCGCGGGCGTGGCGGTGTTCCATCCGCCCGCGGGCTTGTGGCCCGCGCCGGCGGGATCGGGTGCCGACTACCGCACCGCCACCGGCGAGCAGCTGGAGGTGGGCCTGACCGAGCGGGTGCAGGTCACCCTGAACACCCAGACCCGCATCCGGCGCCGCACGGTGGACGGCCGGACGACCGGCGTCGACCTGCTCGAGGGCGAGGCCGCGTTCGATCTGTCGTCGGCCAGTGGCGCGCGGCCCTTCGGCGTCGTGGCCGGGGCCGGCCGCAGCCTGGCCGAGTCGGGGCGTTTCGAGGTCCGCTACCTGGACGCCAAGGTGTGCGTGACCTGCATCGAAGGCGCGGTGCGCGTGGAGCATCCCGCGGGCGCGCGTGAGCTGCGCGCGCGCCAGCAGACGGTGTACGACGGCACGTCGGTGAGCAGCGTGGCGCTGGTCGGCGCCGCCAACCTGTCGGCCTGGCGCAAGGGCGAGCTGGTGTTCACGCAGGCCCGGTTGTCCGACGTGCTCGACGAGATCAACCGCTACCGGCGCGGCCGCGTGGTGCTGATGAACACGGCCGCGCGCAGCCGCCTGGTCACCGGGAGCTTCTACATCGCATCGCTCGACCTGGCGCTGGTGCAGCTGCAGCATGCCTTCGATCTCGACGCCCGTTCATTGCCGGGCGGGTTGACCGTTCTCAGCTGAATCGGGCGGCCGTGGTGCGCGGCCTGAAAAATAAGTTGCGGGGTCGTGGGGCGCCCGTTCGTCGTAGTGCATCGACTCAACTTTCCGGCGGAAACGACTCATGAGCACACGCGGGCCCCTCACACCGATCCACGCAACGAAGGCGCACAACCGGCGGCAGGCGCGGCGCTTTCGCATGGCACCGATCGCGCGCGCCATTGCCATGACGCTGGCGGCCAACGGCGCACTGGTGCTGGATGCCCAGGCCCAGCAGGCCTTCAGCGGCGCCTGGTTCGCCAACAAGAGCGCGGTGCAGAACACTGCCTCGGCGACGGGCCGCCTGCCCAACGGCATGCCGGCATCGATGCTGACCAACCCGCTGGAGCAGCGCAAGGCCGGCGAACAGTTGCAGCGCTCCATGGGCAACCTGAACATGGCGGCGCGTTCCATTGCCGCGCAACAGGCGGCGCAGGCGGCCGCACGCGAGGCCGCATCGAACGGCGGCTCGGACATCCCCGACGGCCTGGCCGACGGCGGGCTCAAGGTCGATACCCACAGCCTCACCGCGGGCTGGCTCAATGCCAGGGCGCCGGTGCAGACCGCCGCGGGCGGCCGCACCGTGGTCGGCATCGAGCAGACCGACGACAAGGCGATCCTGAACTGGGAGAGCTTCAACGTCGGGAAGCACACCACGGTGCAGTTCGACCAGAAGGGCGGCGCCAAGCCCGACGGCACCAACGCATGGATCGCGCTGAACCGCATCAACGATCCGAGCGGCCGCCCCAGCCGGATCGCCGGGCAGATCAAGGCCGACGGCTCGGTGTACCTGGTCAACCGCAACGGCATCGTCTTCACCGGCTCCAGCCAGGTGGACACGCGCTCGCTGGTCGCGTCCAGCCTTGCGCTGTCGGACAAGCAGTTCAAGCTGGGCATCAACAACCCGCAGGTGCTCACCAACCAGGGCAACGATTTCCCGATTCCCCAGTTCGGCGAGTTCACCTCCGAGCGGCCCCTGATCTACGGCGACGCGGGTTTCAAGCCCGGCGTCGGCGGCGCGCCCGACAAGATGGGCGACGTGGACCGCTTCGTTCCCGGCGCGGCGCCCGGTGAAGTGCGTGTCGACGCAGGCGCGCAGCTGGCGGCGAACAGCGGCGGCAAGGTCATGCTGTTCGCGCCCAAGGTGCGCAACGCGGGCCGCATCTCGGCGCCCGACGGCCAGGTCATCCTCGCGGCCGGCGAGAACATCTACCTGAAGACGCCATCGACGCAGGACCCGAACGCGCCCCGCGGCCTCGACGTGGCCGCTTCGGCAGTGCCCGGTTGGGCTTTCACCGGCGGGCAGGTGTGGGGCGCGCTCAAGCTCTCGCCGGTCTATGCCGACGCCAACTTCGTCGCCGGCCTGCGCGACGTCGTCATGCCCGAGATGGCGGCGCGCGCCAAGGCGGTCGGCTACGAGGTGGTCAACACCGGCACCGTGCAGGCCGACCGCGGCAACATCACCCTGCAGGCGCAGGACGTGCGGCAGTCGGGCGTGCTCAGCGCAACCACCGCGTTGAACAACCGCAACGGCTCCATCCTGCTGCGCGCCTGGGGCCTGGGCTCGCACATGTACGCCGATGGCGTGAACGACCTGATCAACTGGTCGGCCGGCACGCTCACACTGGGCGAAGGCAGCATTTCGCAGGTATTGCCCGACGCCTCGGACACGAGCGAGATCGAGGCATCGGCGCTTGCCACGCGCTACCAGCCGGGCCGCGTGAGCCTTTACGGGCAACTGATCGACATCCGCTCGAAGGCCGGCGTGCTGGTGCCGGCGGGAACCATCAAGCTCGAATCGGCCGTCAATCCGATGTTCACGCTGTTCCCGTATTTCAAGCCCGGCAGCCTGCGCGACGCGAGCCGCATCTACGTGGACAACGATGCCTTCCTCAGCGTGGCCGGCCTGCAGGGCATGCAGGTGGCCATGTCGCGTAACTTCATCGAGGCCGAACTGCGCATCAACGAACTGCGCGACTCACCCATGCAGCTCGACGCGTGGGTGCGTGGCAAGAAGGTGATCGTCGACCGGCGCGTGAGCGGCGTGTTCAAGGACGGCCCGATGGCGGGCGTGCAATGGGTGCTGGGCCCTGACGGCGCCACCTACATTCCCGGTGCCTGGGTGGGCACGCCGCTGGGCGACGTGAGCGGCTGGGTGGGCGTGGGCAAGACCGACCTGGGCGAGCTTTCGGCCAACGCGGGCAGCATCGAGATGCGCTCGGGCGGCTCGGTGATCACGCGCACGGGATCCATGCTGGACGTGTCCGGCGGCTCGGTGCGCTACACCGACGGCATGAACACCGCGACCAAGCTCATGGGCGCCGACGGCCGCGTGCACACCATGGACCGGGCCATGTCCGACACCGACTACACCGGCATCGCGGGCGAGTTCACCAACCAGCATGCGCGCTGGGGCGTGAAGACCACCTGGCGCACGCCGCTCATCGGCGCCGACTACAAGGAAGCCGGCTACACCGAAGGGCGCAAGGCCGGCGCCGTGCAGATCTACGCGGGCGACACCATGGTGCTCGAGGGCGACATGCTGGGCGGCGTGGTGGTGGGCGAGCGCCAGTCGAAGAACCCGGGCGGCAACAAGGGCGGCCGGCTGCAGCTGGGCGAGAACTCGCCGGATGGCCGGCCGTGGTCGCCGGGCACCATCATCGTCAGCCACGACCCGAAGCGGCTCGCGCAGGACTTCGATGCGAACACGAAGCTCGGCGACGACTTCTATGTGCAGCTGAAGCCGGGCGAGCAGAAGTCGCGCAAGCTCACCTTCCTGTCGGACGACATGCTCAGCAATTCGGGCATGGGCACCATCGTGCTGAACCACATCAACGGCGACTTCGAGCTTGCGAGCGGCGCGGCGCTGAACCTCTCGCCGGGCGCGTCGCTCTCGGTGGCCGGCACCGAAGGCTCGACCAACGACATCCGCATCAACGGACTGATCCGCGTGCCGGGCGGGCAGATCGGGCTTTCGTCGGCCTACGGAAAAGTGGAGCTCGGCGAGCAGGGCCGGCTGGACGCCAGCGGCCAGTGGATCAACACCTGGCGCGACGGCGCACTGCGCGGCGCCTGGGCGCTGGACGGCGGCGTGATCACGGTGATTGCCGGGAAGATCGTGGCCCACAAGGATGCCGTGCTCGACGTGTCGGGCGGTGGCCGCGCGGACCCCGGCAAGCAGGGCCTGCCGACGCTGCGCGTGGGCAATGCGGGGTCCATTTCGCTGGCCGGCGTGACGCCCGACCTCGACCTGGACGCACTGAACATGCGCGCCCATGCAGCGGGCTCGGCAGGCAGCCTGTCGATCCAGACCGCCTCGGCGGTGCAGATCGGTGGCGTGCCGCCCGTTTCGCCGCCGGACGAAGCCGGGGCGCCCTCAGCCTCTTCGGTGGTGATGCTGCCGCCCACGCTCTTCGGCGAGCGCGGATTCGGCAACGTCACGGTCTCGGTGCGCGGCGAAGGCAAGGGCATCGTGGTGCCCGAAGGCGTGGTGGTGTCGCAGCAGGCCACGAGCATCGACATGAACAACTTCGCCTGGCGCGACCTGCCGAGCGGCCGCAACCTGGCCGAGGCAGCGCCCCTGGGCGTGCTGCGGCCCGACGAGCGCGCGGCGCGAAGCCCCGCGGCGCTGTCGCTCGGCACCG
The DNA here is from genome assembly GCF_059416345.1 of Variovorax sp. GW821-FHT09D07. Lineage (NCBI taxonomy): Bacteria > Pseudomonadati > Pseudomonadota > Betaproteobacteria > Burkholderiales > Comamonadaceae > Variovorax > Variovorax sp. GW821-FHT09D07. Next base: position 211,096 of record NZ_JBWKOY010000010.1, read on the forward strand.
AGAACGGCCCGGTCCGCATTGCGCGGGGCGCCAGCGTGCGCACCGACACCGGCGGCAGCCTGTCGCTGAACGCCGGTGGCGAACAGGGCGTGCTGACGGTCGGCGGGCGCCTTGACGCACCGGCGGGCCGCATTGGGCTGAGCGGCGGCACGGTCGTCCTCGAAGCCGGCGCTGAATTGCTGGCGCGCGGCGTGCCGCTGATCCGCATCGACAGCAGCAGCGGCCGCCGCGTGGGCGAGGTGCGCGACGGCGGCACGGTGAGCATCCTGGCGGACGACATGCGGCTGGAGAAAGATGCGCTCATCGACGTGTCGGGCGCCACCGGCACGATCGACGGCGTGCCCGATGCCGGCCCCTCGGGCACGCGCGTGCACCGGCCCGCACCGGAGATCCGGCTGGACAGCAACGGCGGCCTGATCGAAATCACGGGCAAGGGCCTGATCGAAAGCACGATGGTGGGCAAGGCGGGCGGGCCCGACGGCATCGGCGGGCGCATCCGCCTGAACATGACCGCGACATCGGGCCCGACAGGCTCGCCGCTGGAGCAACTGCAACGCGTGCTGCAGGACCCGGACTGCGTGGGCCTGGCGGTGGACGGCGTGTGCAGCGACTGGCGGCAGGGCGTGGACTACGACTGGGCGCCCGGCCTGCGCAGCTACGGCTACGAGATCGACGGGCCGATGATCCTGTCGTCGGCGCTGCTCGCGAAGCTGGCGGACGTGAAGGAGCTGGTGGTGTCCGACCGGCTGGGCCTGCCCGGCGCGAACGGCGCGCTCGATGCGGCGCAGTTCGGCCTGACGCCGCAGGCGCTGGACCTGTTCCGCGACGCGCTCTTTTCGAGCGACCTGCTGCGCGACCTGCTGAACAAGCCCGGCCAGGTGTCCACGCTGACGGTGCGTCCGCAGGCCTTCAAGGACGGCGGCTTTGCCGACCTCTCGCTGGTGAATGCGACGCAGGGGGCGATTCGCCTGGACAACGCGGACCTCGCTCTGGGCCGCTCGATCTGGCTGCAGGGGCCGATCGTCGGGCACGCGGGCTCGTCGTCGTCGCTGCGCGCGCCACGCATCGTGCTGTCGGCCGTGCCCGGCGCCTCGCCTGAAGCGCCGGCATCGTCGGCCGCATCGGCAGGGGCGGGGCAGCTCACCGTGGCCGGCTCGCTGATCGACATCTCGGCATCGGAAGACCCGACCCAGTTCCAGGCCGGCGCCGTGCGCATCGGCGGCTTCGGCCGCACGGTGCTCGAAGCCGGAGAGATCCGCATGGGCGGCGCGCTGCCTTCGCCGATCAACGAAGAAACCCGGCTGCAGGTCAACCTGGACGTGGACGGGCAGCTGGTGCTGAACGCCGGCCAGGTGTACCCGACCACCGCGATGACCGGCGTGATCCGCGCCGGCGATTCCATCACCGTCGAGCGCCTGGGCGATGCCGGCAGCGCGCCGCTGTCGGCCGGCGGCAGCCTGCGCCTGGAAGCACCGGTGATCGCGCAGAACGGTGTGCTGCGCGCGCCATTCGGCCAGATCGAGCTGAACGCCGGCGAGCGCCTGTCGCTGGGCGCGGGCAGCCTCACCTCGGTGTCGGGCGCCGGAATGACCGTGCCCTTTGGCACGCTGTCCAACAACGAGCACTGGCACGACCCGTCGAAGGCGGTCGATCCCACCAATCCGTCGACTGGCTCGCTGGTCGCGCCGCCTGAAAAACGCATCACCATGAAGTCGCCCGACGTGGCGCTGGCGCGTGGCGCGGTGGTGGACATCGCGGGCGGCGGCGACCTGCATGCCTCCGAATTCGTGCCGGGCCCGGGCGGCTCGCACGACATGCTGAACATGCCGGGCATGTACGCGATCCTGCCGGGGCAGGGCGGTGCGGCGCCCGCTGGCGGTGCCGCGGCGGGCCAGCGTGTCTGGCTCGCCGGCGGCCCCGGTCTGGCGGCCGGCTGGTACACGCTGCTGCCCGCGCGCTATGCGCTGCTGCCCGGTGCCTTCGCGGTGCAGGCAACGGGCAAGGCCTGGGGCGGCGCACTCGCGCCCGCCACCCGCGCACCGGACGGCAGCCTCGTCATGCAGGGCAAGGCCGGCAATGCCTATGGCGGCAACCAGGACGCGCAGGCGTCGGCCTGGCGCGTGATGTCCGGCGCCGTGCTGCGGCGCTACTCCGAATACAACGAGGCCACGGCCAACGACTTCTTCTCGTCCGAGGCCTTCAAGCTCACGCAGTACCGCCTCACGGGCCAGAACGTCGTCACGCCGCGCCTGCCGCGCGACGGCGGTGCGGTGGTGTTCGACGCCGGCCGCCGGCTGGTGCTGGACGGCACGCTGCGCTCGGCACCCGACGAGGGCGGGCGCGGCGGGCTGGTCGACATTGCCGGCAAGAAGATCGCCATCGTCGGCAGCGGGAAGGACAGCGCCAGCCTGCAGGCCGACGGCTACCTCGTCATCGATGCGGCGAGCCTGTCGAACTTCGGCGCGGGCAGCCTGCTGGTGGGCGGCAAGCGCAAGGGCAACGCGCTCGGCCTGGAACTGGACGTGACCGCGACCGACATCGTGGTGCGCAACAACGAGGGCTCCGAGCTGTCCGGCCCCGAGATCATCCTGGCGGCCAGCGACAAGGTGGCCATCGAAGGCGGAAGCCGCGTCAGCGCGAAGGGCGCGGGCGGGCGCGGCGCGGGCAACCTGGTCATGAAGCCGCGGGTGGCGGCGGTCTACGCCGACCCGGACGGGCAACTGGACGACAACTTCGACGGCGTGATCGACGCCAAGGACGCGGTGGACGACGTGCTCGTCTCGGCGGCCAGGGACTGGGGCGCGCTGGTGCGCGTGGCCACCGGCGATGCGGTCAAGGTCATCCGCCAGGGCGTGGACACCTCGCGCGGCGGGCTGGTTTCCATCGGTGCGGGCGCCATCGTCAACGGCGACGCGGCCTTGCTGATCGACGCCACGCGCACGACGGAGCTGGCGGCTTCGGCGCAGATTGCGGGCACCGACCTGTCGGTGGCGGCCGGCCGCATCGGCTTCGGCGGCGGCACCGAAGGCATGGTGCTGGACAGTGGCGCGCTCGCGCAGCTGGGCCGTTCGACGCGCCTGACGCTGCGCAGCTACACCGACTTCGACTTCTACAGCTCGCTCGACCTGGGCGCGGCGGGCCTGAAATCGCTGACCTTCGACGGCGGCGCATTCGTCGGCCGCGGCGCGGGCGACGTGACGATCAAGGGCGACAGCATCGCGCTCGTCAACAGCGGCGGTGGCGGCACCGGCGTGCCTGCCGCCGGCGGTGCCGGCGGCTTCACGCTGGACGCGGCCACGCTGGTGCTGGGCGCGGGCCAGAAGACGTTCTCGGGCTTCGGCGCGGTGACGCTGGCGGGCCGCAACGCGATCGTCGGCGAGGGGGCGGGCGGCATCGACACGGGCGCATCGCCGCTCACGCTGAACACGCCGCTGCTGACCGGCCGCGGCGGTGCGGCGCAGTCGATTGCCACGGGCGGCGCCTTGCAGGTCGTCGCTTCGGCGCAAGGCGAGGCCGCGTCGTTCGACCCGCAGGAAAGCCTGGGCCTGCGCCTGGCCCTCAGCGGGCGCAGCATTGCCTTCGACGGCCGGGCGGTGGCGCGGGGCGGCAGCATCGACATGACGGCGACCGGCGGCAGCCTGGTCGTGGCGCGCGGCGCCACCATCGACGTGAGCGGCTCCGCCAAGCAGTTCTTCGACGTGGCCGAATACGCGGACGCGGGCCGCATCGGCCTGTCGGCGGTGGGCGGCGACGTGCGGCTGGAGGCCGGCAGCCGGCTCGACCTGGCCGCCCACCCGAGGGGCGGCGACGCCGGCACGTTGAGCCTTGCGGCATCGCAGGGCGGCACGGTGGTGCTCGACGGCCTGATCGCGGCGCAGGCGGGAGGCAATGGCGGCAAGGCCGGCAGCTTCGCGCTCGACATCGAGGCGCTGCCCGATTTCGCCGGCGTGAGCCAGCGGCTGAACGACGCCGGCTTCAACCGCTCGCGCCAGTTCCGCATCCGCCAGGGCAACGTGGCACTGGGCGGCTTCACGCAGGTGGAAGACTTCGGCCTCACGGCGGACCGGGGCAGCATCGACATCTCGGGCACGGTGGATGCGCGCTCGGCCTACGGTGGTGCCATTCGCATCACCGCCGGCAACGGCGTGGCAATGCAGGCCGGCGCGCAACTGCTCGCCGGTGCCACCGGCAGCCTGGGCAACGGCCGCGTCACGCTCGAAGCGGCGGGCGGGCAGCTCAACCTGCAAGGTGGCCTGATCGACGTGGCCGGCAACGAAGGCGGCAAGGTGCGCCTGCGCGCGCGGCAGAACGCCACGCACGACGACGTCGCGGTCGGCGCGCTGAACGTTGCGGTGAACGGCGCACGCTCGGCGGTGCTCGAAGGCGTGAGCGTCTACGACGTGAAGGACTACGACGGCGCCACGGTCGATTCGGTCAAGCCCGACGCCATTGCCGATGCCGCGCGTTTTCGTGCCGCATCGGGCGGGGTGGCGGCACGGCTGGGCACCGGTCTGGCCGTGATGCCCGGCATCGAGGTCCGCAGCGCGGGCGACCTCGCGTTGAACAGCGACTGGAACCTTTTCAGCGATTTTTCCGGCGCGCGCGAAGGCACGCTGACCTTGCGCGCGGGCGGCAACCTCGCCATCAACGGCCACCTGAGCGATGGCTTCGACGCGGCCGACCGCAGCGGCCGGCTGCAGGCGGGCCCGTCGTGGAACCTGCGGCTGGTGGCCGGCGGCGAGCTGGCCTCGGCCGATGCGATGGCGCTCAAGCCGCTCGCGGCACAGGCCGCGGGCAAGGGGTCGATCACCGTGGGCACGGCCAACACCGCCGTGCCCACCGACACCGACCCGAAGCCGGACAACGGCGCGGGCAAGCTCGTGCGCACCGGCACCGGCGACCTCGAAGTGCGCGCGGGCCGCGACCTCACGCTGGCGCACAAGGAATCGGTGATCTACACCGCCGGGCGCAAGGACACGACGGTGTGGAGCGACTTCTCCACCGCCAACCCGAACGCCAGCTACGGCGTGGAAGGCGGCAACCTCGCCATCGGCGCGCAGGGCAGCATCGAGGCCGCGCCGTCGGGCCAGCACTTCAGCGAATGGCTCAACCGGCAGGGCACGCTCAATGAAAAGCGCTTCTTCGGCGAATACACCAACGGCGAAAACGGCTGGAACCCCGACGGCGTCTACGGCCCCGTCATTCACGCGCCCGAGCAGTCGAGCTGGTGGATCGACTACGGGCGCTTCCAGCAGGGCGTGGGCGCGCTGGGCGGCGGCAACGTCAGCGTGGACGCCGGCGGCGACCTGCGCAACCTGCTGGTCGCCTTGCCGACCCACATGCGCATGCGCGGCGGCCGCTCCGCCAGCGAGGCCATGGCCATGGAAATGCGCAACGGCGGCGCCATGTCGGTGCAGGCCGGCGGCGCGATCCGCGGCGGCCAGTACTACGTGGCGCGCGGCGCGGGCGACATCCGCGCCGGCGAAACGGCGGTCGGCCACACGGTGACGATAACCCGCGACGACAGCGGCGGCGGCTTGACGAAGAGCAGCTACACCGTGGCGCCGATCCTCGCGCTGGGCGACGCCACGCTGAGCCTGCGCACGGCCGGTGACCTGCGCCTGCAGACGGTGGTCGATCCGCTGCTGGTGACCTACGGCGAGGGCCTGCGAGGCGACGGCCAGGTGCTGAACTACGGCGCCTACATGAGCGGCTACACCGACCGCAGCGCGCTCCGGCTGGTGTCGACCGGCGGCAACATCACCTTCGTGAACCGGACCGAGTTCATCTTCCGCGACCTGCTGCTGCGCTGGGTCGAGAAGGACACGCTGGTGGGCTTCGGCGGCAACCGGTATCCGGCGCGCTTCTCGGTGGCCGCGCTGAACGGCGGCATTGCCATCGACGGACCGCTGTACGTGCTGCCGGGCACCACCAACGACGTGCGAGTGGTCGCGAAGAACGACATCCGCTTCGACGCGCCGCTCGTCATGGCCTACGCCACGCCCGCGATGATGCCCACGGGCTACATGCCGGGCGGCGCGGGCTCGCCATTCAGCCAGATGAACATGGAGGACATGCTCGACAACCTGATCGAGCGGGCACTGGCCTCGCCGGTCAACAACTCGTACCTGCGCAGCGTGAACAACCCCGAGGTGCTGCCGTTGGCCAACGACTTCGAGCCCAGCCGCATCTATGCATCGCAGGGCTCCATCGTGGGGCTCGACGTGAAGGCCAACGAGCAGACCTGGGTGCGCGCGGGCACCGACATCCGCGGCCTGCGGCTGGCGGGGCGCAACCTGCGTGGTTCCGACGTCACGCTGCTGGAGGCGGGCAACGACATCCTGGCGATGAAGAGCACGGCGCGCCTGGACCCGAACAACGATCTCTCGGTGGGCCTGACCGGCAACATCGAGATCCAGGGCCCCGGCACGCTGGTGCTGGCCGCCGGCCGCGACCTGTACGCCGACAACCTGCAGGTGCAGACGCTGGGCAACCAGCGCTACGACAGGAACAACCGCGCGCTGCCCGAGACGCAGGTCAAGGGCCTGCCGGAACACGGCGCCGCCATCACCGCCATGGCCGGGCTGAACCACGCGGTGGGCTACGACGCGTTCACGGCCGCCTACCTCGATCCGTCGAAGGTCGCGTCCATGCCCGACTACCTGAAGACCCGGGGCGCGGACGGCAGCGTGCTGCCCATCTACCTGGTGGACCAGGTCGAAACGCGCGCAGGCGGGCAGGAAAAAACCGTGCGCCGCGGCCTCGTCTCGTTCATGTCGGACATGACCGGCGAAAAGCTGGAGCCGCTCGAAGCCTGGGCGCGCTTCCAGAAATTGCCCCAGCTTGCGCAGCAGCAGTTCCTGCGGCAGGTGTACCTGCTCGAACTGCGCGAAGCCGGGCGCGACCAGAACGAGCCGGGCACCGGCGGCCTGCCGCGCAACGGCGGCTACAACCGCGGCTACACGGCCATCGAGACGCTGTTCCCGGGCGACACATGGAAGGGCGACGTGGCGGCCAACAAGCTGATGCTGCGCACCATGGCCGGCGGCGACATCGACGTGCTCACGCCCGGCGGCGGCCTGCAGGTGGCGGCGCTGGGCGCCGCAGTGCCGGCCGGCTACGGTCTGGTGACGCTGGCGTCGGGGCACATCGGCATTGCGGCCAGGAACGACGTCACCGTGAACCAGTCGCGCATCCTGTCGTTCGTGCCCGAGGTCACGAAGCAGGGCAGCGACCAGATCATCTGGTCCACCGTCGGCGACATCGACGCCGGGCGCGGCGCCAAGACCTTGCGCGTGCCATCGGCGCCCGAGGTGTCCACCGACCTGGACGGCGTGACGGTGATCCGCGAGAAGTCGGACATGAGCGGCAGCGGCATCGGCACCGTGGGCGACGGTGACGTCGACCTGGTCGCGCCGCGCGGCACCGTGAACGCCGGCGATGCGGGCTTGCGCGTGGCGGGCAACCTGAACATCGCGGCGCTGCAGGTGCTCAACGCGGACAACATCCAGGTCAAGGGCGAGACCAAGGGCTTGCCGGTGATCGCGTCGGTGAACATCGGCGCGCTCACCAATGCGAGCGCTGCCGCTGCGCAGGCGACGGCCGCCGCGCAGGACGCGGTGCAGCGCGAGCGCGCGGCCGCGCGGCAGGCGCTGGCGTCGGTCTTCACGGTGCGCGTGCTCGGCTTCGGCAACGAGCCCGCACCAGAGGGGCGCGACGCGCCGGCGCCGCGGTCGGGATTGCAATCCGGGGCGCAGGTCGACTACGACCCGCAGAACCCCGTGCAGGTGGTGGGCATGGGCCGCAAGATCGAGCCCAGGCACTGGGCCGCCCTGAGCAACGACGAGCGTCGTCGCCTGCAGCAGGACCGCTAGGCGGGCAGGAGCGGCATGTCATGGCACCCAGTGTCCTTTGCGAACAGGAAGCACCGGCGCGCGACGAGGCGGCCGATGCGCTGCGGGACGAAGCGCAGCGTCGCCTGGCGCTGCAGGTTTTTCTCTGCGCCAACTACGAAGGGTTGCGGCGCAAGCTGACCCGCCATCTCGGGTGCGCCGAGATGGCCAGCGAATGCCTGCACGACGCCTGGCTGCGGCTGGGTCACCTGCGGGTGGGCGCACCCGTGGAGAACCCCAGCGCCTACGTCTATCGCGTGGCCTGCAACCTGGCCATGGACCGGTTGCGCAGCGAGGGGGCATGGCGCTATGTGGACGACCCGCACACCGCCGTCGAGTCGGCCATCGACCACGCGCTCGGGCCCGAGGACATGGCCGAGGTGCGCGCCGAAGTCGGTTCGGTCGACCGCGCGATGCAGGGCCTGCCGCGGCGTCACCGGGCGGTGCTCGAGGCCTTGCGCATCGAGGAGAAGACACGCCAGGAGGTGGCCTCCCATTACGGGCTGTCGCTGCGCAACGTGGATACCGTCCTGCGCCAGGCGCTGGACCACTGCGGTGCGATGACGGGGCGCCCGGTGCTGGCCGGCGTCGGCACATCCCGAAGGGCCGTGGTGTCGCCCCGGATGGCCGCCTGAGCGGCACGTGGCACCGCGGCACCACGGTGCTGCTTGCCACGGCAGGCGCAATGTCACGAAACTGTGGGCTTGTTCGTCAAGACAGTTCAACCACAGGAGCTTTCTTCATGCAGCCCATGTTTTCAACACTGGAAACCGACGACGACACGCCGCCCGCGGCCACGGCCGAGCCGCGCAATTCCTACCTCGAGGAAAAGGCGTTCAAGTCGCGCACGCTGCTGATCTTCGGCAGCATCACCGACAGCGTGGCCGCCGACGTCACGCGCCGGCTCATCGCACTCGATGCCGACAGCGGCGAGAAACCCATCGACATCCTCGTGAGCTCGCCCGGCGGGCACCTGGAGTCGGGCGACGCGATCCACGACGTGGTGCGTTTCATCAGCGCGCCGGTGCACATGATCGGCACCGGCTGGGTGGGCAGCGCCGCCACGCACCTGTTTTTGGCGGCGCCGCGCGAGCGGCGCGTGTGCCTGCCCAACACGCGCTTCCTGATCCACCAGCCCAGCGGCGGCGCGGGCGGGCAGGCGACCGACATCGCGATCCAGGCGCAGGAGATCATCAAGGCGCGCCAGCGCATCGCGCACGAGATCGCGCGCGAAACCGGCAAGCCCATCGATGTGGTGCTGGCCGACATCGAGCGCGACCGCTGGCTGTCGGCCACGGAGGCCGTCGAGTACGGACTGGTCTCGCGCATCATTCAGCGCAAGACCGAGTTGCGACCGGCCTGATCAGGCCTTGGGCTTGTAGGCGACGACGTCGATCTCGACCTTCGCATCGACCATGAGGCGCGCCTCGGTGGTCGAGCGCGCCGGCTTGTTTTCACCGAAGTAGCTCATGTAGACGCGGTTGAAGGCACCAAAGTCGCGCGCGTCGTGCAGCCAGACGGTGCTCTTGCACACGTCGTCGAGCGTGGCGCCGGCCAGCGCGAGCACGGTCTTCAGGTTCTCCATCACCTGGCGCGTCTGCACCTCGATGCCGCCGGCCACGATCTCGCCCTGCGCGTTGGCGGGCACCTGGCCCGACACGTAGACGAAATCGCCCGCGCGCACGGCGGGGGAGAAGGGGCGGGCCTGGCGGTCGGAAGCGATGGGCGGGGCGCCGAGGTATTCGAGGGGCATGGGAACTCCTGGGAGTGAGAGGGGTTGAGTGGGGCGGGTGAGGGCCGCAGTATCCGTCTGATTTGAAAGACTTTTTCAGAATAACCCCTCAACAAGGGTTAACACGGATGATTTGGCATGAAGTCTGCTTCAGAGTTCGGCCTAGAAAGAAAATTTCTTTCATAAATCAGTCCGCCCCATGAAGGAGTTCTCCATGTCTCACGCCGGTCTTGTCCAGCGCCTGCCCCGCCTGTCGAAGCGCAGCCTGCTGGGAGCTTCCCTGCTCGCGATGCTGTGTGCCGCACTGCCTCACCCCAGCGCCCACGCGCAGGGCCCGCGCAACTTCGCCACGCTGGCGATGGTGGCCGAGCCGCAGACGCTCGACCCGATGGCCTCCACGGCCGACCTGGTCGGAACCATCATGCAGCACGTGTACGAGACGCTGTACACCTTCGACGCCAAGTGGAACGTGGTGCCGATGCTGGCCGAGACGATGCCCAAGATCTCCGCAGACGGCAAGACCTACGCCATCACGCTGCGCAAGGGCGTGGCGCTGCACAACGGGCGCGATCTCACCGCCGACGACGTGGTGGCCAGCCTGCAGCGCTGGATGGACCAGTCGCCGCGCGGCAAGGCCGTGGGCAAGGAAATCGAGAGCCTGAAGGCCAAGGGCCCCCTGGGCGTGGAGATCGTGCTGAAGGCGCCGTATGCGCCGCTGCTGTCGCAGCTCGCGCTGCCCAGCGGCATGGCGGCCATCATGGCCAAGGATTCCATCGCTTCGCCGCTGAAAGACTTCGTCGGCACCGGCCCCTACAAGTTCAAGGAGCGCCGCCCCGACCAGTTCGTGCTGCTCACGCGCTTCGACAAGTACGCCGCGCGCAAGGAGCCCGCGAGCGGCTACGGCGGCAAGCGCGAAGCCGCCATTGAAGAGCTGCGTTTCGTGCCCGTGCCCAACGCGAGCACCCGCGTCGAGGGCGCGCTGGCCGGCCAGTACGACTTTGCCGACCTGCTGCCGGTGGAAGCGCTGCCGCGCCTGGAGAAGGCCGGCGGCAAGACGCTGCCGATCATGACGCCGTCGTTCGGCTTCCCCTACCTCGTGCTCAACACCAAGGAAGGCGTGGCCGCCAACCCGGCGGTGCGCCAGGCCGTGCAGACCGCGCTGGGCCAAGGCGAGATGCTCGCGGCCGGCTTCGGCGACACGCGCTTCTTCGTGGCCGAGGCCAACCACTTCCCCAAGGGCTCGCCGTTCTACTCGGCGGCGGGCGCCGACCACTACAACCAGCGCAACGCCACCAAGGCGAAAGACGCCGCGGCCAAGGCCGGCTACAAGGGCGAGCCGATCCGCGTGCTCACCAGCCGCCAATACGACTTCCACTACAACATGTCGCTCCTGATGGCCGAGCAGCTCAAGCGCGCCGGTTTCAAGGTCGACCTCAACGTGGTCGACTGGGCCACGCTGGTGCAACGCCGCAACGACCCGAAGCTGTGGGACATCTACGTGACCCACTCGGGCCAGTTCCCCGAGCCCATGCTCTCGCCGCCGCAACTGGGCGACGGCGCGCCCGGCTGGTGGGATTCGCCCGCCAAGAAGGCCGCACTGAGCGCCTTCAACACCGAGAGCGACCCGGCCAAGCGCGGCGCGCTGTGGGGCAAGGTGCAGCAGGTGGTGTACGACGAAGTGCCCTACATCAACGTCGGCAAGTTCAACGGCCTCTCGGCCAAGAGCCCGGCGCTGGACAACTACCAGCCCGCGACCTGGCCGTTCTTCTGGAACGCGAAGATCAAGTAAGGCCGCAAGCACCGCCATGCCGTCGCGTCGTCAACTTCTGCAAGTCAGCGCACTGGCCTCAGGCCTGGGCGCCCTCGGGCTCAAACCATCCATGGCCACTCCCGCTCAAGCCACCACTTCGGGCCCCGTGTACGCCTACGTCGGCACCTACAGCGACGGCGGCAAGCCGTGGCGCGGCGGGCGCGGCCTGGGCGTGCACCAGTTCGTGGTGGACGGCGCGACCGGCGTGCTCAAGCCCATCCCCGGTGCACCCCCGGCCGTGGCCAGCGCGGGCAGCGATGCCAAGCTGCGCAACCCTGCTTCGCTCGCGCGGCACCCGACGCTGCCGATGCTGTACGCCGCCAACGAATTCGAAGCCGGCTCTGTCTCGGCCTTTCGCATCGGCGCGAACGGCGCGCTGTCGTTCGTGGCCGAGATGCCCTGCGGCGGCAAGGACCCGGCGCACCTGAGCGTGCACCCCGACGGCCGTTTCGTGTTCACCGCCAACTACGCCAGCGGCGATGTCAGCGTGATCGCGCTGCGCACCGATGGCAGCTTCGACACTGACCGCGCCGCCGTCGTCTACAAGGACGTCGCGGCCTGCGGCGCCGCCACGCCCTGCAAGCCCGGCGCCGACGTGGTGCCGCTGGCCGCGCGTTCGCACGAAGGCTTTGCCACCAGCGACCACGACGGCCCGCACGCCCACATGGTGCAGGCCGACCCGGCCGGCAACTTCGTGCTCGTGGCCGACCTGGGGCTCGATCGCGTCATCTCGTACCGCTTCGACCGCGCCACCGGCGTGCTGAGCCAGCCGAGCACGGTGGCCGTGTCCGAGAGCTCGGGCGCGCGCCACTTCGCCTTCCATCCGAACGGCAAGTGGGTCTACCTCGTCAATGAAGAGGCCTCGACCATCGCCTTCCTGCGCTACGACGGCGCCACCGGCGTGCTCACGCTGGTGAGCGAAACCTCGGCGCTGCCGACCGGCTTCAAGGGCACCAGCTACGCCTCGGGCATCCGCATGCTGCCGGGCGGCACGCACTTCGTGTCGCTCAACCGGCTGCACGATTCGATCTCGGTCTTCAAGGTCGATGCGCGCACCGGCGCACCCACGCTCGTGCGCGAAGAGTGGACGCGCGGCAACTACCCGCGCAGCTGCACGCTCGAGCCGAGCGGGCGCTTTCTCTACGTGTGCCACAACAAGCAGGGCGACAACGTGACCATCTTCCGCGTGAAGAAGAACGGCGACGTGCAGTTCACCGGCCAGTACGTGGCCGTCGGCAGCGCCGCCGCCATCGAGTTCTCGTCATGATCAAGAGCGCATCGCTTCGCTACATCGCCTCGCGCGCGGGCGGCATGCTCATCGTGCTGGCCCTGGTGGCCGTATTGGTCTTCGTGCTCACGCGCGCCGCCTCGGGCGACCCGATCTCCGTGCTGCTGGGCGACCAGGCCACCGCCGCCGACATCGCCCGCGTGCAGAAGGACTACGGCCTGGATAAACC
>NZ_JBWKOY010000011.1:0-152628 GCF_059416345.1 Variovorax sp. GW821-FHT09D07
GACCTCGCGGTCAAGCAAAACTCATAAAAAAAGAATTAAAGTGAACTTCACTTCTATCTCATGAGCGTTTTTAAGTCTTGCGACTTGTTCCGAAGAACTTACGCAATTACCTTCAAACGCCCACGCTTATCGGCTGTAATTTTTTAACGATCACCGAAGCAACTCATCGTTTACTTCGTTTTGCTTTGCTGCGATCAGCGAAGCCTTGTAGTCTAACACGATTTTTTAAGTATCGTCAAACTTTTTTCGCTTTCTTCAACTTCTTTTTTCGCATCCCGAATCTTTCGATTCAAGCTGCTGAAGTTGTTTTCAGCGGAGCCTTCGATTATGCACTGTTTTTCAACACCGCGTCAACTTTCGAAGACTTTTTTCGCTTTCCACTTCTTCTTTCCTGCGACCCAAACCTTTCAGTTCGAGTCGCTGAAGTTGTTTCAGCGAAGCCTTCGATTATGCACTGTTTTTTCAAACCGCGTCAACTTTCGAAGACTTTCTTCACCACCCACAACCAACGCTCCTGAGAGCACCAGTCGCTTCGAACACCAGAGGTATTCAGCAGCGAAGCCCACGAGTATATGACAGATTTCGGCTCGCGCAAGCCAAGCCGAAAGAAACTAGAAGAAGACCTTTGCCGCCCCACTCGCCGCCGGCTCCAAGCCTCTTCCCTGGCTGCCGACGTCTCTCCCAGGGGACTCCAGTCCCTTCTATATAGAGAGCCACAAAGAAGCCTTCTTCCCCAGCCGCCAAGCGCCGTCACCCGCCCCTCCGATAATCCGTGCCACATGGCACTCATCACACTCCTCGACGCGCAGCTCGCGTTCGGTCACGTCCCGCTGCTGGATCATGCGGACTTCTCTCTTCTCGAATCGGAACGCATCGGCCTGATCGGCCGCAACGGCGCCGGCAAGTCGTCGATGCTCAAGATACTGGGCGGGCTGGAAAAGCCCGACGACGGCACGCTCCAGCTGCAGCAGAACCTGCGCGTGGCCTATGTGGCGCAGGAACCCGCGCTGGACATGGATGCGGACGTCTTCACCGCTGCCAGCCAGGGCCTGGGCGAAGTCATCGCCATCCGCGACCTGTACCTCTCCGGTGCGGACGGCCTCGACCTGGACGCCCTGCAGTCCAAGATCGAAGCCTACGACGCCTGGAACTGGGAGCAGCGCGTCGAAGAGACGCTGCACCGCCTCCACCTCGACCGCAATGCGCGCGTCGGCTCCCTCTCGGGCGGCACGCGCAAGCGGGTCGCGCTGGCCCAAGCCCTGGTGGCCGCGCCGGACGTCCTTCTATTAGACGAACCCACCAACCACCTGGACCTCGACTCCATCGAGTGGCTGGAACAGCTGCTGATCGACTTCAAGGGCAGCGTCGTCACCATCACCCACGACCGCAGCTTCCTGAACCGCGTCGCCACCCGCATCGTGGAGCTCGACCGGGGCAAGCTGGGTTCCTACCCGGGCAACTTCGAGCAGTACCTCGTCCAGAAGGAAGAACAGCTCGCCCAGGAAGCGATCATCAGCGCCAAGGCCGACAAGCTGCTGGCGCAGGAAGAGATCTGGATCCGCAAGGGCGTCGAAGCCCGCCGCACGCGCAGCCAGAGCCGCATCACGCGGCTGCAAGAGTTGCGCGCCAGCCGCGCCGCGCGCCGCGAGGTGCAGGGCAGCGTCAACATGGACGTGGCCTCGGGCCAGTCCAGCGGCAAGATCGTGGCCGAACTCACCGACGCCACCAAGTCCTTCGGCGAGAAGACCGTGATCCGCGGTTTCAGCGGCACCATCCTGCGCGGCGACAAGATCGGCCTGCTGGGCCCGAACGGCGCCGGCAAGACGACGCTGCTCAAGCTCATCCTCGGCGAACTCGAGCCCGACAGCGGCAAGATCCGCCGCGGCACCAACCAGCAAGTAGCGTACTTCGACCAGATGCGCGACAAGCTCGACCTCGACGCCACGCTGGAAGACTTCATCAGCCCCGGCAGCGAGTGGATCGAAATCGGCAGCCAGAAGAAACACGTCAAGAGCTACCTGTCGGACTTCCTGTTCTCGCCCGCGCGCGCCAATTCCCCCGTGCGCTCGCTCAGCGGCGGCGAACGCAACCGCCTGCTGCTGGCGCGCCTGTTCGCGCGCCCGGCCAACGTGCTGGTGCTCGACGAGCCGACCAACGACCTGGACATCGACACGCTCGAGCTGCTCGAAGGCCTGCTGCAGGACTACGACGGCACCGTGTTCCTCGTGAGCCACGACCGCACCTTCCTCGACAACGTGGTGACCAGCACGATCGCCTTCGAAGGCGACGGCCGCTGGCGCGAGTACGAGGGCAGCGTGGAAGACTGGCTGATCCAGTCCAAGCGCGCACGCGAGATCGCCGAGCAGCGCCTCGCGTCGGCACCACCGCCGCCTCCAGCCGCCGCACCAGCCCCGGCGCCCGCGGCTACAACCGCCGCAGCCCCCACCGGCGGTCCCCGCAAGAAGCTCTCTTACAAGGAGCAGCGCGAACTCGAAGCCCTGCCCGCGCAGATCGAAGCCCTCGAAACCGAGCAGAAGCGCATCAGCGAAATGCTCGAACTCGACGGCGGCGCCATCTATGCAAGCGACGCCTCGCGCGCGGTCGAGCTGAGCGAGCGCCACGCCAAGATCGACGACGAGCTGCTCGCCGCGCTGGAGCGCCAGGAAGAACTCGGCGCCGGGCGCTGAGCGCCGTCTTCCTGCGCCGGTTGGCCGCCCGTCCCACCCACGGCGGGCGCCAACTCGGCTATACATGCGGCACCGCCTTCCCAAGCCCCCGGAAAGACCCCGCCGCATGCCTTCTTCTTCCTTCCACGCGTTGGTCCGCCGCAGCGTCGCGCTGCTGGCCCTCTTGGTGCTCGGCGCCTGCGCGCAGCTTCCGAAGGACGTGGACCGCCCCGTCTCGACCGCGCTCACCTCGCCCGACGGCACGGCGCTGGCCACGCTGCTGCGGGAGCGCCGCAACGCCGACAAGGCGCGCTTCGATTCCGGCTTCCTGCTGCTGGGCGGCCCGCAGGCCGCCTATGGCAGCCGGCTGGCGCTGATCGAGAACGCGCAGAAGACGCTGGACCTGCAGTACTACGCCATCCACGCCGACGCCAGCACCGGCCGGCTGGTGCGCGGGCTGCGCGCGGCGGCCGAGCGCGGCGTGCGGGTGCGCATCCTGCTGGACGACTTCCACACCATCGGCCGCGACGCGCTGGTGCTCGGCCTGGCCTTCATTCCGAACATCGAGATGCGCCTGTTCAACCCGCTCGCGGGTTCGCGCGGCACCGGCTTCAACCGCATGCTCAACGCCATCGGCGAGGTCTCGCGCATCCAGCAGCGCATGCACAACAAGCTGTTCCTGGCCGACAACGTGATGGGCGTGACGGGCGGGCGCAACCTGGGCGACGCCTACTTCGGCAATGCCATCACCGGCAACTTCGTCGACGTCGACGTGCTGGCGGCCGGCCCGATCGTGCAGGACCTCTCGCGCAGCTTCGACAGCTACTGGAACAACGAGCGCGCCTACCCCGTGCAGTCGCTGGTCTCGCGCGAGGAGTTCCAGCGCATCCGCGACCGCGCGCGCCGCATCGACCAGGAACTCAGCGACGAAGCGGCCGAGGCGCGCAACCAGCCCAAGCCCCCGGACGGCGAGCCGCGCCCCGGCGCCGGCCCCACGCCAGAGCAGCGGGCCCGCGCCTGGGACGAGAAGCCGCTCGATCTGCGCAGCGCCGCCTTCGTCTGGGCCCCGGCCCTGATGCTGGCCGACGCGCCCGGCAAGATCCCGGCCGACAGCGGCCCCGGCGCGGTGCGCAACCCCGACCTCGTGGTGAGCCGGCCCGAGCTGCCCTCGCGCAGCGCCACCGCGCTGGCCGACCTGGCCTCCAGCGGCGACACGGTGGTCGAAGGCCTGCTGCACCTGATCGGCCAGGCGCGCACCGACCTGCTGATCATCTCGCCCTACTTCGTGCCCGGCCCCGACATGCAGCAGGCCTTTGCCGCGGCGCGCGCGCGGGGCGTGCGCATCCGGGTGCTGACGAATTCACTGGCCTCGAACGACGCGCCCATCGCCCACGTCGGCTATGCGCGCCACCGCAAGGCGCTGCTCGCCGCGGGCGTGGAGCTGTACGAACTGCGCAGCGAGCAGGCCGACTTCGGCAATGTGTTCGGCTCCTCGGGCGGCAGCGGCGCGGGCAGCGTCAGCGGCGAATCGCGCGCGATGCTGCACTCCAAGGTGCTGGTGATGGACGGCCGGCTGCTGGTGGTCGGCTCGATGAACTTGGACCTGCGCTCGCAGCTGCAGAACACCGAGATCGCGCTGCTGATCCGCAGCGGCGAACTTTCGCGCATGGCGGCCGAGCAGATCGAGCGCGGCATGCGCGAGCGCGCCTGGCATGTCGAACTCGCGCAGGGCACGCTGGTGTGGCATGCGCCCGAAGGCAGCGGCCTGCAGGACACGGACACCGAGCCCGACGCGAGCGCCACGCTGCGCTTCCTGCTGCGACTGTTCGGGCCGCTGGCGCCGGACCAGTTGCTCTGACGGTCCGGCCAGACCCCGCCGGGGTCAGTGCTTGTGCTGGTGCGCACCGCCCGCCGCGGGCGCGGCAGCAGCGGCGGCGCCTTCCGGCGCACCGACCGGCAGCTTCAGCTCCAGCGTCGTCTTCGCGCCCTTGGCGTCCTCGAACTTCAGGGTCATGGGCACGGTCGCGCCCTTGGTCATGGCGCCCTTCAGGTCCATCAGCATCACGTGGTAGCCGCCGGGCTTGAGCTCGACGGTCTTGCCGGCCGGCAGCTCGAGGCCGCCCGCGAGTTCGCGCATGCGCATGGTGTCGCCTTCCATCTTCATCTCGTGCACCTCGGCCACGCCGGCGGCGGGCGTCGAGATGCCGACCAGCTTCGTGCCCGTGGGCGCGGTGAGTTTCATGAAGGCACCGGTGCCGCTCTGGCCCGGCACCGACTGGCGCACCCAGGCGTCGCGCACGTCGACCGTGGCCATGCCCTGCGCCACCACGTCGAGCTTGGCCGCGGGCTTCTTCAGGCCGGCCGTGGCGCTGCCCGACGCGGGCACTTCGGCCCAGTCGACGCTGCCGACGTCGCAGTCCTGGCGCACCTTGAACCACAGCGGGCCCGGCGCGGCGGGCACCTTGCCGCGCAGCACGAACTCGCCGCGCTCGCTGCCGGGCAGCGCGTTCTGCGGCGTCTCTGCCGTCCAACGCACCTCGCCTTCGGTGCTGCCGGCCTTGGGCGCGTCGAGCTTCCAGCCCTTGCGCGCCTGGGCGTCGGTGAGCACGAAGCCCTTGGGCAGGCGCACCGCGAGGCCGGTGGTGGCCTTGGCGCCTTCGCAGGCGTGGCCGACGCGGAAGGCGGCGTTGTACTCGCTGCCGACGGTCGCGCCGCCCGGGGGCAGGCTCACGTGGGCACCGGCGGCGCCGGCACCGGCACCGGCCAGCAGGGCGCAGGCGGCGAGGATGTGGAAAGTGGGGGTCGAAAGCTTCGTCATGGCGTGTGTCCTTGGAGAGGAAAAAGTGAGGGTCAGAGGTCGAACTTCAGTTCGGCCACGAAGGTGCGTTGCGGGTACGGGTGGAAGGCCCAGTAGGTGCGGTTGTTCAGGTTGTCGATGCCGACGGCGGCGCTCCACTGGCGGTCGATGCGGTAGCGGATGCGCGCATCGACCACGAAGAACTTCGAGAAGCCCATGAAGGCCATGCCGTTCGGGTCGCTGTTGTCGAGCGTGCCGTACTGCCGCCCGCTGTAGCGCGCGCCGACGGTGTAGCTCCACTTCGCGTCGGGCCGGTAGGTGGCGAGCAGCGAGGCGCGCACCTTGGGCACGCGCGGCTGGTCGCGCCCCACGCTGGCCGGGAAGCCGCGGTTGGCGGTGATCTTCGAATCGGTCAGCGTGAGGCTGCCGCCCAGGTCCAGCCCCTGGATGCCCGCGTCGACCGTGTTGATCGCCACCTCCAGCCCGCGCGTGCGGATGGCGTCGACGTTCTGCACGGTGCTCACGAGGTTGCTGAGCGCCTGGGTGTAGAGCGCGTCCTTCGTGTGCTCGAAGAACAGCGTGGTGCGCAGCACGCCGTCGACGCCCCAGCGCTTGAGGTCGCGCTCGGCGCTCAGCTCGGCGGTCCACGAGCGCTCGGGGCGCAGCTCGGGGTTGGTGTTGACGATGCGGTTGCCCTCGATCGAGCCCTGGTAGAGCTCGCTCACGGTGGGCATGCGCACGGCGCGGCCGACCGAGGCCTTGAAGTGCCAGTCGGGCGTGGCCTGCCAGGCGAGCGCGGCCTTGGGCGAGACGAAGCTGTTCTTGCGCGGCGCGAAGTCGAGCAGCCGCGCCGCGTTGCCGAGCTGACCGCCGTACGCCTCCCAGCGCTCGTGGCGCAGCCCCAGCGTGGTCTTCCAGTCTTTGGCGAAGCGCCAGGTGTCCTGCACGTAGAGCGAGCGCAGCCGCGTGTTGCCGTTGAAGGCGGAGAACGGCGACACGGCCGGCCCGCCGATCCAGTCGCGCGTGTTGCCGATGGCGCTGCGCAGCCGCGCGGTGTCCTGCTGGACGCCGAAGTCGACCACGTGCGCGCCCACGCCTTCGGCCGAGCCGGTAGGCCGCCAGGTGCCCGCGGCCTTGAAGGTGTGCCAGCCGGTGCCGCCCATGTCGGTGGTGCGGCCCGGGCCGCCGTAGAAGGCGCCCGGCAGCGCCGTGGTCGGCGTGCGCGAGGTGTCTTTCGCGTAGTCGAACAGGCTCGCCGCCACCTCCCAGTCGAACACGCCGCCCGTGTGACTCTTCACCGAGAGGCCGTGCATGTAGTGCGTGAGCGCCGTCTCGGTCGGCGCGAAGGCCGCCGCCGGTGCGTCGAGGTTGTAGGTGCGTCCGCCGAGGTTCACGCGCCCGCCGTACACCGGCTGGCCGAGCGCATCGCGCAGGTAGGTGTCGGTGCTGCCGTGCGTGGTGTTGTGCCAGGCGCCCAGCGTGTAGGTGGCGCGCACCGTGGGCGAGAAGTCGTAGGCCAGCTTGAGCTTGGCCTGCTCCTGGGTGGTGTCGTAGGCGGTGGTGCCGCCCAGCAGCCACCACGGCTGGTTCGACGGGTTCAGCCCGAGCACCGCGCCGGTGACGGGCGTGCCCGCGCTGCCCACCGTGCCCGCGCTCACAAGCCGGTTGGCGAACGACAGCGACTGCCCCTTGCTGTGGGTGCGCGAGGCGCCGAGCCACCACGACCAGTCGCCGCTGCGGCTGCCCAGCGACAGGTCGAGCTGCTGGCCGCCCGGCGACGAATGGCTGTTGTACAGGTCGAAGTTCGAGGTGAAGCCGCTGAGCTTGACGTGCGCCTCGAGCTGCGTGGGCATGCGCGTCACGTAGTCGACCACGGCGCCCACCGAGTTGCCCGGGTAGGCGGCCGAGAACGGGCCGTAGAGCACGTCGACGCGCTCGATCTCGTCGGGCGACACCATGCCCCAGCGCGGCGCGAAGGTGGCGCCGTTGCCCAGCGGGTTCGACAGCATGATGCCGTCGGCGTAGACCATCGCACGCGCGCTGTTGCCCGTGCCCGAGGCGCGCGTGGCCAGCACCGCGTGGTTGAAGTCGCCGATGTAGCGCTTGCGCACCAGCAGGCTCGGCAGGTACTTGAGCGCGTCTTCGGCGTCGGTCGCGTTGACCGTCTCGGCGATCTGCTCGGCGGTCACGCCTTCGATGGTGGTGGGGATCTGCGTCGGCAGCGAGGTCGGCCGGCCGCCGCTGATGGTGACGGTACCCAGCGTGCGGCCCGGGGCGGCCGCAGCGCCGGCCTCCGGCGGATCAACGTCCGGCGGCGTTTGCTGCTGCGCCCACACCGGCGCGCTGAGGGGAAATGCCATGGCGATCGCCAGGGCGCGGGAGTGCTGCTTCATGGGGAACCGGCTCCACGAACTTCAAGCCAAAGGGACTGCCTGCGCGCACCTGGGGTGCACCGACAGACAGCGCTGTTGCTGATCGCTCAGGCGGAACGCGGGGGCCCACGGGCCGGAAGCGGCGCGGCCGTGGCCGCGGCATGGCGCGCGGCGGGAATGGGTTGAAGCACGCGCCCCAGCGGCAGGGGCGCATCGAACGCGGCCGCCACGGGCGGCGGGGGCGGCGCGCCGGTCAGCACGCACAGCGGGCAGTCCATGTGCGTGGCGCCCATGTCCTGCACGCCATCTTCGGTGTGCACCACCACCTTGATGGTGCCGGCGCCGGAACACACCAGTTCCATCGCCTGCGGATGCACCACCGGCGACGCCACCGCCACGCCCAGCGACAGCACGAACCACAGCAGCACCCAGCGGCCGAGGCGGCCGATCAGGCGGGGGTGGGGGCGCAACGTGTGCATGGCGGTCGCGATTATCGGCGCACTTTGCTGTCGGTGGCCTTGGGGGCGGCACGGGGTGCGGCCTTGCCCTTGGGCGCGGCAGCGGCCTTGGACGCCGGCTTGGCCCCGCCCTTCGCAGCGGCCTTCTGGCCCGTGCCCTTGGCCGCCTTCTGCCCCTTGACGTTCTTGCCGCCGCGCACCGCCTTGCGGGCTGGCGGCTCGGGCGCGGCGAGCGCCGGCATCGGCAGCGCCTGCTGCGCCTGCGCCTCGGTGAGCACCGGCGTCACGCGAAAACCGCGCGCCGCCATCAGCGTGGGCAGGCCCTGCGCGCCGACCATGTGCAGCGCGCCGACCGCGGCGAACGCGCTGCGCCCGCCCGCATGCAAGCGCTCGATGCCGTCGGCCAGCCCGGGGTTGCGGTCGTCGAGCAGGCGCTTCATGAGGCGCTGCTCGGCCGGCGTGTTCAGGCACTCGCACCACTCGGCGTAGCGCGCCAGCCGGGCCGCGTCGCTGCGCGCCCAGACATCGGCCAGCGTCTTGAGCTGGCCGCGCAGCCGGCCCGATTCGAGCTCGTCGAGCATGGCGTCGATCTGCTCGGCCTCCTCCGCTTCGGAGCCGCCGGTGAGCCAGCGCAGCTGGTCGGCGGCGTTCTCGAGCGCGACGATCGGCTTGTTGCTGTTGCGGGCCGAGACGGCCAGCGTCTCGTCGACGCCGAACTCCGCATACAGCCCGTCGGCGCGCGCCGCCAGCGCGGTCAGCGCCGTCACCTGCAGGATGGGCGGCAGCCGGGCGGTCGAGCCCGGCGACACGCAGGCCTCGGCGTTCTGGCGCTCGAGCCGGCGGGCGCGTTCACCGCTGAGCACGCGCGCCACCGCGGCCGGGTCGGCCGGCTGGCTCAGGGCGCGCACCGTGGCGTCGTCGCGCGAATCGAGCTCCAGCGCGAGCGTGTCGCTCTGCGCCAGCGCCTTCTGCACGGTGGGCCCGGGGCGCACCCATTCGCCGCGCCCCAGGTGCAGGGTGCCGTAGAGCCACGAGGTGCGGCCGTCGCGCTCGATGCGCCACAGCAGGCCGCGGTCGATGCCGTTGCGCAGGCCGATGCCGGGCTTCTCCAGGCTGGCGATGGCCGAGGGCGGGCAGGCGGCGGCATGTGCGGCCACCGCGATGAAACAACCACCGACGGCCGCGAAGGCCTGGCGGGTCAGACGTGCAAGAAGGCGCTGGGGCGCCGGCCGGTCGGTGCCGCGCGACAGCAGGCGCAGCGGTGCGACGAGGGCTCGGAGTATCCGCAAGGCGAGCTCCATGATTGAAAGAAAGTCCGGCATTCTCACAGCACCGCTGCCCATAATCCAAAACCATGCAAAGCATCTTTCACCTTGCCTTCCACGTGCGCGACCTGGACGGCGCCCGCCGCTTCTACGGCGACGTGCTGGGCTGCGCCGAAGGCCGCAGCACCGACACCTGGGTCGACTTCGACTTCTTCGGCCACCAGATCTCGCTGCATCGGGGCGAGCCCTTCGCCACCACCCGCACCGGCCGCGTCGGCGACGCGATGGTGCCCATGCCGCACTTCGGCATCGTGCTCGCGCTGCCCGACTGGCAGGCGCTGGCCGGGCGCCTCGAAGCCGCCGGCACCGAGTTCGTGCTGAAGCCGCAGGTGCGCTTCGAAGGCCAGCCGGGCGAGCAGTGGACGATGTTCTTCTGCGACCCCTTCGGCAACCCGATCGAGGTCAAGGGTTTCCGTTCGCTCGACACGCTCTACGACAAGTGACCCTGCGCCCGCCCGTTCCCGCTCTTCGGGCGCCCCGGGCGGCCGCGTCCCTCCTCGGCCCGGCCGCGATCGCATTGGCCGCGCTGCTGGGTACCCCGACGGTCCATGCGCAGCAGGAGTGCGAACTCAACGGCCAGCGCGTGAGCCCCGCCGACGGCAACAGCACCGCCGGCAAGACCGGCCTGATGCGCTGCAAGGACCGCGGCACCGGCGAGCTGCAGCGCGAGCAGCAGGTGCAGAACGGCGTCTTCATGGGCCTGGTGCGCTTCTACGAAAAGGGCAAGCTCGCGCGCGAGCACACCATCAACGCCAAGGGCAACATGCACGGCCGCGCGCGCGAGTTCGCGCCCGGCGGCCAGGTGCTGCGCGACGCCACGTACGACGACGGCCGGGAGCGCGGCCTGGTGCGCAGCTTCTACCCGGGCGGCCAGCTGCGGCGCGCCACCTTCTACCCCGACCGCGGCACCGAGCGCGCCATGGTCGAGTTCACCGAGCGCGGCCAGATGTCGATGCTGCGCTGCGCCGAAGCGCCGGTGCTGGCGCCGGTGGCCGACGATGCCAGGCTGTGCGGCTTCACGGGCGGGCCGTCGAACGTCGACCTGTTCGACGCGCGCGGCACGCTGCGCTCGCGGCTGTCGTACCAGGCGGGCAAGCGCGTGCGCACGCAGGAGTTCTACGACAACGGCAAGCCGTCGGTGGTCGACGAGACCACCGGCAACCGGCGCGTGGAGCGCAGTTTTTCGTCAGAAGGCGTGAAGCGGCGCGAAACCGTGTGGCTGCTGGTCGGGCGCTCGTCGATCCGCCAGCGCGAGCAGGAGTTTTCCGACCGCGGCTCGCTGGTGCGCGACCAGCGCTGGAACGCCGCGGGCGAGCCCCTGAGCGACGACAGCTACCACCTCAACGGCCAGCCGCGCAGCAAGGCCGTCTACAGCGGCGCCGGCAGCGAGCGCACGGTCGACGTGACCGAGTTCTACGACAGCGGCCAGCGCGCCGCGCAGGGCCGCTACCTCGCGCCGGGGCGCGGCCGGCAGGTGCCCGTGGGCACGCACCAGCGCTTCAATGAAAAGGGCGAGCTGCTGGCCGAGTCGAGCTTCGACGACAAGGGCCGCGTGACGCGCGAACGCAGCTGGGACGAGAACGGCGAGCTGCAGCGCGACGACGAAGTCTTCGAAGACGGCTCGCGAAAAGCGTTCGCCCGCTAGGACGAACGCCCCTGGGCGGCATCAGTCCAGCTTGATGCCGGCCTGCTTGATGATCGGGCCCCAGCGCTTCGACTCCGCGCGCGACAGCGCCGCGAACTGCGCCGGCGTGCCGGGCATCGCTTCCATGCCGAAGTCGTCGAAGCGCTTTTGCACGGCCGGCGTGCTGAAGGCCTTGTTCAGGTCGCTGTTGAGCTTGTTCACCACGGCGGCGGGCAGGCCGGCCGGGCCGAGGATGCCCTGGAACGCGAACACCTCGGTGTTGGGCACGCCCACTTCGGCCAGCGTCGGCACGTCGGGCAGGCGCTTGCTGCGCGCGCCCGAGCCGATGGCCAGCACGCGCACCTTGTTGCCCTGCATGATCGGCAGGCCCGAGGCCAGGTCCAGGAACATGCACGGCACCTGGCCGCCCATCACGTCGGCCATGGCCGGCGCCGCGCCGCGGTACGGGATGTGGGTGATGAAGGTGCCGGTGCGCGCCTTGAACATTTCCATCGCCAGGTGGTGCGGCGAGCCGTTGCCGGGCGAGGCGTAGTTGACCTTGCCGGGGTTGGCCTTCACGTAGGCCAGGAACTCCTTGAAGGTCTTGGCCGGGAAGTCCGGGTGCACCACCAGCGCGAGCGGGAACTTGCCGATGGCGCCGATGTAGGTGAAGTCTTTCTCGGGGTTGAACGGCAGCTTGCTGAACAGGTGCTCGTTGAAGGCCAGCACGGCGTTGTCGGCCGAGAGCACCGTGTAGCCGTCGGGCTTGCTCTTGGCGACCAGGTCGGCGCCGATGTTGGTCGACGCGCCGGGGCGATTGTCGACCACGATCTGCTGGCCCAGCGTCTGGCGCATGGCCTCGGCCAGCACGCGCGCGATCACGTCGGTGCCGCCGCCCGCGGGGTACGGCACGACCCACTTGATGAGCTGCGCGGGGTAGTCCTGTGCGTGGGCGAAGGGGGCTGCGGCCACGGCGGCGCCGGAGGCGAGCGTGGCGAGAAGGGTGCGGCGATCCATGAGATCAATCTCCATGTTGTTGTTCGGAAGCGGACAGCGATGGTACGGGCAGCGCGCGCAACGCGTCGGCCAGCGCGGCGCGGCAGCGCGACTCGTCGCCGACCTGCTCGAACAGCAGCAGCGCGAGCCGCGCGAGGAACAGCGATTCGCGTTCGGCGCCGGCCTCGGTGATGGCGCGCGCGCACTCGGCGTACAGGCGGTCGCGGGCGTCGGGATGGAGCGAGGGGGCGGAGGTCGTCATGCGGGAATGTCCTGTGAAGTGGCGACGGCCGCGCGCGCCAGCGCGGCGGGCAGCGCGCCGGCCGGCAGCCGGTGCCAGCGCGCGGCCACGTGGCCGTCGGGGCGCAGCAGATAAACGGCGCCATCTTGCGCGCCGAGCGCTGCGAAGACGGCGGGGGACGCCTGCGCATCG
The DNA here is from genome assembly GCF_059416345.1 of Variovorax sp. GW821-FHT09D07. Lineage (NCBI taxonomy): Bacteria > Pseudomonadati > Pseudomonadota > Betaproteobacteria > Burkholderiales > Comamonadaceae > Variovorax > Variovorax sp. GW821-FHT09D07. Next base: position 12,672 of record NZ_JBWKOY010000011.1, read on the forward strand.
GCGCTGCTGCTGCCCAAGCTGCCGATGGTGCGCACCGCGAAAGGCAAGGCGCCTTGCTGCGCCTGCGCGATGTCGGCGTCGGGCAGCGGCGCCAGGTCCGGCTGCAGCACCAGCAGCGTGAACACCGGGCCGATCCAGTCGGTGAGATGGCCCTGCGCGAGCGGCTGCTCGGGCATCGCCTCGCCCGGCAGCGGGCCGGCGGGCAGCGTGTCGCCCGTGCTCGACAGCGCCGAACCCTCGTAGCGCACGGCCTGCGTCTGGCGCGGGTTGATGAGCTGCGCGATGCCGCGGTGCGCCTCCGACAGCGACAGCGCCGCCTCGCGCAGCAGGTCGAAACCGCGCGAGGGCGGCGACATGAACTCGGTGCTGCGCATCGCACTTTCGGCGTTGATGTGGAAGGCCGCGATGCGCTCCTGCGAGTACGAATCCAGCAGCGCCGGGCCCGACAGGCCCTGGGCCACGAAGGCCAGTTTCCAGGCCAGGTTGTCGGCGTCGTCGAAGCCCGAGTTGAGCCCGCGCACGCCGAAGATCGGCATCGCGTGCGCCGCGTTGCCCGCGAACACGACGCGGCCGTGGCGGTAGCGCTCGAGCGTCATCGCGCCGGCGCGGTACACCGAGGTCCACACCGTCTTCCACGGCAGGTGGCCTTCGCCGATGGCGTCGAGGTGGCGCTGCACGAACTCGGCCACGGCCGCGGGCTGCAGCGCGTCTTCGGTGCTCTGGCCGGCGCGCAGCTGGTAGTCGATGCGCCAGATGTCGTCGGGCTGGCGGTGCATCAGCACGGTCGAGCCGGGGTTCCACGGGGGGTCGAACCAGGCGCGGCGCTCGGTCGGGTGGCCGCTGTGCAGCTCGATGTCGATGATCACGTAGCGGCCTTCGTAGCCGGTGCCCTCCAGCGCCAGCCCGAGCGACTTGCGCACGAAGCTCTGGCCGCCGTCGCAGGCCGCGAGCCACTGGCCGCGCAGGCGGTAGGCGCCCTCGGCGTTGCGCACGTCGAGCGTCACGCCGTCGTTGTCCTGCGCGAGCGCGGTGAGCTCGGTGCCCCAGCGGATGTCGATGAGCCCCGGCGTCGCGGCGTTGCGGCGCTCGATCTCGTCCAGCAGGTACTGCTCGATGTAGTACTGCTCCAGGTTGATCATCGGCGGCAGCTTCTGCTGCGCGGCCTGCGGCATCTCGAAGCGGAACACCTCGGCCGTCTTGTAGAAGCTGCGCCCCACGCTCCACGGCAGGCCCTTGCCCATGAAGGCCGGCAGCGCGCCCAGGCGCTCGACGATCTCCAGGCTGCGGCGCGAGATGCAGGCCGCGCGGCTGCCCACGCAGACCGTGTCGTCGGCTTCGAGCACCACGCAGCGCACGCCGTGGTTGGCGAGCCCCAGCGCCAGCGCCATGCCCACCGGACCGCCGCCCGCGATCACGACGGGGTGGCGGCCGGGCTCCATGCTGTCGGCGCCGAGCGACGGCAGCCGGGGCGCGAAGCGCGTGTAGTGGAAGGCGCCGACCGAGGGCGGCAGCGCGGTCGCGCTGGCTGGCGGCGGCACGGGGCCGGTGGCGGCGTCGGCGGTACGGGTGGTGGTCATGGAACGGGATTGTCCCGATGCACCGCCCGCACCAATGTCATAACTTCGTAGGAGGTATTTACCCTAGCCTCCCTTTGAAACCCATGAAACGCTGGCGCCTCCACCCTGCCGCCGACGCCCAGCTGTCAGCCGCCGTCGTCGGCGATGTGCTGGCGGGCATCGGCACGCCACACCTGGCGGCCAGTTGCCTGGCGGCGATGCACCGCGTGATGCCCGTCACCTTCTGCACCGTGTTCGGCGTCGACGCCACCGGCCGCATCGAGACCGTGTCGGCCGCCAGCAGCTACGGCCACACGGCCGAGCGCACCGCCGAGCGCTACGTGGCGCAGCGCTTCGACCGGCTCGACCCCCACATGGCCTGGCTGGCCGCGCGCAAGCTGCCGAAGCGCGCGCAGCTGTGGATGGGCCACCAGCACGGCGACGAGGTGGCCGACCCCGCCTACCGCGCCGCCTGCTACGGCGACGTGGGCATCCGCGAGCGCAGCTCGGTGCTGTTGCTGCGCCCGAGCGGCCAGCGCGTGGCCGTGAGCTTCTACCGCAGCCTGGCCCAGCCCGAGTTCGGCGACACCGACTTCGGCGTCATCGCCGCCCACGCCACCCTGCTGGCCGACGCCGCCAGCGCCCACAGCCGCAGCGCGGCGGCCGTGCACGAGGCGGCCGCGCCCACCCTCGCCTCGCGGCTGTTGACGCTGAGCCTGCGCGAGCGCGAGGTGATCGGCCACCTGATGGCGGGTCGCACGGCGAAGGAAACGGCGCGCGTGCTGGGCGTGGAGCTCAGCACGGTGCGCACGCATCAGTACCGGGCGTTCCGGCGGTTGGGGATTCGGACGCAGAAGGAGTTGCTGCGGGGTGCGATGCCTGCGGCCGTCACGGCATCGTGACGATCTGCCGGATGGCCTCGCCGCGCTGCAGCCGGTCGAAGCCCTCGTTGATCTCCTCGAGCTTCAGGCGCCCGGTGAGCAGCCGGTCCACGGGCAGCTTGCCCTGGCGGTACAGCGCGATGAAGCGCCCCAGGTCGCGCCGCGGCACGCAGCTGCCGAGGTAGCTGCCCTTGAGCGTGCGCTCCTCGGCCACGAGGTGCCAGACCGGCGTGTTCAGCGTCTGGATGGCGGCGGGCAGGCCCACGGTCACGGTGGTGCCGCCGCGGCGCGTGACCTTGTAGGCGAACTCCAGCGCCTTGGCCGAGCCCACCATCTCGAGCGCATGGTCGACGCCGCCCTCGGTCATGTCGCGCAGCCGCTTGGCCGCGTCGGGGTCGCTGGCGTTGACGCTGTCGGTGGCGCCCAGCGCGAGGGCGAAGTCGAGCTTGTCCTGCGCCAGGTCGACCGCGATCACGCGCGCGGCGCCCGCGGCCAGCGCGCCCATGAGCGCGGCCAGCCCCACGCCGCCGAGCCCGACCACGGCCACGGTCTGGCCCGGCCGCACCTGCGAGGTGTTGACCACGGCGCCGACGCCCGTCACCACCGCGCAACCGAACATGGCCGCAATTTCCAGCGGCAGCTCGCGATCGATCTTGTGCAGCGAGCGGCGCGACACCGTCGCGTACTCGGCAAAGGCCGACACGCCCACGAAGTGGTCCATCGGCTCACCGCGGTACGACAACCGCCGCGCGCCGCCCAGCAGCGTGCCCGCCACGTTGGCCGCGCCGCCCGGCTCGCACAGTGCGGGGCGACCCTCGGCGCAGGGCGCGCAATGGCCGCAGCTCGGCACGAACACCAGGATCACGTGGTCGCCCGGCGCCAGGTCGGTCACGCCCTCGCCCAGCGCCTCGACCACGCCGGCCGCCTCGTGGCCCAGCACGATCGGCGTGCGGCGCGGCCGGTCGCCGTTGAGGATCGACAGGTCCGAGTGGCACAACCCCGCGGCCGCGATGCGCACCAGCACCTCGCCGGGGCCGGGCGGCGCCAGCTCGACCTCCTCGATCTCGAGCGGTCGGCTCTGGGCATAGGGCGCGGGGGCGCCGAGGCGCTGCAGGACGGCGGCACGGACTTTCATGGGGACTCCTTCGGTTCGTTCGTCAGGCAATCAGGCGATCAGGACTTCGCTGCGGCAACCAGCGGGCACTTGCTCTTCGACAAGGGCTGGAAGGCCTTGTCGCCGGGGATCGTGGACAGCACCGTGTAGTAGTCCCACGGGTACTTCGACTCGGCGGGCTTCTTCACGCTCACCAGATACATGTCGTGCACCATGCGGCCGTCGGTGCGGATCGTGCCGCCCTGCGCGAAGAAGTCGTTCACGGGCATCGCCTTCATCTTCGCGGCCACGGTGGCGCCGTCGTCGGTGCCCGCGGCCTGCACCGCCTTCAGGTAGTGCGTGACCGCCGAGTAGGCGCCGGCCTGGATCATCGAAGGCATCTTCTTCATGCGCTCGAAGTAGCGCCGCGCCCAGGCCCTCGACTCGGGCGTGCGGTCCCAGTAGAAGCCGGTGGCGAAGGTCATGCCCTGCGCCTGCGCCAGGCCCAGCGCATGCACGTCGTTGATGAACATCAGCATCGGCACCACGCGCTGCTTGGGCGACACGCCGAACTGCCGCGCAGCCTTGACGGCATTGACTGTGTCGCTGGTGGCGTTGGCCAGCGCGATGGTGTCGGCCCCCGAGGCCTGCGCCTGCAGCACGTACGACGAGAAGTCGCTCGCGTTGAGCGGGTGGAACACGCTGCCGATCACCTTGCCCTGCAGCTCGCCAACGAACTCGGTCATGTTGGCGGCCATGGCCTTGCCGAAGGCGTAGTCCACGCCGAGCAGGAACCAGGTCTTGCCGCCCTGGCGGCTCACGCCCTGCGCGGCGCCGTTGGCCAGCGCATAGGTGTCGTAGGTGTAGTGGACCGAGGTCGGCGCGCAGGCTTCGTTGGTGAGCGCCACCGAGGCGCCGCCGGTGTTGATCGACAGCTTCTGCCGCTCGCGCGCCAGGTTGACCACCGACAGCGCCACGGCCGAGTTGTTCATGTCGAAGATGGCATCGACGCCGTCGCGGTCGTACCAGGTGCGTGCCAGCGAGGCGCCGATGTCGGCCTTGTTCTGGTGGTCGCCCGAGACCAGTTCGATGGGCCGCCCGAGCACCTTCCCGCTGAAGTCCTCGATGGCCATGCGCGCGGCCTCGACCGAGCCGCGTCCCGCGGTGTCGGCGTACAGGCCCGACATGTCCGACAGCACGCCCACGCGCACCTTGTCGTCGCTGAGCTTCTGGGCGGCGGCCTGCCCGGCCAGCGCCATGCCCATCCCCACCCATGCGCACAACGCGCGCCCCGCCAGCTTCGGCATGCCCATGGACCTGTCTCCTTGCAGTGAACGGATCGCTGCATCCTAGGCAGCGCCCACCGCGCAGGGTTGGGCTTTGCGGAACGGGGGCTTCCGGCCAGCCGAACGGGGAGAAACCCCGACAGGGCCCGCGTCAGCCTTCGGCGGCGGGTTCCGGCGCGGTGCCGGTGTCGGTTCCGGCCTGCGGCTTGGTGAGCGACACCGGCGCCTCCACCGGCCGCCCCGCCGTCGACACGATCTCCTGGTCGATCGCGCCGAACAGCGAGCGCCCGTCCAGTCCCTTCATCTCGATGCGGATGGTGTCGCCGAACTTCATGAAGTCGGTGGCGGGCGCGCCGTCCTGGATGGTTTCGATGCAGCGCTTCTCGGCGATGCACGAGTAGCCCTTGGGCCATTCCATGCGGCCGTTCTTCTCGACGCCCTTGTTGCTCACGGTGCCGCTGCCGACGATGCTGCCGGCGCGCACGTTGCGGGTCTTGGCGATGTGGGCGATGAGCTGGCCGAAGTGGAAGGTCATCTCGGGGCCGGCGTCGCACAGGCCGACCTTGCGGCCGTTCCAGCTGCTTTGCAGCGCCAGGTGCACGCGCCCTTCCTGCCAGGCCTCGCCGAGCTCGTCGAGCGTGACGGCCACGGGGCTGAAGGCGGTGGCGGGCTTGCTCTGGAAGAAGCCGAAGCCCTTGGCCAGCTCGGCCGGGATGAGGTTGCGCAGGCTCACGTCGTTGGCCAGCATCACGAGGCGGATGCCGTCCAGCGCCTGCTCGGGCGTGGACCCCATCTTCACGTCGCCGGTGACGACGGCGATCTCGGCCTCGAAGTCGATGCCCATGGCCTCGCTGGGCACGATCACGTCGTCGACCGGGCCCAGGAAGTCGTCGCTGCCGCCCTGGTACATGAGCGGGTCGGTGTAGAAGCTCTCGGGCACTTCCGCGTTGCGCGCCTGGCGCACCAGCTCGACGTGGTTCAGGTAGGCCGAGCCGTCGGCCCACTGGTAGGCGCGCGGCAGCGGCGCCATGCACTGGGCCGGGTCGAAGGGAAAGGCGTGGCGCGCGCGGCCGTGGTTGAGGGCGTCGTACAGGTCCTGCAGCTGCGGGCTCATGAAGCCCCAGTCGTCCAGCACCTGCTGCAAGCGGCTCGCGATGCCGGTGGCGTAGTGGACGAGCGTGAGGTCGCGCGAGACGACGACCAACTGGCCGTCGCGCGAGCCGTCCTTCAGGGTGGCGAGTTTCATGGTGCGGGCGTGAGCAAGAAAAAGGGCGCGGCGCCGCGCCCACTAAACTGGTTGAACGGGCGGCAGTGTACCGAGTGGACTTCGTGAACCTCGGCGCCGCAACCCACTCCACACACCCATGTCGACGCACGTCGCGCCCCCACCGCTGTCCCTGGGCCTGCCCGGGCGCCCGTCCTGGCGCGCGCTCGCGGGGCTGACGCTGGCGGTGGCGCTGGCGCACCTGCTGCTGCTCGGGCTGGCGCCGATGGCCATCGGGCCGGAGCCCTCGCCGCTGGCCAGCAAGTTCATCACGCGCACGATCGTGATCGCGCCGCCCGCGGCGGAAGCTCCGGCTGCACCGGCCGCCGCGCCGGTCGCGGCCAAGCCGCCACCACCGGCCAAGCCCCGGCGTCCGCGCGAGGCCTCGGTGCCCCGCCCCAAGCCGGCCCCGGCGCCCGTGCCGGACGCGCCGGCCCAGACGCCGCCCCCGGAAACGCCCGACCAGACCGCGCAAGCCGCTACAGATTCAGGAGCAACCGCCCCCGAGACACCGGCCAGCGCCCCGGCCGCCGCCACCGGCACCACGGCCGGTGGCACGCAGGGCGGCACGACCACGGCCGGCAGCGGCGCCTCGGGCACCATCGCCGGCACCCAGGCACTGCGGATTCCGGGCTCGGTCACGCTCGATTTCGAAGCCACGGGCCAGAAGGGCGCCTCGCCGCAGCGCGGCGTGTTCGGCGAGCTGGTCTGGCTGCAGGACGGCAGCCGCTACGACGGGCGGCTCACGCTCAAGGCGGTGTTCTTCACCCTGCTGAACTGGCACAGCACCGGCAAGATCGGCCCCTCGGGCCTGGAACCCGAGCGCTACTCGGAAAGCCGCAAGGCCGAGGTGGCCTCGCATTTCGCGCGCGACCAGGGGCAGATCATCTTCAGCAACAACGCGCCCCCCGTGCCCCTGCAGCCGGGTGCGCAGGACCGCATGAGCGTCATGATGCAGCTGGGCGGCCTGCTGGCGGCCAGCCCGGGGCGGTACCCGGCCGGCACCCGGATCTCGGTGCAGACGGTGGGCGTGCGCGACGGCGATGTCTGGGTCTTCGAGGTCGGCGACGAGGAGCAGCTGAGCCTGCCGGCCGGCGAATTCACCACGCGCAAGCTCACCCGCACGCCCCGCAAGGATTTCGACCGGAAACTGGAGCTCTGGCTGGCGCCGCGCTACGGCTACCTGCCCGTGCGCATCCGCCAGACCGAGGCAAACGGCGATTTTGCTGACGCCCAATTGCGCAAACCCCTACCCGAAGCGCCCGCCAATTGAGGCAAAAAGACTCACATATCAACGGCGCGACGACAACTGTTCTTGAAACTGGCGCGTTGATTGCTATCTAACCCTCATGAACGCCATCGACATCCTCACAGGGCCCGCCATGAACATGCTTTACGACTCCGAGTCCTTCGTCGTCGTGCACGTGCAGCCGAACGACGGCGACGAGCCCAGCACGACGCCCAACGGCCCCGTGCTGGAACGCCACGGCTTCGAGATCGTCGACAAGCGATCGGGCAAGGAGGTGTACCTCGACGGCTCCTGGGCCGAACTGTTCCAGCAGCAGATCGCCGCCTGGCAGCTCAACACGCCCACGCAGGAAGAAGTCGAGGATACGCTCGAGGGCTACGCCGAGCTGGCGCACACGCCGGTGCTGGTGCACTGAGCGGCCTGCCTCGCCCGAACGAAAAAAGCGCCCCGCGGGGCGCTTTTTCTTTGGCGGTGTACTGCGCCGTCAGCGCTCGGTCCAGCGGTACATCGGCCCCACGATCAGCAGCACCGCCACCAGCCGGCACACCTGGAAGGCCGTGACCACCGGCACGCCCAGCTGCAGCACCTTGGCCGTGATCGACATCTCGGCGATGCCGCCGGGCGAGGTGCCCAGGATCATCGTCGCAGGGTGCAGCCCCGTCGCCCCGGCCAGCAGCCAGGCCGCGCCGGCGCACAGCACCAGCATGCCGACCGTGCCCAGCGCCACCGAGCCGAGCCAGCGCGGCGCCGTGTGCAGGAACTCGCGGCTGAAGCGCACGCCCAGGCTCACGGCAATCACCAGCTGCGCGGTGTTCGACAGCCAGGTCGGCACCGCCGACAGCGACTGCCCCGCGACCGTGAAGCCCATGGCCACCAGCAGCGGCCCCATGAACCACGGGTTGGTGCGGCCCAGCGCCCGCATCACGAGCCCGCCCGCGCCGGTGGCCAGCGCCAGCAGGGCCAGCCCGGCCGGATTCACCTCGCGCACGCCGGGCGGGTTGATCTCCAGGCCGTGCAGCCCGCTCCACTGCATCGCGAACGGGATCGTCACCGTCACCACCATCAGCCGCAGGCTGTGCGCGGCGGCCACGAGGTCGGTGCGCGCGCCGGCCGATTCGGCCAGCAGCGTCATCTCCGAAGCGCCGCCGATGGCGCCTGCGAAGTAAGTCGTGGCTCTCATGGATTTCGCCGGCACATGCGGCATGCGCGCCGCATGCACGCGGTGCAGCCAGCGGCCGAACGCCCAGCCCAGCAGCAGCGCCCAGCCGATGGCCAGCAGGATCGCCCACCACACGCCGGCCACCAGCGTCACCACCTGCGGCGTGAAATACAGGCCCAGCGCGGTGCCGATGACCCACTGTCCCAGGTTGCGCAGCGGCGTGTGGCTCGCGGTCGGCTGGCCGGCGATCGAGGCCAGCGACACCGCGAACAGCGGGCCGATCATCCAGGGCAGCGGGGTGTGCAGGGCGACACAGGCGAGTGCGGCGGCCAGCGCCAGCAGCAGCGTGGCCAGCACGCGAAGGGGAAAACGAAAGGACACGGGCAGAGAAAGCAGCGGAAAAGGACGACAGCCCGGTGCAGGGCGCCGGGCATAGTATGGCGGGATGCCTCCTCGCCCTTCCCGTGCTTCCCGGTTCCTCGCGCCCCTGGTCGCCGCCGCCCTGCTCGCCGGCTGCGCCGCGCTGTCCGCCGAGGCGCCCGTCGCGCGCCGCGTGGCGGCGCTGCTGCCGGCCGATGCCCTGCTGCTCGGCGAGCAGCACGACGCCCCCGAACACCACGCGCTCGAGCGCGAAACCGTGCAGGCCCTGGCCGAGCGCGGCCAGCTCGCCGCGCTGGCGCTCGAGATGGCCGAGGAAGGCCGCAGCAGCGCCCGCCTGCCCGCCACCGCGACCGACGCGCAGGTGCAGACCGCCCTCGGCTGGAACGACAAGGCCTGGCCCTGGACGCGCTACGGCCCCACGGTGATGACGGCCGTGCGCGCCGGCGTGCCGGTGGTCGGCGCCAACCTGCCGCGTGCGCGCATGAAGGACGCGATGGCCGACGTCTCGCTCGACGTGCAGCTCAACGGCGAGGCCTATGCCGCGCAGCAGGAGGCCGTGCGCGAGGGCCACTGCAAGCTGCTGCCCGAATCGCAGATCGGCCCCATGACGCGCATCCAGGTCGGGCGCGACCGCGCCATGGCGCAGGCGCTGGTGAAGGCCCGGCAGCCGGGCAAGACGGTGGTGCTGATTGCCGGCGCGGGCCACGTCACCAAGGTGCTGGGCGTGCCGCAGCACCTGCCGACCGACGTGTCGGTGAAGACGGTCCACCTGCAGGCCGGCGGCCCGGCCGAGGACGACACCGACGCCTACGACGCTACCTGGCGCACGCCGGCGCTGCCGCCGGTGGACTACTGCGCGGGCGTGCTCAGGCGAACTTCCTGATCGAATCCGCCAGCGTGTTGACCAGCGTGTCGATGTGCTGCTTCTCGACGATGTAGGGCGGCGCGATCACCAGCACGTCGCCCGCGGGCCGCACCAGCGCGCCCTTGTGGAAGCAGTCGAGGAAGACCTCGTAGGCGCGCTTGCCCGGCGACCCGGCGATGGGCGCGAGCTCCACGGCCGCCGCCAGGCCCAGGCTGCGGATGCCCACCACGTTCGGCAGCCCCTTGAAGGTGCTGTGGAAGGCATCGCCGAGCACCTTGCCCATTTCGCCGGCGCGCGCGAACAGGTTCTCTTCCTTGAACAGGTCGAGCGTGGCAATGGCGGCGGCGCAGGCCACCGGATGGCCCGAGTAGGTGTAGCCGTGAAAGAACTCGACCACGTGCTCGGGCGCATCCGTCTTCATCATCGCGTCGTAGAGCTTGTCGCGGCAGATCACGCCGCCCAGCGGAATCACGCCGTTGGTCACGCACTTGGCGAAGTTCAGCATGTCGGGCACCACGCCGAAATAGTCCGACGCGAAGTTGGTGCCCATGCGCCCGAAGCCGGTGATGACCTCGTCGAAGATCAAGAGGATGCCGTGCTTGTCGCAGATCTCGCGCAGGCGCTTCAGGTAGCCCTGGGGCGGCAGGTACCAGCCGGCCGAACCGGCCACCGGCTCCACGATGATCGCGGCCACGTTGCTCGGGTCGTGCAGCGGCAGGATGCGGGTTTCGAGCTCGACCAGCGGGTCTTCGGTCCACACCGGCTCCGCGTTGTGGATGTAGGCATGGTTCACCGGGTCGTGGATGAAACGCATGTGGTCCACGCGCGGCAGGAAGGCCGAGCCGAACACCTTGCGGTTGCCGGGGATGCCGCCCACCGACATACCGCCGAAGCCCACGCCGTGGTAGCCCTTCTCGCGGCCGATGAACACGTTGCGGTGGCCTTCGCCGCGCGCGCGGTGGTAGGCCAGTGCCACCTTCATGGAGGTGTCGGCGGCCTCGGAGCCCGAGTTGCAGAACAGCACCTTGTTCAGGTCGCCCGGGGCCAGCGCGGCGATCATCTCGGCCGCCTTGAAGGCCTTGTCGTTGCTGACCTGGAAGGCGGTGGCGTAGTCCAGCGTGTCCAGCTGCTTCTTGATCGCCTCGTTGATCGGCTTGCGGTTGTGGCCCGCGCCCACGCACCACAGCGAGGAGATGCCGTCGACCACCTTCTTTCCGTCGTGCGTGGTGAACGTCATGCCGTCGGCCGCCACGAAAACCCGCGGGTCCTTCTTGAAATGGCGGTTGGGCGTGAAGGGCAACCACTGGTTGTCCATGTTGAAGTCCTGGAAGGCCATGTCTCGCTCCTGCGGTTATGTGGGGAGGGAAAATCGCGATTCTGGCACCCCTGCCACAATCCTGCCCCTGATGACGACCACTACGCCTGCCTACATCCTGAACCTCTCCTGTCCCGACCGGACGGGCATCGTGCACGCCGTGTCGGGCTTCCTGCTCGAGCGCGGCGCCAACATCGAAGAGGCCGCCCAATACAACGACCACGGCACCGGCCTGTTCTTCATGCGCGTGCGCTTCGCCTGCGGCGACCACAGCGAAGCCGTGCTGCGCGAGGAGCTGAAGGCCTTCGCCACCGGCTTCGGCATGAGCCTGCAGCTGCACGCCGCCGCCGACCCGATGAAGACCGTGATCCTGGTCAGCAAGGAAGGCCACTGCCTGAACGACCTGCTGTTCCGCTGGAAGAGCGGCCTGCTGTCGATCGACGTGCGCGCCATCATCTCGAACCACCGCGACTTCTACCAGCTGGCTGCCAGCTACAACGTGCCCTTCCACCACATCCCGGTGACGGCCGCGACAAAGGCGCAGGCCGAGGCCAAGCAGCTGGAGATCATCGAGGCCGAGGGCGCCGAACTCGTGGTGCTCGCGCGCTACATGCAGATCCTGAGCAACGACCTGTGCAAGAGCCTGGCCGGCCGCGCGATCAACATCCACCACTCGTTCCTGCCCAGCTTCAAGGGCGCCAAGCCCTACTACCAGGCGCATGACCGCGGCGTGAAGCTGATCGGCGCCACCGCCCACTACGTGACGGCCGACCTCGACGAAGGCCCGATCATCGAGCAGGACGTGGCCCGCGCCGACCACACCGACACGGTCGAAGACCTCACGGCCCGTGGCCGCGACACCGAAAGCCAGGTGCTGGCCCGCGCCGTGAAGTGGCACAGCGAGCACCGCGTGCTGCTGAACGGCCACCGCACGGTCGTGTTCCGCTAACCAACCTCCATCGCCGCTTCCAGATGCGCCTGCAGCTCCAGCTTTTCGCCCTTGCTGCCGCTCTGGCAGCGCCCGCCACCTTCGCCCAGGACGCCCGCGCCGGCGGCGCCCCGCTGGCGCCCGACGCGCTGTTCGCGCGCATCTCGCCCAGCGTCTGGGTGGTGCAGGCCAGCGACGCCCAGGGCAAGGTCCTGGCCACCGGCAGTGCAGTGGCCACCGGCCCGGGCACGGCCGTCACCAGCTGCAAGCTGCTGGCCAAGGCCAGCGCCGTGGCGCTGCGCCGCGACAACGTGAGCTACGGCGCCGTGCTGGAGCACCCGGACGTCGAGCGCGACCTGTGCCAGTTGCGCATCGCGAACCTCGTGTCGCCGACCCTGGGCGTCGTGCCCGCGGGGGCGCTGCAGGTCGGGATGCCGCTGTACGTCATCGGATCGCCGCGCGGGCGCGAGCTCACGCTCGGCATCTCCATGCTCGGCGGCGTGCGCCGCAACGCCGCGGGCGCGCTCGAGTCGCTGCAACTGGCCACGCCGACCGAGGCGGGCCTGGCCGGTGCCGGCCTGTTCGATGCGCAGGGTCGCCTGGTGGGCCTCGTCGCCGGATCGGCCCCGGCGACCCTCGCCATGCCGGCCGCATGGATCGCGGAACTGCCGACGCGCGGCCAGCGGGCCATCGAGCGCCTCGCCTCGCAGCCCGCGCCGGCCAGCGTGTCGCTGCAGCGCCCGAGCCTCGTGGAGTACCAGCTGCACGACCGCCTCACCAACACGTACCGCAAGGTGATCTACCGCGCGGACACGGCCACCACCTCGGACGACCGGCTCAGCTTCAACAACGGCGGCTGGATCGAGAAGCCGGGCGGCGAGGTGATCGGCGTCACGACGGCCGTGGGCGGCGAGTTCGACAGCGTCATGCCGCCGGGCGGCTGGGCCCGGCCGACCCTGGAACAGGACGCCGCCTGGGCGACGGAATACGACGCCACCATGGGCGGCACGCGCATCAAGATGGACCTGCGCGCCAACGTGGTGGACGACGCCGCCATGCTGCCGGTCAACGGCCGCGAGATGAAGGTGGTGAAGATCGACTACCGTGGCCACACCCAGCGCTTCGCGAACGCGGGCGCTTGGAGCGGCAACCAGTACGGGACCTACCGCGCCAGCGTGTGGTTCTCGCCGGAGCTGGGCCGCGTCGTCCGCTTCGAAGTGCAGACGCGCGGCGGTGCGAGCGGCGGCGCGTTCCAGGTCAGCGAAGTGCTCGAGCTGGTGAGCATCCGCTAGCCCGTTGGCGCGCCGCGCGCGCTACATCTCAATCAATTGCGATACGGGTTGTCCGGACGCCGGTCCTGGCGGTTCGGCACGCCGTCGCCGTCGCGGTCCCAGCGGCCGCGGTTGTATTCCCAGCGGCCATTGTTCTCGCGCCATTCCGGCGCGCGGTAGGCATAGCCCGGGCGGGCGCGCACGTACATGCCGCGCACCCACACATGGCGACCGCCACGCCACTCATAGTGGCCCGGCGACCACACATAGCCGCGACGCGGCGGCGGCATGCGCTCGTAGCGCGGCGGGGGCGGCGGCCCCTGGATGGTGATCACCGCCTGCGCCTGCGCGGCCGTGGGAACGGCCAGGGCGCCCACCGACAGCAGCGAAGCGGCACCGATGGAAAGAGCGACTGCGAGTGTTTTCATGAGAAAGCCCCATGGTTGTTGGAGGAGCCTTCATGCTGCCGGGACCGTGTGAAGCGCCTGTAAGCGCTGCGCGAAATCTTGTGTAGAGCTGTTTCGCTGCCGCAGACGCGCTTTATTCCTGCAATTCGCGCAGGTCGATGGCCGCGGCCATAGCCGCGTGGCCGGCGCGGTTGGGATGCAGGTGATCGCCGCTGTCGAATGTCGGATTCAGCTGACGCGGCGCCGCAGGGTCGCGCAGCACGGCATCGAAGTCGATCACGCCGTCCACGTCCTGGCGGCTGCGCACCCAGCGGTTCACGGCCTCGCGCATGGCCTCGTTGGCGTCGGTGCCGTAGATCGTGTTGCCGAAGGGCGGCACGGTGCCCAGCAGCACCTTCACGCCCTTGGCGCGCGCCTGCTTGACGAGCTGCCCCAGGCCCTCGGTGACACGCTCGGCCGTGGGCACGTCGTGCGACGGCACCTTCAGGCCGGGGATGCCCGCGAAGATGGCGCGGCCGATGTCGTTGGTGCCCAGCAGCACGATGACGTGCGTCACGCCGCTCTGGCCCAGCGCGTCGCGCGCAAAGCGCGACAGGCCGTCGGGGCCGATGCCGTTCACCAGCAGCCGATTGCCGCCTATGCCTGCGTTGATCACCGACACCGCGTGCGCGGCCTGCGGGCTGTCACGCAGCCGCGTGGCGAGCATGTCAGGGTACGAACCGTCGCCCGACTCGCCACCGCCCGCGGTGATCGAGTCGCCGAACGCAACGACGGTGCGCACAGGTCGGGTGGTGAGCACATCGAGCCCTGTCACGATGTGGCTCATCGGCAGCGCCACCGCCTTCGACAGCCGGGGCGCCGAGACGGCGTTGCCTTGCGCCAGCCAGCCCGTGTCGCTGGACAGCAGGTACATCGTGGCGAACGGTGTCGCGCGGTCGAGAAAAAGACTCACGGCCACGGCCTGGCCCGCCGCAACGTTCAGCGCCACGCCGTCGCTCCATGCTTCCGCGCCCGGCGCCACGGTGACGGTGGCGCGGCCGCCGAAACGCAGCGTGCGCAACGAGGCCGGCGAGATGGCGTCGCCGCCCGTGCCCAGTGCCACGGTGGCGGCGGCGATGCGCAGCGGCGTCTTGCCGAAGCGGTTCGACACCCGCACGCGGATGCGCTCGCCGTCGATCGTCGGGCGCATCATCTGGCGCAAGGTCTGGCCGCGGAACACATGGTCGCCCGGCCCGCCGATGGCGGCCGTGGCGGGGTTCGCGTCCAGCTCGGCGAAGTCGAGCACCGCCACGGCCCAGCTCGCCACCCAGCGCGCTTCGGCCGGCTGGCGCGCCGCCTGCTCGACCTTCTCCGCCCACACCGCCTGCACGCCCACGAGCAGCACCGCAAGGCCGAGAACGGCCATCCAGTGTGCAGGGGAAAAGGCGGCGTCGCGCAGTCGGACGCGCCAGCGGGCAGGAAGCTTCATGCGTGCAAAAGCGGCCCAGTGTACGGAGCCGCCTTGCCCGCGCCAGTGACGAGGTCTAACCTAAAGTTACCAAGTGTCGACGTACGCCGAGACCGCCTCGGCTGGCCGCGTCGCCGAGGCCAGGCCGCGCACCAGCCAGGTGCGCGTGTCGGCCGGGTCGATCACCGCGTCGATCTCCAGCGTCTGCGCCATGTGGATCGCTTCGCCGTTCGCGTACTGCTGCGCCACCAGTTGCTTGAAGAGCGCGTCGCGCTCGGCGCCTTCAGGCACGGCCGCGAGTTCCTTGCGAAAGCCCAGTCGCACCGCGCCTTCGAGGCCCATCGCACCGAATTCGCCGGTGGGCCAGGCCACGGTGAACACGGGCGCGTCGAAGCCGCCGGCGGTCATGGCCTGCGCGCCCAGGCCGTAGCCCTTGCGCAGCACCACCGCGAAGAAAGGCACGCGCAGATGCGAGGCCACCATGAACATGCGGCACACGTGGCGCACCTGCGCCTGCGCCTCGACCTCGGGCCCGACCATGAAGCCGGGCGTGTCGCACAACGACACGATCGGTAACCCGTGGGCATTGCACAGTTGCATGAAGCGTGCGGATTTGTCGGCCGCCTCCACGTCGATCGCGCCGCCCAGGTGGTGCGGGTTGTTCGCCATCAGGCCGACCGGCTTGCCCTCGATGCGCGCCAGCGCCGTGACGATGCCCGCGCCGAAGCCCGCGCGCAACTCGAGCAGCGAGCCGGTGTCGGCCACGCCGCGCATCGCGGCGCGCACGTCGTACACGCGCAGCCGGTTCTCGGGCACGACGTGGCGCAGCGTGCGCGGATCGGCGCACTGCCAGTCGCTCACCGGACCCTGGAAGTACGACAGGTACTGCTTCGCAGCCGCCACGGCTGCAGCTTCGTCCTCCACCAGGATGTCGATCACGCCGTTGCGCGACTGCACGCTGCTCGGCCCGATCTGCTCGGGCGCGAAGGTGCCCAAGCCGCCGCCTTCGATCATCGCGGGGCCGCTCATGCCGATGTTGCTGCCCTTGGTGGCGATGATCACGTCGGCGCAGCCCAGCAGCGCCGCGTTGCCCGCGAAGCAGCGCCCATGCACGATGCCGACCACCGGCACCTTGCCCGACAGCGCCGCGAACTGGCTGAAGGTGTGGTTGTTCAGGCCCGCGACGATCGGCATGTCGGTGTCGCCCGGCCGCCCGCCCCCGCCCTCGGCGAACAGCACCACCGGCAGCTTGAGCTGGTGTGCCACCGCGAGCAGCCGGTCGGTCTTGTGGTGGTTGCGCATGCCCTGCGTGCCGGCCAGCACGGTGTAGTCGTACGCGAGCACGGCGCAGCGCGATTTCTCGGACCCGAACTGCTTCGCGTTGACGCTGCCCAGGCCCGTCACCATGCCGTCGGCCGGCGTGTTGGCGATGAGGTCTTCGAGCGAGCGGCGGCGCGTCTGCGCGGCGATGGCGAGCGCGCCGTACTCGATGAAGTTGCCCGGGTCGCCGGCCATGTCGCACAGGTCGGCGATGTTCTCGCGCGCGGTGCGCCCGCCCTGCGCATGCCGCTTGTCGACCGCCGCCTTGCGGTTCGCATCGAGCGTGGGCGCATGGCGGTCGATGACCTTCTGCAGGTCGGGACGGATCGCGTCGAGGTCGTGCGCGACGCGCGCCTGCGCTTCGACGCCCTGCGCATCGACGGCCTCCAGTCGCACCAGCGACTGGCCTTCGACGAGGTAGTCGCCGGGTGCGGCCAGCAGCGCCAGCACGCGGCCGGCCACGGGCGCGTGCAGCAGGTGCTCCATCTTCATGGCCTCGAGCACGCCCAGCTGCGCGCCGGCGGGCAGCACGTCGCCCACCGCGACCTCGAACTGCACCAGCTTCGCGGGCATCGGCGCCTTGACGGTGAGGCCGTCGTCTTCGTCCTCCTCCTGCGTCGGTGCGCTCGCGGCTGCGGGCGCGGTCACTTTCTTCGTGTGCTTCTCGAACGCCTTCGCGTCGGCGAGCAGATCGCCCAGGTGCGCTTCCACGAAGCGCGTGTGCACCACCTGCGTCGCGAACTCGGGCCGCGCGGCAATGGCGCACAGCAGCGGCAGGTTGGTGGCGATGCCGTCGATGTGGCATTCGTCGAGCGCGCGCAGCGAGCGGCGCAGCGCGTCCGCGAAACGCGGCGACGGCGAATGCACGATGAGCTTGGCCAGCAGCGTGTCGTAGTGAGGCGAAGGTGCCAGGCCCGCATAGCCGTGCGTGTCGACGCGCACGCCGGGGCCGGCGGGCAGGTCGAAGCGCGCGAGCGTGCCGCCGGCGGGGCGCGCGTTGCCTTGCGCGTCGAGCGTCTCGGCGTTGATGCGCCACTGCACCGCGAAGCCGCGCTGCGGTGCCGTGCGGCCGGCCTCCACGCCGAGCGCGTCCAGCGTGTCGCCCGAAGCGACGGCGATCTGCAGCTGCACGAGGTCCAGCCCCGTCACCGCCTCGGTCACCGTGTGCTCGACCTGCAGGCGCGGGTTCGCCTCGATGAAGACGAAAGGCAGGGTGGTCGACGCGGCATCGACCAGGAACTCAAAGGTGCCGAGACCGCGATAGCCCACGGCCTTGGCCATGCGCAGCGCGGCCTGCGTGACCTGCGCGCGCAGCGGCTCGGGCAGCGAGGGGCTCGGCGCGATTTCGACCAGCTTCTGGAAGCGGCGCTGCAGCGTGCACTCGCGCTCGCCGAGGCTGGCCACGGCGTGGCCGTCGCCGAGCACCTGCACCTCGATGTGCCGAGCGTTGCGCATCAGGCGCTCGACGTACACGCCCTCGATGCCGAACGCCGCCTTGGCCTCGGACATGCAGCGCGCATGCGCCTCGGGCAACTCTTCGGCGTTCAGCACCGCGCGCATGCCGCGCCCGCCGCCGCCGCCGATGGCCTTCACCATCACGCCCGCGCCCTGCGCGTGCTGCTCGGCGAAGAAGGCCTGGGCCTGCGCGAGCGTCACCGCACCGGCGCTGCCGGGCATCACGGGCACGTCGCACTGCGCGGCCAGTTCGCGGGCGCGGGCCTTGTCGCCGAACAAGCCCAGCTGCTCGGGCGTGGGGCCGATGAAGACCAGGCCCGCGTCAGCGCAGGCCTGTGCGAAGTCGGCGCGCTCGCTGAGGAAGCCGTAGCCGGGATGCACCGCATCGCAGCCTTGCGCCTTCGCCACCGCGATCAACGCGGCCACGTCGAGGTAGGCCGAAGGGCCGGTCGCATCGAGCGCCACCGCCACGTCGGCCAGCTGCACATGCAGCGCGGCGGCATCGTCGCGCGCATGCACCGCCACGCTGGCGATGCCCAGGTCGCGCAGCGCGCGCACCAGGCGCACGGCGATCTCGCCGCGGTTGGCAATCAGAACTTTGGAAAACACGCGAGGAAGCCTTTCAGGTCTTGTCTTTGAGCAGGCGGCGCAGCACCTTGCCTGCGCCCGTGGTGGGCAATGCATCGATGAAGCTCACGGCGCGCGGCGCCTTGTAGCTCGCCATGTTCTCGCGCGCCCAGGCCACGAGCGCGTCGGCCTCGAGCGCGGCGCCGGGCTTGCGCACGATGAAGGCCTTCACGACCTCGCCCTTCTCGGGGTCCGGCTGCGCGATGACCGCCGCCTGCGCCACCGCCGGGTGCTTGATGAGGATGGTCTCGACCTCTTCGGGGAACACGCTGTAGCCCGAGACCTTGATCATTTCCTTGAAACGGCCGATGAAGGTGAGGTAGCCGTCGGCGTCGAGCTTGCCCATGTCGCCCGTGTGCACCCAGCCATTGCGCAAGGTGGCGGCCGTGGCTTCGGGCTTGTTCCAGTAGCCCTTGAACGAGCCGGCGCTGGTGAGCACGATCTCGCCGACTTCGCCCGTGGGCATGTCGGCCTGCGTTTCGGTGTCGATGATGCGGATGGTCACGCCCGGCACCGGCACGCCCTGCGTGCCCCAGCGCGGCGCCACGTGCGGCGTGTAGGTGTCGCAGGTGTGGGTTTCGCTCAGGCCGTAGGCGGCCTCGAACGAGCTGCAGTGGTTGGCGTGCGAGCGCCACTGCGCGGCCAGCGGCTCGGTGAAGGCGATGCCGAAGCTGGTCACGGGGTTCATCTTCAGGCTCGACAGGTCGAAGCCGGCGATGTCAGGCACCTGCATGCAGGCCACGTTCATCGGCGCGATGCTGTACCACCAGCTGACGTCGTAGCGGTCGATGGCCTGCAGCACGGCGCGCGGATCGAAGCGGTGCATCAGCACCGAAGCGGCGCCGCTGAGCACGGGCACGTTGACGCCCATGAGCATGCCGGCGATGTGGTACAGCGGCGCGATCGACAGCAGCACGTCGTCCGGCCCCACGCCGTTGCAGTCGGCCGCGGCGCGCGTCTTGAAGAGCGCGTTGCCGTAGCTGAGCATCGCGCCCTTGGGCAGGCCGGTGGTGCCCGAGGTGTAGGTCATGAGCGCGATGTCGTCCATGTCGATGGCGACGGGCTGCGGCGTGGCGCCGCTGCGCATCACGGCGAGGAAGTCTTCGCAGCCTTCGGGCACGCTGCGTTCGGCGGTGCGCTCGGCGGCCAGTTCGGCCGGCAGGTCGAGCGTGGGCTCGGCGGGCAGCAGGTCGGCGTAGTGCACCACGAACACATGCGCGAGCGCGCTCTCGGCCTGCACCTTGCGCACCACCGGCAGGAGCGGCGCGGCCGCGACGATCACGCGCGCCTTCAGGTCGTTGACCTGGTAGGCCAGCTCGTGCTCCTTGTTGAGCGGGCCGCTCGGGCAGACGATGGCGCCGATCTTCTGGATGCCGAAGTGCGCCACCAGGTACTGCGGGCAGTTGTTGAGGAACAGCACCACGGGTTCGCCCTTGGCCACGCCCAGGGCCTGCAGGCGCGCGGCGAAGGCGTCGCTCGCGCGGTCGAGCTCGGCCCAGCTCAGGGCCTGGCCGTACCAGAGGCAGGCGGTGGCGTCGCCGCGCGTGCGTGCGTGGTCGCGCAGGTAGGCATGCAGGGGCTGCTGCACGCGCGGCGGCAGTTCCTTCAGGCGTTGCGGGGTGGCGGGCGTTGTCTCCATGGCGTCACTTTCTCAGGGTTATCGATAGCCGCCTGCGCAGGGCCGGCGCTTGCCAATGCGGCATCGTGCACGAACAATCCTACCCATGGGTATAACTTCCGCGACACCGAACAAACCCTCTGCCACGCACACGGCGCAGCCGCACCTGCCGCAGGGCACGGGCCGCCAGCGCGCGGCCACGCAGGGCACCGACCTGCAGCGCGAGCGCATCCTGCAGGCGGCGGCGCAGCTGTTTGCCGCGCAGGGCTACGCCAACACGACCATGGCGCAGATCGTGCGCGAGCTGGGCGTGACCAAGCCCTTCGTGTACTACTACTTCCGCGACAAGCAGGAGATCTTCGAGACGCTGTCGTGGCGCCCCGCGGTCGACTGCTTCACCGCGCTCGACTTCGCCGCCGCCGACCCGCGCCGCGCGAGCGAGAAGGTGATGGAAGGCATCGAGGGGCTGATCCGCGCCACCATCGCGCACCACCCGGTGGCCTTCTTCGCGTACCGCGAGCCGCAGGTGTACCGCCCCGAGTACCTCGAAGCGCAGAAGAAGCTCGCACATCACTTCTATGACCTGCTGTGCCCGTTGCTCGAAGAAGCCCGGCGCGACGGCGACCTCGACTTCGACGAGACCAAGATCACCGCGCTCGCGGCCTGCAGCCTGCCGGGCTTTCTCTACAGCTGGTACCGCCCCGGCGGGCGCCTCTCGCCCGACGAGGTGGTGGCACAGCTCACGAAACTGGCCAGCCGCGTGATCGGGCTGCGCGCGAAGAACTGATCCCGTCTTTCACACACCCTCCGGAGACACTTCATGAAGCTCACGCATGCGCCCTTGGCGCGGATCGCCCTTGCCTCTCTGTTTGCCATCGCCGGCACGGCAGCGCAGGCCCAGCAGCCGACCTACAAGATCGCCTACATCGATCCGCTGTCGGGGCCGTTCGCCAACGTGGGCGAGCTGATGCTCATGCACACGCAGTACGCCATCGAGGACATCAACGCCAAGGGCGGCGTGCTCGGCGGCATGAAGCTGCAGCTGCTGCAGTTCGACAGCAAGCTCTCGGCGCAGGAAAGCCAGAGCGCGCTGCAGGCGGCCATCGACCAGGGCGCCAAGGCGATCGTCACGGGCGGCTCGGGCTCGTCGGTGGTGACGGCGCTGGTGCTGGCCGTGGCGCGCTGGAACCAGCGCAACCCGGGCAAGGAACTGATCGTGCTGAACCACTCCTCGATCGACCCCGAGATGACCGGCAAGGGCTGCAGCTTCTGGCACTTCCAGACCGAGGCCAACACGGCGATGAAGATGAAGGCGCTGGCCAACTACATCAAGAAGACGCCGGACGTGAAGAAGGTCTACCTGCTCAACCAGGACTATGCCCACGGCAAGCAGTGGGCCAGCTACGGCCGCCAGCTGGTGGGCCTGGCGCGCCCCGACATCCAGTTCGTCGGCGAGACACTGCACCCCATCGGCCGCGTGAAGGACTTCGCGCCCTACATCGCCAACATCAAGCAAAGCGGCGCCGACTCGGTCATCACCGGCAACTGGGGCCAGGACATGACGCTGCTGCAGAAGGCCGCGGGCGACGCGGGCTACAACCTGCGCTACTTCAACCACAGCGCGGGCTCGGTGCCGGGCACTGTCACCGCCGTGTCGCAGGCCAAGACGGGGCAGCTCACCTGGGTGGCCGAATGGCACCCGGGCCAGGCCGACACGCCGAAGGTCGACGCACTGGCCAAGGCCTACAAGGCCAAGACCGGCAAGGACTTCCTCGCACCGCGCATCGACCTGACACCGCGCCTGCTGGCCGCCGCCATCGCCAAGGCCGGCAGCGCCGACACGGTGAGGGTGGCGCGCGCCCTCGAGGACCTGAGCTTCGACTCGGTGGTGGGCCCGGTGCGCATGCGCGGCGAAGACCACCAGCTGCTGCTGCCGCAGGTGGTGAACACCATCGCGCCGGTGGACGGCAAGGCGGTGAAGACAGGCTGGGAAGGCACCAACTACGGCTTCCGCACCGATGCGGTCTATACCGGGAACGAGCTGGCGCAGGGCACCGACTGCAAGATGGTCCGACCCTGACTGAGTTCTTTCGGGGGACCTGCCCAGGCCACTGTGAATAGCGATCACGCTGACGGCGTGATCGCCCCCTGCGCCGCGTCATTGTTTCCTAGGGAAACCCCGTCCTGCCCACCCCCTGTGCCATCGGGATACTCCGGATTCGCATCCCGGACATCCGAAGCGGGTCCATACCGAAGGCACAACAAGGTACACCATGGCAGGAAAGAACTCGCTCCATCCGATCCCCCATCCGGCGAAGAAACCCTTCGTCGGCAATCTGCTGTCCATCGGCTCCGACTCGCCGGTGCTCGACATGTGGAAGATCGCGCAGGACCTCGGCGGCATCTACTGGCTCGACATGCCGGGCATGCCGGTGATCGTGGTGTCGTCGCCCGCGCTGGTCGACGAGCTGTGCGAAGAGCCGCGCTTCGACAAGAGCACGCGCGGCGCGCTGCGCCGGTTGCGCGCCGCGTCGCACGGCCTCTTCACCTCCGACACGCACGAAGAGACCTGGTCGAAGCCGCACAACATCCTGCTGGCCAACTTCAGCCAGCGCGCGATGCAGGCCTACCACCCGATGATGCTGGACATCGCGGGGCAGCTGGTCACCAAGTGGGAGCGGCTGAACTTCGATGAAGAGGTGGACGTGGTGCGCGACATGACCGCGCTCACGCTCGACACCATCGGCCTGTGCGGCTTCGGCTACCGCTTCAACTCGTTCTACCGCGAAGGCTTCCATCCTTTCGTCGATGCGATGGTGCGCACCCTGGAGACGGTGCAGAACCGGCGCGGCATTCCGCTCGAGGAGCTGATGCTCAAGAAGGAGCTGGCGCAGCAGCGCAAGGACATCCGCTACATGCACAAGATGGTGGAAGACATCATCGAGGAGCGGCGCGCCAGCGGCGCCGACATCGCCACCAAGCCCGACCTCCTGAGCTACATGATCGCGGGCGTGGACAAGAAGAGCGGCGAGAAGCTCACCGACAAGATGATCCGCGACGAGTGCATCGAATTCCTCATCGCGGGCCACGAGACCACCAGCGGCCTGCTCTCGTTCGCCATCTACTTCCTGCTGAACAACCCCGAGGCGATGGCCAAGGCGCAGGCCGAGGTCGACAGCGTGTTCGGCGGCGACACCACGCAAAAGCCCACCTACGCGCAGGTCAACCGGCTGCAGTACGTGATGCAGGTGCTGAAGGAATCGCTGCGCCTGTACCCGACCGCGCCCGCGATCTCGATGCGCGCGAAGGAAGACACCAAGATCGGCGGCCAGTACACGATCAAGAAGAACAACATGGTCATCATGCATGCGCTCGCGCTGCACCGTGACAAGGGCATCTGGGGCGAGGACGCCGACCAGTTCAACCCCGACCACTTCAGCCGCGAGGCCGAGCGCGAGCGGCCCGTGAACGCCTTCAAGCCCTTCGGCAACGGCCAGCGCGCCTGCATCGGGCGGCAGTTCGCCCTGCAGGAGGCAGTGCTCACGCTGGGCATGATCCTGCAGCGCTTCAACCTCGTCGATCACACGGGCTACAAGCTCAAGATCAAGGAAGCGCTGACGATCAAGCCCGAGAACTTCAAGATCAAGGCGCTGCTGCGCGACCCGGCCTCGCGCCCGCGCGGCACCGTGGAAGCGGCGGCCACGCCCGACACGCCGGCCAAGCCCGCCGCGCGCAAGCCGCAAGCGGCGCGCCACGGCACCTCGCTGCTGGTGCTGCAGGGCTCCAACCTCGGCACCGCCGAAGACCTGGCGCGCCAGCTGGCCGAGGCCGGCGAGCTGCGCGGCTTCTCGACCCAGCTGGCCTCGCTCGACGACTACGCCGAGCGGCTGCCGGCCAGCGGCGCGGTGGCGATCGTCTGCGCCTCGTACAACGGCGTGGCGCCCGACAACGCGGCGGAGTTCCACCGCTGGCTCGACAAGGCCGACGATTCGCTCAACGGCGTGCGCTTCAGCGTCTTCGGCTGCGGCAACACCGACTGGGCCGCCACCTACCAGGCGGTGCCGCGCCGCATCGACGAACGGCTCGAGGCGCTGGGCGCTGACCGCGTGCACGAGCGCGGCGAAGGCGATGCGCGCGAGGACATGGACGGCGCCTTCCAGGACTGGAGCGACGCGCTGTGGCCCGCGCTGGTGAAGACCTTCGACATCAAGAACGGCGCCGACACGCCGGCCGAGGCCGAGCCGCTGTACACGCTCGAAGAGCTGCCGCCGCCGCAGAAGAACGCGCTGGTCGATGCGCTGGGCGCCGTGCCGCTGCGCGTGATCGAGAACCGCGAACTGCAAAGCGCCGGCGCCAACGGCGAGGCCGGACGCTCCACGCGCCACGTCGAGCTGATGCTGCCCGAGGGCGTGAACTACGTGCCCGGCGACCACCTGAGCGTGGTGCCGCGCAACAGCCCGGCGCAGGTCGAGCGCGCGATGGCGCGCTTCGGTTTCGACCGCTCGGCGCACGTGCGCCTGTCGGCGGTGCCGGGGCGCAAGGCGGCGCTGCCGGTGGACCAGGTGGTCGCGGTCGATCGCCTGCTGGGCGACTACGTCGAGCTGCAGGACGTGGCCACGCGCAAGCAGATCGCCACGCTCGCGGCGCACACCGAGTGCCCGTTCACCAAGCCGAAGCTGCAGGCGCTGTCGGGCAGCGACGAGGCCTCGCAGGCCGCGTACAAGGCCGAGGTGCTGCACAAGCGCAAGTCGCTGTTGGAGCTGCTCGAGGAGCACCGTGCCTGCCAGGTGCCGTTCGCGGTGTTCCTGGAAATGCTGTCGCCGCTGTCGCCGCGCTACTACTCGATCTCCTCGTCGCCGACGATGACGCCGGGGCGCTGCAGCGTGACGGTGGGTGTGGTGAGCGCGCCCGCGATGTCGGGCAACGGCACCTTCGAGGGCGTGTGCTCCAACTTCCTGGCGCGCGCCGAGGCCGGCGACACGGTGCACGGCGTGATCCGCGAGACCACGGCCGAGGGCTTCCGCCTGCCGGAGGACGCAAACCGGCCGCTCATCATGATCGGCCCGGGCACCGGCCTGGCACCGTTCCGCGGCTTCCTGCAAGCGCGCGCGTCGCAGGTCGAACGCGGCGACGCGCTGGGCGAGGCGATGCTGTTCTTCGGCTGCCGCCATCCCGAGCAGGACTTCATCTACGCCGAAGAGCTGCAGGCCTGGTCGCACCGCGGCCTGATGAAACTGCACACGGCCTTCTCGCGCGCCGGCGACCGCAAGGTCTACGTGCAGGACCTGATCCGCGAACAGGGCGCGGCCGTGTGGAAGCTGCTCGAAGCCGGCGCCGTCGTGTATGTGTGCGGCGACGGCTCGCGCATGGAGCCCGACGTGCGGCGCACGCTCAGCGACCTCGCGCGCGAGCATGGGCAGGACAGCGCGGCGTGGATGGACCAGATGATTGCCGAGCAGCGCTATGTGCTCGACGTGTGGGCCGGGGCCTGAAGAACCAAGCCTGGAGCCCTAAAGAAGAAGACCGGCATTCGCCGGTCTTTTTTCATTGGGAGCTTTCGCCTCAGTTCAGGCGTTGCGATCCGGGTCCGGATACACCAGCGGCCCGAGCATGCCGCGGTTGAACGGCTTCCACTCGCCCTCGGGCTGCGCCAGCCGGTCGGCCACCGCATAGAGCACGGCCGGGTGCGCGCCGAGCCCCAGGTGGCTCGCCACCACCTCGATGTTCTCCGACTGCGGGCCGGTCTTCTCGAGGCTGCAGCGCCATGCGACGACACCGTCGGTGCGGCTGAAGATCGAGGTCGTGGGCACGGGCGGCGTGGGTTCGACGAACTTCATGCGGCGCGGGTCGTGCGAGCTCTGGCCGCTCACGCCTTCGTACACGCGCCAGGCGTTGGTGGCGCGCGGGCTGCCCGAGAACGGGCTGCCGAGCGTGATCACGTTGCGGATGAGATCCTTCTGCGCCGAGGCCAAGAGCCGCGCGTACACGCCGCCCAGGCTCCAGCCGATCACGCTGACCTTCTGGCCGCTTTTGTCGGCCAGGGTCTTGAGCAGGTCGACCATGCCGTCCTCGACGCCGGCGCGCGGGCCCAGGTTGCGGCCCTGGCCCCAGCCGTGCGCGTCGTAGCCGCGGCTGCACAGGTAGCGGCGCAGCAGCAGCGTGGACATGTCGCTGGCCACCAGGCCCGGCAGCACGAGCACGGGGTGCCCGTCGCCGCGCGGCGCGAGCTGCAGCAGCGGCCACATGGCGAGGCCGGCGCCGGTTTCCCAGAGGGCGCGCGCTTCGGCCAGCAAGAGCAGGCGCGACGGCGGAGCGATGGGTTCGTGGGTGGCGGTGGTCATGATGGCGGCTTCCTTTCTGTTCTTTCTTCTGTAGGACGACGATGGGGGTGCGAAGTTGCATGCCCCGTCGGACGACGACTTCATTTATCCGAGGTATTTGCCCCTCAGGTAATCAAGATAAGCCCTCGATTCGCTGGAAACATACGGAGAAACCAGCGTGAGTGTGTAGAAAGCCGCCAAACCGGGGTCGGCCTGCGCCAGCGCGTCACGCCCCGGCACGAGCCGCTCGAACGAGAGCCAGCAGGTGGTGGTGAAGACCATCTGGAGCGCGAGGATGCGCGCCTGCTCGGCGCTGGTCTCGATCACGCCCGAGGCCACCAGCCCTTCGCACAGTGTCTGGGCCGCCAGCAGGTTCTGCGCCGTCATGGCCTGGGCGCGCTGCCCCAGGGCCGGGTACTCGCTGGCCAGGAAGGCCATGTCGCGGTAGATGAAACGGTATTCGTCGATGGCCTCGAAGCGCAGGTGCAGCGCCAGCCACAGGTCGTCGATGGCGGTGATGGAAGCCGACGAGCCGTTGAGCACCTCGAGCCGCTGCTCGAAGCGCCGGAACAGCCATTCGACGATCAGCTGCTTGGCCTTGAAGTGGTAGTGCAGGTTGCCCGGGCTCATGCCGAGCTCGGCCGCGATCTTGTGCGTGGACACGGCCGGAAGACCTTCCGCGTTGAACAGCGCAAGGCTGGTCTGCAGGATGCGATCGCGCGTGGTGTTGGAGCTGGCCACAAGCGGCGTGTTGCGTGCGTTGCGTGCCGCTCAGCGCTTGCCGCCGGCGCTGCCTGAACTGGACGGTTTCTCGAGTTTCGCGAGGCGTTCGCGCAACTGCGCCACCTCGTCGCGCAGGGCCTGCACCTCGTCGGCGCTGGGCATGCCCAGGCGTTGCAGGGCGGTGGCGACACGCTGGTCGAACACGTCCTCGAACTTGCGGATGCCGAAGGTGTCCAGGCTGGGGAAGCCGCGCGTCAGCGCCGCCTTGGCACCGGCCACGTCGGCCTTGCCGTGCCCGATGCCGAGCAGGCCTTCGATCACGTTGGCCTGGCGCTTGGCGACATCGTTGCGCACGTTGTCCAGCGCCTTGAGGCCGGCGCGCAGCAGCGCTTCGGCCTTGTTGGTGCCGGCCGCAGTGTCTGCGGGCGGTGCTTTCGCAGCCGGCGCCGCCTTGCGGGGCGCGGCCTTCTTCTTCGCCGCCGGAGCCTTCTTGGCAGGCGCCGCCCTCTTCTTCAACTTGGCAGTGTCATCGGGACGGGTCGCCATGCGGTGGTGCTCCAGGGGCGTGAAAGATGAAAAGGGCGCGGTCAGCGCCCCGGGATCAGGCCGCCTTGCGGGCAGCGCGGCGAACCGGCTTCTTGGCCGCAGCGACCTTGGCCTTCACGGTGCGCACGGGGGCGGCTTCTTCGGTGCCGCTCACACGGGCTTCGATCTGCTTGGTGCCGGCGACGATGCGGTCGGCGATTTGCACCGACACGGTGGCGAAGGGCTGGTTCACGGCCGACAGGGCGTTCAGCACGGTGGTGGCAGCGGGCGATTCGATCTGGGCGACGCGGTTGGCGACGGTTTCGATGCCGCTGGTGGTGCCGGCGGCGACGCGGTCCATCACGTTCACGATGCGGCTGGTGTCGATGTCCAGGCGGTTGGCCAGGAAACCATGCACCTTCTCTTGCGCGCCGATCAGGTTGGCCTTGATCTGCTCGCTCACCAGCGGGATCTGGCGGTTGCCCAGGAACTCGCTGTAGCGCGAAGCGGCACCGCCCAGCAGGCGTTGCACGCCGGTGCGGTAGGCACCGACCAGGGTCTTGCCGGCGTCGTTGTACTGGCCGACGACGTGGATGGCGGCGGAAGCGATGTTGGTTTGCGTGGACATGTGAGATTTCCTTGAAGTTGAATGGCTCGCGGGGAATCGCGATGGGCCAATCATCTTCCGCTGGGCCTAGGCCTGGAAAACTAGAACGGTCGGAAAACTAGTCCAACTGCCCCAATTTTTTGTCCAGGCCGGGCCGGCCCTGTCGATCATGCCGCAGCGGCGCGCGGCGATGCGGCGGCCTTGCGGGCCGCTGGGCGGGGTGCAGCCTTTTTCGCCGCCGCCTTCTTCGCAGGGGCTTTCTTCGCCGCCGCCTTGACCGGCGCGGCCTTGGCAGGGGCCTTCTGCGCCGTCTTCTTGGCGGCGACGGCCTTCACCGGTGCCTTCTTGCGCGCGGCCGGCTTGCGGGCCGGCGCAGCGGCCTGGGCCTCTTCGTCGGCTTCCGGCGCGGGGGCGGCCACTGGCTTGGGCGGTGTGGCGGGCGCGCCGGAGACGGCCGGGTGCTTCTGCGTCAGCTCCATCAGCAGCTTGTGCTCGGCCAGCAGGTAGTCGCCGATCTCGGTGATGTCGGGCACGGCGCGGCGGCAGGCGATCAGACCGTAGTCCATGCGGCCGTTGTAGCTTTGCACGGTGACGTTGAGCGCGGTGCCGTGGCTGGCGATCGACACCGGGTAGTAGCAGGTGACCAGCGCCCCCGCGAAGTACATCGGGAACGGCGCGCCTGCCACGTTCGAGACGGCGACGTTGGCCGCCGGCGGCAGCAGGTTGACGATGCCCGAGCGCCCCACCATCGAGGCGATGCCCGACACCAGCCAGGGCGCGGCGAAGGTCGGGAAGTCGTCCAGGATCACGGCCTTGAAGCGGTTCATCGTCGACTTGGACGAGTTCGACGATGCGTTGATCGCCTTCAGCCGCTGCAGCGGATCGGTGATGTCGGTGGCCAGGCTCACGAGGATCATGCTGGCCTGGTTGTTGGCCGTCTGGTCGCCGGCCTCGCGCAGGCTCACGGGCACGCCGGCCACCAGCGGCTTGGCCGGCAGCTCGTTGTTGTCGGCCAGGTAATGGCGCAACGCGCCGGCCACGGTGGCCAGCACCACGTCGTTGAGCGACACGCCGAAGTGCTTGGCGATGTACTTGGTCTCGGCCAGCGAGATGGTGCGCCCGGCGAAGGTGCGCTGGTTGGTGATCGACACGTTCAGCGAGGTGCGCGGCGCGAAGAGGTTGAACTTCTTCGGCGCGGTGGCCGCCGCCTTGTCGGCCGCCTTCTCGTCGGGCTGGGCCAGGCCGCCGATGGCGCGCGCGATGGCCGGCGCCATCTTGAAGAGCTTCACGTACTGCTGCGCCGTGTTGCGCAGCGCCGCCGTGGCAAGCTCGGCCATGCCCAGCTGGTAGCCGTTGCTGCGCGGGCGCGCACGCGGCGGCTTGATCACGCGGCCCGTGGCCTCGAGGTCGAAGATGGCCTTGCCCAGCTCGACGCCGGCCTGCCCGTCGATGCCCGCGTGGTGCACCTTGGTGTACAGCGCCACCTGGCCGCTCTTGAGGCCGTCGATGATGAAGAACTCCCACATCGGCCGGCTGCGGTCCATGAGCGTGGAATGCAGCCGTGCCACGTACTGCTGCAGCTGGCGGTTGGTGCCGGGCTTGGGCAGCGTGATGTGGCGCACGTGGTAGTCGAGGTCGATGTCGTCGTCCTCGACCCACACCGGATTGGTCATGTCGAAGGGCATCAGCGCGAGCTTGCGCGTGAACACGTCGGCCAGGTGGATGCGGCTGGCCATGAAGGCCTTGGCGTCTTCGTAGAAGTCGCCCTTGTAGCCCTTGGGCAGGTCCAGCACGTTGAGCGAACCCACGTGCATCGGCATCTCGGGGGTCTCCAGGTGCAGGAAGGTGGCATCAAGACCGCTCAGGTGTTTCATGTGTGGTTCTCCTCGTTGGGGCATGCGCCGTCCGGCAGGATACCGTGGGCATCGCGTTCGTGGGCCTTCGCTTCTTCAGTGTTTCCACCGGGGGAAGGCACGCCCGGGACAGGGGTTTGCCCCAAGGATGGCCGGGGCGCGCATCCACATGTAATGAAAAAATCGACGCGCCTCGAATGCAGCAACAACTGCTCACAGGCCGCCGCATTCACGGGGGCTTCGTACACTGTGCCGCATGACCTCTGCGCACAACGAAGACCCCCATCTCTGGCTCGAAGACATCGACGGCGAAGCCGCTCTGGACTGGGCTCGCCAGCAGAATGCAAGCGCCGTTCACACCTATGCGCAGTCGCCGGCCTTCCAGTCGATCGAGCAGGGCCTGCTCGAGGTGCTCGACTCGGACGCGCGCATTCCGATGGTCAGCAAGATCGGTGCGCTGTACTACAACTTCTGGCGCGACAAGGCGCATCCCAAGGGCCTGTGGCGCCGCACCACGCTCGCCGAATACCGCACGCCCGAACCCGCGTGGGAGACCGTGCTCGACCTCGACGCGCTGGCCGCACACGACGGCGAGAACTGGGTCTGGCACGGCGCCGACTGCCTGGAGCCGGCGTACGAGCGCTGCCTGATCTCGCTGTCGCGCGGCGGCGCCGATGCCGACGTGGTGCGCGAGTTCGACCTGGTGAACCTGGCCTTCGTCGAAGGCGGCTTCGCGCTGCCCGAGGCGAAGAACCACGTCACCTGGAAAGACATCGACCACCTGTACGTGGGCACCGATTTCGGCCCCGGCTCCATGACCAGCTCGAGCTACCCGCGCCTGGTGAAGGAGTGGCGACGCGGCACGCCGCTGGCCGAAGCCGTCACCGTGTACGAAGGCGCGCACGAAGACATGTCGGTGAGCGCCTGGAGCGACCACACGCCCGGCTTCGAGCGCGACTTCGTCTCGCGCCAGATCGACTTCTACGACAGCGAGACCTGGCTGCGCGCGCCCGACGGCACGCTGACCAAGATCGACGTGCCCGACGACGCCAACACCGGCGTCACGCGCGAGTGGCTGCTGATCGAGCCGCGCGAAGACTGGACCGTGGCCGGCCGCACCTACACCGCCGGCTCGCTGCTGGCCGCGCGCTTCGACGACTACATGGCCGGCGCGCGCGAGCTCACGCTGCTGTTCGAGCCCGACGACACCACCGCGCTCGACGACTACTCGTGGACGCGCCACCACCTCATCCTCAACGTGATGCACGACGTGGTGAACCGGCTGGAGGTGCTCACGCCGCCGGCGGACGGCCTGGGCGACTGGGCCCGCGACAGCCTGGGCGGCGCGCCCGCGCTCTCGTGCGTGGCGGCCGGCGGCATCGACGAGACCGAGAACGACGACTACTTCCTGACCGTGAGCGGCTTCCTGCAGCCGACCACGCTGTACATCGGCACTCTCGGCCAGGGCGAACCGCAGCCGCTGAAGCACAGCCCCGGCTTCTTCGACGCCTCGCGCTTTCGCGTGAGCCAGCATTTCGCGACCTCGGCGGACGGCACGCGCGTGCCCTACTTCGAGATCGCCGCCAAGGACCTCGTGGCCGACGGCACGAACCCCACGCTGCAGTACGCCTACGGCGGCTTCGAGATCTCGCTGGAGCCGAGCTACAGCGGCGGCATCGGCCGCGCCTGGCTCGAGCGCGGCGGCGTGTACGTGGTGGCGAACATCCGCGGCGGCGGCGAGTACGGCCCGCGCTGGCACCAGGCCGCGCTGCAGGAAAACCGCCTGCGCACCTGCGAAGACTTTGCGGCCGTGTCGCAGGACCTGTTCGCGCGCGGCATCACCTCGCCCGCGCACCTGGGCGCCATGGGCGGCAGCAACGGCGGCCTGCTCATGGGCAACATGCTCACGCTGTACCCGCAGCTGTACGGCGCCATCGTGAGCGAGGTGGCGCTGCTCGACATGAAGCGCTACACGCAGCTGTCGGCCGGCGCCTCATGGATCGCGGAGTACGGCGACCCGGAACTGCCCGACGAGTGGGAATTCATCCGGACCTTCTCGCCCTACGAGAACGCCCGGGCCGACGCGCCCTACCCGCCCGCCCTGTTCACCACCTCCACGCGCGACGACCGCGTGGGGCCCGTGCATGCGCGCAAGATGCACGCGAAGCTGCTCGCGCAAGGGCACGACAGCAGCTTCTACGAGAACATGGAAGGCGGCCACAGCGCCGCCGCGGACAACAAGGCGTCCGCCTTCATGGATGCGCTCGGCTACGCCTACCTCTGGCACCACATCGGGAGACCGACATGAACAGCAGCAGCACCGCCGCCACCACCCTCGAACTGATCGGCGCGCCGACCGACATCGGCGCCAGCGTGCGCGGCGCGGGCATGGGCCCCGACGCACTGCGCGTGGCCGGCCTGGCCGAGGCGCTCGCGGGCCAGGGCTTCACGGTGCTCGACCGCGGCAACCTCGCGGGCCCGGCCACGCCGTGGGCACCACCGGCCAACGGGCTGCGCCACCTCACCGAGGTGATCGCCTGGAACCGCTCGGTCTACGCCGCCGTCGACACCGCGCTGGGCGCCGGCCACGTGCCGGTGATGCTGGGCGGCGACCACTGCCTGGCGATCGGCTCCATCAGCGCCGTGGCCTGGCATGCGCGAAAACGCGGCAAGAAGCTGCGCGTGCTGTGGCTCGACGCGCACTCCGACGTCAACACCGAGACCACGAGCCCCAGCGGCAACCTGCACGGCATGCCGGTGTCGTGCCTGCTGGGCCACGGGCCGGCGGACCTCACGGGCTGGAGCGGCGAGCCCGCAGCGCTGGCGCACGACGCCATCCGCTTCATCGGCATCCGCAGCGTGGACGATGACGAGAAGAAGGCGATTCGCACGCTCGACCTGACCGTGTTCGACATGCGCCACATCGACGAGAACGGCATGCGCACCACCATGACCGAAGCGCTGCAGGACGTGGACGAAGACACCCACCTGCACGTGAGCTTCGACCTCGATTGCCTCGACCCGGCCGACGCGCCGGGCGTGGGCACGGGCGTGCGCGGCGGGCCGACCTACCGCGAGATGCAGCTGTGCATGGAAATGATCGCCGACACCGGACGGCTCGGCTCGGTCGACGTGGTGGAACTCAACCCCGCGCTCGACGTGCGCAACCAGACGGCCGAGGTGGCGGTGGAGCTGATCGAGAGCCTGTTCGGCAAGTCGACGCTGGTGCGCTGACTGCCGAGCCTGTTCAGCCGCGGTTGGGCGACGGCGCCACCGGGAAGGTGGTGGCTGCGGGGCGCGTGGCGGGCTTCGGTGCGTCGTCGGCCGGTGCCGCGTCCGCTGGCATGTCGGGGCCGCCGCCCTGCAGGAAGCGCTCGACCAGCGTGAAGAAGCGGTCGTAGAAACGTTCGTCCGTGAGCGTCTGGCTCGCCACCTTGACCATCGCTTCGTTGCTGCCGCCGAAGGGCAGCGAGAGCGAGCCGATGGCACCCACGCCCAGGCTGGCCGAGTTGCTGCCCTTCTTCAGGCCGTAGCGGTCTTGCAGCGCGGTCGCGAAGGCCACCGTGCTGCGTCCGGCCGAGGCGCTGCCGGCGCCCCCTTCCCGCGCGCAGACCACGCGGAACTCGACCTCGACATGCGTCTCGGCCGCGGGCTGGAAGCTCTTGCGCGCGGTCACCAGGTCGGCGTTGGCGGCAGTGACCATGTAGCCCTGGCTCAGCAACGCGCGGCGCGCCGCCTCGCAGGTCTGGGCCTCGCTGGCGGCGTAGTTGCGCGTGTGGGTGGTGGTGGAGTCGAAGTCTTCGGGCTCGTAGGCCTGCCCCGTGCCGAAGCTGCCGCAGCCGGCCAGCAACAGGGCCGACAGCAGGCCCGGGAACAGAAACGCCGGCACGCGGGCCGGCGAAGAGAAGAAAGCAGCAGAAGAGGTCTGGGGCATGGCAGGGCGGGAAGGACACCGGATGCTAACCAACCGGCGGCTTCGCTTCGAGCCCCCGGCACGCCGGGGGTTCCCGAAAGGCCCTGCAAGCCCCGGAGATCGCGTCAGGGGTACAGACCGCGTTCCTGGCGCGCCATCAGGATGCGCTCGCAGGCGACCGCGTAGGTGGCGGTGCGCAGCGGGATCTTGTGCTTGTCGGCCGTGTCCCAGATCTGGTTGAGCGCGTTCATCATGATGCGGTCGAGGCGCACGTTGATCTCGTCCTCGTCCCAGAAGAAGGACGAGAAGTCCTGCACCCATTCGAAGTACGAGACCGTCACGCCGCCGGCGTTGCAGATCACGTCGGGCACGACCAGCACGCCGCGCTCGGCCAGGATGTCGTCGGCCTCGGGCACCGTCGGGCCGTTGGCGCCTTCGAGCACCAGCTTGGCGGTGGTCTTCTTGGCGCGTTCGGCCGTGAGCTGGCCTTCGAGGGCGGCCGGAATGAGGATGTCGCAGGCCACGTCCCAGAAGTCTTCGTTCGGCACGATGTCGCCGCCGGCCTTGAAGCCGACCACGCCGTCGGTGCGCGAGATGGGCACCAGCTGGGTCAGATCGAGGCCGTTGGTGTTCACGATGGTGCCGGTGTGGTCCTGCACCGCGACGATCTTGGCGCCTGCCTCGACGAACAGTTCGGCCGCGACCGAGCCCACGTTGCCGAAGCCCTGCACCGCGATGCGCGCGCCGCGCAGGTCCATGCCCAGGCGGCGGGCCGCTTCACGGCCGGTGACGAACACGCCGCGGCCGGTGGCCTTCACGCGGCCCAGCGAGCCGCCCAGGTGCAGCGGCTTGCCGGTGACCACGCCGGTGGCGGTGCCGCCGACGTTCATCGAGTAGGTGTCCATCATCCACGCCATGATCTGCGCGTTGGTGTTCACGTCGGGCGCGGGGATGTCGGTGTGCGGGCCGATGATGATGCCGATCTCGCTGGTGTAGCGGCGCGTGACCTTCTCCAGCTCTTGCAGCGACAGCTTCTTCGGGTCGACGCGGATGCCGCCCTTGGCACCGCCGTACGGCAGGTTGACGGCCGCGGTCTTGATGGTCATCCAGGCCGACAGCGCCATCACTTCTTCCAGCGTGACGTCGGGGTGGAAGCGCACGCCGCCCTTGCCCGGGCCGCGGCTCATGTTGTGCTGCACGCGGTAGCCCTCGAAGTGGGCGATGGTGCCGTTGTCCATCTCGATCGGCACGTCGACGATCAGCGCGCGCTTGGGGCGCTTGAGGGTTTCGACCCAGCGTGCCAGCGGGCCGAGGTACGGCACGACACGATCGACCTGCGACAGGTAGGTGCCCCAGGGGCTGTTGGCCGTCGGATTGACGAAGGAGAGTTTCTCGTTCATGGAAGATTCCCTTGGTTGGAATGGATGGGCGCAACGATATTCCGACTGAGGGCCGCGCGCCATGGCTTATGCATGCCGCGATGGCGGTTATGCAAGAGAAGTTGGAAGGCCCCTTGCGGTCCCTCTCGGCGCGGCCCGATGCAGGTGGATACGCACATGACAAAACCGTCATCCAGACGTTATCGGTCGCGTGGATGCGCTTCGTACAGTCGTTCTCACCAACCAAGCAACCACCTCAAGGAGTGAACGAACATGAAGCTGTCTGCCACCACCCGCCTGCTGAACACCGCCGCCGTCGCCGCCCTGCTGGGCCTGGCCGCCGCGCCGAGCTTTGCCGGCAACTACGCCGAAGGCGACCCGCGTCCCGCGCCCTTCGCGTCGTCGACGACGCGCGCCGCCGTGACGGCCGACGCCCAGCAGTGGCTGAAGACCGCGCCCACCCAGGGCTACAACGAGAACATGGGCCAGGAGCCGGTCGTGGTCTCGGCCAACAGCCGCGCCGCCGTGGTCGCCGACACGCAGCTGTGGATCCGCTCGGGCCTGGCCGCCCAGCAGTCGGGAGAAGCCGGCGCCGACACGTCGCGCCCCGGCTACCGCGAAGCCCAGGCCGCCTACACCAAGCTGCGCGAAGGCCCGGCCTACGGTGCACTGGTCGACCAGCTCTCGGGCCGCCAGGCTGCCGCACCGGGCTCGACCACGGTGCGTTGAATGCGGTGACCCACGGCTTTCGGTAGTTCAACTGACTGCGAAAGGGTAGTCCAACGGCATTTCCTTGGTTCTATCTCCTATGGCCGTGGCAAATAGGCCGCATTTCTTGCAGCCGATCGATGTGTGCGCCGGATAATCCTCGAATGCTTGATCTGGACCGCATCGATCTGCGCCTGCTGAAGATCCTTCAGGAAGACGGCCGCATCACCAACCTCAAGCTGGCAGAGGCGGTCGCGCTTTCCCCCACCGCCGTGCTGGCGCGCGTGCAGCGCCTCACGCGCGACGGCTTCATCCTGGGCTACGAGGCCCGCCTCGACCCCTACAAGCTGGGGCGCGGCTTCACCGTGTTCGTCGAGGTGCTGCTCGACCGCACCACCGCCAACGTCTTCGACCAGTTCAAGGCCGCCGTGCAGGTGCGCGACGAGATCATGGAATGCCACATGGTCGCCGGCGGCTTCGACTACCTCCTCAAGACCCGCATGGCCGACATGGCCGCCTACCGCGAGTTCGCCGGCACCGTGCTGTGGCAGCTGCCCGGCGTGCGCGAGACGCGGACCTATGCGGTGATGGAAGAGGTCAAGAGCAGCGCGCGTTTGCCGCTGGGGGTCTGAGCCGACCCTAGGCGGGCTTGCCCGCCCGCCCGCCGAAGATCGCCGTCCCGACCCGCACCATCGTGCTGCCAGCACTGACCGCCGCCTCGAGGTCCCCGCTCATGCCCAGCGACAGCGTGTCCAGCGCGATGCCCGCCGCGCGGATCGATTCGAACAGCGCGTGCGCGCGCAGGCACAGTTCGCGCTGCGCCGCGAAATCGGGCGCGGGTTCGGGGATCGCCATGAGCCCGCGCAGCGTCAGCTGTGGCAAGACCGCCACAGCGCGCGCGAGCGCCAAGGCCTCTTCCGGCGGCACGCCGGACTTGTTCGCGCCGCCGTCCACGTTGACCTGCAGGCACACCTGCAGCGGCGGCAGATGGGCCGGGCGCTGGGCCGACAGGCGCTCGGCGATCTTCAGGCGGTCGATGCTGTGGACCCAGTCGAACTGCTCGGCCACGGGCCGCGTCTTGTTGCTCTGCAGAGGGCCGATGCAGTGCCATTCGAGTCCCGCGCGCAGGTCGGCCAGCGCGGCGATCTTGTCCAGGCCCTCCTGCACGTAGTTCTCGCCGAAGGCCGCCTGGCCGGCCGCGTGCGCCTCGCGCACGGCCTGCGGCCCGAAGGTCTTGGACACCGCCAGCAGGCGCACCGCCGCCGGGTCGCGCCCGGCCTGCGCACAGGCCCGGTCGATCCGGGCCCTTACTTGCTGGAGATCGTCGCCAATCATCGTCATAATCTTCCGAATTCGTATCAAAACGTCACTAAAGCCTGCCTGAGGAGCCCCGTGGACATCACCCAACTGCTGGCGTTCAGCGTCAAGAACAAAGCCTCCGACCTGCACCTGTCGGCCGGCCTGCCGCCGATGATCCGCGTGAACGGCGACGTGCGCCGCATCAACGTCGATGCGCTGGACCACAAGGCCGTGCATGCCATGGTGTACGACATCATGAGCGACACGCACCGCAAGCACTACGAAGAGTTCCTGGAGGTCGACTTCTCGTTCGAGATCGACGGCCTCGCGCGCTTCCGCGTGAACGCCTTCAACCAGGCGCGCGGTGCGGCCGCGGTGTTCCGGACCATTCCCTCGAAGATCCTCACGCTCGAGCAGCTCAACGCGCCGAAGATTTTCGGCGAACTCGCGCTCAAGCCGCGCGGCCTCGTGCTGGTGACGGGCCCCACGGGCTCGGGCAAGTCGACCACGCTGGCGGCGATGGTGAACTACCTCAACGAGAACGAGTACGGCCACATCCTCACGGTGGAAGACCCGATCGAGTTCGTGCACGAATCTAAGAAGTGCCTGATCAACCAGCGCGAGGTGGGGCCGATGACGCTGTCGTTTGCCAACGCACTGCGCTCCGCCCTGCGCGAAGACCCGGACGCGATCCTGGTGGGCGAGTTGCGCGACCTCGAAACCATTCGCCTGGCGATGACCGCGGCCGAAACGGGCCACCTGGTGTTCGGCACGCTGCACACCTCGTCGGCCGCCAAGACCATCGACCGGATCATCGACGTGTTCCCGGGCGAAGAGAAAGAAATGATCCGCGCGATGCTGTCGGAGTCTTTGCAGGCCGTGATCTCGCAGACGCTGTGCAAGACCAAGGACGGCCAGGGCCGCGTGGCGGCGCACGAGATCATGCTGGGCACGCCGGCCATCCGCAACCTGATCCGCGAGGCCAAGGTCGCGCAGATGTACTCCACCATCCAGACCGGCCAGGGCTCGGGCATGCAGACGCTCGACCAGAACCTGACGGAGCTGGTGCGCCGCAATACGATCTCTGCCGCCGAAGCGCGCGGCAAGGCCAAGATCCCAGAAAACTTCCCCGGCTAGTCATGAGGCCCCCCGGCTTTTCACTTCGCTGCGCTTCGTGTAACTCCACCCCCCAAGGGGGAGGCGCGGCCGCCTTGGGGCGGCCCGGCGGTCGGCCGCCTGCAGATTCAATCTAGACATCAAGGAGCGCTCTCATGGAACGCGATCAAGCCAGCCAGTTCATCAACGACCTGCTCAAGCTCATGGTGAGCCGCAACGGCAGCGACCTGTTCATCACCGCCGACTTTCCGCCGGCCATCAAGGTCGACGGCAAGGTCACCAAGGTCTCGCAGCAGGCGCTGGGCGCGCAGCACACGCTGGCGCTCACGCGCTCGATCATGAACGACCGCCAGACGGCCGAGTTCGAGCGCACCAAGGAGTGCAACTTCGCGATCTCGCCGACCGGCATCGGGCGCTTTCGCGTCAATGCCTTCGTGCAGCAGGGCAAGGTCGGCATGGTGCTGCGGACCATTCCCGCCAAGCTGCCGACCATCGATGGCCTGGGCATGCCGCAGGTGCTCAAGGACGTGGCGATGACCAAGCGCGGCCTCACCATCCTGGTGGGCGCCACGGGTTCGGGCAAGTCGACCACGCTGGCCGCGATGATCGACTGGCGCAACGAAAATTCGTACGGCCACATCGTCACGGTGGAAGACCCGGTCGAGTTCGTGCACCCGCACAAGAACTGCGTGGTGACGCAGCGCGAAGTGGGCATCGACACCGACAGCTGGGAAGCCGCGCTGAAGAACACGCTGCGCCAGGCGCCCGACGTGATCCTGATGGGCGAAATCCGCGACCGCGAGACCATGGAGCACGCCGTGGCCTTCGCCGAAACCGGCCACCTGTGCATGGCCACGCTGCACGCCAACAGCGCCAACCAGGCACTGGACCGCATCATCAACTTCTTCCCCGAAGAACGCCGCGCGCAGCTCCTGATGGACCTGTCGCTGAACCTGCGCTCGCTGGTGTCGCAGCGGCTGGTGCCCACCGAAGACGGCCAGGGCCGCGTGGCCGCCGTCGAGATCCTGCTGAACACGCCGCTGATCTCCGACCTGATCTTCAAGGGCGAAGTGGGCGAGATCAAGGAGATCATGAAGAAGAGCCGCAACCTGGGCATGCAGACCTTCGACCAGGCGCTGTTCGACCTGTTCGAGGGCAACGCGATCAACTTCGAGGAGGCGATCCGCAACGCCGACTCGGCCAACGACCTGCGCCTGCAGATCAAGCTCAACAGCCAGCGCGCGCGCAGCACCGACCTGGCGGCCGGCACCGAGCACTTCGCGATCGTCTGAGGCCGCCCCGCCGGCGCACCGCGGGGCGCGCCGGCCTTGTTTCTTTCTTTGGCTTTAAGCTGTCGGCCATGAGCAGCATCAACCCCCGCACCTACGAATCCGTTCCCGCCCAGACGGTGGCCTTCCTCGGCCTCGGCGTCATGGGCGGGCCCATGGCCGGGCACCTGGCCAAGGCCGGCCACACGGTCACGGTCTACAACCGCACGCCCGCCAAGTCGCAGGCCTGGGTCGCCGAGTTCGGCGCCCCCGGCCGCCACGCCCCCACCCCGCGCGAAGCGGCGGCCGGCGCGGACATCGTGTTCTGCTGCGTCGGCAACGACGACGACCTGCGCTCGGTGGTGCTGGGCGACGACGGCGCCCTGGCCGGCATGAAGCCCGGCGCCGTGCTCGTGGACCACACCACGGCCTCGGCCGACGTGGCACGCGAGCTGTCGAAGGCGGCGCAGGCGCGCGGCCTGCACTTCATCGACGCGCCCGTGTCGGGCGGCCAGGCGGGTGCGCAGAACGGCGCGCTCACCGTCATGTGCGGCGGCGACGCGGCCGTGTTCGAGCGCATCCGTCCGGTGGCCATGGCCTTCGCGCGCGCCGTCACGCTGCTGGGCGACAGCGGCGCGGGTCAGCTCGCGAAGATGGTGAACCAGATCGCCATCGCAGGGCTGGTGCAGGGCCTGTCGGAAGCCATCGCCTTCGGCCAGCGCGCCGGCCTGGACATGGAAGCCGTGCTCGGCGTCATCGGCAAGGGCGCGGCCCAGAGCTGGCAGATGGACAACCGCGGCAAGACCATGATCGAGGGCAAGTTCGACTTCGGCTTTGCCGTCGACTGGATGCGCAAGGACCTGGGCCTGGTGCTCGACGAAGCCAAGCGCAACGGCGCGCGCGTGCCGGTGACGGCGCTGGTCGACCAGTTCTATGCCGACGTGCAGCAGGCCGGCGGCAGGCGCTGGGACACCTCCAGCCTCATCATCCGGCTCAAATGAAAAAAGCCCGCGGAAGCGGGCTTTTTGGTTTCAGCGGACCGGCGAGGTCGTTGCACCGCCGGCCGGCGCGGGCAGCGGCTCCATCGGCGGCAGCGGCACGCGCGAACCCGAGGAGGAAGCACCCGGCGTCGATGGCGTCGCGTTGCTCACCGGTGCGGGGCCCGTGCCGCCGCGCTGCGCGGCGGACTGGTTGGCCGCCTGGCTCGCGGCGAGGTCGGCCTCGCTCACCACCTCGACCACGCGCACGACCTTCGCCACGCCCGTCACGCCGCGCGTGATCTCGGTGGCGCGGTCGGTTTCGCGACGCGTGGCGATGCCCATCAGGTAGACCGTGCTGCGCTCGGTCACGACCTTGAAGGAGTTGGCGAAGATGTCCTTGGCGTCGAGCAGCGAGGCCTTCACCTTGCCGGTGATGTACAGGTCGTTCGAGCGGTCCTGGAAGGTGCTCGGGGCGCCGATGGTGAGTTCGTTCACCACCGAGCGCACGTTGACCACGCGGCTCACCTCGTCCTCGACGCGGCGGCGGTCGGCGTCGTTGCCGACGGCGCCGGTCAGCAGCACCTGGCGGTTGAAGCTGGTGACGCTCACGTACATGTTGTCGTTGGCGATGTCGCGCACGCGGGCCGCGGCGCGCAGCTCGATGCCCTGGTCGTCGAGCTGGGCGCCCGAACTGCGGCGGTCGGTCGCCACCATGCCCACGCCCACCACCGCGGCGCCGCCCACGACGAGCGGCACGCAGGCGGACAGTCCGGCCACCAGGGCGGCGCCCATGGTGAGCGCCAGGGCGAAACGTTGGGTCGAGGCCTTGGTCAGGGTCGTCATGGTCATGAGGAAACTTCCTGTTCTCCGAGTAACTGGGCATCCACGCCGTCGCACAGGCAATGCAGCGCGAGCAGGTGGATTTCGTGAATGCGCGCCGCACGCTCGTGCGGCACGCTGATCTGTACATCGGTTTCGCGCAGCGCGCGGCCGATGGCGCCGCCAGTGCCGCCGACGCCGGGCGCCGCGGTGGCCAGCCCCGTGGCGGCGTTGCCGAGCAGCGCCACCACCGTCATGTCGCGCTCATGCGCGGAAAGCACGGCGGCCAGCACCGCGGACGACTGCCCGCTGGCGCTGAGCACCAGCAGCACGTCGCCGGCCTGGCCGAGCGCGCGCACCTGGCGCGCGAAGCGATCGGCATCGGCGGCCTGCGGGCTGTCGGCCGCCGGGTCGGTGGTGTCGCCGGGCAGTGCGATGGCGCCCAGCTCGGGCCGCTCGCGTTCGAAGCGGCCCACGAAGTTCGACGCGAACTGCGCGGCCAGCAGGCCCGACACGCCGGCCCCGCAGGCCAGCACCTTGCCGCCGCTGGTCACGCAGGCCAGCAGGGCCTGCATCGCTTGAGAGATGGGTTTGCTGAGGACCGGGCCGGTCTGGTATTTGAGGTCGGCACTGTCGATGAAGTGCTGCTGAATCCGTTGCTCGAGCATGGGGCGCGATGATAACTGGGGGTCGTGAAACAAGAAGTTTGAGTGGTGGAGCCTTCAGCAAGGCTTCAGTTCCCTGGCGGGTGCGTCAGCCGGCATCGAAGGCGGCTTTCAGCCAGGTGATTTTCTCCTCGATCAGCACCACATCGAAACGGCATGGCGGCAATGCGCGCAAACGGCCCAGGTAGTGCCGCGCGGCCAGCACGATGCGCCGCTGCTTGCCCGCCGTGATGCTGCCGCCCGCGCCGCCGTGCGAGGCCGCGCTGCGCTGTCGCACTTCGACGAACACCAGGGTGCCGTCGCGCGGATCGCGCATGATCAGGTCGACCTCGCCGCCGCCGCGCCCCGGCGTCCGATAATTGCGCGCGACCGGCACGAGGCCGGCCCGGCGCAGGTGGTCGAGCGCGGCGTCTTCCGCCGCATCGCCGCGATGCTTCGTCGTCGTGGTGCTTGCCGTCATGGCTCCCTGCCCTGTTTTTTTGTTTTCGCTGCCCTACGGAGAAACCTCTTGGCCTCACTCGCCCCTGCTTCCTTCGGCGCGGCCCTGCCGGCCGCGCTCGACGCCGCGGGCGCGCAGCATTATCCGCAGGGCACGCTGTACGTCGTCGCCACGCCGATCGGCAACCTGGCCGACATCACGCTGCGCGCGCTGCATGTGCTGCAGCTGGTGGACGCCGTCGCCTGCGAGGACACGCGCCACACGCAGAGCCTGCTGCGCGCCTACGGCATCGACCGCCCCGGCGCCCAACTGCTCGCGGTGCACCAGCACAACGAGGCCGAGGCCGCGCAGGCCGTGGTCGCGCGGCTCGCGCAGGGCGAGCGCATCGCCTACGTGAGCGACGCCGGCACGCCCGGCGTGAGCGACCCCGGCGCGCGCCTGGCCGCCGCCGTGCGCGCGGCCGGCCAGCGCGTGCTGCCGCTGCCGGGCGCGAGCAGCGTCGTCACGCTCGTGAGCGCGGCGGGGCTGGTGGCCGACGGCGGCGAGAGCAGCCACGCGCACAACAGCAGCGCCTTCGTGTTCGCGGGCTTCCTGCCGAGCAAGGCCGGCGAGCGCGACACCGCCGTGCAGGCCCTCGCGCAGGAGCCGCGCGCCGTGGTGCTGCTGGAAGCGCCGCACCGCATCGACAGCCTGGCCCGCGCGCTGGCCGTGCTGGGCGAGCGCCGCATCACCGTCGGCCGCGAGCTCACCAAGCAGTTCGAAGAAATCGCCACCGTGGCCGCCAGCGCGCTGCCCGACTGGTTCGGCGCCGACCGCGACCGCACGCGCGGCGAGTTCGCATTGGTGCTGCACCCCGTGGCGGTGAGCGGCGACGGCGGCGCGGAAGGCGAGCGCGTGCTGCGCCTGCTGCTGGCGGAACTGCCGGTGAAGACGGCCGTGAAGCTGGCCGCCGAGATCAGCGGTGCGCCGCGCAACACGCTGTACGAGCTGGCGCTGCGCATCCGCAACGAAGCTGGCGACGACTAGCCTCAGCCGTCCAGTTCGGCATAGCGCCGAAAGATCCCGTCCTCGTTGAACGCAATGCGGCGCGGACTGCGCAGGTAGTCGTGCACGCGCTGGCGTCGCCGGATGTTGGCGTGCAGCTTCACGACCGCA
This sequence comes from Variovorax sp. GW821-FHT09D07, assembly GCF_059416345.1. Classification (NCBI taxonomy): domain Bacteria; kingdom Pseudomonadati; phylum Pseudomonadota; class Betaproteobacteria; order Burkholderiales; family Comamonadaceae; genus Variovorax; species Variovorax sp. GW821-FHT09D07. The sequence goes on from NZ_JBWKOY010000011.1 coordinate 56,563, forward strand.
GGCGTGGCGGCGAGCGCCCGCGCGGCAGCCTTGGGAAAGGCGTACTGCAGCCCCTCCACCAGCTGGAACAGCGACAGGTCGGCATAGGTCAGCACGTCGCCGACCAGGTGCAGGTCGCCCGAAGGGTTGCGCTGCAGCACCTGCTCGAACCAGTTCAGGAACTTCGGAATGCGCGCCTCGCGGAAGGCCCGCGCACGCTGCAGGGCCGCGTCGCGCTGGTCTTCGTAGTAGTCGCCGGTCGAGATCGGGTGGTGGGTGTCGTGCGCCTCGGCCACCGCGTCGGCGATGGTGAGCTGCAGCTGATGCGTCCACAGCCCGTCGGATTCGCCGATGCCGGCCAGCCCGAGCTTGGGGCCGAGGTACAGCAGGATCGCTGCGGTCTGGCCGACCACGATGTCGCCGTCGACGAGGAACGGCGGTGCGAACGCGGCGCGCGGGTTGCCGGGATCGCCGAGCCGTCGGCCCAGCGCGGACTCGCCGCCGCCTTGCGAGGCGGGCAGCCGCGCGACATCGACGTAGTCCGCGCCCGCTGCTTCGAGTGCGAGCCGCACGAATTCGCCGCGGCCCTGGATCGTGGGCCAGTAATGAAGTTGGTATGCCATGCGGCCATGGTGTCAGGGCCGGCGGGGCGCTGCAACCGATGACCGGCTGCGAGGGATGTCAGATCAGGCGACGAAGGCGCGCGGCCGGCTCACCAGAACTTCCACCACGGGCGCGGCGGCTGGCGCAGGGCCAGGGGGCGGGTGTCCAGGTCGGCGCTCTGGCTCGGCGGAATCGAATCGCCGAAGCGGCGGCGCATCTCGGCCTCCAAGGCATGTGCGATGCCGCGGGCCTGTTTCTCGCCGCGCAGCGCGCGCCGACGCCATTCGGCGGCGTGTGCTGCGAGGCTGGTTTCGTCCAGTTCGGAGAGCTCCATCATGCGGGGAATTTTTACATGCGTGCGTCCGGGTGACAGGGTGCAACGGCGTGTCACGGCCCGGTCGCGCGGATCTCCGGATCGGCCTTGTCGCGCAAGGCCGGGCCGGTTCGGGGAAGAAGTGAAAAAACCGGAAGCCCTTGCGGAATTTCCGGTCTTGAAGGTGGTCCCGCCGCCAGGAATCGAACCTGGATCTCAGCCTTCGGAGGGCCGAATTCTATCCGTTGAAATACAGCGAGAGGGGTGCTCCGGAATGCACCGGAGCCACACATTATGGCCTATCAGGCCGCGGCAGTTTCCGCGTCGTGCGCCGTCGGGACGCCACCGGCCGGCGTGCGCGGAAAACCGAGCCCGGCCAGGTAGACGCGGAAGGTGCGCCGGCCGGTCGACACGAGGTCGAAGGCCGTGGGGTCGAGCAGCCAGTTCTGGATCAGCCCGCCCATCAGGGCGTGCATGCCCTGCGCCGCGACCGCACCCGGCAACGGCAGCCGGATGCGGGCGCGCCGCGCGGCCAGCCGCAGGGCCTTTTCGAAATCGACCACGCAGGCGTTGCGCGCGTCCAAGTGGCGCTGCTGCACCGAGGCCATGTCGTGCGTGTACTCGACCTTGTGGGTCGCGATGTCGAACACGCGCCGCACCTGCGGGTCGGCGACCATGAGCGTCAGCGCATGGATCAGGCCTTCCTCGATCTCGACCAGCGGGTCATCGCCGGGGATGTCGCTCTTTGGCGGCGTCTCCAGCGGCAGGATCACGCGCTCCATCATGGCGTTGAACAGATCGGCCTTGTCCTTGAAGTGCCAGTAGATGGCGCCCCGGGTCGCGCCGGCCTGCTGCGCGATCTGCTGCAGCGTGGTCTGCGAAACACCTTGCGCCTGAAACAGCAGTTCCGCGGCATCGAGCAATCGATTCCGCGTCGCCAGTGCTTCTTCCTTCGTACGACGTGCCACCAAGTCTCCTGATTTGTAAAGCGAACGCCCTTTGCGTATCGTGGGGCCATTGCATGGCTGTCACTATACATCCATGAATGTATGTAAACTAGCGCGCTTCTCGGATGGCCCACCTGCCCGTGCTGGTTTACGGATCTCTCCCGCAAACGCGCCATCTCCCGTCTTCGCATCAAAGGAATCACATGCCTCTTCTGCATGTCTCGCGTCAACCGTCCTTGTCGTTTTCGCCGCGTCTCGCGACCGTGGCCCTCGTCTCCCTCCTGTTCCTGGCCGCCTGCGGCAAGGGCGAGGCCCCGGCCGGACCGGGCGGCGGTGGCGGTGGCGCCCGTCCGGCGCCTGAAGTCGGCGTGGTGACGGTCAAGCCCACCGACGTGGGCCTCGTGACCGAGCTGCCCGGCCGCCTCGAAGCCTCGCGCATCGCCCAGGTGCGCGCCCGCACGCCGGGCATCCTGCTCAAGCGCGAGTTCCGCGAAGGCAGCGACGTGAAGGCCGGCCAGTTGCTGTTCCGCATCGACCCCGCACCGCTGGTGGCCGCCACGCAGAACGCCCAGGCCGCCCTGGCCCGCGCCGAAGCCAACGCCGTGCAGGCCAAGGCTCTGGCCGACCGCTACAAGCCGCTGGTCGAAGCCAACGCCGTGAGCAAGCAGGAATACGCGACGGCCGTGGCCTCCGCCAAGACGGCCGACGCCGACGTGGCCGCCAACCGCGCGCTGCTGCAGACCGCCAAGATCAACCAGGGCTACGCCGATGTCACCTCGCCCATCGCAGGCCGCATCGGCCGCGCGCTGGTCACCGAAGGCGCACTGGTCGGCCAGGGCGACGCCACCGAGCTGGCCGTGGTGCAGCAGATCAACCCGCTGTACGTGAACTTCACGCAGTCGGCCTCCGACGTGCTCAAGCTGCGCCGCGCCGTGGCCGCCGGCCAGTACAAGCGTGCCAGCGGCGAAGAAGCCGCGAGCATCCGCGTGGTGCTCGAAGACGGCACCGACTACGGGCAGGACGGCAAGCTGCTGTTCTCCGACCTCACGGTCGACCCGACCACGGGCCAGGTCACGCTGCGCGCCGAGATCCCGAACCCCAAGGGCGAGCTGCTGCCCGGCCTGTACGTGCGCGTGAAGCTCGAGCAGGCCCAGGTGACGAACGCGATCACGGTGCCGCAACAGGCCGTCACGCGCACCCAGCAGGGCGACCACGTGACGGTGGTCAGCGCCGACGGCAAGCTGAGCCAGCGCACCGTGAAGATCAGCGCCGCCAAGGACAACCAGTGGGTGGTGCTCGACGGCCTGAAGGCCGGCGAACAGGTGATGGTCGACGGCTTCCAGCGCCTGCAGATGATGCCGCCCGGCACGCCCGTGAAGGCGGTGCCGTGGCAGAAGCCGACGCCCAACGGCGCGGCTGCACCCGCGGCACCGGCAGCGTCTGCTGCCGCAGCGGCACCCGCCGCCAGCCCGGCTTCGGCCCCGGCTGACAAGAAGTAATCAGGAGCGCCTCGCATGGCCAAATTCTTTATCGACCGACCTATCTTCGCGTGGGTGATCGCACTGTTCATCATCGTGGTGGGCGGCGTCGCCATCACGCAGTTGCCGATCTCGCAGTACCCGCCGGTGGCCCCGCCGGCCATCGTGATCAACGTCGCGTACCCCGGTGCCTCCGCGCAGACCCTCGAGGACAGCGTGCTGTCCGTGATCGAGCGCGAGATGAACGGCTCGCCCGGCCTGATCTACATGGAATCGGTGGCCCAGGCCGACGGCACCGGCGCCATCACCATCAGCTTCGAGGCCGGCACCAACGAAGACCTCGCGCAGGTGGACGTGCAGAACCGGCTCTCGCGCGCCACGCCGCGGCTGCCCTCGGCCGTGACGCAGCAGGGCGTGCGCGTGGACAAGTCGCGCAACAACTTCCTGCTGTTCGCGATGCTGTCCTCGGACAACCCCGACTTCGACCCGGTGGCGCTCGGTGACTACGCCGCGCGCAACATCGTGCCGGAACTGCAGCGGATCGACGGCGTGGGCCAGGCCCAGCTGTTCGGCTCCGAGAACGCGATGCGCATCTGGATTGACCCGGCGAAGCTGCAAGGCTTCAACCTGTCGGCCAACGACGTCAATGCCGCAATCCGCGCGCAGAACGCCCAGGTGGCCTCGGGCACGCTCGGCGACCTGCCGAACATCCCCGGCCAGGCGATCTCCGCCACCGTCACGGTGAACGGCCAGCTCAACAGCGTCGAGCAGTTCCAGAACATCGTGCTGCGCGCCAACACCGACGGCTCGACCGTGCGCCTGAAGGACGTGGCGCGCGTCGAACTCGGCGGCCAGAACTACGCCACCTCCGCACGCCTGAACGGCGTGCCCGCGGTCGGTATCGGCGTGCAGCCCACGCCCACCGGCAACGCGCTGAAGTCGGCCAAGGCCGTGCGCGCCAAGATGGCCGAGCTGGAGCGCTACTTCCCCAAGGGCGTGAAGTGGGACATTCCTTATGACAGCTCGCGCTTCGTGCAGATCTCGATCTCCGAAGTGGTGAAGACGCTGTTCGAAGCCATCGCGCTGGTGTTCCTGGTGATGTTCCTGTTCCTGCAGAACTGGCGCTACACGATCATCCCGACGATCGTGGTGCCCATTGCACTGCTGGGCACCTTCGCCACGCTGCTCGCATTGGGCTTCTCGATCAACGTGCTCACCATGTTCGGCATGGTGCTGGTGATCGGTATCGTGGTGGACGACGCCATCGTGGTGGTGGAGAACGTCGAGCGCATCATGAGCGAAGAGGGGCTGTCGCCGCTCGACGCCACGCGCAAGGCAATGCAGCAGATCTCGGGCGCCATCATCGGCGTGACCGTGGTGCTGATCTCGGTGTTCGTGCCGCTGGCTTTCTTCGCGGGTTCGACCGGCAACATCTACCGCCAGTTCTCGGCGGTGATGGTGGCCTCGATCGGCTTCTCGGCCTTCATGGCGCTGTCGCTCACGCCGGCGCTGTGCGCCACGCTGCTCAAGCCGGTGGAAGCCGGCCACCACCATGAGAAGCGCGGCTTCTTCGGCTGGTTCAACCGCGGCTTCTCGCGCACGGCCAAGGGCTACGAAGGCGTGGTCGCGCGCATCCTGCGCCGCGCCGCACGCTACCTCGTGATCTACGCCGCGATCATCGGCGCCGTCGCGTACTTCTACACGCACCTGCCGAGCTCGTTCCTGCCCGAGGAAGACCAGGGCAACATCATCGTGAACGTGCAGCTGCCCCCGGGCGCGACGCAGGAGCGCTCGCTGTCGGTGATGCAACAGGTCGAAGGCTTCATCCTGAAGCAGCCTGAAGTGCAGAGCATCGTGAGCGTGATGGGCTTCAGCTTCTCCGGCCAGGGCCAGAACGCAGGCCTCGCCTTCGTGACGCTGAAGGACTGGGAAGAACGCAAGGACCCGGCCAACTCGGCCAGTGCGCTGGCCGGCCGTGCCTTCGGTGCGCTGTCGGGCATCCGCGACGCCTTCATCTACCCGCTGAGCCCGCCGCCGATTCCCGAGCTGGGCAACGCCAGCGGCTTCAGCTTCCGCTTGCAAGACCGCGCGGGCGCGGGCCACGAGGCGCTGATCAACGCGCGCAACCAGCTGCTGGGCATGGCCTCGCAGAGCAAGATCCTCGCGCAGGTGCGCCCTGACGGCCTGGAAGACGCGCCGCAGCTGGAGATCGACATCGACCGCGACAAGGCCAACGCCCTGGGCGTGAGCTTCGACGCGATCAACAGTGCGCTGTCGACCTCGCTGGGTTCGAGCTACATCAACGACTTCCCGAACCGCGGCCGCCTGCAGCGCGTGGTGGTGCAGGCCGATGCGCCGGCACGGATGCAGCCGGACGACCTGCTGCGCCTGAACGCCGTCAACACCAAGGGCCAGCCGGTGCCGCTGTCGGCTTTCGCGACCACCAAGTGGGTCTCGGGCGCCACGCAGACCGTGCGCTACAACGGCTACCCCGCCATCCGCATCAGCGGTGACGCGGCGCCGGGCCAGAGCACGGGCGCGGCCATGGCCGAGATGGAAAAGCTCGCCGGCCAGCTGCCGCAAGGCTTCGGCTTCGAGTGGACCGGCCAGTCGCGTGAAGAAAAGCTCGCCGGCTCGCAGGCCATGATCCTGTACGGCTTCGCGATCCTGGCGGTGTTCCTCTGCCTGGCCGCGCTGTACGAGAGCTGGTCGATCCCGCTGTCGGTGATCCTGGTGGTGCCGCTGGGCGTGCTGGGTGTGCTGGTGGCGACGATGCTGCGCGCCTATTCCAACGACGTGTACTTCCAGGTGGGCCTGATCACCATCATCGGCTTGTCCGCGAAGAACGCGATTCTGATCATCGAGTTCGCGAAAGACCTGCAGGCGCAGGGCCGCGGCGTGGTCGAGGCCGCGCTCGAGGCCGCGCACCTGCGGTTCCGTCCCATCATCATGACCTCGCTGGCCTTCGGCCTGGGCGTGCTGCCGCTGGTCCTGGCTTCGGGCGCAGGCTCGGCGAGCCAGCGTGCCATCGGCACCGGCGTGCTCGGCGGCATGGTGACCGGCACGGTCCTGGCCGTGATCTTCGTGCCGGTGTTCTTCGTGGTGGTGCGCACGCTGTTCAAGGGCAGCGCGCGCCAGCACGAGGCCGACAAGCGGCATGCGGCAGCTGCCGGCATCACGGGAGACACCACACACCATGACTAAGAAACCTCTGATCCCCACCGTGCTGGCCGCCGCGATGCTGCTGGCAGGCTGCTCGCTGATCCCGACCTACGAGCGCCCCGCGGCGCCGGTGCCGACGACCTACCCGGGCGACCCGGCGCAGCCGTCGGGCCCCGCCGCAGCCGCCCTGCCGTGGCAGGACTTCTTCACCGACCCGCGGCTGGCGGGCCTGATCCAGACGGCGCTGGCAAACAACCGCGACCTGCGCGTGTCGGTGCTCAACATCGAGCAGGCGCGCGCGCAGTTCCAGATCGAACGCTCGGCGCTGTTCCCGGCACTCGGTCTCACGGGCACGGGCTCGCGCTCGAGCCCCAACGCCTACCAGGCGATCGATCCCAGCCAGGGCAGCGTGGCCTCGCAGTACGCGGTCAACTTCGGCTTCACCGCGTGGGAGCTCGACTTCTTCGGCCGCATCCGCGCGCTGAAGGACCAGGCGCTGTCGCAGTACCTCGCCACCGAAGAGTCGCGCAAGGCCGCGCAGATCAGCCTGATCGCGGCCGTGGCCAGCGGCTGGCTCACGCTGCTGGCCGACGACGAGCTGCTCGAGATCACGCGCCAGACGATGGTCACGCGCGACGAGTCGGTGCGCCTGACCAAGCTGCGCTTCGACAACGGCGTGTCGTCCGAGATCGACTTCCAGGCCGCGAACTCGCAGGCCGAGACCGCACGCGCCGCCTATGCGCAGCAGCAGCGCGCCCGCCTGCAGGATGAGAACGCACTCGCCCTGCTGCTCGGCGCGCCGGTGCCGGCCGAAGCCACCGCCGGTGGCGCCAAGGGACTCGCGGGCATCCGCCCGATGCCCGACGTGCCGGCCGGCCTGCCCTCCGACCTGCTGACCGAGCGGCCCGACATCCGTGCGGCCGAGCAGCAGCTGATCGCAGCCAACGCCAACATCGGCGCTGCGCGCGCGAACTTCTTCCCGCGCGTGTCGCTCACGAGCTCGATCGGCACCGCGAGCAGCGAGTTCTCGGGCCTGTTCGACCGCGGCACCAAGGCCTGGAGCTTCGCGCCCACGGTCACGCTGCCGATCTTCGATGCGGGCCGCAACATCGCGGGGCTCAACTCGGCCAAGGCCGGGCGCGAGATCGCGGTGGCGCAGTACGAGAAGTCGGTGCAGACCGCCTTCCGCGAAGTGGCCGATGCGCTCGCGGGCCGCGCCACGCTGGGCGAGCAGGCACGCGCGCAGACCGCTCAGGCCGACGCCGAGGCGGTGCGCTACAAGCTCTCCGACCTGCGCTATCGCAACGGCATCGCCAGTGCGCTCGACCTGCTCGACGCACAGCGTTCGCTGTTCACGGCGCAGCAATCGGCCGTGGCCACGCGCCTGCTGCAATTGCAGAACCAGGTCACGCTGTACAAGACGCTGGGTGGCGGCTGGACCACACGCAACAACGGTTGAGACACCTGCGCGTCCGATATGGAGAGGTCAATTGCCCGCGCGGGCAAAGGGCCTCTCTATAATCGCCGGTTGGTTAGAAAAAGCCCCCGACGAGCCCCCCGTTATTGAGGACGCCATGAGCGCAGACCCGCACAACCAGGCCACAGAAGAAGCCCATACCGGCCCGATCAAGAACCCGAAGCAACTGCTGCTCGCGGTATTTTTCTCTTTCATCATTCCGATCCTGATCATCGTGGGCCTCGTGTCCTATGTGGTCTCGGGCACCAAGCCCGCCGGTACCGCGGAGGGCGACAACATGGCGCTCTACGGCGTGACCAAGGAATCGCGCGACCGTGAAGTGGCCGAGCGCCTGAAGAAGGTCGGCTCCATCGAGATCCGTGACGCGAACCGGCCGCTGGCCCTCGGCGAAGCCGTGTTCAAGGCCCAGTGCGTGGCCTGCCACGGCGCACCCGGCATCCCCGGCGCCCCGCACCTGAACGACGCCGCAGCCTGGGGCCCGCGCATCGGCCAAGGCTACGCAACGCTGCTCGAGCACGCGCTCAAGGGCAAGGGCGCGATGCCCGCCCAGGGCGGCGGCGACTTCGAAGACATCGAAATCGGCCGTGCCGTGGTGTACCTGGCCAACGCCGGCGGCGCCAAGTTCCCGGTGCCGGACCGTCCGGCAGCGGCTGCCGCGCCGGCCGAAGGTGCTTCGGCTGCGGCCAGTGCACCTGCTGCTGCTGAAGCAGCCAGCGCGCCGGCCAAGTAAGCAATTTATTGATCGACGGCGCCTCGCGCGCCCACAAAAAAACCGGCCTCGAGGCCGGTTTTTTTATGCCCGGATGGCCCGGATTGCTATCTTTTCAATAGCTATACAGCCGCAGTGGCATGGCGTTCTGCCGGACTCAGCACATGCCCGAAGCGCCCCGGCAGGTCGGCCGCCTGCACCGCCTCCGGCGTCCAGATGCCTTGCTCGATCGCTTCGGCGGCGATGCCCACGTCCTGCGTGTGCACCAGCCCGAGCCCTGCCGGCGCAACCAGATAGAGCCGGCCCTGCTCATCGAGCAGGCAGCCCGTCACCTCGGCCGGCGCGCCCGTGTGGGCCGTGACCGTGAACGTCTTCGCGCCCTGCTGCGCCACGCGCCACACCAGCGGCGCCGCCTCCAGCTCGACATACACGCGCTGCGGCCCGTTCTGGAAGAACCACTGGCCGTCGGCGTCGTGCTCGTAGTTGCGGTGGATGAAGTCGATCAGCTTGTCGTGCCGCAGCATCGAGCCCTTGGCGCTGCGGAACGGCCCCTGCGCCTGCGTGCGGTCGTCGCGCATGTACCAGTTGCCGCGCGCGTCCAGGCCCAGCCAGCCGTAGCAGTGCGGCACGTTCGGCCACTTGGCCAATGCCTGTTTGACGATGTCATCCATGGACCGTATTTTGCGCCCGCGTCGACGAGAGATGGTGGGCCAGCCACCCGCCCACGCGCTCGGGCATTCCGCCCACATGCCCCGGCGGCAGGCCGAGCGGAAAGCCCACGTGGCCACCACCCGCGGGCTGCCACAGCGTGACGTGCGACCCGACCTCGCTGGGCCCGGGCAGGCTGCGGGCCGGAATGAAGGGATCGTTGCGCGCGTTCACCACGAGCGCGGGCACGCGGATCGCGCCCAGCAGCGGCTTGGACGAGCCGCGCGCCCAGTAGTCGTCGGTGTTGCGAAAGCCGTGCAGCGGTGCCGTGAAGACGTCGTCGAAGTCGTAGAGATCGCGCGCCGCCATCAGCCGGTCGCGGTCGAACAGGCCCGGGAACTGCGCCAGCTTGGCCAGCGCCTTGGGCTTCATGGTCGCGAGGAACATGCGCGTGTAGACCAGCCGGTTGAAGCCGCGCCCGATCGCCTCGCCGCCCGCCGCCAGGTCGAGCGGCGCGCACACCGATGCCACCGCGTCGACCGAGGCGCGCGCGGTCTCGCCGGCCTCGCAGGCCCAGCGCAGCAGCGCATTGCCCCCCAGCGACACGCCGGCCGCCAGCACCGGCCCGCCGCCGCCCTGCACCACGTGCTGCGCGTGCATGCGCCGCAGGATCCAGTCGATCTCCTCGTGGTCGCCCGAGTGGTAGGCGCGCGGTGCGAGGTTCAGCTCGCCGCTGCAGCCGCGAAAGTGCGGCACCGCGAAGGCCATGCCACGCGACGCGGCAAAGGCCGCGAAGGCCTCGGCGTAGTGGCTGCGCGAGGAGCCTTCGAGCCCGTGGAACAGCACCAGCAGCGGCCGGGGGCCGGGCTGCGGCGCGTCGGCGAAGTCGACGTCGATGAAGTCGCCGTCCGGCGCGGTCCAGCGCTCGCGGCGGTACACCGGCGCCGCCCCGTCGAAGCGGCGCGCGCACAGCGCGGCCCAGATGGTCTGCAGGTTGCCGCCGGGCAGCCAGCGCGGGGCGTCGTAGCCCATCGCGTCGTATGCAACGGGCGACGCGGAATCCGGAGAGAAAGAGGAAGAAGGAAAGGGAGAGGCCATCGCTCGGGGGCAGGACTCAGTGAAGAACCTGCGGCGTATCGTTCGCATCGTCCGGCTCGCGCGCGCTGCCCGGGCTCGCGTGGTGCGCCACCAGGCGCCAACCCTGCGCGGTCTTGTGATACACGTTGGTGGCCAGCACGAAGGCATGGCGCGGCCCCTCGGCCGTGAGCACCTCGATGCGCTCCAGCACGTTGTGCACGGCGCTCGCCAGCGACTCGATCTTGCGCACGCGCGCCGGCGTCGCATGGATCGCACCGTTGCCGAACATCTGCTCGAAGGCCGCGCGGATCGCCACCGCGCCCACCAGCCGTGGGCCGCCCGGGTGGACGCAGAACACCTCGTCCTCGTCGGCCCAGCAGGCCATCAGCGCATCGACATCGCCGCGTTGCAGCGCTTCATAGAAGGCGGCCTCGACATCGTCGGCAGTGCCGCCGATGGCCGCGGCGGCGCGGAAAGGGGTCTTGGGCATGGCGGTGAAGGGCGAGAGCGAAGGGGGTGTGGCGGATTTTGCCCTGCCCGTGTCACGGCCATGTGGCAGCAGGTGACTGGGCCGCGGGGGCTTCGGGGACGGACGCGGGAATCAGCCACGCGCGCGCCGCCGCCTCGGTGGCGCCCTGCGCGGCCTGCCACACCATCTCGGGCGCCGCCACGTGCACGCCCGGCGGCGCCACGCGCAGCGCGAGGTCGACCAGCTCGGCCATCTTGGGCGCGCGCACCGGCTGTTCGTTGGCCGGCACCATGAACCGCATGATCGACAGCATCCAGGCCGCCAGCCGCTCGCCCATGTTGGCCAGGCGCACGGCGGTGGGCTTGCGCGCCGAGCGCAGCAGGATCACGCGCTCGAAGCCGCAGGCGACCACGGCCTGCTCGTCGAGGCTGGCCAGCCCGCGCTTGAGCGCCTCGGGCAGCCGGCCGCGGTCGTGCGGCTGCACGATGGCCAGCGTGCGCACGCCGCTGGCACGCAGCCAGCGCGCCAGCTCGGGCAGGTCGGCAGGTTCGGGGTGCCACAGCGCTCGCTCGCGGCCGTGGTACAGGCGCGGCGGGTCGAAGGCGATCACCGCCACATCGGCCGCGACGGGCGGCCATTGCGCGATCGGCAGCGCCGGGCACTGAACCGTCTCGACGCCGGGCAGCCCGTCGTGCATGGGCTCGCGCGCCAGCACGCGCGTGCGCTGGAAGCGGTGGCGGCCCGCGAGCCGGTGCAGCAGTTCCTGGCCGAGCGCGCCGGTCGCACCCGCGATCAGCAGCGTGCCGGCGGGCGGCGCGGCCACCGGCGGGACCGCGCGGTTCGCGGCCTGCAGGGCGTGGAGGGGATCGAGGGCCATGACCCCATCTATGCTAACTTCGGCCTCCTTCTGCGGAGGTAATGCAAATGATGATGAAGCGCTGGTTCCTGATTCTCGCGGCCGTCCTGTCCCTCAGCGGATGCGGCTACAACCAGTTCCAGTCCCTCGACGAGGCCAGCAAGTCGGCCTGGAGCGAGGTCCTCAACCAGTACCAGCGGCGTGCCGACCTCGTGCCGAACATCGTCGCCACCGTGAAGGGCGAAGCCAGCTTCGAGCAGGACACGCTCACCAAGGTGATCGAGGCACGCGCCAAGGCCACCTCGATCCAGGTGACGCCCGAGACGCTCAACAACCCCGAGGCCTTCAACAAGTTCCAGCAGGCGCAGGGCGAGCTGTCGTCGGCGCTGTCGCGGCTCATGGTGGTGGCCGAGCGCTACCCCGACCTCAAGGCCAACCAGGCCTTCCGCGACCTGCGCGTGACGCTCGAGGGCACCGAGAACCGCATCACCGTGGCGCGCAACCGCTACATCGAGAGCGTGCAGGAGTACAACGTGCTCGCGCGCAGCTTCCCGACCAACCTCACGGCCATGGTCTTCAGCTACAAGCCGAAGGCGAATTTCTCGGTGCAGAACGAAGCCCAGATCTCGACGCCGCCCACGGTCGATTTCAGCACCCCCAAGAAGTAAGAAGCGGCGCCGATGGCCGCAGCCCTGATCCGCCGCGCACTGGCAGCGATCTTCATCGCGGCCCTCGCATGGGCCGGCCTGCCCGCGCTCGCGCAGGGCCTGCTGCCGATCCCCACGCTCACGGCGCGCGTGATCGACCAGACCGGCACGCTCGACGCCGCACAGCGCTCGGGCCTCGAAACCAAGCTCGCGGCCTTCGAACAGCGCAAGGGCTCGCAGATCGTGGTGCTGATGGTGCCGACCACGGCGCCCGAAGACATCGCGAGCTACGCGCAGCGCGTGGGCGACACCTGGAAGATCGGCCGCAAGGGCGTGGGCGACGGCCTCCTGGTCATCGTTGCCAAGGACGATCGCAAGATGCGCATCGCCACCGCCAAGACGCTCGAAGGCGCGGTGCCCGACCTCGCGGCGGTGCGCATCATCGACGAAGAGATGAAGCCGCGCTTTCGCAACAACGACTTCGCGGGCGGCCTGAACGCGGCGGTGGACCGGCTCATCGGCCTGGTCGACGGCGAGCCGCTGCCCGAGCCTTCGCGCAACAGCAGTAGCGGCAGCAGCAACGATGGCTTCGACTGGGAGAACCTCGCGATCTTCCTGTTCGTCGGCGTCTTCGTCGGCGCACCGATCGCGCGCGCCATCCTGGGCAAGACGATGGGCTCGGTCGCCATGGGCGGCGGCATCGGCGTGGTCGCGTTCTTCCTCACGACCAGCACGGTCATCGCGGTGATCGCCGGGCTGATCGCGCTCATGGTCTCGCTGTTCTCGGGCCTTGCCGGCTTCGGCCCCGGTCGTGGCGGCCGAGGCGGTGGCGGCGGGGGTGGCTGGAGCAGCGGTGGAGGTGGCGGCGGCTGGAGCAGCGGCGGCGGCGGAGGTGGTGGCGGCGGATTCAGCTCCGGCGGCGGTGGCAATTTTGGCGGCGGCGGCGCGTCGGGAGACTGGTGAACCTCATGGCAACTGCAGACCCCACGCTCTTCTCGAAGCTCGGCCGCATCTGGCGGCATCGCTGGACCGACGAAGCCGCGGTGCGCCGCGTGCTGCCGGCCGATGCGATGCAGCGCCTGGCCGGCCGCGTGGCCGCGAGCGAGCGGCGCCACAGCGGCGAGATCCGCATCTGCGTCGAGGCCGGCCTGCCGATGTCCTACCTGTGGCGCCACGCACCACCCCGGGAACGCGCCGTCACGCTGTTCGGCAAGCTGCGCGTGTGGGACACCGCGCACAACAACGGCGTGCTGATCTACCTGCTGCTGGCCGAGCACGCGATCGAGATCGTGGCCGACCGCGGCATCGACGCCCATGTGGGCAGTGCCGAATGGGCCGCCATGACGCAGCGCATGGCCGTGGCCTTCCGCGAAGGCCGCTTCGAGGACGGCATCACGCTGGCGCTGGAAGAGGTGTCGGCGCTGCTGATGGCCCACTTCCCGCTGGCCGACGACCAGCCCGACACCAACGAGCTGCCCGACGCGCCCGTGGTGCTCTGAGGCCCGGCGCCCTCGGTGCCCGCGCCTTGCAATCCGCGCACACGGCCCCTATTTTTCGGACATGACCGAATCCGAATCGCTGCACATCGTCTGCCCGCACTGCCACACGACCAACCGCGTGCGCACGGCGCAACTGGGCAGCGCGCCCGACTGCGGCAGCTGCCACCGCCCGCTGTTCACCGGCCACTCCACGGCACTGCCCGACGTGGCCACCTTCGATCGCCACATCGCGCGCAACGAGATCCCGGTGCTGGTCGATTTCTGGGCGCCCTGGTGCGGCCCGTGCCGCCAGATGGCGCCGGCCTACGAGCAGGCGGCGGCCCAGCTCGAACCGCAGGTGCGGCTGGCCAAGGTCGACACCGAGGCGGTGCAGGCGCTGGGCGCGCGCTTCAACATCCGCAGCATCCCGACGCTGGCGCTGTTCAAGGGCGGGCGCGAGGTCGCGCGGCAGGCCGGCGCGATGGGCGCGGCCGACATCGTGCGCTGGGTCAAGGCGAACGGCGCGGGCTGATCCAGCAACCGGCCGCGCTCACTTGCGCGGCGGCATCTTCGCCATCGCGTCGAGCATGTTCATCTTCATGCCGTTGCCCATGACCATGTCGCCCGGCTTCTGGCCCGGCTTGCAGGGGCCGACCCACTTGGCGTCGACAACGCTCGTGCCTTCGGTGCGGCCCATCAGCGGCGGGCTGTAGGTCGACTTGCTTTCGACGCGGTAGGCGCTGCTGAAGTCGCCGGTCATCACGGCGCGCGAGGTCGCGGTGGTGGGACCGATCTTGCAGACCGAGTCGATGACCAGCTTCACGCCTTCGAGGCGCAGGTCCTGCTTGGAACACATGTCCTTGCCCATGCCCTGGCCCATCTCGCGCATCGCCTTGTCGGTGGCCGCGTCGATGCATTGCTGGATCGTCTGGCCCGGCGCCTTGGCAGCTGCCGCACCGCCCTCGCCGGTCTGGATTTCCCACAGGCCCGGCTTGCGCGCCGGGTAGTCGATGGCCAGCGCGGGGCCGGCGAGAAGACAGGCGGCGGCAGCGAGGGAGAACGGGCGAAAGGTCATGGCGGGCTCGGTGGACGGCGATGCCGCTTTGTACCGTCGGCGCCCGCGCGGCGGAATACCGCGATCGGTCTACGCCGCCCGCGCCGCGACCGGTGCCAGGGCGGCCGAGGGCCGCTCACGCAATGCGAAGCCCATCGCCAGGCCGAGCCCGAGGCCGCCCAGCACATCGATCAGCACATGCTGGCGCACGGCCATCGTCGAGTACACGATGGCCACCGCCCACGCGAGGTTGAGCAGCCGCAGCCAGCCCGGCGCGCCGGCCTCGCGCAGCTGCCGCGCCAGCACCATGCAGGCGAACACCGAGAACGACACATGCAGCGATGGAAAGGCGTTGCCCGCCGCATCGAAGGTCTTGAGGAAGTGCAGCGACGAACCCGGCGCGGCATCGATCGCGAAGTTCGGGATCGCCGTGGGCATCCACCAGAACACGGCCAGCGCGATCGACGTCATCACCGCGCAGCCGATGGCGATGGTGTTCAGCTCGCGCCGGTCCCTGGCCAGCAGCACCGGCAATGCGATGTAGGCCCACAGCGTGAGGTACACGGGCAGCATCGCCGGCCAGAACGCGATCAGCCGGTCGACGGCCGTGAGCGGCAGCACCCACGCCGGCCCGGCGTGGTGCATGACCCAGAAGTACAGCGGAAAGAAGCCCAGCGTGGCGACGGTGTTGCCGGCGAGCTTGAGCAGCCACAGCGTCCGGCAGCGCTGCCAGAGGGCGCGCGGCCATGAAGGTAGCGGCGAAGGGGCGTCGAAAGATGAGGAGGAGTGCGTCATGGCGGCCGCTGGTGCCGCAGCCTCGCCTCGTTTCAACGAGGCCCGTGCGCGGCTACCAGGGCGTCCACTTTAATTCGCTTCCAGCCGACGCCACCGTGCGCTCGATGAAGCGCACGCCGCGCGCCCCGTCTTCCACGCGCGGATAGTCGGCCGCCAGCGGATCGGCCACCTGCCCCGCGAGCCGCGCGCGGATGTCCGCCGCCACGCCCGCATAGACGTTCGCGAACGCCTCGATGAAGCCTTCGGGATGGCCGGCCGGCAGGCGGCTCGCGCGCCGCGCCGACTCGCACAGCCAGGGCGCGCCGCGCGTGAGCACGCGCCGGGGCCCGTCGTGCGGCAGGTGCACGAGCTGGCTCGGCTGCTCCTGGCGCCATTCGAGCGTGCCCAGCGTGCCGGAGACGCGCAGGCGCAGGTCGTTCTCCAGCCCGGTGTTGATCTGCGAGGCCACCAGCACGCCGCGCGCGCCGCCCTGGAAGCGCAGCAGCAGGCTGCCGTCGTCGTCGAGCAGGCGGCCCGGCACCAGCGCGCCGAGGTCGGCGCACAGGCTCTCGATCTCCAGGCCGGTGACGGTGGCCACGAGGTTCTCGGCGTGCGAGCCGATGTCGCCGATGGCGCCCGCCGCGCCGCTGCGCGCGGGGTCGGTGCGCCAGTCGGCCTGCTTGTTGCCGCCCGCGGCTTCCACGTGGCTGGCGAGCCAGCCCTGGTTGTATTCGACGACGACCTTGCGGACTTCACCGATCTGGCCCATGCGCACCATCTCGCGCGCCTGCCGCACCATCGGGTAGCCGGTGTAGTTGTAGGTCACGCCGAACACCGTGCCCTGCTTGGCCACGGTGGCGACCAGCGCGTCGGCCTGCGCGCGCGTGTGCACCAGCGGCTTGTCGCACACCACATGGAAGCCCGCCTCCGCGAAGGCCTGCGCCACCGGGTAGTGCACGTGGTTGGGCGTGACGATCGAGACGAAATCGATGCGCTCATCGGCCGGGCGCTTCAACTCGTCGGCCAGCAGCGCCTGCCAGTCGCCGTGGTTGCGGTCGTCGGCCAGGCCGAGGTCGCAGCCCGAGGCGCGCGCCTTGTCCGGGCTCGACGACAGCGCGCCGGCGACCAGCGCGATCTGGCCGTCGAGCGCCATGGCCTTGCGGTGCACGGCGCCGATGAAGGCGTCGCGACCGCCGCCGACCATGGCGCAGCGCAGGGGACGTGAAGCGATCTCGGTCACCTTAGAACGGCGAATTGGGATGGTAGAAGTCCTTGGCGTTTTCCTTGGTGATCAGCACCGACGGAATGATCGTGGTCGCCGGCAGCTTCTCGCCCTTCAGGCGTGCCTCGGCCGTGAGCTTGATCGCGTCGTAGATGAACTTGGGCGAGTAGCTCACGTCGGCCGTGATGCGCTTGTCCTTGCCGTCCATGATGGTCTTGACCATGTCCTTGGCGCCGGCGCCGCCGAACACGATCTTGATGTCGTCGCGCTTGGCCTGCGAGATGGCCTTGAGCACGCCCACGGCCATGTCGTCGTCGGCGGCCCAGATGGCGTCGATCTGCTTGAAGCGCGTCAGGTAGTCCTGCGTGACCTTGAAGGCGTCGTCGCGGTTCCAGTTGGCGTACTTGGCGTCGAGCAGCTTGATGTCGGGGCTGCCCTTGAGCACCGCGTTGAAGGCGTCCATGCGCTCGTTGTCGAGCGTGGTCGCGATGCCGCGCAGCGCCACCACATTGCCCTTGCCGCCGAGCTGCTTGACGATGTACTCGGCCGGGATCTTGCCGAAGGCCGTGTTGTCGCCGGCCACGTACGCGTCCTGCGCGCTGGTGTCGGTCAGGCCGCGGTCGACCACGGTGACGTACGCGCCCTTGGCCTTGACCTGCGCGACCGGCTTGGTGAGCGCGGCCGATTCGAACGGGAACACGACGAGCGCGTTGATCTTGGTGACCGTCGACAGGTCCTGCAGCTGGTTGGCCTGCTCGGGCGCATTGGCGGCGGTCTTGATCGTGATCTTCAGGTCCTTGTGCTGCTTCTCGAGGTCCTTCTTCGCCTGGTTGGCCCAGTAGTTGATGCCGCCCATGAAGCTGTGCGTGGCCGCGGGAATCGACACGCCGAGGTTGACCTTGTCCGCGGCAAGCGCGGGCAGGCTGGCGGCGAACGCTGCGGTGGCAACCGCCGTGAGCGCGAGGCGTCGGGTGAAAGTCGTCATGCTGGATGTCTCCTTTTTGGTGGTGGAACGGAACGAACGAACAACGAAAAACTAGCGGCGTCCGCGCTGCAGGAACGCGACGACGATGATCACGAAGCCCTGGACGGCTGCGTTGAGGTACACGCTGATGATGCTGGTGAGGTTCAGGATGTTGCTGATGACCGAGAGCAGGATCGCGCCCACCACCGTGCCGGTGATGCTGCCCGCGCCGCCCTTCAATGCGGTGCCGCCGACGATCACCGCGGCAATGGCTTCGAGCTCCCACAGCAGGCCCGTGGTCGGCGAGGCCGAGCCCAGGCGCGGCACGTACAGCAGCGTGGCAATGCCCACGCACACGCCGAGCAGCACGTAGGTGAGGATCTTCACGCGGTCGACGTCCACGGCCGCGTAGCGCGCCACCTGCTCGTTGGAACCGATGGCCTGCACGTAGCGTCCGTAGGCCGTGCGGTTCAGGATGACGCCGCCGATGACCGCGACGATCACGAACACCCACACCGGCACCGGGATGCCCGCGAGGCTCGCGTAGTACACGGGCGCGTAGAGATCGGACAACTCATTGTCGAGCGTGAGCGCGCCGCCGTCGGCAAAGTACGTGAGGTACGCGCGGAAGATGCCCAGCGTGCCCAGCGTCACGATGAAGGGCTCGATGCGGCCCTTGGTGATGAGCAGGCCGTGCGCCAGGCCGAACAGCGCGCCGAGCACCACGGCGAGCACCGCGCCCATCATCACCGCCATCAGCGGCGAGCCCGAGGCGGGACCGGCCCAGTTGATGAACATGATCACGCTGCCCGCGATGAGCGCGGCCATCGAGCCCACCGACAGGTCGATGCCGCCCGAGATGATCACGAAGCACATGCCGACCGCGATGATGCCGATGAAGGCGGTGCGCGTGAGCACGTTCATCGCGTTGTCGACGGTGGCGAAGTCGCCGTTGAGCAGCGTGCCCGCGATGCACAGCAGCACGAGGCCGATGACCGGGCCGAGGCCGTGCAGGCGCTCGGTCCAGCGCGGCTTGCCTTCGCTGCGGTGTGGCTGCTGAGCGGCGTCAGGCTGCATGGGTGTCTGCGGTTCCGGTGGCATGAGCGATGAGCTCCTCTTCAGTCAGGTGGGTCGCGTCGAGCGTGGCAACGAGCCGGCCCGCGCGCATCACCGCGACGCGGTGGCACAGGCCGATCAGTTCCATCAGCTCGGACGAGACGACGATCACCGCGAGGCCTTCGCGGGCGAGTCGCTGGATCAGGAAATAGATGTCGCGCTTGGCGCCGATGTCCACGCCGCGCGTGGGCTCGTCGAGCACCACCACCTTGGGCTGCGGCTGCAGCACCTTGGCGAGCGCGAGCTTCTGCTGGTTGCCGCCCGACAGCGACGAGGCCCGCACGTCGAGCGAGCCGGTGCGAATGCCGTAGTCCTTCACCGCCTCGCCGAGTGCCGCGCGTTCCGCGTCGGGCTTGAGCCAGGGCTGCGCGTAGCGCTCGAGTGCCATCAGCGTGAGGTTCTGGCGCAGGCCGAAGTGCACGTGCAGGCCCTTGCCCTTGCGGTCTTCGCTGAGGTAGGTGAGGCCGTGCTTGGCGGCATCGCGCGGGTTGCGCCAGCCCTTGCCGTGCGGCACGGGCTCGCCGCGCATCTCGACGGTGCCGCTGGCGGGGCGCAGCCCGAGCAGGCCTTCGAACAGCTCGGTGCGGCCCGCACCGACGAGGCCCGCGAAGCCGAGGATTTCGCCGGGGCGCACCTCGAAGCTCGCGTCCTGCGCCCAGCCGGGCACGCTGAAATTGCGCACGCGCAGGGCGGGCTTGTCGGCGGCCACGACGAGGTCGCGCGGCGGGTACAGGTCGGCGAGCTCGCGGCCCACCATGAGGTTGGCCATCTGCTGGCGCGAAACCTCGGGCGTGGGTGCGCGCGCCACGAAGCGGCCGTCGCGCATCACGATCACCTCGTCGGTGACCTGCTCCACTTCGTCGAGCTTGTGCGAGATATAGACGATGGTCACGCCGTCGGCGCGCAGCTGCGCGATGAGCTTGAACAGGCGCTCGGTTTCGCCGGGCGTGAGCGTGGCGGTGGGCTCGTCCATGACGAGCAGGCGCGCGCGGCGGGCGATGGCTTTCGCGATCTCGACGAGTTGCTTCTCGGCGACGATGAGGCGACGCACCTTGGTGCGCGGGTCGATGGCCAGGCCCACGGCGGCGAGCGCGGCGGCGGCATCGCGCTCCATCGCGGCGTCGTCGAGCAGCCAGCCCTTCTTCTTTTCGTGGCCCAGGAAAATGTTCTGCGCCACGCTGAGGTCTTCGGCGAGGTTGAACTCCTGGTGGATCAGCACGATGCCCAGCGCTTCGGCATCGCGCGAGCTCGTGAAGCTTTGCGGCTGGCCGTTGATGCGCAAGGTGCCGCTGGTCAGCGACTCGTAGCCCGACAGGATCTTCATCAGCGTGGACTTGCCCGCGCCGTTCTCGCCCAGCAGCCCGTACACGCGGCCCGGCGCGAGCGCAAAGCTCACGCCGTGCAGCACCTGCACGGGGCCGAAGGCCTTCACCACGCCGTCGAACTCGACGGCCACGCTGCCCTTGGTTGCCACGGCGTTCGTCATGGCGCTACCCCGCGGGCCTTGAGCGTTTCCTGCATCGCCAGCACGCCCGCGCCGACGAGGCCGCCCTGCGTGCCCAGCGGCGTGTACTGGATCTCGAGGTGCCGCGTCGACAGCGCGAGCGAGCGCTGGTAGACGCTCTGGCGCACGGCCGCGAGAAACAGCGGCCCGATGCGCGTGATGCCGCCGCCGATGAACACGTGCGAGGGATTGAAGAAGTTGACGACCGACGCGAGCATCTGCCCGATCAGGCTGCCCGCGCGCTGGATGATGGCGTTGGCCGCCGGGTCGCCGCCGCGGCTGGCCTGCCCCACGTCGAAGGCATCGATGCGCCCACGCGTGCGCAGGCATTCGGCGAGCGTCGCGCTTTCGCCGGCTTCGGCGGCCTGCATCGCCATGCGCGTGATCGCGGGGCCGGCCGCCATCGCCTCGACACAACCCAGGTTGCCGCAATGGCAGCGCGGGCCTTCCTGGTCGACGCAGATGTGGCCCACGTCGCC
Source organism: Variovorax sp. GW821-FHT09D07 (assembly GCF_059416345.1). Classification (NCBI taxonomy): domain Bacteria; kingdom Pseudomonadati; phylum Pseudomonadota; class Betaproteobacteria; order Burkholderiales; family Comamonadaceae; genus Variovorax; species Variovorax sp. GW821-FHT09D07. The sequence continues at coordinate 77,519 of NZ_JBWKOY010000011.1, forward strand.
GGCCGAGCCGGCCGCGCCGCGGTACACCTCGCCGTGGCAGACGATGCCGCAGCCGATGCCCGTGCCGATCTTGATGACGAGGAAATTGGAGAGCGAGCGCCGCAGCCGCCACAGCTCGCCGAGCGCCATCAGGTTCACGTCGTTGTCCACGAACACGGGCGCCGCATAGTCCTCGCGCAGGTAGTCGCGGATCGAGAAGCTGTCCCAGGCCGGCATGAGCGGCGGGTTCACGAGCTGGCCGATCTCGAAGTTGACGGGGCCGGGCACGCCGATGCCGATGCCCAGGACGTTCCGTGGGCCCTGCCCGCAGCGGGCCAGCAGTTCGCGCATGAGCACGCGCACGCGCGCCAGCACCACGGCCGGGCCTTCGCGCACATCGGCGGCTTCTTCGTGCTGGGCCAGCACCGTGAGGTCGGGACGCAGCACCGCGACGTCCAGGCTGGTGGCGCCGATGTCGATGCCGACGAGCACGCCGAGTTCGGCATTGAGCTGGAGGTTTTCGGCGCGGCGTCCGCCCGAGGAGCGCTGCAGGCCGGCCTCGGCCAGCAGGCCCTGGTCGACCAGGCCGGCGATGAGCGCGTTGGCCTTGCTCTTGGAGAAGCCCAGCTGCTCGGCCATGGCATGGCGAGAGCCGCCGGCCGACCAGAAGGTCGATTCCAGCAACCGCATTTCGTCGGTCGTGATGCCACTCCAGGGTGCCACGCGTGTTGTCTCCGCTCTTCTTGTGGGAAAGGCGCCGGTCAAGAAAGCACCGGTCGCCGGGCGAAGGCGAATACTAGGAGGGCATCTTCAGCCGGGCAAGGCTGAACTTCGACCTATTTCAGATCGAACACATCTTCATCCCGGCTGGGACGGACGAAAAAAAGCCGCCCGGAGGCGGCTTTTTCTTGGCTTCTGCCCGAGGGCAGCGGCTCTGGTTTACTTCTTCTGGCGGTACTTGCGCAGCGCAGCGATCTGCGCAGCCATCACGGCCAGTTCCGACTGCGCCATCGCGATGTCGATGTCGCTCTTCGCGTTCTTCAGCGCTTCCTCGGCGGCCGCCTTGGCCTTGTTGGCCTTCTCGTCGTCGAGGTCCTTGCCGCGGATCGCGGTGTCGGACAGCACGGTGACGGCGTCGGGCTGCACTTCGAGGATGCCACCGGCCACGAAGACGAACTCTTCGCCGCCGTCGGCCGTCTCGATGCGCACGGCGCCGGGACGGATGCGCGTGATCAGCGGCGTGTGACGCGGATAGATGCCGAGCTCACCGGCTTCACCGGGCAGCGCGACGAACTTGGCTTCGCCCGAGAAGATCGACTCTTCCGCGCTGACCACGTCGACGTGAATGGTGTTTGCCATCTGAGTTCCCATGCCGCCTTAGGCGACCTTCTTGGCTTTTTCGAACGCTTCGTCGATGGTGCCGACCATGTAGAACGCTTGTTCCGGCAGGTGGTCGGCTTCGCCGTTCACGATCATCTTGAAGCCGCGGATGGTTTCCGACAGCGGCACGTACTTGCCCGGCGAACCCGTGAACACTTCGGCCACGTGGAACGGCTGCGACAGGAAACGCTGAATCTTGCGGGCGCGGGCCACGGCGAGCTTGTCGTCGGGAGCCAGTTCGTCCATGCCCAGAATCGCGATGATGTCGCGCAGTTCCTTGTAGCGCTGCAGCGTGCCTTGCACGGCGCGGGCCACGTTGTAGTGCTCTTCGCCGACCACGTTCGGGTCGAGCTGGCGCGAGGTCGAGTCCAGCGGGTCCACGGCGGGGTAGATACCCAGCGAAGCGATGTCACGCGACAGCACCACGGTCGAGTCCAAGTGGGCGAAGGTGGTGGCGGGCGACGGGTCGGTCAAGTCGTCGGCAGGGACGTACACGGCCTGGATCGAGGTGATCGAGCCGACCTTGGTCGACGTGATGCGCTCTTGCAGGCGGCCCATTTCCTCGGCCAGCGTCGGCTGGTAGCCCACGGCGGAAGGCATGCGGCCCAGCAGTGCCGACACTTCGGTACCGGCCAGCGTGTAGCGGTAGATGTTGTCCACGAAGAACAGCACGTCACGGCCTTCGTCGCGGAACGACTCGGCGATGGTCAGGCCGGTCAGGGCCACGCGCAGACGGTTGCCCGGGGGCTCGTTCATCTGGCCGTAGACCATGGCGACCTTGGAGTCTTCGAGCTTCTCGAGGTTCACGACGCCGGAGTCGGCCATCTCGTGATAGAAGTCGTTGCCTTCACGGGTACGTTCACCCACACCGGCGAACACCGACAGACCCGAGTGAGCCTTGGCGATGTTGTTGATGAGTTCCATCATGTTCACGGTCTTGCCCACGCCGGCACCACCGAACAGGCCCACCTTGCCGCCCTTGGCGAACGGGCACACCAGGTCGATCACCTTGATGCCGGTTTCCAGCAGGTCTTGCGACGGCGACAGTTCGTCGTACGCGGGAGCCTTGCGGTGGATGGAGGCCGTGACTTCCTGGCCCACATCGCCGCGCTCGTCGATCGGGCGACCCAGCACGTCCATGATGCGGCCCAGCGTGGCCTTGCCGACCGGCACGGTGATCGGAGCGCCGGTGTTGGTGACGATCAGACCGCGGCGCAGGCCGTCGGACGAGCCCAGGGCAATCGTGCGGACCACGCCGTCGCCGAGCTGCTGCTGAACTTCCAGGGTCAGGCCACCGCCTTCGAACTTCAAGGCGTCGTACACCTTGGGCATCTTGTCGCGCGGAAATTCCACGTCGACCACAGCGCCAATACACTGAACGATCTTGCCTTGAACTGCTTCTGCTTGAGCCATGTCTGCTCCGATAAAAATTTAAATCTGTTGAGGTCCGAAGGGCTCAGACACCGGCGGCCGCCGCAGCGCCCGAAACGATTTCCGAGAGCTCCTTGGTGATGCCGGCCTGGCGGGTCTTGTTGTAGACCAGCTTCAGCTCGCTGATCACATTGCCTGCGTTGTCGGTGGCAGCCTTCATGGCCACCATCCGCGCCGAATGCTCGGACGCCATGTTTTCTGCCACGCCCTGGTAGACCAGCGACTCGACATAGCGGACCAGCAGCTCGTCGATCACGCTTTGCGCATCGGGCTCGTAGATGTAGTCCCACGAGTGCTGACCTTCCTCGACTTGCAGCGAGTCCGCGGCCAGCGGCAGCAGCTGCTCGACGAGCGGCTCCTGCTTGATCGTGTTGATGAACTTCGTGTAGCACAGGTACACGGCCGAGAGCTTGCCTTCCGCGTAAGCGTCCAGCAGCGTCTTGACCGGGCCGATGAGCTTGTCCAGATGCGGCGTGTCACCCAGGTGGGTGACGTGCGCCACCACGCGGGCACCGATGCGGTTCAGGAAGCCCAGGCCCTTGCTGCCGATGGCGACCGACTCGATCGCCACGCCGGCCGACTGCGCTTCGCGCAGCTTGGCCGTCACGGCACGCAGCAGGTTGGTGTTCAAGCCACCGCACAGGCCCTTGTCGCTCGTCACGATGATGAAGCCGATCGCCTTGGCGTCGTTCTTCTTCATGAAGGCGTGCGTGTACTCGGGATTCGCCTTGCCAAGGTTCGCCGCGATGTTGCGGATCTTCTCGCTGTAGGGGCGTGCGGCACGCATGCGCTCTTGCGCCTTGCGCATCTTGGAAACCGAGACCATTTCCATGGCCTTGGTGATCTTCTTGGTGTTCTCCACCGATTTGATCTTGCCGCGGATTTCCTTACCAGCTGCCATATGAGCTCCTTCTTGCGTCGGTCAAAAGGTCGCTCAGGCGAACGACTTCTTGAACGAGGTGGCTGCTGCCAGCAGTTCGGCTTCGGCGTCCTGGCACACCTTCTTGAAGGCCTGCTTTTCCGCGCTGTCGTCCGGCTTGGCCGGCTTGACGTCCCACTTGGCACCATGCTTTTCCATGGTTTCGAGCAGGGCGGCGTGGCTCGTCTTCAGCAGCTGGTGGAAGCCGTGTTCGAACGGGAGCACCTTCTTGACGTCGATGTCGTCCATGAAGCCCTTGTTCACTGCGAACAGCGTGGCATTCATCAGCGAGATCGGCAGCGGGCTGTACTGGGTCTGCTTGAGCAGTTCCGTCACGCGCGCACCGCGGTCGAGTTGCTTGCGGGTCGCTTCGTCGAGGTCGGAAGCGAACTGCGCGAACGCGGCCAGTTCACGGTACTGGGCCAGGTCGGTACGGATACCGCCCGACTGGTTCTTGATCAGGTTGGTCTGCGCCGACGAGCCCACACGCGACACCGAGATACCGGCGTTGATGGCGGGACGGATGCCGGCGTTGAACAGGCTGGTTTCCAGGAAGATCTGGCCGTCGGTGATCGAGATCACGTTGGTCGGAACGAAGGCGGACACGTCGCCGGCTTGCGTTTCGATGATCGGCAGGGCCGTCAGCGAACCGGTCTTGCCCTTGACTTCACCCTTGGTGAAGGCTTCGACGTAGTCGGCGTTCACGCGGGCTGCGCGCTCGAGCAGACGGCTGTGGAGATAGAACACGTCGCCGGGGTAGGCTTCGCGGCCTGGCGGGCGGCGCAGCAGCAGCGACACCTGGCGATAGGCCACGGCTTGCTTGGACAGGTCGTCATAGACGATCAGGGCGTCCTGGCCACGGTCGCGGAAGTACTCGCCCATCGTGCAGCCCGAGTAGGCCGACACGTACTGCATGGCAGCCGATTCGGAAGCCGATGCGGCCACCACGATGGTGTAGTCCATCGCGCCGGCTTGTTCCAGCGAGCGCACCACGTTCTTGATCGACGAAGCCTTCTGGCCGATCGCAACGTAGACGCAGGTCATGTTCTGACCCTTCTGGTTGATGATCGCGTCGATGGCCACGGCGGTCTTGCCGGTCTGGCGGTCACCGATGATCAGCTCGCGCTGGCCACGGCCGACGGGCACCATCGAGTCGATGGACTTCAGGCCGGTCTGCATCGGCTGGTCCACGGACTTCCGTGCGATCACGCCCGGAGCGACCTTTTCGATCACGTCGGTCATCTTGGCGTTGATCGGACCCTTGCCGTCGATCGGCTGGCCCAGTGCGTTCACCACGCGGCCGATGAGCTCGGGGCCCACGGGCACTTCCAGGATGCGGCCCGTGCACTTGACGGTGTCGCCTTCGGAGATGTGCTCGTACTCGCCCAGAATCACGGCGCCGACCGAGTCGCGCTCGAGGTTCAGCGCCAGGCCGAACGACGGCGTGCCGTCAGCCGTGGGCGGGAATTCCAGCATTTCGCCTTGCATCGCGTCCGACAGGCCGTGCACGCGCACGATGCCGTCGGTCACCGAGACCACGGTGCCCTGGTTGCGGATGTCGGCGCTGACGCCAAGGCCTTCGATACGGCTCTTGATCAGTTCGGAAATTTCTGCGGGATTGAGTTGCATGACTCTTTCCTTCTTTCAATAAATAGGGCCAACCGCGGCTCGCCGCCTCAGGCGGTGAGCGCTGCTTTCATTTGTTCGAGACGCGCCTTGACGGAGGTGTCGAGGACTTCGTCCCCCACCACCACACGGATGCCGCCGATCAGCGAAGGATCGGATTCCACACGCGTGTTCAGCGGGCGACCGAAACGGCGCTGCAGTGCCACGGCGACCTCGGCGAGACTCGCCGCGTCGATCGGGAAGGCGCTGTAGATCACCGCGTCGGCCGTGCCGCCCTTGGCGTTCTTGAGCTCGCGGTACTGGGCCGCGACTTCAGGCAATGCAGCAAGCCGGCCGTTGTCGATCACCGTGCGCAGGAAGTTCTTGCCGGTGTCCGGCAAGGCTTGCGGCAGCAGACCGGAGATCAGATCGAAGATCTGTTCCGGCGACACCTTCGGGTCGGCAGCGAACTGCAGGAGCTGCGGATCGGCAGTGATGGCGGCCAGCTGGCCGATCCATCCGGCCGTGCCTTCGAGGTCGCTCGAAGTAGCCCCGAAGAGCGCGTCCGCGTAGGGGCGGGCAATGGTCGCAAGTTCGGCCATATCGTCCTCAGAGCTCGGTCTTCAGGCGCTGGAGCAGGTCGGCGTGGACACCGGCATTGACTTCCTTGCGGAGAATCTGCTCGGCACCCTTGACGGCCAGCGCAGCAACCTGCTCACGCAGGGCTTCACGGGCACGCACGGACTGCTGTTCGGCTTCGGCGTGCGCGTCGGCCACGATCTTGTTGGCCTCCACCGTTGCACGGCCCTTGGCCTCTTCGATGATCTGCTGGGCGCGGCGCTCGGCATCGGCCAGGCGGCTGGTGGTCTCGTTGCGAGACTGAACCAGTTCCTGCTCGACGCGCTGGTTGGCGGAAGCGAGTTCAGCCTTGGCCTTCTCGGCGGCCGCCAGGCCCGCAGCGATCTTTTGTGCGCGTTCATCCAAAGCCTTCGCGATGGGCGGCCACACGAATTTCATCGTGAACAGCACCAGCAGCAAGAAGACGATGGCCTGAACGAACAGGGTCGCGTTGATACTCACGGCAACACCTTTCTGGAGTGGCGTTGAACCGGCTTACTTGGGCAGGTTGGCCAGCAGGGTCGCGGCGAACGGGTTGGCGAAGGCGAACAGCAGGGCGATGGCCACGCCGATCAGGAAGGCCGCGTCGATCAGACCAGCCAAGATGAACATCTTGGTCTGCAGGTCGTTCATGAGCTCAGGTTGACGGGCCGACGATTCCAGGAACTTGCCACCCATCAGCGCGATGCCGATGGAAGCACCGATGGCGCCGAGACCGACGATCAGACCACAAGCGAGAGCGACGAGACCGAGAATGTTTTCCATGATGACTCCTTAGAACAGATTTAAAGCAAACGAAAAGAAAAAGGGAAACTCAATGCGCCTCATGCGCCTGGCCCAGATAGATCAGGGTCAGCATCATGAAGATGAAAGCCTGCAGCGTGATCACCAGGATGTGGAAGATCGCCCAGACAGTGCCGGCAATGATGTGCCCGATGGGCAGCAACACACCGGAGAACGAGGCCGCCATGGCACCACCCATGAGGGCGATGAGCATGAAGACGAGCTCGCCCGCATACATGTTGCCGAACAACCGCATGCCGTGCGAGACCGTCTTGGCCAGGTACTCGATGACCTGCATCAGCAGGTTGACGGGCCACAGCAGAGGGTGGGCACCGAAGGGCGCGGTGATCAGCTCGTGGCCCCAGCCGCCCAGGCCCTTGACCTTGACGCTGTAGAAGAGGCACAGGAGCAGCACGGAAGTGGAAAGACCGAGCGTGGTCGAGAGGTCGGCGGTCGGCACGGCACGCATGTAGGCGTGGTGCGGATCGTGGCCCAGCGCCGAGTAGACCTGGGTCCAGATGGCCGGCAGCAGGTCGACCGGCAGCATGTCCATCGCGTTCAGCAGGAAGATCCAGACGAACACGGTGAGCGCCAGCGGGGCAATGAACTTGCGGCTGGCGGCGTTGTGCACGTTGGCCTTGGCCTGGTTGTCGACCATCTCGACCAGGATCTCGACCGCCGCCTGGAAACGGCCGGGCACGCCGGGCGTTGCCTTGCGGGCAGCCAGCCACAGCACGAAGCAGCCCAATGCGCCGATGATCAGCGCGTAGAGCACCGAGTCGAGGTTGATGACGTTGAAGTCAACAATGGCGGATTGAACGACGGGCTTGAGGCTCCAGTCGACTTGCCAGTGCTGGAGGTGGTGAACGATGTATTCACTCGCGGTCGGGGCGTGTCCTTCGGCGGCCATCTTTCAGCGTCTCTCTTCCAAAACAGTCAAATCCGGTTCAAAAATTTGGGCCGCACCAACAGTGCCACCCAGTACATCTTCATGGCGACCACCACGCCAGCCACCATGGCCAGCCAGACGAGCCCCCCGATCAGCCACGGCGCCGCGGCCAGCAAGGCAACGGTCAGCGCGATCTTGATCATCTCCCACACAAAAAACCTCAACATGACAGCCTGCGACGGCATGCCCGGTTTGCGCCGGACACCGCGGACAAACAAGGCCGCGGGGATCGCTACTGTCATGGCTCCGTAAAACGCCGAGATCGCAGCCTCGGATCGCGCCGTCCAGATCCACGCCAGGCAAGCTACCACCACGCCTGCAGCCACTTGGGCTGCGATCACCCACCAGGGTGACAGCTCGGGGTTTTGCTCGCGCAACTTCTGGGCCTCTTCGGCCGTGAGTGGCTTGAAATCGGATTCTTCGGCGTCAACCTCAGGGACAGGGGCGTTGGTTGTCATTCGAATGCACCCCGTGTTTGTCCCCGGAGAATTTTACAAAGCCATTGATTATAAGTAAAACCTAGCGGGGTCCCGCCATAACGTGACACTTCGTCGACAGTTCTGCACCGAGTGTGGCGTCCGCCCATAATTTGCGGATGCAAGACATCACCTCGGCACTGCCCGACACGCCGTGCTTTCTCAACGGCGAATTCACCCCCCTGCGCGACGCGAAGATCAGCGTCCTCGACCGCGGCTTCATCTTCGGCGACGGCATCTACGAAGTGATCCCCGTCTACTTCGGCGTGCCCTTCTGCTTCGATGAACACATCGCGCGCCTCGAACGTTCGCTGGCCGAGCTGCAGATCGACAACCCCTACTCGCGCGACGAATGGCGCGCCATCGCGACGCAGCTTGCCGCACCGCAGGGCAAGGCACCGCAGGCGATCTACTTCCAGGTCTCGCGCGGCGTGGCACCACGCGACCACGTCATGGTGCGCGGCCTGCGCCCCACCGTGTTCGCGATGGTGAACCCCCTGCCGCCCGTGGCCGATGCGGTGCGCGCCAAGGGCGTGACCTGCGTCACCGCCGACGATTTCCGCTGGCAGAAGGCCCACATCAAGAGCACCAGCCTGCTGGGCGCGGTGCTCGCACGGCAGATCAGCGTCGAGGCCGGCGCCACCGAAACCGTGATGTTCCGCGGCGACTGGCTCAGCGAGGCCTCGTCGAGCAACGTGTGGATCGTGAAGGACGGCACGCTCATCGGCCCACCGAAAGACAACCTCGTGCTGACCGGCATCCGCTACGGCCTCCTCGAGCGCCTGTGCCAGGACAGCGGCATTCCCTTCGCGCTGCGGCGCGTGTCGCGCGACGAGGTGTTCGGCGCCGACGAGCTGCTGCTGTCCTCGGCCACCAAGGAAGTGTTGCCCGTTGTCACACTCGATGGCCAGACCATTGGCAATGGCCATCCCGGCCCCATCTACCAGAGCTTGTATGCCGCCTACCAACAGGCCAAGCAACGCAACGCCGACGCGCCAGGAGCCACCGCATGACCGACACCCCGACCCCCACCGACACCGCATCGATCCCCGATCCGCGCAAGGAATCGCTGATCGAGTACCCCTCGCAGTTCCCCATCAAGGTGATGGGCGCGAAGGTCGACGGCTTCGTGCACGCCATCACGCAGATCGCCGAGCGCTTCGACCCGGCCTTCGACGCCACCACGGTCGAGCTGCGCGACAGCAAGGCCGGCAACTACCTGGGCGTGACCATCACCGTCACCGCCACCAGCCGCGAGCAGCTCGACGACCTCTACCGCGCCCTGTCCGCGCACCCGATGGTGAAAGTCGTTCTTTGACGCCCCTCGAAGCGCAGTGGCTCGGCCGGGCCGACTACCTCGCCACCTATGCGGCGATGCAGCGCTTCACGCAGGAGCGCACGCCCGAGACGCCCGACGCGCTATGGATCTGCGAGCACGACCCGGTGTTCACCCAGGGGCTGGCGGGCAAGACCGACCACATCCTGGCCCCCGGCCCGATCCCGGTCGTGCAGACCGACCGGGGCGGGCAGGTCACCTTCCACGGCCCCGGCCAGGTGGTGGCCTACCCGCTCATTGACCTGCGGCGCGCGGGCTACTACGTCAAGGAATACGTCTACCGCATCGAGGAATCGGTGCTGCGCACGCTCGCCCACTTCGGCGTGACGGGCCACCGCGTGGCGGGCGCGCCGGGCATCTACGTGCGCCTGGACGACCCGTTCTCGCACGCCGCTCTCACCGGCCCGATGCCCGGCGCCGACCCGTTCCGCGGCCTGGGCAAGATCGCCGCGCTGGGCATCAAGGTGAGCCGCCACGCCACTTACCACGGTGTGTCGCTCAATGTCGCGATGGACCTCGAACCCTTCTCGCGCATCAACCCTTGCGGCTACGCGGGGCTGCAAACGGTCGACCTTTCTACAATCGGCGTCCAAACCACATGGGAAGAAGCCGCCAAAGTGCTGAGCCAAAAGCTCGGGGCTTTCCTGGCTCCTTGACACACCAATGAGCACCACCGAAGTCGTCCGCGACGCCCAGAGCGCCGAAACCTACAACCCGCTGGCCAAGCAGAAGGCCGCGGCCAAGCTCTCGCGCATCCCCGTCAAGGTGGTGCAGACCGGCGAAGTGCTCAAGAAGCCCGAGTGGATCCGCGTCAAGGCCGGCAGCCCGACCACGCGCTTCTACGAGATCAAGCAGATCCTGCGCGAAAGCAACCTGCACACGGTCTGCGAAGAAGCCTCGTGCCCGAACATCGGCGAATGCTTCGGCAACGGCACGGCCACCTTCATGATCATGGGCGACAAGTGCACGCGCCGCTGCCCGTTCTGCGACGTGGGCCACGGCCGCCCCGACCCGCTGGACAAGGACGAGCCGCTCAACCTGGCCAAGACCATCGCCAAGCTGCGCCTGAAGTACGTGGTGATCACCAGCGTCGACCGCGACGACCTGCGCGACGGCGGCAGCCAGCACTTCGTCGACTGCATCAGCAACATCCGCGAGCTCTCGCCGATGACGCAGATCGAAATCCTGGTGCCCGACTTCCGCGGCCGCGACGACCGCGCGCTGGAAATCCTCAAGGCCGCGCCGCCCGACGTGATGAACCACAACCTGGAAACCGCGCCGCGCCTGTACAAGGAAGCACGCCCGGGCAGCGACTACCAGTTCAGCCTGAACCTGCTGAAGAAGTTCAAGGCGCTGCACCCGAACGTGCCGACCAAGAGCGGCATCATGGTCGGCCTGGGCGAAACCGACGAAGAGATCCTGCAGGTGATGCGCGACATGCGCGCCCACGACATCGACATGCTGACCATCGGCCAGTACCTGTCGCCGTCGGGCTCGCACCTGCCGGTGCGCCGCTACGTGCACCCCGACACCTTCAAGATGTTCGAGGAAGAGGCCTACAAGATGGGCTTCAGCCACGCGGCCGTGGGCGCGATGGTGCGCTCCAGCTACCACGCCGACCAGCAGGCGCACGCCGCCGGCGTCTGACGGCACCGCCCGATCGCCCGCCATGCGCGGGCGTCGGCGCCCCCTCCCTCCTCTCCCCCCTGACCTCGCACCACGGCCGTTTTCGAACGGCCGTGGCGGTCGTGCGCGCGCGCCGCGCCATCCAAAAAACTGATTAAAACCTCGGGGGTAAATAACCCGGGGTATCAAAAAATTTGCAGCCGCATTCGCTTGCGTGCGTCAAATCCATCCCCTACGCTGACCTCCTGATTTCGCCCGACCCGGAATTAAAAACCCGGAGCCGACGCGCTTTCAGGTTCCCTCGGAGGCTTTGACAAGGAAATTGAACCGTCAATTTCCAAGGCATTGTTTCGTCCGAAATTAGCCAGTACCGCATCGCATAAAGAATTCAGTCGCCACGGCCCGCGCGTTTCCATCTCACGGAGAAACCGGAATGCATGCCCTGCTCGAAGCCATCGATTCGCCCCATTCGCTGCGCCAGCTCGGCATTGCGCAATTGCCGGGCCTTGCGGATGAATTGCGATCCTTCATCGTCGACAGCGTGTCGCGCACGGGCGGCCACTTCGCCTCCAACCTGGGCACGGTCGAGCTGACGGTCGCCCTGCACTACGTGTTCAACACCCCGCGCGACCGCATCGTCTGGGATGTCGGCCACCAGAGCTACGCCCACAAGATCCTGACCGGCCGGCGCCAGGCCATGCCCACCTTGCGCCAATTCGGCGGTATTTCCGGATTTCCACGGCGCACCGAATCCGAGCACGATCATTTCGGCACCGCGCATTCCAGCACCTCCATTTCCGCCGCCCTGGGATTTGCACAGGCCGCCCGCATTTCCAATTCGAGCGACCACGCCATTGCGGTGATCGGCGATGGGGCCTTGAGCGCCGGCATGGCCTTCGAGGCCATGAACAATACACAGGCCTGCGGCCGCTTATTGGTGATATTGAACGACAACGACATGTCGATTTCACCGCCCGTCGGCATGCTGCGCCTTTATCTGGGCGGATTGATTTCAGAACGCGCCTATGCCAGCGCCAATGAAGCCAGTTGGCAAAGATTGCGCGCCATGCGCCCGACGCTGGCCCCCTGCGAGCCCTCGGAGCTCGGCCTGTCGCCCGCCACCCTGTTCGAGCAATTCGGCTTCCACTACACCGGCCCGATCGACGGCCACGACCTGGGCGCGCTGATCCCGGCCCTGCAGAAGCTGCAGGCGCAGCCGGGCCCGCAGTTGCTGCACATCGTCACGCAGAAGGGCCACGGCTACCGCCCGGCCGAGCAGGACCCGGTCCTGTACCACGGCCCCGGCAAGTTCGACCCCGCCGTCGGCATCAAGACCGCCCCCGCGTCAGCCCCCGCCAAGCCGACCTACGCCCAGGTCTTCAGCGACTGGCTCTGCGACGAAGCCGAGGCCGATGCGCGCGTGGTCGCCATCACGCCGGCCATGCGCGAGGGCTCGGCCCTGATGGACTTCGAGCGCCGCTTTCCCGAGCGCTACTTCGACGTCGGCATCGCCGAGCAGCACGCCGTGACCTTCGCCGCGGGCCTCGCGGCGGCGGGAATGCGGCCCGTGGTCGCCATCTACTCGACCTTCCTGCAGCGCGCCTACGACCAGCTGATCCACGACGTGGCGCTGCAGAACCTGCCGGTCGTGTTCGCAGTCGACCGCGCCGGCATCGTCGGCGCCGACGGCGCGACGCACATGGGCGCCTTCGACGTCGCCTACCTGCGCTGCATTCCGAACATGGTCGTGATGGCCGCCTCCGACGAGGACGAGTGCCGCCAGATGCTGCACACCGCCCTGCGCCACGACGGCCCGGCCGCCGTGCGCTACCCGCGCGGCGGCGGGCCCGGCGCGCTGCCCGTGCGTGCGCTGCTGCCGCTGCGCATCGGCCGTGGCCAGGTGCGGCGCGAATCGACGCAGCCGATGGGCGCGCGCATCGCCATCCTGGCCTTCGGCACCATGGTCGCGCCCAGCCTGGCCGCCGCCGAACGGCTCGACGCCACGGTCGCCAACATGCGCTTCGTCAAGCCGCTCGACGCCGACCTAGTGCTCTCGCTCGCCGAGACGCACGACGTGCTCGTGACCGTCGAGGAAGGCTGCGTGATGGGCGGCGCCGGCGCCGCCTGCCTCGAATCGCTGGCCGCGCAGGGCGTGCTGATTCCGTCGCTGCAACTGGGCCTGCCCGACCAGTTCGTCGAACACGGCGACTGCGCCAGATTGCTCGCCGCCCACGGCCTGGATGCCGACGGGCTGGTGCAGTCGATCCAGGCGTTCTTCGATGCCCACGCCCCCGCGTTCCGCACGGCTCGCATGAGCCTCGTTTCCTGAAACCCACCGTGACCGCCAGCCACAGGAGAACCCGATGAGCACAGCCACCGCACGCCGCATCGACGCGCCCGCCCCGCCTTCGCTTCAAGTGATCCGGGGTGCCGAGGCCAACCCGTACCACGCCAAGGTCGAGTACACCTACCAGGACGACCCCGAGGACTGGCGCAAGGCCATCGGCGAGGACCTGATGTTCCAGTTCGGCGTCTACGACGACCCGCGCTCGGTGCCGCCGATCTCGCTCAACGAATCGGGCCTGCGCTACTTCGACCAGCAGATGGAGATCGCGGGCCTGGACCAGCCCCCGCCGTTCCCCATCCGGCGCATCCTCGACGTGGGCTGCGGCTGGGGCTTCGGCCTGCGCTACCTCGCGGAGCACTTTCCGCAGTGCCGCCAGCTCGACGGCATCAACATCAGCGAGACGCAGCTCGCGCACTGCGCCCGCTACCACGCCCAGCAGCACCTGAGCGACCGCGTGAACCTGTACCTGTGCGATGCGCAGGACGTCGCCCTGCTGCCCAACCCCGACACGCCCTACGACCTGGTGACGATCCGCGGCGTCATCTCGCACTTTCCCAACGACCTGTACGAACGCTCGATGAAGCAGGTCGCCGCGCGCATGCGCCCGGGGGCCAAGGTCGTCATCTCCGACAACCTCTACAACATCCCGCTGGACAACTACCGCTCGGACATCGAGGACGAGGTCGACCGCCTCGCCTGCAAGCACCGCAAGACGCCGGCCTACTTCCGCCGCGTGCTCGAAGACAGCGGCTTCGTGGTCGAAGACATGCGCGTGCTCCCCCGCAACATCGACGTGGCGCGCTGGTTCACCGACGTGAAGGAAAACATCGAGAAGAACTTCACGCCGGACACCATCCCGCCGCCGCTGGAAGAGCTGCGCGTCATGGCGGTCAGCCTCTCGGTCGCGCTGATCAAGGACAAGTTCTCGACCTACAGCGTCATCGCGCGACGCCTCTGAATTTCCCCCACCAGGAGCGCCCACACCATGCAAGCATCCGCGCAAGCCGTCGGCATCGACGTCATCCACAGCCGCAGCCTCGACCACTACCAGGACAAGATCGAGCAGGTCTATGCCGACACGCCCGACCAGTGGCGCAAGGCGATCGGCAACGAGCTCTGGTACCAGTACGGCGTGTTCGACGAGAAGATGGACCCGCACGACCTCCCGCTCGACGCCTCCGGTCGGCGCCACATGGAGCACCAGTTCGAGCTGGCCGAACAGGCCGGCGCCGACCTCTCGCCGGCCACCGTGCGCCGCGCGATCGATATCGGCTGCGGCTGGGGCCCGGTGCTGAAGTTCATCGCGCAGCGCTACCCGCAGTGCACGCGCATCGACGGCGTGAACGTGAGCCGGCCGCAGCTGGAGTGCGCGCGCGAACTCATCGCGCACGAGGGCCTGGCCGACCGCGTGCGGCTGTACCAGTGCAACGCCAAGGACATCGGCGAGCTGCCCGATCCGCAGGTGCCCTACGACCTGGCCATCCTGCGCGGCAGCCTGATCCACTTCACGCCCGAGGTGCTGGAGCAGGCCATGGCCTCGCTGTCGGCGCGCATGCGCACCGGCGGCACGGTCATCATTTCGGAGAGCCTCTACAAGGTGGACCTGGCGACCTACAAGTCGCACATCCCGGACAAGGTCGACCGCGCCGCATCGGGCTACCGCAAGACGCCCGACGGCGTGAAGCAGGTGCTCGAGCGCCACGGCTTCGCGGTCCTCGACCAGCGCGTGCTGCCGTCGAACGCGGAGGTGATCCGCTGGTACGGCCTGGTCAAGGACAACCTGGACGCGCACCACCCGACCAGCAAGACGGCCACGTTCACCGAGCTGCGCGACATCGCGGTGAGCTTCTCGGACGCGCTGGCCAAGGACAAGGCCTCGTCGTTCAGCTTCATTGCGCGGCGGACCTGAGCATGCCCGAACCGACCCCGTTCGCCCAAACCCTGGCCCGCATGCCCGAACTGGGCAGCAAGGTCCATCTCCCCGACCCGGGCCTCACGCTCAAGCCCACCTGGCACCCGCAGAACAACGCCATCGAGGCGCGGCTGGCGGTGGACGACCGGCCCTATGTGCTGGCGCACTTTCGCAGCGAGAAGGCCACGGCCGCCTACCTCGGGCAGCGCGTGCCAGCTTATGGCGGCCTGTGCTACCCGCACGCGAAAGCGGACCGCATCTATTCCGTCATGCGCATGATGAATGCGGGGACCCTGATGGACGATGCCTTCACGCCCCTGGAGCTGAGCGCCGACCAGCGCCCGCGCGACGAACTCCTGCGCCACTACCTCGATGCCCTGGAAGGCATCCTGCCGCCTGCCAGTGCGCCGCTGCCCCGGCTCCTGTTCGACACGCTGCCGCCCATCCAGGCGCAGCTGGCGCAAAAGCCCCGCGTCTGGGAGCGCATGAAGGCCGGCATCCGCAGCCAGCTGGTGCGCATGGCCGATCCGCTGGCCTACCAGATGGACACGCTGACGCTGGATGGCTACATGGACCTGCGCCGCGACAACGCGTTCGGCGAGTACCTGACCATGCTGACCGAGTACGCCCTGGACGTGGACATGACCGATGCGCTGGCCGAAGACGCATCGCTGCGCGCGGTCCGCACCGCGGCCATGGACGCGGTCATCCTGGTGAACGACTTCTTCTCGTTCCGCAAGGAGGTGCCGGCGAGGGATTCGCTCAACGCCATGTGGGTGCTGATGCGCGAGGAGGGCCGGGACCTGCAGCAGGCGGTCTATCGCCTGGCCGCGCTGTGCGCGCGCAACGAGCAGGCGTTGATCCGGTCGCGCGACGCAGTGCTCGCCGGCCCCCTTGGGCAACGCCCCGACGTGCGCGCCTACGTGCGCGAGCTGGAATACATCAGCTCGGGCAACGCGGAGTGGTGCGTCATCACGCGGCGCTACCACCTCTCGGACCAGCGCTTCGTTTCCGGCGAAGTGACCATCGCGGCGGCTCCGACGCTGGACGACATCGCGGCGGCCGACGCGCGCGCCGCCTGAACCTGCGCCACACCGACATCCCCACGCACTTCGATCCATTTCACAGGAGCAGATGCATGAATGCCGTTCTCGAAAGCACCACGTCCGCGGCGCTGGAGCCTCCCCCGAAATTCGTGATCCCCGAGATGTTGAAAGCCATCCGGCCGCGCATCAACACGAGCTACCCCTACATCAAGCGGCTGCATGCGCAATGGCTGTACGAGAACTACGGCAAGCCGGAGCCGGGCAGCCTGCACGGCGCCATCGAGCGCATGGATTCGCTCTACGACGCCAGCGTGTTCCCGGACGGCATTCCGGAGCGGGTCGCGCACCACGCGAGCATCCTGACGCTGATCTTCCAGTGCGACGACCTGACGACCAGCGACCCCGAGCAGTGCGCGAAGATCATCGCCGAAGACCCCGACGCCCACGACGCGCGCGTCATGGAAGGGCTCTGGCAGACCATCCGCCAGCATGCGCCCAGCGACGCGGTGTACCAGCGCCTGCGCGGCCGGTGGACCCGCTGGATGCACCACCTCAAGGTCGAGAAGGAATTTCGCGACAACTGGGTCAACGAAGACATGGAGAGCTTCCTCAAGGTGCGCCTGATGTCCAGCGGCATGCAGCCGTACATCGCCGCCATGGAATACGTGCTGGACATCGACGTGTCCGACCTGATCGAAGACCCCGACATGAAGCGCGCGGTGGACCTCGTCAGCTGGCACTGTGCGTTCACGAACGACGTGTATTCGTATGCCGTCGAGTACTACTCCACCGAGGACACGCTGAGCTCGGTCCTCATCATGCGCAACACCCGCGGCCTCGACGCGCAGCAGGCCATCAGCGCCGTCTGCGAAATGATGGAAGAGATGTACGCGGAGCTGGCCGGCCTGATCGCCCGGCTGCACGAGCGCTATGCCAATCACCCGCTGGGCGCGCGCCTGCACCTGTACCTGGACACCTACCTCCTGATGGTGGTGGGCACGCTGCAGTGGCACATCGAATCGCCGCGCTACGGCGGACACGGACACATCTGGAACGGGCTGCCCATGCGGCATGTGGATGTGAGCCTGGCGGGCACCGACAAGATGGAGGGCGCGGGCGCCCCGCAACAGGCACCGGTCGGCTCTGTCTACGTGTCGTAGAGACCGCGCCATGAAGCTGCCGTATTTCGAGTGCCCCATTCCCAGCGCCATTCATCCCGGGGCGGCGCAAGCGGATGCGCAGTCGGTCGCCTGGATGCGGCGCTTCTCCCTGTGCCTGAACGACACCGAACGCGACCGCATGGCCCGCTCCGGCTGCGGCGAACTCGCGGCCCGCATCGTGCCCGACGCCACGCCGCAGACCCTGCAGATCCTCTCGGACTTCTTCATCTGGAACGTCTCGTTCGACGACGAGTACTGCGACGAAGGTCCGCTGAGCCGGCAACCCGGCCGGCTGGCCGGCGTGCTGGCGATGATCCATCGGGCGATCGAGACGCCGGAAGACAGCGCGCAGGTCGACGACCGCTATGCCGCCGCCATGTGCGACATCCGCCGCCGCCTGGACGCGCACGCCACCGCCGACCAGATGGCCCAGTGGCTGGCCGCCATGCGGGGATGGTTCTTTGCCGAGGTCTGGAAGGCGGGCAACGTGGCGTCGGGCCATGTCCCCTCGCTGAACCAGTACGGGCTGCTGCGCCTGTACAGCGGGGGCGGCCTGGCCTTTCCCACGCTGGCCGCGATCGCCGAAGGCTATGCGGTGCCCACCGACCTCCTGGAGGATCGACGCGTCAGGGCGCTCGCGGAAATGGCGCTCACGCTGGCCACCTGGAGCGCCGACATCGTGTCGTACGAGAAGGAGGTGGCGCGCGAGCAGGGCGGGCACAACCTGATCAGCGTGATCCAGCACGAATCCCGGTGCACGCCCACAGCGGCGGCTGCACGGGCCGTCGCCATGTACATGGAGATCATGCAGCTCTTCCTGGGCCTGCGCGGCGAGCTCATCGCCGCCGGCACCTCGCCCGCGCTGCAACGCCACGTGCAAAGCCTGGGCCGCATCGTCAGGGCCACGTTCGACTGGTGCCACGGCTCCGAGCGCTACGTGCAGGACGGCGTGCCCGACGAAGCCGGGCCGCAGGGCGCCCCTGTGCCGAAGGCGGAATCCACTGCGTCCGCCATCCCGTGCATCGCCTGGTGGTGGACGCACGACCCCGCGGCGCAGGAAGCCCGCCGGGGCACGCCGGCCCTGCACGTCGCAAGCCAGGGTGAACGCGCCCGTGCGGGAGCGCTCCCATGAACCCGCCCACGATGCCGCGCGTGATCGATGCGGCCTTCCAGGAAGCGGGCCATCTCGCGCCGCCCCTCACGGCAAGCTGCGGTCCGGCCGCGCACACCATCGGCCTGCAGCAATTTCGCAGCATCGTGGGCGAAACACGCCGCCCGCTGCCCTATGCCGAGGGCTGGTTCCTGGGGTGCTTCTCCAGCGAGCTCGCGCGAGGGCAGGTGCTGACGGTGCCGTTCATGGGGCAGGAACTCGTCCTGTACCGCACGCACGCCGGGCTCGCCCGCGTCGTCGAGCCGTACTGCCCGCACCTGGGCGCGCACCTGGGCCACGGCGGCAAGGTCGACGGCGAGAGCCTGGTGTGCCCGCTGCACGGGCTGGCCTATGGGCCGGACGGCGGCTGCGTGCGCACCGGGCATGGCGAGCGGCCGCCGCGCGCCGCGCTGACCGCGCGCCACGCCCGGGAAATCGACGGGGCCGTCCTGGTGTGGGTCGACCATGCGGGCCGCCCTCCCCAGTGGGACGTGTCGCACCACGACCTCGGCGACTTTTCTTCCGCCTGCTACATCCGCAAGACGCTGGACGGCTACGCGCACGATGCGGTGGAGAACGGCGCCGACATGGTTCATTTCGGCTGGCTCCACGGGCTCTCGGACATGACCATGTCTCACCGGGCGGAGGACTGCAGGTTCGAGATCTCGCTATCGGCCCGCTGGAAAGGGCTGCACATCCGTGGCGAATTCATGAACTACGGCGTCGGCTATGTGATGGGCTCGTTCGAGATGCCCGATCTGGGCGTGCGGCTGCAGACGCAGGTCTTCTTCACGCAGATCGCACCGCTGAAATGGAAGCTGGCGATCGCGGATCGGCTGCGCATCGTGCGGCTCGGCCGCGCGCCCCGCATGCTGAGGAGCGCGATCTACGCCGTGCTCACGCCGATCGCCAGCCGATGGATGCGGTGGTTCATCGAACCGGACTTTCCGATATGGAATGCCAAGAGTTTCATCAAGCATCCCAGGCTGACCGCGGGCGACAAGACCCTCATCGTCCACCGGCGCTGGGCGTCGCAGTTCTATCCGGGCGGCCTCGTGGACGATCCCGGCGCACTGCATGCGGGAGACCACCATGCCCCTTGAAGCCCTGCTGCCGTACGCCGTCCGCGAGGCCTCGGTGCCGCAGAGCGGACCCGCCACCCCCTTCGACACCTGGATGCACGACGCGGTCCGCTGCACCGAGCACGCACTCGCCGCCGGCCTGCCGCCGGCCGACACCCTGCCCACGCACCTGCACGAAGCGCTGCGCTACGCCGCGCTCGGTGGCGGCAAGCGCATCCGCCCGCTGCTGTGCCAGGCGGCGGGCGCCCTCGTGGACGCACCACCCGACGCGCTCGACGCCACGGGCGCCGCCATCGAGATGGTCCACGTCTACTCGTTGGTGCACGACGACCTGCCCGCGATGGACGACGACGACCTGCGCCGCGGCAAGCCGACCGTGCACGTGGCGTATGACGAAGCCACCGCCATCCTCGTGGGCGATGCGCTGCAGGCGCAGGCCTTCTTCACGCTGAGCGAACTTCCGCTGCCGGCCGAGCGCCGCATCGCACTGGTGCGCGAGCTGGCGCAGGCGGCCGGCTCGCGCCAGCTCGTGGGCGGCCAGGCCATCGACCTGCAAAGCGCGGGCCGGTCCTTGAGCCAACCCGCACTCGAGCAGATGCACCGCATGAAGACCGGTGCGCTGATCCGCGCGGCCGTGCGCATGGGTGCGTTGTGCGGCGCGGCCGACGTGCCGGCCAACGCCGCGCTGTACCGCGCGCTCGACGACTACAGCAGCGCCATCGGCCTGGCCTTCCAGGTGGTCGACGACATCCTCGACGCGACCGCTGACACGGCCACGCTGGGCAAGACCGCAGGCAAGGACGCGTACGACGACAAGGCGACCTGCGTGTCGATGCTCGGCCTCGACGCCTCGCGCACGCTGGCCCGCACGCTGAACGCGCGCGCACATGCGGCGCTCGCACCCTTCGGTGAGCGCGCCGCGCGGCTCGGCCAGCTGGCCGACCTGGTGGTCCAGCGCGCGCACTGAGCCCCACCTGCGAATGCCCCCGCCCCAGGAGCCCCGACATGCCTGAACCGACGACCCATTTCATGAGGGAACCGCTGGGCGTGAACAGCGCCCCGTCGGTTGCCGACGAACGCCACGCGCGCGTCGTGGAGGTTCGCACGCCGCCGCGGCCCATGCGCAGCACCACGGGAGAGACGCGCCCCCCCCATCCTTATGCCAACGGCTGGTTCGCCGTGTGCTTCAGCCACGAGGTCAAGCCGGGCGCGGTGCGCATCGTGCCGTTCGCGGGACAGGAGCTGGTGATCTACCGCACGCAGTCGGGCCTGGCCCGTGCCATCGATCCGTACTGCCCGCACCTGGGTGCGCACCTGGGCCACGGCGGGAAAGTCGACGGCGAGAACCTGGTCTGCCCGTTCCACGGCCTGAGCTTCGGCCCCGATGGCGGCTGCGTGCGCGCCTGCGCAGGCCAGACGCCGCCGAACGCGGCGCTGACGGGCCGCTACATGAAGGAGATGAACGGCGCGATCATGGTGTGGCGACACAGCGAGGACCGGCCGCCCGACTGGGACATTCCGGAAATGGACCTCAGCGACCGCCTCAACCCCCGGTACGGCAGCCACGAACTCGAAGGCTACTTCGACTCGATGGTCGAGAACAGCATGGACCTGACCCACTTCGGATGGGTGCACGGGTTCACCGAGACCGCGCTGTCGCACGAGGTGGACGGGCACAAGCTCATCGTCACGATCACCGCCCGCTGGAAGGGGCAGCGTTTCCACTCGCGTCTGACCAACTTCGGCCTCGGCTTCACCCGCGGGGAGAACGCGTTGCCGGACCTCGGCGTGCAAGTCGTGACCCTGGCCTTCGCGACACCCGTCGCGCCCATGAAATGGACCTTCCGCTGGAGCGACAACCCCAGCGTCGCGCGCTTCGACCGCTGGCCGGCCCCGCTGCGCAAGCTCGCCTACCAGGTGCTCAATCCGCTGGCGCACCGCTGGCTGATCTCGGTGGTGGGCGGCGACTTCCCGATCTGGGACGCCCGCACCCGCCTCCCGCATCCCAAGCTCATGGCGGGGGAGCGCTCCTTCACCGCCTTCCGGCGCTGGTCGGCGCAGTTCTACCCGCCCACCTCCGGCGGCGACGCAGACGCTGGCCATGTCCTGCGCATGTCGGCGGGACGCTGAGCCGCCCCAACAGGAGTTCCCACCATGCGCGTCATCCTTGCCCAGCCCCGAGGCTTGCGAGCTGCGCGACATCGCCGTGAGCTTCTCGGACGCGCTGCGCAAGGACAAGGCGGCGTCGTTCAGCTTCATTGCGCGGCGGACCTGAGTTCCTGCGCGAACGGCGCCAGGAACGCCACTCGCGCGCCTGCCCCACCCACCTCACCCGCGACGACGCGACCCAGGAGAAAACCGCATGACCAGCCGTCTCAAGTTCCCATTGCTACCGATCCCGCGCCGCTGGGAGATGCATCCGCACTTCGATCCCGCGCATTCGCTGACGAACCGCTTCGAGATGGCGACGCTCGCCTACTGCGACCGCTTCAGGATGTACGACAGCGAGACGCAACGGGCTCGCCTGGCCAAGATAGAAATCTCGCGCCTCGCCGCCCTGATGTACACCAAGGGCTCCGACGAGTTGCTGCAGGTCGGTTCCGACTTCACGTTGTGGGCGTTCGCCTTCGATGACGAGTACTGCGACGAGGGCCCGCTCAGCAAGGATCCGGCGGGTTTCAACCGCAAGGCCTGCGAGATCCTGCGCGGCATCGACAGCCCGGAGGATCCGCCTTGCAACGGCGACAAGTACGCCATGGGGATACGGGACATCCGCCAGCGCCTGGACCGGTTCGCCAAGCCCCAGCAAGCCGCGCGGTTCACCGAGATGATCCGCTGGTACGTCACCTCCGAGATGATGAAACTCACGGACCCCAGTCCGACGCTCAGCGATTACTTCGTCACGCGCCTGTACGCGGGGGGCGGCATGGCGTTTCCGGCGCTGGTCCATATCGTGGCCGACGTCGACCTCCACCAGAACGAGTGGGAGGACCGGCGCGGGCGCGCCCTGATGGAGATCACGGCCCTGCTGGCCATCCTCGACGCAGAGATGTACGCCTACCCCAAGGAAGTTGCGCGCAGTTCCAACGACCACAACATCCTCATGCTCTTCCTGCGCGACTACCGCTGCTCTTTCGAAGAGGCGGTCGAGCGCTACATGCAGATGCGCTGGCGAATGATCAGCCTCTTCGAGCGCGTGCTCCAGGACGTGCTCAAGGACGCATCGCCGGCCATGACCGAATTCGTCAACGGTCTGGCTCTCTATCACGTGGGGACGATCCCATGGTCGATCGGCAACAACCGCTATGGATCGATCAGTGGGCTGGTGACCAACGAAGCGGTGGAGGACGGCGGCGTCACGTACGAGTGTCCGCCGGAGAGCTTCGAATCGATCGGCATCCAGTCGTGCGATTGGTGGTGGACGCTCGATCCGGCACGGCGGGAAGTCGCGCACAAGCGCCGGGCCTGAGTCCGCAGGCGCGAGGCGCCAGGCACCGAGGGCGGCGATCCACCGAAACCGAGAGCTCACATGACCGTTCTACTGAAACAGACAGAGACCGAGGCGCCTCCCGCCCCACCGATGCATGTGTCGGACGCCGCGACGCCCTTGCGCGCGCGCCAGCCGATGGCCGCGCACATGAAATGCCTGCCCGGCGACGCACGGCCGGTGCTGCCCTATCCGAACGGATGGTTCGCCGCCTGCTTCAGCCACGAGCTCAAGCGCGGTGCGGTGCTGATCAGGCCCTTGATGGAACGGGAAATCGTTCTGTACCGGACGCAATCCGGCCTCGTCCGCGTGATCGAGCCCTATTGCCCTCACATGGGTGCGCACCTGGGACACGGAGGCCGGGTCGAAGGAGAGAACCTGGTGTGCCCCTTCCATCGCCTGAAGTTCGGACCGGAAGGCGGCTGCGTGCACACGGGCCGCGCCGGGCCGACACCGCGCATGGCACTGACCGCACGGCATGCACGGGAGCACAACGGGCTCGTCTTCACGTGGGTGCATCACGAGGGGCACTCTCCCTCGTGGGAGCTGCCGGTGCATGACATGAGCGGCTGGAGCCGTCCGGCCTTCGTGCATCACGAGCAGGAAGGCTATTTCCAGAACTCCGGGGAGAACAGCGTCGACGTGATCCATTTCGACACGATCCACCGCTTTGGACAACCGGAAATGTCCGCCCGCGTCGTCGACAACCAGCTGGAGGTCCGGATGTCGGCCACGTTGATGGGCAAGCCCATGTTCCTGCATCTCACGAACTACGACGCAGCCACCATGTACGGGCACTTCACGGTGCCTTCGCTCGGCCTGCAAGCGGTTGTCCGGGCGTATTCCACACCCAACACGCGCCTGCGCTGGTCCTTGCGCATCGTCACGACCCTGAAAGTCGAACGCTTCGCCCGCTGGCCTGCGGGGGTCCGCTCGGCGCTCTATGCGCTGATGAAGCCGCTCGCGGGCGTGTGGTCGGATCGCACGTCGCACCAGGACACGCGGATCTGGGACCACAGGGGGCTCCCGGGGAGTTTCAAGCTGATGGCCGAAGAGCGACCTGCCGCGCTGTACCAGCGCTGGGTGTCGCAGTTCTATTCGTGCGACTTCCCGGGTGTGAAGCCTTCGGCAACGGACAGGCCTTCGCACAAGGAGACTTGATGACCGCCTCCCTCGAGCATGCGCCCCACCGCATGGCCCCTCGCCCGGACGAGACCCGCTTCGACGCCTGGATGCACGACGCGATCGGCCGGTATCTCGGGCAACTGGCCGACCTGATCGTCCACCGCTCGCACTGAAACGATCGCCCCGCCACCCGACGCGTTTGCCATGCCTTCTTCATCGCCAGCCAGGCGTCGTGGGTCCAGGACGAGGCTCTCGACGCTGCATCCGAACATCCTCACCCAGGAGTCCCAGAGATGACCGAACCGACCGCGCGCACCATGATCGGCCTGCCCTCCGTGCAAGCGATCCATCCACCCGCAGGCGAACACCATGCCTTCCCCCAGGAGGTTCGCAAGCCGTACCTCCTGGCGCGCAGCGCCTCGGGCGACACCCGTCCTGCGCTGCCCTATTCCAACGGCTGGTTCGCCGTGTGCTTCAGCCACGAGGTCAAGCCGGGCGGGGTGCACGTCGTCCCCTTCATGGGGCAGGACCTGGTCGTCTATCGCACGCAGTCGGGGCTGGCGCGTGTCGTCGATCCGTATTGCCCGCACGCGGGCGCGCACCTGGGACACGGCGGGAAGGTCGACGGCGAGAACCTGGTCTGCCCGTTCCATGGCCTGGCGTTCGGTACCGACGGCGGGTGCGTGCGCGCCTGCCCGGGCCAGACCCCGCCCCGCGCGGCGCTGACGAGCCGCTACATGCGGGAGCAGAACGGGACCATCCTGGTGTGGCGGCACAGCGAGGACCGGCCTCCCGAATGGGAGATTCCCGCCATGGACCTGTCGGACCGCCTCAGCCCGCAATACGGCGCCCACGAACTCGACGGCTACGGCGACTCGATGGGAGAGAACGGCATGGACCCGACCCACTTCGACTGGCTGCACGGATTCACCGACACCGAGATCACGCACGAGATCGAGGGGCACACGCTCGTCG
Organism: Variovorax sp. GW821-FHT09D07; assembly: GCF_059416345.1. Taxonomy (NCBI): domain Bacteria; kingdom Pseudomonadati; phylum Pseudomonadota; class Betaproteobacteria; order Burkholderiales; family Comamonadaceae; genus Variovorax; species Variovorax sp. GW821-FHT09D07. Next base: position 102,905 of record NZ_JBWKOY010000011.1, read on the forward strand.
CCACGATCAACGCACGCTGGAAAGGACAGCGATTCCGCTCGCGCCTGACCAACTACGGCCTTGGCCATGCCTGCGGGGAGAACGAAATGCCGGACCTCGGCGTGCACGTCGTGACCCAGGCGTACGCCACCCCCATCGCCCCCCTGAGATGGACGTTCCGCTGGATCGACAACCCCAGCGTCGCGCGGATCGATCGCCTGCCCGCGCCGCTGCGGCGACTCGCCTACCGGGTGCTCAATCCGCTGGCACACCGCTGGCTGATCTCGGTCGTCAACGACGACTTCACGATCTGGAACGCCCGCACGCATCTGAAGCATCCCAAGCTCATGCCAGGCGAGCGCACCCTGGCCGCGTTCCGCCGCTGGTCCGAGCAGTTCTACCCACCCACCCAGACCGCCGACGCGGAAGCCGGCCCGGCGCCGAGAACGTCGACGGGAAGATGAACCGCCACCCCGAGGAGTCCCCACCATGCGCGTCATCCTTGCCCAGCCCCGAGGCTTCTGCGCCGGCGTCGTGCGCGCCATCGACACGGTCGAACACGCGCTGCGGCGCCACGGCACGCCCATCTACGTGCGCCACGAGATCGTGCACAACAAGCACGTCGTCGACGACCTGAAGGCGCAGGGCGCGGTCTTCGTCGAGGAGTTGGCCGAAGTGCCCGCGGACGCGGTGGCGATCTTCAGCGCGCATGGCGTGAGCCACGCGGTCGAGGTCGAAGCCCGCGCGCGCGGCCTGCGCGCGATCGACGCCACCTGCCCGCTGGTCACCAAGGTGCACGAGCAGGGGCGCCGCTATGCCGCCAAGGGCTATGCGCTGATCCTCATCGGCCACGCCGGGCACCCCGAGGTGACCGGCACGCTGGGGCAGATTCCGGCGCCGGTCACGCTGGTGCAGACCGAGGCCGACGTGGACGCGCTGGTGCTCGATGCCGACACGCCGCTGGCCTACATCACGCAGACCACGCTGTCGGTGGACGACACGCGCGGCATCATCGACGCGCTGCAGCGGCGCTTTCCGCAGATCGTCGGGCCCGACACGCGCGACATCTGCTACGCCACGCAGAACCGGCAGACGGCCGTGCGCGAACTGAGCCAGCAGGTCGACGTGGTGCTGGTGGTCGGCGCGCAGAACAGCTCCAACTCGCAGCGCCTGCGCGAGATCGCAGCGCAGGCCGGCGTGCGCAGCTACCTCATCGCGCAGGGCAGCGAGCTCAAGCCCGACTGGGTGCGCGACGCCGGCGCGGTGGGCGTCACCGCCGGCGCCTCGGCGCCCGAGACCATGGTGCAGGACGTGGTCGCCGCGCTGCGCCGCCTGGCCGAGGTGGAGCTGCTGACGCTGCCCGGGCGTGAAGAGCACGTGGTGTTCCGCCTGCCGGCGGAACTCGCGGCGGACACTGCCATAGAGGCCATGCCATGAAACCACCCGTCGCACGCCGTGGCTCGCGGCAGGTGCGCGTCGGCGCGGTGCGCATCGGCGGCGACGCGCCCGTGGCCGTGCAGGCCATGACCAACACCGACACCGCCGACGCGGCCGCCACCGTGGCGCAGGTGGCGGCGCTCGCGCGCGCGGGGGCCGAGCTGGTGCGCCTCACGGTCAACAACGAGGAGGCCGCCGCGCAGGTGGCGCCGATCCGCGATGCGCTCGCGCGCCAGCAGGTGAATGTGCCGCTGGTGGGCGACTTCCACTTCAACGGCCACCGCCTGCTCGCGCAGTACCCCGACTGCGCGCAGGCGCTGGCCAAGTACCGCATCAACCCCGGCAACGTGGGCCGGGGCGACAAGCGCGACGCGCAGTTCTGCCAGCTCATCGAGATCGCCTGCCGCCACGGCAAGCCGGTGCGCATCGGCGTGAACTGGGGCAGCCTCGACCCCGCGCTGCTGGCACGCCTGATGGACGCCAACGCGCAGGCGGCGCAGCCGCGGCCGGCCGACGAGGTGATGCGCCAGGCGCTCATTGTCTCGGCGCTGGAGAACGCCGCGCGCGCCGAAGACGTCGGCCTGCCGCCCGATCGCATCGTGCTGTCGGCCAAGGTGAGCCAGGGGCAGGACCTGATCGCCGTGTACCGCGAACTGGCCGCGCGCTGCGACTACCCGCTGCACCTGGGCCTGACCGAGGCCGGCATGGGCTCCAAGGGCATCGTGGCCTCGGCCACGGCGATGGGCGTGCTGCTGCAGCAGGGCATCGGCGACACCATCCGCGTGTCGCTCACGCCCGAGCCGAACGGCGACCGCACGCGCGAGGTGCTGGTGGCGCAGCAGATCCTGCAGTCGATGGGCCTGCGCGCCTTCACGCCCAGCGTGACGGCCTGCCCCGGCTGCGGGCGCACCACGAGCACCTTCTTCCAGTCGCTGGCCAGCCAGATCGAAGGCTGGCTGCACGCGCAGGCGCCGGCCTGGCGCGTGCGCTTCCCGGGCGTGGAAGACATGCACGTGGCCGTGATGGGCTGCGTGGTCAACGGCCCCGGCGAGAGCCGACTCGCGCACCTGGGCATCTCGCTGCCGGGCTCGGGCGAGCAGCCGGTGGCGCCGGTCTACATCGACGGCGAACGCGCGCTGACGCTCAAGGGCGAGCACATCGCCGACGACTTCACGCGGCTGGTCGAGACCTACGTGGCCGCGCGCTACGGCGCCGATGCCGAGGCGAGCGAGCGACTCGGTGCGTGGATGAAGCCGTCGTCGCGCGAGCGCGTCGTGCCGATCGCTGCCGTCTGAAGGCATCGCCATGGCCACGCAACGCCTCACCCTGCTCGGTGCCACCGGCTCGATCGGCGACAGCACGCTCGACCTCGTGGCGCGCCACCCCGGCCGCTTCACGGTGCATGCGCTGACGGCGCACCGCAACCTCGACAAGCTCTTCACGCACTGCGTCGCCTTCCGCCCCGAGGTCGCGGTGGTCGGCGATGCGCCAGGCGCCATGCGGTTGCAGGCGCGGCTGCGTACGGCCGGCCTGCGCACCGAGGTCACGCACGGCCCGCAGGCGCTGTGCGAGGTCGCGCAGTCGGCGGGCTGCGACACGGTGGTCGCGGCCATCGTCGGCGCGGCGGGGTTGCTGTCGTCGCTGGCGGCGGCGCGCGCGGGCAAGAAGATCCTGCTGGCGAACAAGGAGGCGCTCGTGATGTCCGGCGCGCTGTTCATGCGCGCGGTGGCCACGCACGGCGCCACGCTGCTGCCGCTGGACAGCGAGCACAACGCGATCTTCCAGTGCCTGGCGGGCGCACCGGCCGGCGGCGTGGGCGTGCAGCGGCTGGTGCTCACCGCCTCGGGCGGGCCGTTCCTGCACCGCCCGCTGGAGGCGCTGGACCGCGTCACGCCCGACGAGGCCTGCGCGCATCCCACCTGGCGCATGGGCCGCAAGATCTCGGTCGACTCCGCGACGATGATGAACAAGGGCCTCGAGACCATCGAGGCGCGCTGGCTGTTCGCGATGCCGCCCGAGCGCATCGAGGTGGTGATCCACCCGCAGAGCGTGATCCATTCGATGGTGGCCTATGCCGACCAGTCGGTGCTGGCGCAGCTGGGCCGCCCCGACATGCGCACGCCGATCGCGCACGCGCTGGCCTGGCCCGAGCGCATCGACTCGGGCGTGGCGCCGCTGGACTTCCTGCAGCTCGCCCACCTGAGCTTCGCGGCGCCCGAGCTGAAACGCTTTCCCTGCCTGCGCCTGGCGCTGGAGGTGCTGCGCGAGGGGTGCGCAGCCAGCGTCACGCTCAATGCGGCGAACGAAGTGGCGGTCGATGCCTTCCTGAACGGGCGCCTGCGCTACACCGACATCGCTTGCGTGGTGGAGGACTGCCTGCAGCACGCGCCTGCGTCCGCGCACGAGAACCTGGACGACATCCTCGCGGCCGATGCGCATGCGCGCGTGCTGGCGGGTCAGGCGATCCAGCGTGCGGCGTTGCGGTCCCCATCGCCGGCAGTCCCGCTTTCCGAGTCGGTCACCTTGGACGAAGGCATGGGCGCGCGGCTGTAGCGCGACAGCCATTTGGCCGCCACGGCCAGCGCCATCGGCGGCGGGGTCTCACGCACGGCGCGCGACGCGCCATGCGCCTCGTGCGCCGCGCCGCTCACCATGGCAGCGAGTAGGTCTTGGTGTTGGTGAAGCTCTTCATGGCCTCGAGCACGCCTTCCTTGTAGCCCAGGCCCGAGTCCTTGATGCCGCCGAAGGGCGTGAGCTCCAGGCGGTAGCCCGGCACCTCGCGCACATTGACGCTGCCCACGTTCAGCTCGCGGATGAAGCGCGTGATGTAGTCCAGGCGGTTGGTGCAGATCGACGACGACAAACCGTAGGCCGTGCCGTTGGAGATGCGGATCGCCTCGTCGATGTTCCTGAAGCGGATCACCGGCGACACGGGGCCGAAGGTCTCGTGCTTGGCGACGGTCATCTCGGGGTCGACGTGGTCGAGCACGGTGGGCGAGTACAGCGCGCCGCGGCGCTCGTTACCGTACAGGAGCTTGGCGCCGGCTGCGATGGCTTCGTTGACCACGGCTTCGAACTGCTTGGCAGCGGCCTCGTCGATCACGGTGCCCATGTCGGTGTCTGGGTCCATCGGGTCGCCGTACTTCAGCGCGCGGGTCTTCTCGACCAGCAGCTCGACGAAGCGATCCGCAACGGCCTCGTGCACCAGCATGCGCTTCACCGCCGTGCAGCGCTGCCCCGAGTTCTTGTAAGACCCGTTGGCAGCCAGCGTCGCCGCTTCTTCGATGTCCGCGTCTTCCATCACGATGATCGGGTCGTTGCCGCCCAGCTCCAGGATCTGGCGCTTGTAGGTGGCCTTGCCCGCGATGTACTTGCCGATGGGCACGCCACCCGTGAAGGTGACCAGGTCGACGTCGGCGTTGGTCAGCAGCTCGTCGGCAATTTCCTTCGGATCGCCCGTGAGCACCGACAGCATCTGCGGTGGCAGTCCTGCCTCGTACAGGATGTCGGCCAGCAGAAAGGCCGTGAGCGGCGTCTTCTCGCTGGGCTTCAACACGATGCGGTTGTTCGTCGCAATGGCCGGCGCCACCTTGTGGATCACCTGGTTCAGCGGATGGTTGAACGGCGTGATGGCGGTGATGGCGCCCAGGAGCGGCTCGCGCATCGTGTAGACCTTGCGGCTCTTGCCGTGGTGCGTGAGGTCGCAGGAAAAGACCTGGCCGTCGTCCACCAGCGCCTGGTTGGCGGCGAACAGCAGCACGTCGGAGGCGCGGCCCACTTCGTACAGCGAGTCCTTGCGCGACAGGCCCGATTCGAGCGTGATGGTGCGCGACATTTCATCCAGGCGCGAGGCGATGATCTCGCCGGCGCGCATGAGGATCTTGTAGCGCTCGTAGCGCGTGAGCGTGGGCTTGTAGTCGCGGGCGATGCGCAGGGCATTGCGCACGTCGTCCAGCGTGGCCTTGGGCACGGTGGCGATCACCTCGCCGGTGTACGGGTAGGTGACCTCGATGGTGCGGTCGCGGTGGACTTTCTCGCCCGCGATGCGCAGGGCTTCGCGGTACACGGTGCCGGGCTTCAGGGCGGCGTGGTCGGACTTGCTCATGGAATGCTCCGTCAAATAAGTTCAGGCGGCGGCCACCAGCGGGCCTTGGGCGTGGTTCAGTGCGAGGTCGAGCGCGTCGAAGTTGCGCAGCCGGCGCGTGCTCGCCACGCCCGCGACGGGGCGGTTGCAGATCAGGGGCACCTTCTGCTCCGACACGCCGCCGTGCGAACGCAGTGGCACTTCGAGCGCCGTGAGGTCGTGGCGCGTGGCCGAGGTGCCGATGACGGTGCTTTGCTCGCTCACCACCACGATGTCGCCGATGCGGTCGGGCGGCAACTCGAAGCGCTGCGCGGCCTCCTTGCGCGAGAGCACGAGCTGCATGCCGGGGATGCGCTGGATGCGGTCGATCCAGCCGGGCACCTCATCCTCGCTGGGCACATACACGGTGGCGAACGAGCCGAGTGCGCCGTGGTGCACCACATACGGATCGGTGATCGGCAGGATCACGCGCGCGCGGTCCGGGCCATACCAGCCGTCGAGCACGTCCTGCAGGTAGATGACGTTGGGCGAACCGTCGGCGCCGTGCTTGTCGTTCATGCCGTGGTCGGCCGTGAGCACGATGGTGGCGCCCAGCGCGTCGAGCTGCGCGAGGTAGCCGTCCATCATTTGATAGAAGGCGTTGGCGGCGGGGCTTCCCGGCGCGGCCTTGTGCTGCACGTAGTCGGTGGTCGACAGGTACATCAGGTCGGGGCGGCGCGATTCCATGAGCTTCACGCCGGCGGCGAACACGAACTCCGAGAGCTCCGCGCTGTACACCGAAGGCACCGGCATGCCGACCATGTCGAGCACGTTGTCGATGCCGTTTTCTTCCATCGTCACCTGGTCCGACTTCTCGGACGAGAAGCAGATGCCTTTCATCTTGTGGCCCAGCAGCTTGCGCAGCTTGTCTTTCGCCGTGACCACCGCGAGCTTGGCGCCCGCGTCGGCAAAGGCGGCGAGCACGGTGCCGGCGCGCAGGTACTTGGGGTCGTTCATCATCACTTCCTGGCCCAGCTCGCGGTCGAAGAAGTAGTTGCCGCAAATGCCGTGCACCGCAGGCGGTGCGCCGGTCACGATCGACAGGTTGTTCGGGTTGGTGAACGAAGGCACGACGCAGTCGGCCAGCAGGTCGGCGCCGCCCTTGCGCATGGCCTCGAGGTACGGCGCCACGCCGGCCGCAATGGCCGCGTCGAGGTACGCCGGCTCGCAGCCGTCGACGCAGACGACGACCACCGGGCGGACCATCCAGCGGTAGCTGCGGCCGTTCACTTCGAGTCGATCGGATTTCATGAAGAGATGCTCCTTGGCAAGTTGGGTGTGGCGGTGCGCGGGCTTCAGCGGCGGATGAACAGCGCGATGAAGGCACTGATGAGGCAGCTGGCCGCGACGATGGGGAACACCACCGAGGTGCTGCCCGAGTGGTCCAGCATCCGCCCGATCAGCGGTTCGCCCAGGCCGGCCAGCAGGTACGAGAAGAAATTCATGACACCGGTGGCGGTGCCGGCGCGCTTGGCACCCACGAGGTCGGGGCACAGGGCCCAGAACGACGAGGCCGGGCCGTAGACGAAGAAGCCCGCCAGGAACAGCAGCCCCAGGCCGAGGATGCTGGTGGGCAGCAGGTACATGCCCATCGAGGCGATGGCGCCCAGCAGCATGTACAGCACGATGGCCTTGTAGCGCTTGGAGCCGAACACCTTGTCGGAGATCCAGCCGTTGGTGAGCGCACCGAAGGCCATGCCCACGGGCAGCGCCACCGAGATCCAGGCCGGGTCGATCATCCCGTCGGCGGCCTTGGCCCAGTCCTTGCCCAGGAAGTGCACGGGCACCCAGACGATGAGGCCGTAGCGCGCCGCGTTCTGGAAGCCGATGGCCAGCGCGGCGATCATCAGCTTGGGGTTGCTGAGCACGGCCTTGTAGCGCGACCAGGAGCTTTCCTGCGGCTCGCCGTCGGCCACGCCGGCCTTGTCGGCTTCCTGCGGGTTGTTGTTGGCCACGCCGGTGTCGGGCGACTTGAAGCCCAGGTCTTCCGGCCGCTCACGGGCGATCAGATAGAAGGCAATGCCGCCCACCAGCATCAGCAGCACGGGGAGCCGGAAGATCCAGCGCCAGTCCAGGTGCAGCACGTTGACGACGATGATCGAGGTCACGAACGACAGCACCGAGGCGCAGCCGGCGGCGAACACGTAGAAGCCGTAGACCTTGCCGCGCTCGCCCGCGCCCCACCAGTTCGACAGCAGCCGGCTGCCCGGCGCCCAGCCCAGGGCCTGGAAGTAGCCGTTGATGCCCCACGGAATGGCCAGGCTCTTGAAGCCGACCGCGAAGCTCACGACCCAGTTGGCGGCGCACGAAAGGATGGCGCCGGCGGTCATCACGCGGCGTCCGCCGAACTTGTCGCCCAGGTTGCCGTTGATGGCCTGCCCGACGGCATAGCACCACAGCAGCGAGGTCGAGGCCCAGCCCAGCATTTCCTTGGAGAGGCCGAACTCCTTCTGGATGCCCGGGATGGCGAAGCCGAAGGTCTGGCGCCCCGTGTAGAAGAAGAAGTAGCAGAACATGGCCGCCAGCAGCATCCGCCACTGCGCCTTGCGGAACGAATTGTCGAGCGGGCGTGCGTAGGTGCCCGCCTGCAGAATGGGATTGGCCGCTTGCATGGTATGTCTCCTTGTCTTGACGGGCGTGGGGCCCGTGGGGCCGGCTCGATGGCCGGCATGCTGTCTGTCGTGTCTGGCTGTCTCTGTCTTTTCTCGCTGCGCAGTCCCTGCCTGTCAGGCCAACGCCGCCGCGCCGATGAAGTTCTTGCCGCGCGCCCCGTCCATGGCCCGCGCGATCATGGCCGCCGCTTCGCTGTCCGCCACGCCATAGTCGGCAAACTCGGTCTTCACGCCAAGCCCCTGCAGGAAAGCCCGCAGTCGCTGCGTGGCGGTCGCCAGGTCGGTGCCGAACAGCAGCTGCAGCGTCCGGTCGCGGTCGGGCGAGCGGGCCCAGGCCTTCTCCAGCACCAGGGGCAGCGTGAAAGAGCAGGCGATACCGTGGGCCAGGCCGTGGCGCAGCGTCATCTCGTAGGAAATGGAATGCGCCAGCGCCGTCTTGGTGTTGGAGAACGCCATGCCGGCCTTCAGCGCGGCCAGCGCCATGCGCTCGCGCAGGTCGAGGTTGCCCAGGTCTTTGAGCAGCGCCGGCAGGCAGTCGAAGATGTCGCGCACGGCCGAGACGGCGAAGGTGTCGGAGACCGGGTTGGCATTCACGTTCCAGATCGCTTCGAGCGCGTGCGACAGTGCATCGAGCCCCGTCGACACCGTGGTGCCCGCGGGCACCGAGAGCATGAGCTCGGGGTCGACGATGGCGGCCTCGGGCCAGGTGGCGTCCAGGTGCAGCGAGTATTTCTTCTGGTTGCCGGCGTCCCAGATGGTGGCCCACGGCGTCACCTCGCTGCCGGTGCCGGCGGTGGTCGGCACGGCGATCAGCGGCTTGACGCTGGCGGGCACGAAAGGCTTGCCGGTGGCCAGCAGCGCAACGAGCTCGTCGAACTGCCCGTTGGCCGTGCCCACCATCAGCGCCTTGGCCGTGTCGATGGCGCTGCCGCCGCCGACCGCCACGATGGCGTCGCAGGGCGCGTCCGACTGCCAGAAGGTGTTGTACAGGTCGCGCAGGTGGGCGACATCGGGGTTGGGGCGCACGTCGTCGATCACGGTGACGAGCGCGTCGCCCAGCAGAGCCTGCAGGCGATCGACCAGGCCCAGGCCGCGGGCCTCGGGGAAGGTGACGAGCGCGACGCGGCGGCCCGCCAGCAGCGAGGGCAGCCGTGCGAGGCTGCCTCGCCCGGAATGAATGGACACGGGGTTGCGGTAGGCGTGGGGCATGTTTTTTGTCTCCGGTTTCTGTCTGGGCCGCAGTGTCGAAGCGGCGCACCGGGGCGTCCAATCGCATTTCGCGCGTGCAACCCGTCCAAAACCGATGGATGCCTTCGGGAAAGCCTGCATAGGCGCCGGCGCCGCATCTGAGGGAGGCTCGGCGCACGCCCCTCACGATCGCCCCATGTTTCACCAGTACTACAAGTGGATCCGCTGCTTCCACGCCGTCGCCAAGACCGGCGGCTTCACCACGGCCGCGCGCTACCTGCACATCGGCCAGCCCACCGTGACCGACCAGGTCAAGGCGCTGGAAGAGCGCTTCAACGTCGAGCTGTTCCTGCGCAGCGGGCGCGCCGTGCGGCTCACGGCCGCGGGCGAGCAGCTGTATGCGATCACGCAGGGCCTGTTCGGGCAGGAGGAAGAGGCGATGCAGTTCCTGCAGCGCGCCCACAAGCTGCGCACGGGGCTGGTGCGCGTGGGCGCGGTGTCGCCGCCCATCGCGCTGGAGCTGGCGCGCAGCTTCAAGCGCAGCCACGCCGGGCTCGACCTGACGGTGTCGATCGGCTCCGAGGCCTCCACGCTCGGCGGGCTGCAGGACTTCGACATCGACGTGGGCATCCTCGTCGAGCCGCCCGAGATCGAAGGCCTGCACCAGGTGCCGTACCGCGTGGAGCGCATCGTGGCCGTGGTGCCCGCGAAGCACCCGTGGGCCCGCAAACGCACCATCGCCACGCGCGACATCGCGGGCGAGCCGGTGATCCTGCGCGAGCCCGGCTCCAAGACGCGCCACCGCGTCGAGCGCGCCTGCGCACAGCAGGGGGTGCAGATGCACTGCGTGATGGAGATCAACAGCCGCGAGGCCATCCTGCACGCCGTGGCCAACGGCATGGGCGTGGGCTTCGTCACGCAGATCGAGTGCATTCCGCTGCCCGGCCTGAAGATGGTGGAAATCGATGACGACGAGCTCTCGATCAGCTACTCGCTGTGCTGCCTGGCGGTGCGCAAGGACCGGCCGCTGATCCGCGCGCTGTTCGAGGTGGCGCAGCAGGGCGACGACACCCCCGGCTGATCGGGTTTCGTCGCGGGCGGCACACCCCGCGGCGGGCTTCTTCGCTATCCTGCCGTCTGGCCCCAGACGAAGGATCGACCTTGAACTTGCACCCCGCCCTCCAGGACGCCGCCGCGCGCGACTTCGGCACCCTTGCCGACCTGGTCCGCCTCCACGCCCAGCACACCCCCGAGCGCCCCGCGCTGGCCGATGCCCAGCAGACGCTGGACTACCGCGCACTCGACGCGCTCATGGACCGCATCGCCGCCGCCCTGCAGCGCGACGGTCTGCGCGCCGGCGACGCCATCGCCGTCTGCGCCGCCTCGTCGGTGCCCTACGCCGCCGTGTTCCTGGGCGCGCTGCGCGCGGGCGTGGCGGTGGCCCCGCTGGCCCCCGGCTCGGCGCCCGCCAGCCTGGCGCGCATGATCACCGACGCCGACGCGCGCCTGCTGTTCACCGACGCCTCGGCCGCCGAGGTGGTGGGCGCCGCGCAGGCCACGGGCCTGCCGCACATCGCGCTCGACGGCTCCAACGTCGGCCGCGCGCTCGACGACTGGCTCGCGGCGCCCGGCGCGAAGCCGGAGCCCGTCGAGGTGCAGCCCGACTGGGCCTTCAACATCATCTATTCGTCGGGCACCACCGGCGAGCCCAAGGGCATCGTGCAGGGGCACGGCATGCGCTGGTCGCACATCCAGCGCGGCGCCAAGTACGAGTACGGGCCTGAGACGGTCACGCTGCTGTCGACGCCGCTGTACTCCAACACCACGCTGGTGGTGTTCTTCCCCACCCTCGCCTTCGGCGGCTGCGTGGTGCTGATGCCCAAGTTCGACGCGCTGGGCTACCTGCAGCTGGCCGAGAAGCACCGCGTGACGCACACCATGCTGGTGCCGGTGCAGTACCAGCGCCTGATGGCGCACCCGCGCTTCGACGCGCACGACCTGTCGACCTTCCGCCACAAGTTCAGCACCAGCGCGCCCTTCAACGCGGCGCTCAAGGCCGACGTGCTCAAACGCTGGCCCGGCGGACTGGTCGAGTTCTACGGCATGACCGAAGGCGGCGGCACCTGCATCCTGGAGGCGCACCTGAACCCGACCAAGCTGCACACCGTGGGCCAGCCCGCGCCGGGCAGCGACATCCGCCTGATCGACGAGGAAGGCAACGAGCTGCCGCGCGGCGACACCGAAGTGGCCGGCGAGGTGGTCGGCCACTCGGCCGGCATGATGACCGGCTACCACCGCCAGCCCGCGAAGACGCGCGAGGCCGAGTGGTTCGACGCCACCGGCAAGCGCTTCATCCGCACCGGCGACGTGGGCCGCTTCGACGCCGACGGCTTCCTCACGCTGTTCGACCGCAAGAAGGACATGATCATCAGCGGCGGCTTCAACATCTACCCGAGCGACCTCGAAGGCGTGCTGCGCGGCCATGCGGCGGTGGCCGACGTGGCGGTGGTCGGCGTGCCGTCCGAGCAGTGGGGCGAGACGCCCGTGGCCTTCGTGGTGCGCCGGGAAGGCGACGCCACCACCGAAGAGGCGCTGCTGCAGTGGGCCAACGCACAGGTCGGCAAGACCCAGCGGCTGGCGCGCCTGCGCTTCATCGACGAGCTGCCGCGCAGCGCGATCGGCAAGGTGCTCAAGCGCGAACTGCGCGACCTGAGTGCCTGATCGGGTGACCGCCGCAAGCACCGACACCGCCCCGCCCGAACACGGCGGCGGCAACGGCCTGCTGTGGGTGCTCGTGGCCGTCGCGGTCGTGTTCGCCTTCGTGCGCCCGCGCGCGCCGATGGACTGGCTGCGGCTGGTCGACTGGCAGACCGTGGGCGCGCTCGCAGGCCTGCTCGCCATCACGCAGGGCGTGGAGAAGAGCGGCATGCTGCAGGCCGCCGCGCGGCGCCTGCTGGCCCACACGCACAGCCAGCGCGGGCTGGCGATGGCGCTCACGGCCACGGCCGCGCTGCTGTCGGCACTGGTGACCAACGACGTGAGCCTGTTCCTGCTGGTACCGCTCACGCGCGTGCTGGCCGTGCAGGCGCACCTGCCGCTGGCGCGGCTGGTGGTGCTGCAGGCGCTGGCCGTGAACGCGGGCTCGGCGCTCACGCCCATCGGCAACCCGCAGAACCTGTACCTGTGGCACCGCTCGGGCGAGAGCTTCTTCGGCTTCATGGCCATGATGGGCCCGACCGTGGCGATCATGCTGTTCTGGCTCTTCGTGGCCGTGTGGTGGCTGGTGCCGCGCACGCCCATCGCGCTGCGCGAGGAGACCGAGACCGCGCCCGTGCAGCCGCGCCTGCTGGCGCTGGCCGGCGTGCTGTTCGTCGGCTTCGTGGTCGCGCTCGACCGCCACTGGCTGCTGCCCGGCCTGGGCGCGGTGTTCGGCGTGCTGCTGCTCACCTACCCGCGCGTGCTGCGCGGCATCGACTGGGCCTTGCTGGCGATCATCGCGCTGATGTTCGTCGACCTGCGCCAGGCCGCCGAGCTGCCCGCCATCGCGGCGCTGCTGGGCCATTGGCCGATCGGCGAAGGCTGGCGCGCCTACCTGGCGGCCATTGCGGCCTCGCAGGTCATCAGCAACGTGCCGGCGGCGATCCTGCTCGACCGCTACGTGCACGACCTGCCCGCGCTGGCGGCCGGCGTGAGCGTGGGCGGCTTCGGCTGCGTGCTGGGCTCGCTGGCCAACCTGATCGCGCTGCGGCTGGCGAAGCTGCCGCACGGGCTGCGCGAGTTCCACCGCATCAGCATTCCGTTCCTGCTGGTGTGCGCGGCCTCGGCGCTGCTGCTGCGGCTGGGGTGATGACAGGCGGCGGGGCGGCGCGGACAATCGCTCCCGCCATGCACACGCCCGCCCCCGTCCTCTCGCTGCGCGACTACACCCAATCGCGCGGCAGCCACGCGCACGACCACTTCCAGGTGCTGCTCGGGCTCGACGGCGTGCTCGAGATCGAAGTGGAAGGCCGCGGTTCAGGCATCGGCACGGGCCAGGCCCAGGTGGTCGCGCCCGGCGACCGCCACGACTTCGAGGCCCGGCGCGGCGGCAGCGTCTGCCTCGTGCTCGACACGCCGCATGCCCCGTGGGCGCGCTGCGTCGAACAGCCGCCGGCCGACGCGCCCCGGCTGCACGCGCTGGCCCGCTACCTTGCGCACTGCCTGCAGCAGCCGCAGCACGCGGCGCTCGCCCTTCAGCATGGCCCGGCGTTGCTGCTCGAGGCCTGGGGCGCCGTCGCCCCGTCGGTCGCAGACACGCGCCGCCGCCGCATCGACTGGCCGGCCCTCGCGGCCTGGGCGCAGGCGAACTGGCACCGGCCGCTGGGCGTCGCCGACCTGGCCGAGGTCGCCTGCCTGAGCCCCAGCCAGTTCGCACAGCGCTGCCGCGAGGAACAGGGCCAGAGCGCGATGCTCTGGCTGCGCACGCTGCGGCTGGCCCACGCGCGCGAACTGCGGCTCGAAGGCCTGAGCGTGGCCGAGACGGCGCGCCGCACGGGCTACCGGTCGCCGTCGGCGCTCACGGCCGCGCTGCGCCGCTGACACCGTCGTTGCGCGACGACGCACCGTCGGGCCGCGACGAACGCGGCGCGTAGCCTCGGCGTCCATGCCCGCCACCTTCTACGCCCTGCTCGCCATCGCGCTGTGGGCCACGCTCGCCACCTTCGGCACCGCGCTGTCGCACCTGCCGCCGTTCCTCCTGACCGGGTTGGCGCTGATCGTCGGCAGCGTGCCGAGCTGGCCGCTGGTGCTGCGCGACCGCCGCGCCTGGCGCGTGCCGCCGCGCACGCTGGCGCTCGGGGTGTACGGGCTCTTCGGCTTTCACTTTTTGCTGTTCATCGCGCTGCGACATGCGCCGCCGGTCGAGGCCAACCTCGTGAACTACCTCTGGCCGCTGCTGATGGTGGTGCTGGCGCCGGTGCTGCTGCCGGGCGTGTCGCTGCGCCCGCTGCACGTGGTGGCGGCGCTGCTGGGCTTTGCGGGCGCGGCCATCGCGATCCTCGGTGCACGCGGCGGCAGTGCCCTGCCCGGCGCGCCCGCCACGTACTGGGGCTTCCTGCCGGCGGCCGGCTCGGCCTTCATCTGGGCCAGCTACTCGCTGTGGACGCAGCGCGTCACGCCCTTCCCGACCTCGGCCATCGGCCTGTTCGGGCTGGTGTCGGGCGCGCTCTCGCTGGCCTGCCATGCGCTGCTGGAGCCCGCCGTCGCGCTGTCGGCGAAGGACTGGCTGCTGGTCGCGCTGTGCGGCCTGGGCCCGCTGGGCGCGGCCTTCTTCGTGTGGGACATGGCGCTCAAGCGCGGCGACGCGCGCCAGATCGGCATCCTGAGCTACCTCACGCCGCTGGCCTCCACCGCGCTGCTGCTGGCCGTGACCGGCCGGGCGCTCACGGCCAGCATCGCGCTGGCGGCGGCGCTGATCATCTCGGCCGCGGTGATGGGCACGCGTGCGAAATGAGACAAATCAGGGCGATGCCCGACAGAGCTTGTCGTTTTTTGTGGCTAGAGTGGAGGCTCAGGAAAAAGGAGTCACCCCCATGGATCAGAAGAACAACAAGACCGAGGATTTCGAGATCACGCCCAAGCTGGTGTTCGACATGAACCTGGCGCTGTACCTCGACCTGGTGGCCGCGCTGGAGGGCGCGGGCGCCGTCACCTACCGGCAGATGGCGGCGCGGGTCCTGAACATCAGCATGGACGCCCGCACCGACGGCGACACCAACCTGTCGACCGTGCTCGAAGGCATCGCCCAGGGCTTTGCAGGCCACGGCGACGGCCTCTCGATCGAACTGCTGAAGGCCGCGCGCGGCCTGCGCGAGGACGATGCGATGGGCGACATTCCGATGCGGCCCAATCTGGACGATTGACCCGTCGCCTGCGGCATCGATCTCCGGCGGCCGGTGCGCCGTGCAATCGGCGGGGCAAGGCGACGCTGCCGCTTTCACCGCTCAAGGCGACTTCCTGACGGGCAAAGGCCGCCCCACCCGTTCCAGTACCTCCGGCGGCCAGATGACCTTGCGCATGGTCATGTGGCTGATCCAGTTGCACAGCGCCCACAGGGTGAAGAACGGCAACGTCACAGGAAAAAGGAGCAGAAAAAGAACGGTCGGAAAACGGTTGGTTCTCCACCACCAGCCCAGCTGGGGTCCGAAGGGGCTGACCACGCCCATGCTTTGCCACAAGCTGCGGGGGCGCTCGAAGATTTGAAGCTGCTCGCCCTGCGGAACACCAGGCCCCCCGTCTTCCATGAAGCGCCGGATGTGCTCCCACAGCATCGGCACGGTGTACTCGCCCATGCCCAGGCTGTTGCCCACATCGAATTCATCAAGCAGGCGGCCCTCTTTTTCATTGGGCTTGCGGTAGTCGCGCACCACCAGCGTCAGGCTGTGCAGGCGCGAGAGGGCCTGACCAGTGGATGCCAACGTCACACGGTGTTCGGCCGTGATGCACGCCCAGTCGTATTCCACCGCCTGCAGCGCAACAGGTTTGAGGCGCAGGCGCTGCCACCCGCTGTCGGCAGAACCGTCGAGCGGCGGAAACAGGCGATAGACCTTGCGGTGCTTGCGGTCGAAGACGGTCGGCTCGTCCTCGGGGGCAAAAAGATCCATGCGCAAGAAGAAAAGGTACCAGCGAGGAAAAACGTAGAACGCCAGGAATGCAACGACCACCATCTCCAGCGCCAGGAACGGATGCCGCCAGGACGTGAACACGCTCAATATTCCCGAGGAAACCGCCATCCAGAGGGCCCATGTCTGGACGACAACGCCGGCCGCCACGCTCATCAACGCAAATCCGCGCATCTGTGCGGATGCCCCCGGTTGCTGAAGCGCGATCGCGTCCTTGAACACCGCCACCACATTGTTCATGGCACTGGGCTCGTCGCTGGCGCGCTTGTTCTTTCTGAAACGCTCCAGCACGCCATTGAGCGCCCGGTCGTCTACCGTTTTCGGCGCAGGCTCGACGCCTTGCAGCAACGCGATGGCTGGTGCCACGAACTCACCATGCTTGAGCACGTTCAGCTTCCTCCGGTGCAGCTGTATCGTGCTGCATTTTCTTGAAAATCGCCCCATCAGGGCTCGGTGGGTCTGGGTGCGGAGATTCTGGGCCACAGCCAGTGCATCGGGTCGGCCTTCAGCCCTGCTTGAACGACGGCCCCCAGAGCGTCCAGTATCTTGCTGCGGTCCATGCGCCGTGCAGGTCGTTCACACGACCGGGTCACTGACGAAGCGCGGAGGTTGTCAGAATTTCTCCCTTTCCACACCAACCTGTACCGAGAGCAAGGTGACCTCATTGAATCCCTCCTCGGATGGGGCCCTGTCGGCAGTGCTGCACAAGGTCAGCGACAACATCGTCCTCATCGGACCTGCGCGAAACAGGTTGCAGACGGGCGCAGCATTCGCGTCGTTCTGCTCGATGGTCTTGCTCTGCCTGCTGTGCGCGACCTTCATCGTGGGCGACGACGGGCCCAACGGATGGGCATCTTTCCTTCTCTCGCTTGGCATCGCCATGTTTCTGCTGGTGATGGTCTGCACGCAGTTTTTGTATCCTCGAAGCTTTCTGTTTCAACGTGCGCCGACCTATGCGGTCTTCGATTGCGAAGCGCAGCGGGGCTACTGGGCAAGCGATGGCCAGTTGCGCCCTGTGGCATGGAAGGAAGTTCGTTTCGATGCCTTCGAAACCAGCCGCCGATTGAGCGCTGGACAATGGCTGCACCAGCATTTCCTGCGGATCGAAAGCTCTGGACCGTACGAGGGAAGCAGCGTCGACATACCGGTCATTCAGACCTTTGGCAGCTTGAGCGGCACCCTGGTTGTTTCCAGGCTCAACACTGCCTTGCGTCGCTTCATGGGCAGCTGCCATGCCATGGGCGCTGACATCGCGGACCTTCGCCGGCAGCCTCAAGGGAGCATTCTGCGGTCCATCGGAACGTGGGTCATCCCGCCCCATCAGTCCCTCAAGACGCACCCCTGGAGCGTTCTTTTCGGGGTGTTCGGCTTTCCATGGGTCAGCTTGTTTTTCATCTTCACCGCCTTCTACATGGCGGCGGTCAAAGCCACGAGCACGCCCGCCCGCTGGCCGGATGAACTGCTGTCCAGGATCGGGGAGATTCCGGCAGGGTCCCAGCTGGAAGCCATCATCTCGTCGAAGGTCTGACCGACCGTTGTGCAAGGCCCTCCTGCGCTTGCCAACGGTCCGTCGTTCTCCTGATGCCCCACTGGGGGGCAGCCCCGAACTACGGGGCTGCGGACGCTTTCGGCAGCCTCAGTCTTCGGCGACTTGAAGTACCAGCTTGCCGAAGTTCTCCCCCGCGAACAGCTTGTTCAGCGACTCGGGGAAGGTGTCGAGGCCCTTCACGACGTCTTCCTTGCTCTTCATGCGGCCGTCCTTCAGGTAGCCGGCCATCTCGGCGATCGCGATCGGGTAACGGTCGGCGTAGTCGAACACCACGATGCCTTCCATGCGCGCGCGGTTCACGAGCAGGCTCAGGTAGTTCTTCGGGCCGGCCGCCGGCATGCTGTTGGCGTTGTTGTACTGGCTGATGGCGCCGCAGATGATCACGCGGGCCTTGCGCGCCAGGCGTGCCAGCACGGCGTCCAGGATGTCGCCGCCGACGTTGTCGAAGTAGATGTCCACGCCCTTCGGGCAGTGGGTCTTGAGGCCTTCGCGCACGGCGCCCGCGCCGGCCTTGTAGTCGATGCAGGCGTCGAAGCCCAGCTCCTTCACCACCCAGTCGCACTTGGCGGCGCCGCCGGCGATGCCGACCACGCGGCAGCCCTTGATCTTGGCCAACTGGCCCACGGTCTGGCCCACGGCGCCGGCTGCACCCGAGACGACGACGGTTTCGCCGGCCTGGGGCATGCCCACGTCCATCAGGCCGAAGTAGCCGGTCATGCCGGGCATGCCCAGCACGTTGAGCCACTGGGTGATGGTGCCCACGCGCAGGTCGACCTTCACGAGGCCGTTGCGCTTGATCTGGTCCTGCGGGATCAGCATGTATTCCTGCACGCCCAGCGTGCCGTACACGGTGTCGCCCACGGCGAACTGCGGGTTCTTCGAGGCCACCACGCGGCCGATGCCGCCGGCGCGCATCACCTCGTCGATGGCCACGGGCGGGATGTAGCTCTTGGCGTCGTTGAGCCAGCCGCGCATGGCGGGGTCGAGCGACAGCGACAGCGTCTTGACCAGCACGCCGCCCTCGTCGGGCTGGGCCACGGGCTCGGTGCTGAAGCGCCAGTGCTCGCGCGTGGCCGTGCCCTCGGGGCGCTTGGCAAGACGGACCTGGTGGTTGGTGAGGGCGCTGCTCATGGTGTCTCCTTGATGGGTGAATGTGCCGGGCATCGGCGACGCAGCCGCATCGTAGTCGCGGGCCAAGACCCCGCGCGTAGCGCAGGCGACAGCCCGCCCTGCCCCTCCGGATGCCCTGCTATGGAAGCAGGAGCAGCCCGTACGCCGCCGCCGTGGCGACGCCCAGCACGGAGGCCACGGCGCCGACGCGCCGCGCCCAGCCGGGCCGGTAGCTCACGAGGCCGACCACCACGAGCGCGGCGGCCGTGAGGGCGCCCAGCCACAGCACCCAGCCCATGGCCGGCCCGCGCAGCCGGAGTGCTGCGACCAGCGAGAGGAGAAGCAGCGCCGCACCGCCCAGCTGCTGCCAGGGCCGCGACGGGCCCGGCGTGCGGCCGCGCCCGTGGGCGTCTTCGTAATGCCGGTCCATCGCCAGGCTCAGCGTGACGAAGCCGCCGAGCGCGGACGCGAACAGGGCGCACACCAGCGCGAAGGTGCTCATGGGCAGCACCCCCGCGCCGGAAGCCCCGCCCTCACCGGACGACGAAGCTCAGCGTGGCGACGTGGCGCGTCTGCGTGTAGGGCTTGCCGTCCCAGGTGCCCTTGCCGTCCTTGTCGGTGTGGTTCACCTCGACCACGTACTGGCCGGGCCAGGGCGTCTGCAGCGTGACCTGGCCGGCGTCGTCGGTGGTGAACTTCTTCTCCCACTTGGGCGGGCCGAACACGACCACCTCGGCCTTGGGCAGCGGCTTGCCGGCGAGCAGCAGCGTGAAGCTGTTGCTGTTGGCGGCCTGCGGCACGAGCTCGAGCGTGTGGCGCGCGACGGTTTCGGTGCGGCCGGTGCGCGCCTGGTACAGGCTCGCCACGCCCTTGTCGCTGACGTAGGCACCCACGAGGCGCGCGTCGCCGCTGGCGTCGGCCTTGACCACGAAGTGATCGGCATGGCGCGTGGCGGGCGTCTGCTTTCCGTCGGCGGCGATGCCGCGCGGCGCGCTGACCAGCTTCAGGTGGCCCGCCTCGGTCTCGCGCAGGTCGTCGACCCATTCGCCGAAGTAGGCCTTGGCCTCGCCGCCTGCGGCGGGTTCGAGCCAGACGAAGTGGGCGTGCGCGGCGCCCGAGAAGACGAACGCGACCGCCGCGAGGGTGGCAAGGGAGAACAGGGGTTTCTTCATGGTCGATGCTCCAGGTAGTGATGGCATGGTTGAGACGGAATGGAAGACGGCTTGTTCAGAACTTGGCGCGCAGGGTCAGGCTCACGTTGCGCGGCTCGCCCCAGAACACGCTGTCGTAGAAGCCCACGTTGCGGTAGTACTTCTTGTCGAAGACGTTGCGGATGTTCAGCTGCGCCGTGACGTTCTTGTTGATCTCGTAGCTGGCCATGAGGCTGAAGACCGCGTACGCCTTCTGCGAGATGCGCGGCAGCGGGTCCTTCATGCTGAACAGCGGCGGCTGCCCATACCACGACTCGCCGTAGATGCCGCTTTGCGCCGTCATGTCGCCGCCGACCTTCAGGCCGCGCCAGGCGCCACTGAAGCGGTAGGCGGTCGACAGGCGCAGCAGGTGCCTGGGCTGGTTGGGCACGGCACGCGCGCCCTTGGCGGTCTTGGCATCGAGGTACGTGTAGCCGGCGGCCACGTTCCAATCGGGCGTGATCTGGCCCGACACGTCGAACTCGAGGCCGCGCGCCGTTACGCCGTCGCCGCTGGCCACGTAGGCCTGGCCGCCGTCGGGCAGCCGGAAGCCGGCGGGCACGCTGCGGTCGAGCTCGGCGAGGTTCTTCTTCTTGACCTGGAACACGGCCGCCGACGCATTGAGCGCACCGCCGAAGTACTCGCCCTTCACCCCCAGCTCGGCGCTGGTGCCGGTCTCGGGCGCGAGGTACTGGTCGTTGCGGTCCTTCGAGCTTTGCGGGTTGAACAGCGTGGTGTAGCTGGCATACAGCGAGTGGCGCTTGTCTAGGTCGTAGACCAGGCCGACATACGGCGTGACCTCGTCCTTCGCTTCCGACTTGCCCGTGGTGCGCGTGTACTGCAACGCCGTGTTGTAGGCGTGCGTGTATCTGCGGTAGTTGCTCACGCGCGCGCCGACGATCACGCTCAGCGGGTCGGTGAGGCTGAAGCGGCCCGCCACGTAGCCGCCGTTGAGCTGCGTGAAGCCCACGGTCTTCGAGCCGTCGGCCAGGAAGATCGGGCGCGGGATGTTGCCGGTCCACGTGCGGTAGTCGGGAATGGCCTCGGGGTACGGGATCACCGGCGCGCCGCCCTGCGAGGTGTAGGTCTGGTTGCCGCCGTTCCATCCGGCGATGAAGGTGTGGCGCCGCCCGAACAGGCTGAAGGGGCCGGTGGCGTACAGGTCGAAGTTGTCGTTGACGTACTCGCCCTCGCCCCACACGCCGCTCCACAGCTTCATGCCCTGGCCGGTGAAGCGGTTGGGGTAGCCCGCGCCGCCGTTGGCCACGGTGGTGTTGTTGGTGCTGGTGGTGCGCGCATAGCCCAGGTGCACCTTCCAGTCGTTGTCGAAGCGGTGCTGCAGCGAGACGAAGGCCGTGTGCTGCTTGTTGGCCCAGGTGCTCCACGGCGCGCTCAGGCTGGTGTTGCGCGGCAGGTTGGCGAGCGTGCCGTCGTGGTTCCAGTACGGAATGGCGCCCCAGGTCGCGCCCGAGGGCTTGTTGTCCTGGAAGTCGATGCCGGCGGTGAGCAGCGTGGAGCGCGTGAGGTCGGCCTCGACGATCACCATGCCCACGGTCTTGCGCTCGTGGTACAGGTCCATGTACGAGTCGCGGTCCTGCCAGGCCAGCGCGGTGCGCGCGCGGATGCGGCCGTCGGCCGTGAGCGGCACCGACAGGTCGACCTCGGCGCGCTTGTGGTTCCAGCGCCCGTAGCTGAGCGAGGCGCTGCCCTGGAACTCGCGCGTGGGGCGCTTGCGCACCGAGTTGATGGTGGCCGACGGGTCGCCCGTGCCGCCCATGAGGCCGGTGGCGCCGCGGATGACCTCGATGCGGTCGTACAGCACGGTGTCGGACAGCGGCGAATTCGGGCCGCGCGGCATGCCGTCGATCTGGAAGTTGTTGATCGAGAAGCCGCGCGCCGAGTAGTTCACGCGCTCGCTGTCGGCCTGCCCGACCATGATGCCGGTGGTCTGGCCCAGCACGTCGTCGATGCGGGCGCTGCCCAGGTCGTCCATGCGCTCGCGCGTGATCACGGTCACCGACTGCGGCGTCTCGCGGATCGACAGGTCCATGCGCGTCGCGGTGGAGGCCTGCTCGGCGGTGTAGGAGCGGCTGCCCTCGGTGCGGCCGCTGCGGTCGCCCGAGACGGTGACCTCGGACAGCGCCGCGCCACTGGCGGCGGGCTGTTGCTGCTGCTGCGCGCTGACGACGCCGCAGCAAAGCAGGGCGACAAGGGCCACGGGAGACCGCCGGAAGCGGGCGCGTGAAAACGAATGCTGGTTCATGGCATGAAGAAAGGGGGCGGCCCGACCCGAGAGGTCGGCAACGCCCGTTGGCAGGAGATGGCTAGCGACGCACCCGGCCGCGAAGGGGCCGGCAGCGACCTGGCTGCGGAGAAAAAACGCGGTGCGTCAGTAGGTGCCGCGCAAGGTCACGAGCAGGTGGCGCGGGGCGCCGTAGAAGCTGCTGCTGGTGCTGGTGCGGTAGCGCGTGTCGAAGACGTTGTTCAGCGCCACCGACACGGCAAGGTGCTTGTTGATCGGGTAGCGCGCCATGAGGTCGAGCGTGGTGTAGGCCTGCTGCGTGAAGCGCGCATGGCCCGAGGGACCCAGGCCCGTGCTGTAGGTGTCGCTCTGCCAGTTCAGGCCGCCGCCCACCGTGAGGCCGTTGCCGATGCCGGCGATGCGGTAGCTGGTGAAGAGCTTCAGCAGGTTCTTCGGCACCTGCGTGTTCAGGCGCTGGCCGGCCGCGTCGCGGGCCACGCTGTGCGCAAAGCCGCCGCCGACCTGCCAGCCGGGCAGCAGCTCGCCGGCCACTTCGAATTCGTAGCCGCGCGTGGTCGTGCCCTTGGCGGCGCGGTACGCGGCCGAGCCGTCGGGCGCGAACTCGTTGTCCAGGCGCACGGCGAGGTTGTCCTGCTTCACCTGGAACACGGCGGCGCTGAGGTTGAGTCGGTCGTTGTGGAAGGCGCCCTTCACGCCGGCTTCGTAGGCGTGGCCCTCGAGCGGGTCGAGGTAGGTGCCGCTGCGGTCCTTGCTGGCCTGCGGCTTGAAGATGCTGGTGTAGCTGGCGTAGGCCGACCAGTGCTTGTCGAGGTCGACCACCACGCCCGCGTACGGCGTGACGACGCCCTTCTCGCTGCGCGTGGTGAGGGTGGCGGCGCGCTGCAGGGGGAAGGTGCGCGTCACGTCCTTCCAGTCGCTCGCGCGTGCGCCGACGATCACCGAGAGCGCGTCGGTCGGCCGCAGCCGCACCGTGGCATAGGCGCCCGACTGGCGCGTGGCCGTTTCCTGGCGGCCGGTCACGGGCTGCTGCGGCTGGGCCGGCAGGTCGCCGGTCCAGGTGTTGAAGTTCGCGATCCACGGATCGAAGCCCGCCACGTTCCAGCCCGCGTACAGCGGCGCGTCGCTGTGCGTGCGCGAGGCGTTGTAGCCCAGCACCAGCTCGTGGCGCCGGCCGAGGAGTTCGAAGGGGCCGCTGGCGTACAGGTCGAATGCGTTCTGCACCGGCACCGCGTTCCAGCGGTTCGTCCATAGGCCGAGCCCCGCACCCGTGGCGCGGTTCATGTAGCCGCGCAGCGCGTAGCCGATGACGTCGTCGTAGGCGCGGCGCGAGCGGTTGAAGGCGGCGTGCACGGCCCAGCCGTTGTCGAAGCGGTGGTCGAGCGCGGCGAAGTACTGGCGCTGGTCCTGGTACGAGTGGGCCCAGCGCGCGGCGGCGCTGCGCGAGCGGCCGTAGGTGGCCTCGCTGCCGTCACTGAAGTACAGAGGCAGGCCGGCGCGCGCCACGCCGTCGTTATCGTGCCGCTGCAGTTCGAAGCCGGCACTCAGGCGCGTGCTGCGCGCGAGGTCGGCTTCGACGATGCCGTAGAACAGGCGCTTCTTTTCGTGGTGCCGCTCGATCCACGAGTTGCCGTCCTGCACGGCCGCGACCACGCGCGCGCGCACGCGGCCGTCGGCGGTGACGGGCCCGCCGATGTCGAGCTCGGCGCGCTGCCGGTTCCAGGTGCCCGCGCTGAACGAGGCGCTGGCCTGCAGCGCGTTGCCGGGGCGCTTGCGCACGAGGTTGACGGTGGCCGCCGGCGTGCCCACGCCGTTGAGCAGACCCGTGGCGCCACGCACCACCTCGACGCGGTCGTAGAACGCCAGGTCACCCGTCTGCAGCAACCAGGTGCCGGCCTGCGGGATGCCGTCGACCTGGTAGTTCTCGACCTCGAAGCCGCGCGAGTAGACGGCGTTGGCGTCGGTGCCGGCGTTGCCGCTTTGCACGAAGCTCAGGCCGGGCGCCTGGCGCAGCACGTCGCTGATCTGGCCCAGGCCCTGGTCGTCGATGCGGTCGCGTGTGAGCACGCTGACCGACTGCGGCGTCTCGCGCAAGCTGAGCTCGAGCCGCGTCGCGGTGCCGATCGCGCCGTCGGTGGTGTAGGAGCCCGTGCCTTCGGTGACGGTGCCGGTGTCGCGCCCGCCGGTGACCGTGACCTCGCTGAGCGCACCGCCCGCTGCGGGCGCTTCGGCCTGCGGCTTCGGACCCGGTGGGCGCTGCGCCGCGACGCGCAGTGCGTAGCCGCCCGAAGCACCGCGCACCGCTTCGAGGCCGCTGCCTTCGAGCAGCTGCAGCAGCGCCTCGCGCGCCGTGTAGCGGCCCTGCAGCGCGGGCGCGCGCTTGCCGCGCACGACCTCGGCATCGACGCCGAGCAGCAGCCCCGTGCGCACGGCGAGCGCGGTCAGTGCGCTGCTCAGCGGCTGCGCGGGCTGGTGCCACTCGAAGGCCGCATCGGCAGGCGGCGTTTGCGCGGCGGCCGGCACGGCGAGCAGCACCAGGCTCGCGAGTGCGAAGGCGCGGCGCAGGCGATGCCAGCGCCGCACGCGGGCGTGCGCGGTCTCGGTCGGGTCTGCTGCAGGTCCTGTCATGGTGTGGTGAATCTCTTTTCACCACCTATGACAAGCGGGCACGGGAATCGGGTAGCGGCGCGCGCGGAAAAAAGTGCGGTCGGCCGGTCACGGCGGCGCCGTCGTGGTCACCCGCACCAGCCACGGCGACAGCGTCGACACGCGCAAGTTCGGCAGTGCGCTGGCGAGCAGCGCGAGCGCGGCGTCGCTCTGCTGGATCGGCAGCACGCCGGTGAAGCGCAGCGCACCCAGGGCCTCGTCGTCGGCCAGCAGCAGCCCGGGCCGGTGCCGGCCGAGCTGGCGCAGCACCTCGGCCACCGGCGCGTCGTCGAACACCAGCCGGCCCTGCGGCCAGGCCAGGCCGCCGGGCGCGGCGGGCACGGTGTCGGTGGTGACGCCGCGGCGATCGAAGCGCACCTGCTGCCCCGCCTGCACGTCGACCCAGCGGTCGTCGCCGCCGTCCAGCGGCTGCACGCGCACGCGCGATTCGGTGACGGTGACGAGCGTGTCGCTCGCCTCGCGCCGCACGGCGTAGCGCGTGCCCAGCGCCTGCGCGCTGCCGTCGCGGTCGACCACGGCAAAAGGCTTGTCGCCGTGCGCGACCTCGACGAAGACCTCGCCGCGCAGCAGCTGCACCCGGCGCACGCTGCCGGAGAAATCGATGTCGATGGCCGAGTCGCTGTTCAGCGCGACGCGGCTGCCGTCCTCGAGCGTGAGGTGGCGGACCTCGCCGGTGCCGGTGCGCTCATCCGCCAGCCAGGCCTGCCACGGCATCGCGGCGCCCGCCACGAGCAGGCAGGGCAGCAGCACGAGCGCGCCCAATGCCTGGCGCGACAGGCCGCGCCTCGCAGGTTGCGGCGCAGGCGTGTCGGGCGTCACCGCCTCCCACATGCGGCGCATCTCGGCCAGGAGCCGCGCATGGCGTTCGTCGAGCGCGCACCACGCGGCGCAGGCGGCGCGCGTGGCGTCGTCCACGCTGTCGTCGGCGAGGGTCACGGCCCACAGGGCCGCCTCCTCGCGCAGGCGCTCGGCGGCCGCGTCAGGCATGGGCCGGGGCGTCGGCGCTTTCCGCTTCGGGCACGGCCGCGGCCAGGCGGCCATGGCAATGCGCCAGCACCTTCGCGAGGTACTGCTTCACGCGCGTCTCGGACACGCCCAGTTCGGCCGCGATCTCGCGGTACGAGCGCCCTTCGACGCGCGCCATCAGGAAGGCGGTGCGGCTCTTCACGTCGAGCTCGGTCGCCAGGAGCGCGAGCACCTGGCCCAGCAGCTCGCGTGCGCAGGCCTTGTCCTCGGCGCTCGGCGCGCAGGCGTCCTCGGCCATCAGCGCGACGGTGCGCAGCACCTCGGCCTCGACCTGCATGCGGCGAAAGCGGTTGATCATCAACCGGCTGGCCACCACCTGCAGGAAGGCGCGCGGCTGGCGCAGCACCGGCTGCTGCGGCAACTCGATGAGGTTGAGAAAGGTGTCGTGCGTGAGATCGGCCGCGGTGAAGCCGCAGCGCAGGCGGCCCAGCAACCAGCTGCGCAGCCAGCCCTGGTGGTCGACGTACAGCTGCCGGACTTCCGGATGGGACATGGTGTGAAGGGGCATCGCGGGCAGCGACGCAATTGAGAGTTATTCTCATTATAGATTTGTAAAGTTTGTCCTGTCCCCCGAAACGTCTCATTCCGCATGAGGCACCGCGCGGGCTACCCGTTTCCGCGCCTCGCACGTCTTAGCAGCATGACCCTCGCTTTCTTCTGCAGGGACGCCCGGTGACGGCGCCCGCTTCCCGTTCGCGCGCCGGCACACGCCTGCGCATCGCCGCCTTCGCGGCGCTGGCCCTGGCCGCCGTCGCGGTGGCCTACGTTTGGGCGAGTCCGCGCGACCCCGGCTGGGACACCGCCGTGCTGCGCCGCGGCGACATCGAAAGCAGCGTGACCGCCATCGGCACGCTGCAGCCGCGCCGTTATGTGGACGTGGGCGCGCAGGTGTCGGGCCAGATCCTGCGGCTGCACGTGCAGCCCGGCGACGCGGTGAAGAAGGGCCAGCTGATGGTGGAGATCGACCCCAGCGTGCAGCAGGCCACGGTGGACGCCGGCCGCGCCTCGCTCGCGGGCCTGCGCGCGCAATTGGCCGACCAGCACGCGCAGCACCGCCTGGCGCGCCAGCAGTTCGCACGCCAGCAGCAGATGGCCGCCGAGGGCGCCACGCGCGCCGAAGACGTGCAGACCGCCGAAGCCACGCTGGCCTCGGCCGCCGCGAAGATCGCGCACCTCGAGGCCCAGATCGCCCAGACCCAGGCCACGCTCAAGGCCGACGAGGCGCGCCTGGGCTACACGCGCATCTACGCGCCGATGGCCGGCAGCGTGGTCTCGGTGCAGGCGCGCGAGGGCCAGACGCTCAACGCCACCTACCAGACGCCCGACATCCTGCGCGTGGCCGACCTGTCGAGCATGACGGTGTGGACCGAGGTCTCGGAAGCCGACGTGCGCCGCGTGAAGCGCGACATGGCCGTGTACTTCACCACGCTCGGCGCCGACCGCCGCCGCTGGGAAGGCACCGTGCGCCAGGTGCTGCCCTCGCCGCCCGTGGCCGCAGGCAAGAGCGGCGGCGACGCGCCGCAGGCCCCGGCCGCCAGCAAGGTCGTGCTTTACACGGTGCCGTTCGACGTGGACAACGCCGACGGCGAGCTCATGCCGCAGATGACCGCGCAGGTGAGCTTCGTCGCCGCCTCGGCGCGCAACGTGGTGGTGGCGCCGCTGCCCGCGCTCACGGCCGTAAAGGGCCAGGCCGGGCGCTTCACCGCGCGCGTGCTCGGGCCCGACGGCCAGCCCGCGCCGCGCGAGGTGCGCATCGGCGTGCGCGACCGGCTCTCGGGCGAAGTGCTCGAAGGCCTGGCCGAGGGCGAACGCCTCATCACCGGCGAGCGCGCGGCCGGCGGCGGCACGCGGAAGTTCCAGCTGTGAGTGCGGCCGAGACGAAGACGACCCCGCTGATCGCACTGCACGACCTGCGCAAGTCCTACGGCGGCCACGACGGCGCGCCGGCCGTCGAGGTGCTGCGCGGCATCACGCTGGAGCTGCATGCGGGCGAGTTCGTCGCCATCGTCGGCAGTTCGGGCTCGGGCAAGTCGACGCTGATGAATCTGCTGGGCTGCCTCGACCGCCCGACCGGCGGGCGCTACCTGTTCGCCGGCCAGGACGTGGCCGGCATGGACGCCGACGCGCTCGCGCGGCTGCGGCGCGAGGCCTTCGGCTTCGTGTTCCAGGGCTACCACCTGATCTCCACCGAGTCGGCGCAGGAGAACGTCGAGATGCCCGCCATCTACGCCGGCGCGGCGCCCGCCGAGCGCGCCTCGCGCGCACGCGGGCTGCTCACGCGCCTGGGCCTGGGTGATCGGCTGGGCCACAGGCCGCACCAGCTCTCGGGTGGCCAGCAGCAGCGCGTGTCGATCGCGCGCGCGCTCATGAACGGCGGGCGCATCGTGCTGGCCGACGAGCCCACCGGCGCACTCGACTCGCGCAGCGGCGAAGAGGTGATGGCGCTGCTCGACGAGATGGCCGCCGCCGGCCACACCGTGATCCTCATCACGCACGACCGCGAGGTGGCGCAGCGCGCGCGCCGCGTGATCGAGATCCGCGACGGCTGCATCGTGTCGGACAGCGGGCGTGCACCCGTCGAAGCACCACCAGAGCCACTTCCGCTGCTCTCGCCCTCGCTCACAGCCGACGCCGCAGACACCCCACGCGCCCTGCTCTCCGAGCTGCACGAGGCGCTGCGCGCAGCCTGGCGCGTGATGTGGATCCACCGCTTTCGCACCGGCCTCACGCTGCTGGGCATCGTGATCGGCGTGGCCTCGGTCATCGTGATGCTCGCGGTCGGCACCGGCTCGCAGGAGGCGGTGATGAAGCAGATCTCGCTGTTCGGCGCCGACAAGATGTACGTGGCCGCCATTCCCGACAGCGCGCGCGGGCGCGGCGGCAAGCTCACGCTGGCCGACGTCGACACCATCCGCCGCCTGCCCAACGTGCGCGTGGCCATGCCCTACATCGAGGGCTTCGTGGTGGCGCGGCGCGGCAACGTGGACCACCGCACCGAGGGCGGCGGTGCCACCACCGACTTCGAGCAGGCGCTGAAGTGGCCGACCGCGCGCGGCATCTTCTTCGACGAGAGCGACGAGCAGAGCCTGGCCAAGGTCGCGGTGATCGGCGAGCGCGTGCAGGCCGCGCTGTTCGCCGACGGCACCGACCCGGTGGGCCAGCGCATCCTGCTGGACAACGTGCCCTTCGACGTGCTGGGCGTGCTCGCCGCCAAGGGCGCGGGCGGCGGCCAGGCCAGCGAGGACGAGCGCGTGATCGTGCCCTTCTCCACCGCCGCCGCGCGGCTGTACGGCAGCAACCACCCGACCTGGGTCGCCGTGGCCGTGCACGACGTCGACAAGGCTTCGGAGACCGCCGCCGAAATCGTCGAAGTGCTGGCCGCGCAGCGCCACGTGCGCGACGTGCAGGTGTTCAACCAGACCGAGTCGATCAAGGCGCGCGCGCAGACCCAGCGCACCATGACCGTGATGCTCGGGCTGATCGCGGCGGTGTCGCTGGTGGTCGGGGGCATCGGCGTGATGAACGTGATGCTCATGACCGTGCGCGAGCGCACGCGCGAGATCGGCATCCGCATGGCCACCGGCGCACGCCAGCGCGACATCCTGCGGCAGTTCCTCGTCGAGGCGGTGCTAGTCACCGTGACCGGCGGCGTCGCGGGCGTGGTGGGCGGGTTGCTCGTGGGCGCCGCGCTCATCGTGTGGAGCGTGCCGGTGATCTTTTCCCTCACGGCCATCGCGGGCGCCTTCGGCTGCGCCGTGCTCACCGGCCTGGTGTTCGGCTTCATGCCGGCCCGCAAGGCCGCCGCGCTCGACCCGGTCGCGGCCCTGTCTTCCGAATGACGACTGCCATGACGCGCCTTTTCTTCTCTCCCGCCGCGCTGGCCCTGGCGGCGCTGTTGCTGCTCGCGGGCTGCGCGACGCCATCGGCCGATGCGCCCGCCACTGCAGCCCCCGTCGCAGACCCGTGGTGGGGCGGCTTCGGCAGCACCGAGCTGCCGGCCTTCGTCGCCGCGGTCGATGCCGGCAACCCCGACGGCGACGCCGCCGAAGCCCGCCTGCGCCAGGCCGAGGCGCAGGAGCGCATC
The DNA here is from genome assembly GCF_059416345.1 of Variovorax sp. GW821-FHT09D07. Classification (NCBI taxonomy): domain Bacteria; kingdom Pseudomonadati; phylum Pseudomonadota; class Betaproteobacteria; order Burkholderiales; family Comamonadaceae; genus Variovorax; species Variovorax sp. GW821-FHT09D07. Next base: position 132,789 of record NZ_JBWKOY010000011.1, read on the forward strand.
ACCGGCGCCTCGGCCTGGCCTGAACTTTCAGCCACCGCCGATGTGCAGCGCCAGGGCCGGCTCGGCGGCGATGCGAACGTGAGCGGCAACCGGCGCGCGCTCGGGCTCGACGCGCGCTACGAGGTCGACCTGTGGGGCCGCCTGCGTGCACAGCGCGACAGTGCCGGCGCCTCGCGACGCGCCAGCGCCTTCGATCGCGACGCGGTGCGCCTCGCGCTGCGCGCGGGCGCGGGTGCGGCCTGGCTCGACGCGCTGGGCCTGCGCGAGCGCGCGGCCATCGCGCGCCGCAGCCTGGACGATGCCGAGCGGCTGCTGCAGCTGGTCGAGGCCCGTGCGCGCGCGGGCGCGGCCTCGCCGCTCGAGCTTGCACAGCAGCGCGGCATCGTCGCATCGCAGCGGCGCACGGCCGCCACGCTGCACCAGCAGTCGCGCGCAGCGGACATCCGCATGGCGCGCTGGCTCGGCCAGGCCGGCAGCGAGGTGCGGATCACAGCCACCAGCCTGCAGCAGCTCGCGCTGCCCGCGGTGGACGCCAGCCTGCCGGCCGACCTGCTCGCGCGCCGGCCCGACATCGCACGCGCCGAGGCCGCACTGGCCGCGGCCGATGCGGACGTGGCGGCGGCGCGCGCGGCGATGTTCCCCACGCTCACGCTGAGTGCCGGCCTCGCGGCCGCGGGGCCGCGCTTCGGCACGTTGTTCGACCACCCGGTGTACAGCCTCGCGGCAGCGCTCGCTGCACCGATCTTCGACGGCGGCCGGCGCGCGGCGGCGCGCGACCTGTCGACCGCACGGCGCGAAGAGTTGCTCGCGGCCTACCGCGCCGCCACCGTGGCCGCCTTCACCGACGCGCTGACCGCGCTCGACGCCGTGGCCGCGCTCGACACGCAGCGCGCCGCGCAGGACGAGGAACTGGCACAGGCCGAGCGCGCACGCACGCTCGCCGAGTCGCGCTACCGCGCGGGTGCCGAGACGCTGCTCACGCTGCTCGATGCGCAACGCACGCTGTTCGCCGCGCAGGATGCGCGTGCGCAGTTGCTGCAGGCGCGCTTGCAGGCCAGCGTGGCGCTGTACCACGCGCTCGGCGGTGGTTGGCCTGCCGAATTGGCGGCCACGCGCCTCAGCCGAAGCGCACGCTGATCTGCAGGCCGGGGTGCGCGTTGCGCACCGTGAGCCGCCCGCCGTGGGCTTCGGCGATGAGCCGGCACAGGTACATGCCCAGGCCGACACCGCCGGTGGCGCGCGCCCGCGCGCCGTCGGTGCGGTAGAAGGGCTCGGTCAGGCGTTCAAGCTGCGCATCGTCCACGCCGGGACCGAAGTCGCGCACCTCCAGCTCGGCACCGCCGTCGGCCGGCGCGCGCAAGCTCACGGTCGGCGGCTGCGGTGCGCCGGCGCTGTAGCGCAGCGCGTTGTCCAGCAGGTTGCGCACCATCAGGCGCACGCGCATGCGGTCGACGGGCTGCGGCGGAAGACCGTCTGCGAGATCGAGTTGCACCGCCTGTGCGCCGGGCATCTCAGCGACGATCTCGCGCACCAGCGCCGCTAGGTCGACGGGCTCGCGCTGCAACGCGGCATGCGGGCTCGCGAGGCGTTCGCTTTCGAGCAGGTCGCTGATCAGGTCGCGCATTTCGTTGAGGTCGCGCAGCAGCGCCTCGCGCTCGGCCTCGCCTTCGGGCGTGGCAGGCAGAAGCTCGGCGTTGAGGCGAGCGCGCGTGAGCGGCGAGCGCAGCTCGTGGCTCAGCGCCAGCAGCAGGCCGCGCTTGGCATCGAGCATGGCCTGGATGTCGCTGGCCATGGTGTTGACGCGCTGCGCGAGGTCGCCCAGGTCGTCGTTGCGGCGGATCGGAATGGGCTGCGTGAACTCGCCGCGGCCGAAGCGCTGCGCGCCCTCGCGGATGTCGATGAGCGGACGCAGCAGCCGGCTCACCAGCGCGTAGGCCACCACCACGAGCAGCAGCAGCACGCACAGCGTGGTCCAGCCCGCCGCGCGCGGCGCGAGCTGCCACAGCCGGGGCGCCCAGCCGAAGATGACCTTGTGCCCGTCGGCCGTGGGGCGCACGAACCAGCGCTCGGTGGAGAACATCGACTCCTCGCGGTCGCGGTCGTAGAACCAGCCGCCGCGCGCGTGCATGTCGTTGCCGGGGTTCGACTCCCAGTTCACGCTGGGCCCGGTGATGCGGATGGTGATCGGCAGCCGGTCGACCAGCGCCTGCGCGCGCACCGTGTCGGGCGGCGTGCCGAGTTCGGCGACGAGGCGGTCGGCGTAGTCCATCAGCATCGGCTGCGCGGCCTCGGCCCAGGTGCTGGAGAAGGAGCGCTTCATGCCGCCCACGAACACCGCCGCCATCACGAGCGCGAGCACCACGAACATCATCACGATCCGCACGCGCACCGAACTGCGCCAGCGCTGCTGCATGTGCGCGTGCATGCGCGCGTGCCAGTGCCGACGGCGCTCCTTGCCGGGGCACAGGCCTTCGTTGTCGGCGGGCACGGCGCCTGCGCGCCTGCGGGGAAATCTCATGAAGAAGGCTCGCCCGGCGCCACGGCCAGCGCGTAGCCGGCGTTGCGCAGCGTCTTGATGCAGTCGAGCGGCTCGAGCTTCTTGCGCAGCCGGCTCACCACGATGTCGACCGCGCGCGTGAAGAGCTCGGCCTCGTGGCCGCGCAGCCGGTTGAGGATGTCGTCGCGGCTGAACACCTTGCCGGGCTCGCCGGCCAGCAGCGCGAGCAGGTCGAACTCGGTGCCGGTGAGCTCCACGCGCTCGCCGTGGCGCAGCACCTGGCGCCGGTCGAGGTCGATCGACAGGCCGTCGAACACGCGCAGTTGGGCGTTGGCGGCGGCCGCCGCCGGCGCGCTGCGCTGGCGGCGCAGGATGGTCTGCACGCGCGCCACCAGTTCGCGCGGCTCGAAGGGCTTGGGCACGTAGTCGTCGGCGCCGAGTTCGAGGCCGACCACGCGGTCCATGACCTCGCCGCGCGCGGTGAGCATCACGATGGGGATGTCGCTTTCCTTGCGGATCTCGCGGCACAGTTCGAAGCCGTCCATCTCGGGCAGCATGACGTCGAGGATGGCCGCGTCGTAGTGCCCCGCACGCAGCTTGGCGATGCCTTCGCTCGGGCGCTTGGCGCTGTCGAGCGTGCAGCCGAAGCGTGCGAAGTAGGTGGTCAGCGGCGCGGCGAGGTGTTCGTCGTCGTCGATCAGCAGGATGCGCGGCATGGCGGGATTGTGCCTCCTGGCAAAGAGAGCGCGAATGGCAAGGCTTGCAATCAATCCGGCCGGCATCGCACCGTCCAGACCAGGCCGGCGCTGAGGCCGGCGAGCAAAAGCACGTGGTAGACCACGTCGGGCACCGTGCGCGGGCCGATGCCCGCGACGATGGTGCCAAGGCCGACCAGCGTGCCCAGCAGGGCAAAACCCTGTCCGGCGATCGCCGCCGTGCGGGCATGCGCGGGGCGGCGCCAGGTTTCGAGCGCCGCGAGCACCAGCACGGTGGCGATCACGGCCTCGGCGGTGCGCGCCTGCGGGTGCACGTGGCCGGCCCCGAGCCAGCCGCCATGCACCGCCGATGCGGCGGCGAGCGTGAACGCCTCGCCCAGCATCACGGTACGCGCGAGCGCAGGGCGCATCAAGGGACGCGAACGGGCCACGGCACTCACCACGGATCGGCGCGGCCGATGCGGCCGAGGTGGGTGGAGGCAAAACCGGTCGCGTACTTCAGGCCGAAGCCCAGCGCATGGTCGAGCCCGACGCGGGCCAGCCAGATCAGGCCCCCGGCCACCGCCCACGGCTGCGCCGCGAACACGCCCAGTGCCAGCAGCAGCACCGGTCCGATCAGCGCATGCGCGGCGTTGTACAGCGCCGCGCCGACGCGCGGCCCCGCGAGGTACCCGAGCAGCGAAAGGTCGGGCGCGAACAGCCAGAGCGCGAACACGCCCCAGCCCATGCCGAACTGGGCATAGCCGACCAGCGCAACAGCGAGCACCACCGCGCCCTCGAAACGCAGCACGGTGCGCACGCCGTCTACGGCCGGGGCTTCGGGTTCGCGGGACACCACGGAGGCGACGTGCTGCTGCGGCGCCCGCAGAGCGGGTCGATGCAGCGACACGAAGCGCGCCCAGCCCGGGGGCGAGCCCATTTCAGCCATGGCGCGACCAGCGGCGGCCGCCGCGCTCCATGAAGTCACGCACCTTCTGTTGCTGGGCGGGGTTCAGGTGGTCGAAGAAATCGGCCGCGGCGGCAATCACCTCGGGGCTGCCGGTGCGCACCACGGCGGTCTTCTCTTCGATCAGGCGTGCGGCGCCGGCCTGGTCGAGCGTGTTGCCCGCGAACAGGGCCTTGAACTGCGAGCGCGGATCGCCCGATCCGCCCGCGCCGCGCATGGCCTGGCGCTGCGCCTGCAGCTTCTCGGCCAGCACGGTGAGCTTCTGCTTCTGCGCGGCGTCGAGCTCGAGCTTGCTGCCGACACGTTCGACCATCTTGGCGCGGAACTCGGCGCTGTCGCCGCCCCAGCCGTGGCGATGGCCGGCACAGCCGGCGATGCTGCCGGCGACGACGGCCAGGCCGGCGAATCCGAACAGGGTTCGTTTGATCCAGTGCTTCATGGGGGTGCTCCTTCATGCGCCCCTGCGCGGGGCTGCTTCAGTGATGAACGTGGCGACGGCGGCGCCGCCCGGGGCGCCGCATCGTCGGCTCAGAGACGGTTGCCGCTGTCGCGCGCGGCGGCGGCACGCGCGTCGACGGGGTTCTGCATCGTCGAGATGACCTTGCTGTTCACGCGCGAGCCGGAGGTCACGTTCTGGTCGGGGGCGGCGGCGGTGCGCACGGCTTCGGCAATGACGCGGGCGCGGTCGGTCGACACGGCCACGGTCTCGGGGCCGCGCGAACCGCGCACGACGTTCTGGTCGGGGGCGGCGGCGGCACGCACGGCTTCGGCGTTGACATCGGCGCGGCTCATGGCCGACACGGGGGCGTGAACGCCTTGATAGGTTTCAGCCTTGGCGCCAGCGGCGGCGAGCATGGCGAAGGAACCGACAGCGATGAGCTGGGCGACGGAAAAAGACGACTTGACGATCATGATGCAGGCCTTTCTTTCAGGGGTTGGAAGAGGAGACCTGATGGTGCGCGTCGATGCCCCGAGAGTCCTTTCACCTCGGTATCGCCGTATTTCGGTTTGTTTCATCCGCCCCGCAACCCACCGTTTTCACGGTGCATCACGAAGACAAAGGTATGCGAAAGCGCGGACTCAGCCCGCGAGTGCGGCCGCGGGATCGTCCGCGTCGAGCACGCCCTGCGCCCAGGGCTCGAGCTTGCCGGTGTCGGCGCGCAGCACTTCCTGCTTCACGGCGAGGATGCGCGAGGGGTGCATGGAGAAGCTGCGCAGGCCCAGGCCCAGCAGCAGGCGCGTGAAGGCGACATCGCCGGCCATCTCGCCGCACACCGACACGCCCTTGCCCTGGCGGCGGCACTCGGTGATGGTGTCGGCCACGAGCTTGAGCACCGCGGGGTGCGCGGGGTCGTACAGGTGGGCGACGGCCTCGTCGGCGCGGTCGATGGCCAGCGTGTACTGGATCAGGTCGTTGGTGCCGATCGACAGGAAGTCGAAGTGCTTGAGGAAGGTCTTGAGCGTGAGCGCGGCGGCCGGGATCTCGATCATGGCGCCGAGCTTGACCGGGCCGTACACCGCGCCGCGGTTGTCGAGTTCGGCGCGCGCGAAGTCGATCAGCGACAGCGTCTGGCGGATCTCGCTGGCGTGCGCGAGCATCGGAATGAGCAGGTGGATCTCGCCGTGCGCCGCCGCACGCAGGATGGCGCGCAGCTGCGTGAGGAACATCGCCGGATCGGCCAGGCTCCAGCGGATGGCACGCAGGCCGAGCGCGGGGTTCAGGTGCTCCTGCTTGCTGCCCGATTTACCGTCCAGCGGCTTGTCGGCGCCCACGTCGATGGTGCGGATGGTGACGGGCATGCCCTGCATGCCCTCGACCGCGCGCTTGTAGGCCTGGTACTGCTCTTCCTCGTCGGGCAGGCGCGTCTGGCGCGCCGAGTTCTCGCGGCCCATGAAGAGGAATTCGCTGCGAAAGAGGCCCACGCCCACGGCACCGGCCTTGACGGCGCCGGCCGTGTCCTCGGGCATCTCGATGTTGGCCAGCAGGTCGACGCGCTGGCCGTCGAGCGTGACGGCGGGCTTGTGGCGCAGCCGCGCGAGCCGCCCCCGCTCGAGGTCGCCCTGGCGCTGCTTGAAGCCGTACTCGGCCAGGATGATCGGCGACGGGTCGACGATCATCACGCCGGCCTCGCCGTCGATGATGACCCAGTCGTCCTGGCGCACCAGCTGGCTCGCGGAGCGCGCGCCGACGATGGCCGGGATGTCCATGCTGCGCGCGACGATGGCGGTGTGCGAGGTGCGCCCGCCCACGTCGGTCACGAAGCCCGCGAACACGCTCTTCTTGAACTGCAGCATGTCGGCCGGCGAGAGGTCGTGCGCGATGAGCACCAGCGGCACGTCGAAGCCGTCGCCCGCGGTGGGGTCGTCGTCTTCGTCGTCGTGCGCGGCGGCGGCGCGCTTGCGCCGCGGCGGGCTCGGCGCGAGCACGGCGGCCGTGCCCTTCATGCGATGCAGCATGCGCTCGACCACCTGTTCGAGGTCGGCCTTGCGCTCGCGCAGGTACGGGTCCTCCATCTCGTCGAACTGGCGCGCGATGATCTCGAGCTGCGTGGTCAGCGCCCATTCGGCGTTGTACAGCCGCTCGCTGATCCAGTGCTTCACGCCGCCGCTGAGCACGTCGTCCTGCAGCAGCATCTGGTGCACCTCGAGCAGCGCCGCAAGCTCGTGCGGCGCGTCGTTCGGGCCCATCTGCGCCACGCTGGCCTGCAGCTTGGTGAGCTCGTCGGCCACCGCGTTGCGCGCGGTGCGCACGCGGTCGATCTCGGTCTCGATCTCTTCGGGCTTGATGAAGTAGTGCGCCACGTCGATGCGGCTGGACACCACCAGCACCGCGCGGCCGATGGCAATGCCACGGGCGACAGGGAGACCGTGGACTGCGAAGGTCATGCGCGGGTCCTTATTCGCCTTCGCCGAACTTGTCGTCCATCAGTTGGACGATGGCGTTCATGGCTTCGTCTTCCTGCGGGCCGTTGGTTTCGAGCTCGACGGTCACGCCGAGGCCGGCGGCCAGCATCATGACGCCCATGATGCTCTTGGCGTTGATGCGGCGGTCGCCGCGCGACAGCCACACCTCGCAGGGGAAGCTGCCGGCGAGCTTGGTCAGCTTGGCCGACGCGCGTGCGTGCAGGCCCAGCTTATTGCTGATGGTCACGGATTTCTTGATCACTGTGCTTTCTTTTCGCCTGGTTCTGGGGAGCCGCCACCGCCACCTGCATCACGCCGGCGGTGCCGCCCGCGAGGGCCCGCTGCACCAGGGTGTCGAGCGGTTCGTGGCGGTAGGTGACGGCGCGCAGCAGCATCGGCAGGTTGACACCGGCCACGAGCCGCGAGCGCACGCCGTCCACCAGCTTCTGCGCCACGTTGCAGGGCGTGGCGCCGAACACGTCGGCCAGCACCAGCACCTGCGAGCGCGGGGCATGCAACTGCTGCGCGAGCGTGATGCGCGCGGCGGCCAGCGTTTCCTCGGGCGACACGTTGGGCAGCACGTCGAGGGCCACGACGGCCTGTTCGCAGTCGGGGAACACATGCAGCGCGCACTGCCGCAGCGCCTGTGCGAACGGGGAGTGGGCAATGATGAGGATGCTGTTCATGCGGCTCGGAGGACGACGCGTCGATTATGCGGGGGCGCCCAAAGGAAGTAGAGACATCGAGGACACAACGCGGCAGCCGGGGAAAGCGGCCATGGCGGGCGCGTGACCGGGATGTCGGTTTGCGCCGCGGCAACAGCTATGAAAACGATAGCTGACCCGCGCATCGCGGCCTGTCGGCCGGCCCCTGCTCATGGCAGGCGCAGGCCCTCGAAGAAGGTCTTGGTCGCCTCGGGCGAGGACGGCCGGCCGAGCACGGTGGCCTGGTAGAGCGACACGCTGCCGTCTTTCTGCGACTGCGCGAACCAGAGCACCTGGACCGGCGCCACGCCCTGCTGCGCCGATTGCCCGTCGAGCCGCCACGGTGCGGGAACGGCCGTGGCGCGCGGCAAGGTGGCCGGCCCCTGGATCACCTGCGCGACGCCCAGCTGGCCGTGCGTGGCCGTGCGCCAGGCCGTGAGCCAGGCCTCGGCCTGCGCCGGGCTGGTCGCGGCGGCATGGGCCACGGCGAAGGTCGCGCCGCCGGCTTCGCAGCCGGTCATGTCGACCTGCACCGACTCGGCGCCCAGCGGCACCGCGCGCTGGGCGCGGTCGGCCTTGCAGGGCAGCAGCGCGACCAGGCCGGCGTCGGCGGTCGGCACTTCGCGCCAGTTGAAGGTGGGGCTGCAGGCGCCCAGCGCGGCGGCCAGGGCCAGCACGGGCCAGGAGGGGAAAGGAAGCGAGGGCATCGGAGGACGATTATCGAGCGGCCTTCGGGGAATGAAGCGCGTGCGCCGACGCGTTCCGGCACGCGGAACTAAAATCGCGCCGCCTCTCTCCTTCATGTGCCCATGAAAAAATACATCGCTGCCGCCGCCGTCGTGATCGCCCTGGCCGCCGGCGTGGGCGTGTACCTCGGTTCGGGCAGCACCACCGCCCCGGCCTCGACCTTCGTGCTGCTCGACGGCACCACCAAGAGCACGGCCGACCTGAAGGGCAAGGTCACGCTGGTCAACTTCTGGGCCACCAGCTGCGTGACCTGCGTGGCCGAGATGCCCAAGGTGATCTCGACCTACGACAAGTACAAGGCCAAGGGCTACGACACGCTGGCGGTGGCCATGAGCTACGACCCGCCGAGCTACGTCGTCAACTTCGCCGAAACCCGCAAGCTGCCGTTCAAGGTGGCGATCGACAACACCGGCAGCGTGGCGCAGGCCTGGGGCGACGTGAAGCTCACCCCGACCACCTTCATCGTCAACAAGAAGGGCGAGATCGTGAAGCGCTACGTGGGCGAGCCCGACTTTGCCGAGCTGCACAAGCTGATCGAAAAACTCCTGGCGGATGCTTGACTCGCCCCCAGGCTGCGCGCACTTCGTGTCGCTTCGCCACCCCCCTACCGGGGGCGATACCAGCGGCCCGGCAAAGCCGGTTCCGCGGTATCCCTGGAACGAAAAAGGCGCTCCTTGCGGAGCGCCTTTTTCATTGCGAAAGCCCGCAGCTTACTGGTTGCGGAAGCTGTCGTGGCAGGCCTTGCAGCTCGCGCCGGTCGGGCCGAACTGGGCCTTGAGGGCGTCGATGTTGCCGGCCTTGGCGGCAACCACCAGCTTGCCGGTCTCGGCGATCACCTTGTCCTGGTGCTCCTTGAACTTGGCGGCTTCCTTCCAGAGCTCGGGCTTGGCCTTGCCGCCCTCAGTGCCAGCGCCGAAGCCGGCCCAGGGCAGCTTGGCCATGTCGGCGACGATCTCGGCGTTGGCGGCAGCGGCGGCAGCGTCGTAGGGCACGCGGCCGTTGGCCATGGCGCCGAGGCGGCTGAAGTGCTGGCCCATCACGAACAGCGCGCTCTGGCGGTACTTGATGGCATCTTCGGGCTTGGCGAACTGTGCCGCGGCGGGCAGGGACATCGCAGCGCAGGCGGCTGCAAGGGCGAACGAAGCAAAACGGGTCATCGTGGGTCCTTGTGTGGGGGTTTTGGGCACCGTCGAACGCGGTGCTGCAGGCAGTGTAGGGGCTGCCCGTGTCGGGCGCATAGCAACAACCCGGTGGAACGACCGGGCCGGACTTTGCTAATCTGCGCCTTCCGCAGCCTCGCGCCCCGGCGCCTTTTTCGATGACCGACACCCTCTCGGTGGCCCGCACACGCGTCTGGGACCTGCCGACCCGCCTCTTTCACTGGGCGCTCGCCTTCGCCGTGATCGGCCTGATCGTGACGGGCCTGAACGGCATCATGGAATGGCATTTCCGCCTCGGCTACACCGTGCTGGCGCTGCTGCTGTTCCGGCTGATCTGGGGGGTCGTGGGCGGGCGCTGGTCGCGCTTCGCGGCCTTCATCTATGCGCCGGGCTCGGTCATCGCCTACCTGCGCGGCAAGTCGCACCCCGACCACCTGATCGGCCACACGCCGCTGGGCGCGCTGTCGGTGTTCGCGGTGCTGGCGCTGTTGATCCTGCAGGTCGCCACCGGGTTGATGGCCGACGACGAGATTTCCGCCTCCGGGCCGCTGACCCGCTTCGTGTCGGGCGCCATGGTGAGCCTGGCGACGGGCTGGCACAAGGCGCAGGGCAAGTGGATCGTCATCGCCCTGGTGAGCCTGCATGTGCTGGCGGTGCTGTTCTATGTGCTGGTCAAGCGGCACCGGCTGGTCGGGCCGATGCTGTCGGGCGACAAGCTGGTGGTCGCCGGTGCGGCCGCCAACGGGAACGGCAATGGCAACGGCGTGGCCCCGAGCCGCGACGATGCGGTGTCGCGCACGCTGGCGCTGGTGCTGTTCGCGCTGTGCGCGGGCGTGGCGTTCTGGGTGGCGTCGTTGCGCGTATGAGCGGCTTTTCCGTCTCCCGCCCGCTGCCGCTGTCGGACACGCCGGCCGTGGTGCTGCTCACGCCCGACGAACCACATGAGGTCGACGCCGTGCGCGCGATCTTCCGCGACTACGCGGGTTCGCTGGCCATCGACCTCGACTTCCAGGACTTCGACGGCGAACTGGCCGGACTGCCCGGCGAGTACGCCGAGCCGCGCGGCACCTTGCTGCTGGCGCTGGTCGATCCCGCCCATGTGAACGAAGACGCCGGCCGCGCCGCGCCCACGCTGAAGCGCGCCGACGGCACGCTCGCCCACGTGGCGGGCTGCTGCGCGCTGCGCCCGATCGACAGCACGGACTACGCGAACGCGGCGGAAATGAAACGGCTGTATGTGCGCCCCGGATTCCGGGGGCTCGGGCTCGGCCGGCAACTGGCCGAGGCCATCCTCGATGCGGCCCGCAGCGCAGGCTATGCCTGCGTGCTGCTCGACACCCTCGACGACATGGAGTCAGCGCGCGCCCTCTACGAAGACCTGGGCTTCGCGGAGGTGCCGCCCTACTATCACAACCCCGTCGCCGGGGCTCACTACCTCAAAGTAGAGTTGTAGGCTCGCCCCCAGGCTGCGCGCACTTCGTGTCGCTGCGCCAACCCCCTACCGGGGGCGGGCCGGCCGCTTCGGGCGGCCGTGCGCGGCGGCCCCCCCGAAAGATTCGGTTTCAGCCGCGAGCTTGTGCGAGCAGCGTGTCGGCGTCGCTCACTTCGAACTTGCCCGGGCCTTCGACGTTCAGCGTCGCGACCTTGCCGTCCTTCACGAGCATCGAGTAGCGGTTGCTGCGCAGGCCCATGCCGCGGCCGGTCAGGTCGAGCGTGAGGCCGGTGGCCTTCGCGAAGTCCGCGCTGCCGTCGGCCAGCATGCGCACCTTGGCGCCGGTCTTCTGGTCGCGCGCCCAGGCGCCCATCACGAAGGCGTCGTTCACGCTCACGCACCAGATCTCGTCCACGCCGGCGGCCTTGAAGTCGTCGAAGTGCTGCACGTAGCCCGGCACATGCTTGGCCGAGCAGGTGGGCGTGAAGGCGCCCGGCAGTGCGAACAGCGCGATGGTCTTGCCCGCCGTGGCCTTGGTCACGTCGACCGGGTTCGGGCCGATGCTGCAGCCCTCGCCCTCCACTTCGGAATATTCCTGCAGGGTGGCCGAAGGAAGGGTGTCGCCGACTTTGATCATGTGAATTGCTCCTGAAAAAGAAAAACGGCCCACATTGTGGGCCGTTTCCGGATGGGTTGCCTCGAGGGCGACCGAGTGCCTGATCAGACCAGGACGGCCTTCTCGACCAGACGGGTCACGACCCAGTTCTTGGTCTTCGAGATCGGACGGCTTTCCGTGATCTCGATGGTGTCGCCGAGGTGGTACTCGCCCTTTTCGTCATGGGCGTGGTACTTGCTCGTCTTGGCCACGATCTTGCCGTAGAGCTCGTGCTTCACACGGCGCTCGACCAGCACGGTCACGGTCTTGGCACGCTTGTCGCTTACCACCTTGCCGATCAAGGTGCGCTTGAGGGATTTTTTAGCTTCCGTCATGTTCACTCCTTACTTGGCGGCTTGGGTCTCTTGCTCTTTCTGAGCAAGAATGGTCTTGGCGCGAGCGATGTCGCGACGCGTCACTCGCAGCGTCGTGGTGTTCGACAGCTGTTGCGTGGCCTTCTGCATGCGCAGGCCGAAGTGGGCCTTCTGCAGATCCTTGATTTCGGCTTGCAGGCCTGCGACGTCCTTCGTGCGCAGGGTTGCGGCCTTCGTCACCTTGGCCGAAGCCGCGGTTTCTTTCTTCTTACGTGTTGCCATGGATGTTCTCCTCTCAGGCGCCGAGCTGGCGAGCGACGAACGTCGTGCGCAGCGGAAGCTTGGCGGCGGCCAGGCGGAACGCTTCGCGGGCGAGTTCTTCGGGCACGCCGACGATCTCGAACACGATCTTGCCAGGCTGGATTTCAGCGACGTAGTACTCGGGGTTGCCCTTACCGTTACCCATCCGCACTTCAGCGGGCTTGGTAGAGATCGGCTTGTCCGGGAACACGCGGATCCAGATACGGCCACCGCGCTTCACGTGACGCGAGATCGCGCGACGAGCGGCTTCGATCTGGCGCGCCGTGAGGCGACCGCGGTCGGTGCATTTGAGACCGAAGTCACCGAACGCAACCGAGTTACCCGTGGTTGCGATGCCGGTGTTGCGGCCCTTTTGTTCCTTGCGGAACTTTCTGCGTGCAGGTTGCAGCATGTTTTGTTACTCCGTGAGGGCCCCAGGCACTTGCGTGCCCGGGAGCGACCGATTACTCGGTCTTGGCACCGTCCGCTGCTGCAGCGGGCGCGGCTTTGCGGACGCGCTTAACGGCGGGTTTCGAGTCTGCACCGGCACCGCCGGTTGCTTCTGCGGGCTTGTCGCTGCCATCGGCCGGAGCGGTGTTGCCACCGATCGGACCACGGGCACCGGCACGGGGGCCGGGACCACGACGGTCGCCACCCGGACGGTCGCCAGGGCGACCATCACGGCGGGGACCACGCGGGCGGCGCTCTTCGTCCGGACGCGGCGTTTCGACGGCCGGCAGGTCGTTACGACCCAGCGTGTCGCCCTTGTAGACCCAGACCTTGACGCCGATGACGCCGTAGGTGGTCTTGGCTTCCGAGGTGCCGTAGTCGATGTCGGCGCGCAGGGTGTGAAGCGGCACGCGGCCTTCGCGGTACCACTCGGTACGTGCGATTTCGATGCCGTTCAGGCGGCCAGCCGACATGATCTTGATGCCCAGGGCACCCAGACGCATGGCGTTCTGCATGGCGCGCTTCATGGCGCGGCGGAACATGATCCGCTTTTCGAGCTGCTGCGTGATGCTGTCGGCGATCAGCTGCGCATCGATTTCGGGCTTGCGCACTTCTTCGATGTTGACCGCAACCGGCACGCCGAGCTGCTTGCCCAGTTCGCGCTTGAGGTTCTCGATGTCTTCGCCCTTCTTGCCGATCACGACGCCCGGACGAGCCGAGTAGATCGTGATGCGCGCGTTCTTGGCGGGACGCTCGATCATGACGCGCGACACCGAAGCGTTCTTCAGCTTCTTCTTCAGGTATTCGCGAACCTTGATGTCTTCGGCCAGCATGCCCGCGAAATCGCGGTCGCTTGCGTACCAACGGCTGGACCAGTTACGGGTGACCGCAAGGCGGAACCCGGTTGGGTGGATTTTCTGTCCCATATTTCTTCCAGGCCTTCTTAGTTGCCAACCGTCACGTACACATGGCACGTGGGCTTGCTGATGCGATTGCCGCGACCCTTGGCGCGCGCCGTGAAGCGCTTGAGCGTTGCACCTTGCTCGACGTAGATGGTCTTGACCTTCAGCTCGTCGATGTCGGCACCGTCGTTGTGCTCGGCGTTGGCAATCGCCGACTCGAGCACCTTCTTGATGATCACAGCGGCCTTCTTCTGCGTGAATTGCAGAACGTTGAGCGCTTGATCGACCTTCTTGCCGCGGATCAGGTCCGCGACCAGACGGCCCTTGTCGACCGACAGGCGGACACCGCGGAGGACTGCACGTGTTTCAGACATGGTCGTTCCTTACTTCTTCTGGACTTTTTTGTCCGCGGGGTGCCCCTTGAACGTGCGCGTGAGCGCAAATTCGCCGAGCTTGTGGCCGACCATCTGGTCGGTGATGTACACGGGCACGTGTTGCTTGCCGTTGTGCACAGCGATGGTCAGACCGATGAACTCGGGCAGAACCATCGAGCGGCGCGACCAGGTCTTGATCGGCTTCTTGTCCTTGTTCGTCACGGCCTTGTCGGCCTTGGCCACGAGGTGGTGGTCGACGAAAGGACCCTTTTTGAGAGAGCGAGTCATTGGCTATCCCTTACTTCTTGCGACGCGACACGATGAAGACCTGCGTGCGCTTGTTGTTACGGGTGCGATAGCCCTTGGTCAGATTGCCCCACGGGTCGACAGGATGGCGGCCTTCGCCAGTCTTGCCTTCGCCACCACCGTGCGGGTGGTCGACCGGGTTCATCACCACGCCGCGAACGGTCGGGCGGATACCCATGTGACGCTTCACACCGGCCTTGCCGAGCTGGCGCAGGCTGTGTTCTTCGTTGGCCACTTCACCGATGGTCGCGCGGCATTCGATGTGAATGCGACGGACTTCGCCCGAACGCATGCGGACCTGGGCGTAGACGCCTTCACGGGCCAGCAGCGTGGCCGAGGTACCGGCCGAACGTGCGATCTGCGCGCCCTTGCCGGGTTGCAGTTCGATGCAGTGGATCGTCGAACCCACAGGGATGTTGCGGATCGGCAGGGTGTTGCCGGCGCGGATCGGGGCTTCGGCGCCCGACATCAGGGTTGCACCAGCTTCCAGACCGCGCGGGGCGATGATGTAGCGGCGCTCGCCGTCGGCGTAGCAGACCAGAGCGATGTGGGCGGTGCGGTTCGGGTCGTACTCGATGCGTTCGACCTTGGCCGGGATGCCGTCCTTGTTGCGCACGAAGTCGACAATGCGGTAGTGGTGCTTGGCACCACCGCCACGATGGCGGATCGTGATGTGACCGTTGTTGTTACGGCCGGCCTTCTGGAACTGGGGTTCCAGCAGGGCTGCGTGAGGCGCACCCTTGTGCAGGTGGTCACGCGAAATCTTCACCGCGCCGCGTTGGCCCGGCGAAGTGGGTTTCATCTTGATGACGGCCATGATTAAGCGCCTTCCCCGACGAGGTTGAGCTCTTGACCGGCCTTCAGCGTCACATAAGCCTTGCGCACGTTGTCGCGGCGGCCGATGGACTTGCCAAAGCGCTTGGTCTTGCCCTTGGTGTTGAGCACCGACACGCCCTGGACTTCGACCTTGAACATCAGTTCAACAGCGGCCTTGATCTCGGGCTTGGTGGCGTCTTGCAGCACCTTGAAAGTGACAGCGTTCGACTTCTCGCCGACCATCGTGGCCTTTTCGGACACGATCGGTGCGACCAGCACGTTCATGAGACGGCCTTCGTCGAACTTACGTTGTGCAGGGGTGGGGTTCACGCGGCTCATGCGAACATCTCCTTGAGCTTGTCGACGGCACCCTTGGTGACCAGCACCTTCTTGTAGTGAACCAGCGACACCGGATCGGCGTAACGGGGTTCGACCACGAGGATGTTGACCAGATTGCGCGAGGCAAGGTACAGGTTTTCGTCGACTTCTTCGGCGATCACGAGCACGGACTCGAGATTCATTGCCTTGAAACGGGCTGCCAGCGGCTTCGTCTTGGGCGAATCCACGGTCAGCGAATCGACCACGGCCAGACGGCCTTCGCGAGCGAGCTGCGAGAAGATGGAGGCCATGCCGGCGCGGTACATCTTCTTGTTGATCTTCTGCGAGAAGTTTTCGTCAGGCATGTTCGGGAAGATCCGGCCGCCTCCGCGCCACAGGGGCGAGGACGTCATACCGGCGCGGGCGCGGCCCGTTCCCTTTTGCTTGAAAGGCTTCTTGGTCGAGTGCTTGACCTGTTCGCGGTCCTTCTGGGCGCGCGTGCCTTGACGGGCGTTGGCCTGGAATGCAACGACGATCTGGTGGACCAGGTCTTCGTTGTAGTCACGGCCGAACACGGTCTCGGGGGCGTCGTACTTCGACGCGGCCTGGCCTTGTTCGTTCAGGAGTTCGAGTTGCATTACTTCGCTCCTTCAGCCGCTTGCGGCTTGGCCTTGATGGCGGGACGCACGGTGACGAAGCCACCCTTCGAACCCGGGATCGCGCCCTTGATGAGCAGCAGCTGACGTGCTTCGTCGATGCGGAACACGTCGAGGTTTTGCGTCGTGCGGGTGACGTCGCCGAGGTGGCCCGTCATGCGCTTGCCGGGAAACACGCGACCGGGGTCTTGTGCCATGCCGATCGAGCCGGGCACGTTGTGCGAACGGCTGTTACCGTGCGACGCGCGCTGCGAGCTCATGTTGTGACGCTTGATCGTGCCGGCGTAGCCCTTGCCGATGGTCGTGCCTTGCACGTCCACCTTCTGGCCCACGGAGAACACGCTGCTTGCCGCGATCACGCCGCCAGCCTTGTGCTGACCTGCGGTATCGGCGGTGACGCGGAATTCCTGGATGATCTCGCCAGCTTCGACACCTGCCTTGGCAAGGTGGCCGGCTTGGGGCTTGGTCACGCGCGATGCTTTGCGCGAACCGAACGTCACCTGCAGGGCGACGTAGCCATCGGTCTCTTGGGACTTGATCTGGGTCACACGGTTGTTGGACACATCCACCACCGTGACAGGAACTGCGTCCCCGTCATCGGTGAAGAGACGCATCATCCCCACCTTGCGGCCCAGCAACCCGAGGGAGTTGCTCAGACTCATTTGTTTTCTCCAAAAATGGAAGACTTCCTTCGCCGCTGCCACTTCAATTGGCGACAGCGTTTGGCTGGTTTCCCGGCCTGCGAGAGAAGGTTGATAAATCTCTGCCGAAAGCGGCACCCGAACGGACGCAACAAGGGCAGAGCCAGAGATTATAGCCCGCAGTCGAACCGGGGCGCAAGTGGCCCTTTTCGGGCCGGATTCAGGGGGTTCCGGCTCCGTTTCGGGTGGCTTTCGGGCCTATTTCGCGGGCAGCGAGATGATGTTGTCGCCGCCTGGCAGCGACTTGATCTCGCCGCCGGCCTTCATGGCGGGCGCCGCCGCGCCGGTCTGGATCGGGATGGAAATGGCACTGGTCCGACCAGCCTGCTTGATGAACACATTCAGGTAGGCCAGACCGTCACCCTGGCTGATCACCGTGACGGAAGCGTCGGAGCGCTGCCCCGGCGGCAGACTCAGCGACGCGCTGCCGGACAGCGTCAGGCCCGCATCGACCGTCAGCGCCACGCTGGCGCCCGCGGGGTCGCTGACGCCGTCGAACTGCAGAACGACGACCGTCGGCTTGCCGGCCTGAGGCGCGCCGTCCAGCCGGTACTGCAGCTTGACGCCGGAGTCATTGGGTTTTCTCGAGGCGGTCACCCAGGGGGTGGCCGCATCCTTCGAGGTTGCAGCCGACAGCTTCGCAGTGGTGCGCGCCGGCGGCATGCCGTCGGCTAGGGCGGAGACCGGGAGCGCGGACAGTGCAAGTCCCGCCGCCAACGCGGCAGCCAAAGAGAGGCGAGTGTTTAGGATCATCGCGAGCCTTCCCTTCCTATTGAACAAGCACGCTGAGGCACAGCGGCGAAGCAGAGGAGCTCGTCATTGCGGCGTCCCGCACCGCCAGAACGTACTCACCCGCGCTCAGGCTGACCCGGTTGCCCGACCGGGCGATCTCTCCGCCTCGGAAGACGTCGAAGTCCGGCAGCGTGGCGCCCCCGACCGTGACTTGGTAGTCCCGGTTCGCTGGCGCGGTGAAGCGCAGGTAGGCAATGCTGCCGTGCTTGTTGCCGGTACCCGCCGCATTGGAGACGCAGGCACTGCTCGGCGCCGGACCAACCGTCAAGGCTCCGTACATCGGCAGCGCTCTTGGCACCCCGCCGTCGTTCGATTCGCCCGTGCCGAATGCATCGCTGGAGGTGATGCCCTGCCCAGCCAACAGGCTGTTCAGCGCCGAGGCGTTGCCAGGCGACGTCGCATTGAACGCGGCGGCGAAGGCGTGGATCGACGTGACCGGCGCGCCGCTTCGGAACTGGAAGCCAGTCAAGGTGTCGTGGATGGGCTTGAAGCCGGCTTGCCGGTTGAGGTTCCACAGGATGGCCTGGACCGACAGTTCGCGGAACCAGCCCGGGTTGCCGGTCGGAGGCCCGGCGGACAGATCCAGCCGCCCACCGTCACCCTGTTGCGCACCCGTCGAGTCCACGTAGTTGCTCCGGTTCAGGGCGATGCCCGACCATGCATTGCCCCAGCCTTCGGAAAAAGCGAGCCGCCGGTCGAGACGATCCGTTCCGTCATGCTCGCCCCCCATCGAATCGTCGCGGCTGAACGCCGACTGGTAATAGTGCCCCCACTCATGCGCGATCACCGGTGCGTCGAACTCGTCGGTGTCGACGTTCTCCTTGCCCAGCACATAGATCTGCCGACCGCTGCTTCCGTTGTTGAAGAAGAAGGTCGTGCCGATTTGCCCTGTCGCGAGGTTGATCGACGTGGACGGCGCGTTGTCGGCACTCCAGAAAACCTTCAGTACAGGAAACGCCGAAGCCGGCGCCACCGACAGCACCTTCTGCATGGAGGTGTAGATCGTGTCGAGCACGGCGAACGGCGCCGCGACCCGCGTCCCGCTGTAGCGCGAGCCATCCCAGCCACTGTCCGCGCGCAGGTCGCGCGTCAGCGCCGCGCTGCCCGACGAAAAGCTCGCCGACTGCATCGAGTACAGCGCGTCGCTGCGGGTGTTGTCGCGCACCGTGACATCCCAGGTCGCGCCCGGGCCGGTCCGCGTCAGCTGGGCCCGCACGCGCACGATGATGTTCGTGTTCGCCGGCACCGAAGCCGTGTAATTGCCACCGTCATCCGTGGTGGTCAACGCGAGCTGCGCCGATGTGGTGGCATCGAGCACCTCTACCGTGGCGCCGCGCACGGGCTTGGCTGTGGTGTTCGCGTACAGGAGGGGCCCGCTGTTGTTCGGCACCGAGTCGTAAGTGGCTTTCCCGCTCAGGGCGACCGGGTTCAGCACGATCGGCAGGCCGATGGGAAACCCACCGCCGCCTCCGCCACCACCACCTCCCCCACCGCAACCTGCCAGCAATGCCGCCGCGATGCACGCCGCACCGAATGCAAAAGAGAACTTCTGGCTCATCACGTGTGCTGCCCTCGTTTCAGCCCCGGCGCACTGCGTCCCGCAGGCCGGTGCGCGAGGATGCCACACTTGAGAAACAAACGTGAAGCACAAAAAAGCCCGCCTGCATTTCTGCAGGCGGGCTGTGCTCGGAATGCGACGCGAGGTCGAATTACTGCAGCTTGATCTCGACGTCGACGCCGGCCGGCAGGTCGAGCTTCATCAGCGCGTCCACGGTCTTGTCGGTGGGGTCGACGATGTCCATCAGGCGCTGGTGCGTGCGGATTTCCAGCTGGTCGCGCGACGTCTTGTTGACGTGCGGCGAACGCAGGATGTCGAAACGCTTCATGCGGGTCGGCAGGGGCACGGGGCCCTTGACGATCGCGCCGGTGCGCTTGGCGGTGTCCACGATTTCAGCGGCCGACTGGTCGATCAGCTTGTAGTCGAATGCCTTCAGGCGGATGCGGATCTTTTGCTTGGTAGCCATGGTGATTCCTTTGCGTCCGGCTTAGATGTCGAGGATCTTGGCCACGACACCCGAACCCACGGTACGGCCGCCTTCACGGATGGCGAAGCGCAGGCCTTCTTCCATCGCGATCGGGTTGATCAGCTT
>NZ_JBWKOY010000012.1:0-145302 GCF_059416345.1 Variovorax sp. GW821-FHT09D07
TCGCCTTTCTTTTGCCTACGTTTCTTTGGCGAAGCAAAGAAAAGTAGGTCGGCCGCCGGGCCGAGACCCGGCCCCGGAACACAGCCTAGCCCAGAGCGAGTCAATTCAACACCCACATCAAAGTAGCGAGTGGCGGCACGCTAATCACGATCGAATCGCTCTTCCCATGCCATCCCACCGGAGAACTCTCAACCACCCCATTCCCCACACCGCTCCCACCGTAAACCACCCCATCGGTATTGATGACCTCCCGGTAAGAACCAGCCACAGGCACCCCCAACCGATAGTCATCCCGAGGCACAGGCGTGAAGTTGCAAACCACCACAACCACCCCCCCATCCCGAGCCCGCCGAACAAACGCAAACACCGACTGCGCCACATCGTCATGCACCAGCCACTCGAACCCAGAACCCTCGTGGTCCAGCTCATGCAAAGCAGGAAAGTGCCGATACACGTTGTTCAGATCGCGCACCAACCGCCGCACCCCTTGATGCGCCGCATGCTCCAGCAGATGCCAGTCCAGCCCGCGATCCGCATTCCACTCCGCGTACTGCGCAAACTCCCCCCCCATGAACAGCAGCTTCTTCCCCGGATAAGCCCAGAGGTACCCATACAGATTGCGCAACCCCGCGAACTTCTGCCACTCGTCTCCAGGCATGCGCCCGATCATCGACCCCTTGCCGTGCACCACTTCGTCATGCGACAGCGGCAACACGAAGTTCTCGCTGTGCGCGTACATCAGCCCGAAGGTGATCTGCTGGTGGTGGTGCTTGCGATAGACCGGATCGGTCCCGGCATACGCCAGCGTGTCGTTCATCCACCCCATGTTCCACTTGTAGTGAAACCCCAGCCCGCCGTCTTCCGGCGGTCGCGTCACACCAGGAAAGCTCGTCGACTCTTCAGCGATGGTCACGGCCCCCGGACGCTCCACGCCCACCACGCGGTTCATGCGGCGAAGGAAATCGATGGCCTCCAGGTTCTCGCGCCCGCCCTGCGCATTCGGCACCCACTCGCCGGCCTTGCGGCTGTAGTCGCGGTACAGCATCGAGGCCACCGCATCCACGCGCAGGCCGTCCACGCCGTAGCGCTCCAGCCAGTACAGCGCATTGCCGACGAGGTAGTTGCGCACCTCCGTGCGGGCGTAGTTGAAGATCAGCGTCTGCCAGTCGTTGTGAAAGCCCTCGCGCGGGTCGGCGTACTCGTACAGCGCGGTGCCGTCGAAGTTGCCCAGGCCGTGCGCGTCGGTCGGGAAGTGCGCGGGCACCCAGTCGAGGATCACGCCCAGCCCCGCGGCATGCGCGGCTTCGACGAAATGGCGGAAGTCGCCGGGCGTGCCGAAGCGCGAGGTCGGCGCATACAGGCCGATGGGCTGGTAGCCCCACGAGCCGTCGAAGGGGTGCTCGGTGATGGGCAGCAACTCTATGTGCGTGAAGCCCATGTCGCGCACATAGGGCACGAGCGTGTCGGCCAGCTCGCGGTAGTCCAGCCATTCCTGGCCATGGTGCTTGCGGCGCCACGAGCCCAGGTGCACTTCGTAGATGCTGATCGGCGCCTGGTGCGCGTTGGCCTCGGCGCGCCCGGCGGGCATCGGTACCGGTGCGGGCAGCGGCGCCACGACGCAGGCGGTGCCGGGGCGCAGCTGCGACGAGAACGCGAAGGGGTCGGCCTTGCGCAGCACCTCGCCGCGCGACGACAGGATCTCGAACTCGTAGCTGTCGCCGGTCGCCACGTGCGGCGCGAAGATCTCCCACACGCCGCACTCGCGGCGCAGCCGCATCATGTGGCGCCGGCCGTCCCAGTTGTTGAAGTCGCCGACCACCGACACGCGCCGCGCATTCGGCGCCCAGACGGCAAAGGCCACGCCCTTCACGCCGTCGATCTCGCGCAGGTGCGCGCCCAGCCGCTCCCACGGCCGCAGGTGCGTGCCCTCGGCCAGCAGCCACACGTCGGTCTCGCCGAGCACGAACGGAAATCGGTAGGGGTCTTCGAGCCGCGAGGCGTGCCCGTTCTCCCAGTCGACCTGGAACGAGTAGCCCATGCGCGCCTCGGCCGCGGGCACGAGGCCGCTGAACAGGTCGGAGCCCTCGTGCCGCGCAAGGATCGACAGCGGCCAGCCGGTGCGCGAATGCACCACGGCCACCTGCCGCGCGCCGGGCATCAGCGCGCGAACCTCGAGGCCGTCGGCGGTCTCGTGGGGGCCGAGCACGGCGAACGGATCGCCGTGTTCGGCGCGCATCAGCGCGTGGATGTCGGCAGCTTGGAGGAAGGGAGAAGGGGGCATGGGGTTCAGCGTCCTCCTGCTTCGGCCGTCGTGCCGAAGCACACGCCATAAGGCGCCAACGTCAGCAGGGGCTTTGGATCGGCGGTGAGGTTCGCGGTCGGCGCGAGCGGGTGGCCGGCCAGCGGCACCAGCGGCTCGGGCAACGGAATCGACACCGGTTCGCTCCCCGTATTGAAGATCGCATGCAGCACCGCGTCCCCGTCGCTGCGCACGATGTGCAGCAGCGGCGCGGGCGCATCGACGAACGCCAGCGCGCCCGTGCGCAGCAGCGGCTGGGTGAGGCGCCAGTGCAGCAGCGCGCGGCTGAAGGCGAGCATCGAGCCGGGGTCGGCCTCCTGCTGGTCGACGGCCAGCGGCAGGTGCGCGCCGTCCACCGGCAGCCAGGGCGTGCCGGTGCTGAAGCCGGCGTTGGGCGCATCGGCGGTCCAGGGCATCGGCGTGCGGCAGCCGTCGCGGCCCTTGAACTCGGGCCAGAAGGCGCGGCCGTAAGGGTCTTGCAGCAGTTCGAAGGGCACGTCGGCCTCGGGCAGGCCCAGCTCTTCGCCCTGGTAGAGGCTGGCGCTGCCGCGCAGCGCCAGCAGCAGCGCGAGCCAGAGCCGGTCGCGGCGCGTGTCGGGCGCGGCGCCGTCGCTCCAGCGCGTGGCGACGCGCGGCACGTCGTGGTTCGACACCGCCCAGCAGCCCCAGCCGTTCGTCACGGCCAGTGCGGCGTCGAGCGACTCGACCTGGTGGCGCAGGTGCTTCGGGCTGTGGTCGGCCGTGAGCAGGCTGAAGCTGTAGGCCAGGTGCAGGCGCTTGCCGAGTTCGGTGTACTGCGCCATGACCGGCGGCGCGTTCTCGTCGCCGACCTCGCCCAGTGCGACCGCGCCGTAGCCGTCGAGCAGCTGGCGCAGGCGCTCGAGGAACACGAGGTTCTCGGGCTGGCTCTTGTCGTACAGGTGCTGCTGCATCGCGTAGGGGTTGTCGGCGCGCACGGTGCTGACCTCGTCGATCGACGCGGTCGTGGCCGGTGGGTTGTCGCGCAGCAGCGCGTCGTGGAACTGGTGGTTGCAGGCGTCGAAGCGGAAGCCGTCCACGCCGCGCTCGCACCAGAAGCGCACCTCGCCGAGCAGGGCGTCCTGCACGGCGGCGCAATGGAAGTTGAGATCGGGTTGCTCGGCCAGGAAGCTGTGCAGGTAGTACTGCCGCCGGCGCGAGTCCCACTGCCAGGCCGAGCCGCCGAAGACCGAGAGCCAGTTGGTGGGCGGCGTGCCGTCGGGCTGGGGGTCGGCCCAGACGTACCAGTCGGCCTTCGGGTTGTCGCGACTCGATCGGCTCTCCGCGAACCAGGCGTGCTGGTCGGAGGTGTGCGAGAGCACCTGGTCGATGATGAGCTTCAGGCCCAGCGCATGCATGCGTGCGCGCATGGCGTCGAAGTCGGCCAGCGTGCCGAACAGCGGATCGACCGCGCGGTAGTCGGCCACGTCGTAGCCGAAGTCTTTCATGGGGGAGCGGAAGAAGGGCGAGACCCAGACCGCGTCGACGCCCAGGCGGGCGACGTGGTCGAGCTTCGACGTGATGCCGGGCAGGTCGCCGACGCCGTCGCCGTTGCTGTCCATGAAGCTGCGCGGGTAGATCTGGTAGATCACCGCGCCCCGCCACCATTCGCCGTTGCTGCCGCTCATGCCTGCCCCTGTGGTCGAAATTCATTGTGGCATGCGAAATCCGGGCCAGCGGTACGCTGTGGCAGGCGGGCGCCGCGCGGAAGTGGGTAAATTCAGCAGGGCGGGGCGCTGCCGCCCCGACCTCTGACCGATGACCACCGACGACACCGCTTTCTCCCCTTCCGCCCCACCCATCGGCCTTGCCGCGCTCGAACGCCGGCTCGCCCAGGACCTCGACTACCTCGGCTGGCCCGCCCGCGCCTGGGTGCCGCCGCGCCAGATCGACGGCGAACCCGTGCTCGACGTGGCCATCATCGGCGGCGGCCAGGCCGGGCTGGCCGCGGCGGGCGCGCTGGCGCAACAAGGCATCCGCGCGGTGATCTTCGACCGCACGCCGGCCGGGCGCGAAGGCCCCTGGGCCACCACGGCGCGCATGGAAACCCTGCGCTCGCCCAAGGAGCTCACGGGCCCGGCGCTGGGGCTGCCCTCGCTGACCTTCCGCGCGTGGTTCGAGGCCCAGTTCGGCACCGAGGCCTGGGCCGCGATGGACAAGATCCCGCGCCTGCAGTGGATGGACTACCTGGTCTGGTACCGCCGCGTGATGGGCGTGGACGTGCGCAACGACACCGCTGTTACTGGCTTGCAACCGTTGCCCGACGCCAGCGCCGTGCGCCTGGACCTGCGCACGCCCGAGGGCGAGCGCCGCGTGCTGGCGCGCCGCGTCGTGCTGGCCACCGGCCGCGACGGCCTGGGCGGCCCGGCCGTGCCGGCGTTCGTGGACGGCCTGCCGCGCGCCAAGTGGGCGCATTCCTCCGACGAGATGGACTACGGCCGCCTGAAGGGCCTGCGCGTGGGCGTGGTCGGCGCGGGCTCCTCGGCCATGGACAGCGCCGCCACCGCGCTCGAGGCCGGCGCGCACAGCGTCGAGCTGCTGATCCGCCGGCCCGACCTGCCGCGCGTCAACAAGGGCAAGGGCGCCGGCGTGCCGGGGCTCACGCAGGGGCACTACGACCTGCCCGACGAACTGAAATGGCGCATCCGCCACTACATCAACGTGCTGAACGTGCCGCCGCCGCACGGCAGCACGCTGCGGGTGTCGCGGCACGCCAATGCCTTCTTCAACTTCGGCTGCCCCATCCTGGCCGTGGCGCCGCAGGGCGAGGTGCTGCGGGTGACCACGCCCAAGGGCGACTTCGAATTCGACTTCCTGATCGTGTCGACAGGTTTCCAGGTCGACTGGGCCGCTCGCCCCGAATTCGCAGGCATTGCCGCGCACATTCGTACCTGGAAAGACCGTTTCACGCCCGCGCCCGGCGACGAAGACCGCGAACTGGCCGATTCGCCCGACCTCGGGCCGGCCTTCGAATTCCAGGAAAACGCGCCCGGCGCCTGCCCGGGGCTGGATCGCATCCACTGCTTCTGCTACCCGGCGGCGCTGTCGCACGGCACGGTGTCGGGCGACATTCCGGCCATCAGCGACGGCGCGCGGCGCCTGGCGGCGGGGCTTGCCAGCCTGTTCTACCGGGAAGACGCGGCCCACCACTGGGCGAATCTGGAGGCCTACAGTGAGCCGGAACTGTTCGGCGACGAGTGGACGCCCGCCCCGCCGCCGCAGGAAAGGGCCTGATTCCGGCATGGAGCCCGGGGGACGATCACGCACGGCGCGATAATCCGCCTTCCCGGCCGCCGTCGAGCCGGGCCCTGCCGAGATGTCATGAACCCCAGCTACAAACCCAGCGACGTCGAGTCCGCTGCCCAGGCGCAATGGCGCGCCGCCGATGTCTACCGTGTCACCGAGGACGCGAGCCGCAAGAAGTACTACGCCTGCTCGATGCTGCCGTACCCGAGCGGCAAGCTGCACATGGGCCACGTGCGCAACTACACGATCAACGACATGCTCACGCGCTACCTGCGCATGAGCGGCTACAACGTGCTGATGCCCATGGGCTGGGACGCCTTCGGCCTGCCGGCCGAGAACGCGGCGCTGAAGAACGGCGTGCCGCCGGCCAAGTGGACCTACGAGAACATCGCCTACATGAAGGGCCAGCTCCAGGCCATGGGCCTGGCGATCGACTGGAGCCGCGAGATCGCCACCTGCGATCCGAGCTACTACAAGTGGAACCAGTGGCTGTTCCTGAAGATGCTCGAAAAGGGCATCGCCTACCGCAAGACCCAGGTCGTGAATTGGGACCCGGTCGACCAGACCGTGCTGGCCAACGAGCAGGTGATCGACGGCAAGGGCTGGCGCACCGGCGCCACCGTCGAGCGCCGCGAGATCCCCGGCTACTACCTGAAGATCAGCGACTACGCCGAAGAACTGCTCGAGCACACCCAGCACAAGCTGCCGGGCTGGCCCGAGCGCGTCAAGCTGATGCAGGAAAACTGGATCGGCAAGAGCGAAGGCCTGCGCTTCGCCTTCACGCATGACATCCGGGACGCGAGCGGCAAGCTGATCCAGGACGGTCGCATGTACGTGTTCACCACGCGTGCCGACACCATCATGGGCGTCACCTTCTGCGCCGTCGCGCCCGAGCACCCGCTCGCCGCGCACGCCGCCACGCTCGATCCCAGGGTCGCGGCCTTCATCGAGGAATGCAAGGGTGGCGGCACGACCGAGGCCGAGCTGGCCACGCAGGAGAAGAAGGGCGTGCCCACGGGCCTCACGGTCAAGCACCCGATCACCGAGGAGCAGGTGCCGGTCTGGGTGGGCAACTACGTGCTCATCGGCTACGGCGACGGCGCCGTGATGGGCGTGCCCGCACACGACGAGCGCGACTTCGCCTTCGCCAACAAGTACGGCATCGAGATCATCCAGGTCGTGCTGGTCGACGACGAGCCGCACTTCGACTATCACAAGTGGCAGGACTGGTACGGCGACAAGCAGCGCGGCGTGACCATCAACTCCGACAACTTCAGCGGCATGACCTACAAGGAGGCCGTGGCCGCCGTGGCGCATGCGCTGGGCCAGAAGGACCTGGGCGAACTGCAGACCACCTGGCGCCTGCGCGACTGGGGCGTGAGCCGCCAGCGCTACTGGGGCACGCCGATCCCGATCATCCATTGCGAAGAACACGGCGCGGTGCCGGTCCCCGAGAAGGACCTGCCCGTGGTGCTGCCGACCGACTGCGTGCCCGACGGCTCGGGCAACCCGCTGAACAAGCACGAAGGCTTCCACGCCGGCGTGGTGTGCCCGGTGTGCGGCAAGGCTGCGCGGCGCGAGACCGACACGATGGACACCTTCGTCGATTCGTCGTGGTACTTCATGCGCTACTGCGACCCGACCAACGACAAGGCCATGGTCGCCGAGGGCGCGGACTACTGGATGCCGATGGACCAGTACATCGGCGGCATCGAGCACGCGATCCTGCACTTGCTGTACGCGCGCTTCTGGACCAAGGTCATGCGCGACCTGGGCCTGGTGAAGGCCGACGAGCCCTTCGCCAAGCTGCTCACGCAGGGCATGGTGCTCAACCACATCTTCTACAAGCGCAACGAGAAGGGCGGCAAGGACTACTTCCCGCCGCTCGAAGTCACGGCGGTGCTCGACGCACAGGGCCGCATCACCGGCGGCACGCTGGCCGACGGCACCAAGGTCGAGTACGGCGGCGTGGGCAAGATGGGCAAGAGCGAACGCAACGGCGTCGACCCGCAGGACCTGATCGAGAAGTACGGCGCCGACACCGCGCGCCTGTACACCATGTTCACCGCGCCGCCCGAAGCCACGCTCGAGTGGAACGACGCGGCCGTCGAGGGCAGCTACCGCTTCCTGCGCCGCGTGTGGAACTACGGCGTGGCCCAGGCCGACGTGGCGCCCGTGGCGCTCGCCGGCCAGAGCTTCGGCAAGCCCGCCCAGGCCCTGCGCCGCGAGGTGCACACCGTGCTGCGCCAGATCGACTACGACTACCAGCGCATGCAATACAACACGGTGGTGTCGGGCGCGATGAAGCTGCTCAATGCGCTCGAAGGCTTCAAGCCCGACGGCAGCGCGGGCGACGCGGCCGCCGCGCGCGAGGGCTTCGGCATCCTGCTGCGCTGCCTGTACCCGGCCACGCCGCACAT
Source organism: Variovorax sp. GW821-FHT09D07 (assembly GCF_059416345.1). NCBI lineage: Bacteria > Pseudomonadati > Pseudomonadota > Betaproteobacteria > Burkholderiales > Comamonadaceae > Variovorax > Variovorax sp. GW821-FHT09D07. The sequence goes on from NZ_JBWKOY010000012.1 coordinate 7,984, forward strand.
CGCGCACCAGCTGTGGCAGCAGCTCGGCTACGACAAGGCCTCGGGCGACCTGCTCGACGCCCCCTGGCCCGTGGTCGACGTGGCCGCGCTGGCGCAGGACGAGGTCGAGCTCATGCTGCAGGTCAACGGCAAGCTGCGCGGCAAGCTGCTGGTGCCCGCCGGTGCCTCGAAGGACGAGATCGAGCGGCTGGCGCTCGCCTGCGACGACTTCGTCAACTTCGCCGAAGGCGCGCCGGCCAAGCGCGTGATCGTGGTGCCCGGGCGCCTGGTCAACGTGGTCATCTGAACCCGACACTGCAGAACGACGGAAACGACAGACGCATGAACATTCGCAATGCCTCGCAGCCGCGCCGCGGCTTTCTCCTGGGCCTCGGCGTGGCAGGCGCTTCGCTGGCCCTGTCCGGCTGCGGCTTCGCGCTGCGCAAGGCGCCGAACTTCGCGTTCAAGACGCTGTCGCTCGAAGGCAATACGGCGCTCATCAACCAGCTGCGGCGCGAGCTGCGCGCGGCCGGCAACGTGACGCTGGTGCCCAAGGAAGAGGCCAGCACCGCCGACGCCGTGCTGGTCGTGCTGGGCGAAGACCGCGACCGTTTCGTGATCTCGACCAACTCCGCCGGCCTGCTGCGCGAATTGCAGCTGCGCCTGCGCGTGCGCTTCAGCCTGCGCACGCCGGGCGGCAAGGAATTGCTGCCCGCGTCCGAGGTCTCGCAGACACGCGACCTGAGCTTCAACGAAACCAACGCGCTGGCCAAGGAAGGCGAGGCCGACCTGCTGTTCCGCGACATGCAGGCCGACATCGCGCAGCAGCTGATGCGCCGGCTGGCGGCGGTGCAGTCCCTGTAAGCGTCGCTTCCGTTCTTTTTTCAATGCAACTTGCCAGTGCCCAGCTCGGCGCCCACCTGCAAAAGGGCCTGAAGCCGCTTTACACGATCCACGGCGACGAGCCGCTGCTCGCGCAGGAGGCGGCCGACGCCATCCGCGCCGCCGCGCGTGCGCAGGGCCACACCGAGCGCAGCTCGTACACCGTGGCCGGCGCGCACTTCGACTGGAGCGCGGTGCTGGCTGCGGGGGGCTCGCTCTCGCTGTTTGCCGACAAGCAGATCGTCGAGATCCGCATTCCTTCGGGCAAGCCCGGCAAGGACGGCAGCGTCGCGCTGCAGCAGCTGGCCGAGGGCGCGCCCGGCAACGACAGCACGCTCACGCTGGTGATGCTGCCGCGCCTGGACAAGGCCACGCGCACCGGCGCGTGGTTCTCGGCGCTGGAGAACAACGGCGTGAGCATCCAGGTCGACCCGATCGAGCGCGCCGCGCTGCCGCAATGGATCGCCCAGCGCCTGGGGCTGCAGAACCAGCGCGTGATGCCCGGCGATGAAGGCCAGCGCACGCTGCAGTTCTTTGCCGACCGTGTCGAAGGCAACCTGCTCGCCGCGCACCAGGAAATCCAGAAGCTCGCGCTGCTGCATCCGGCGGGCGAGCTGAGCTGGGAGCAGGTCGAGGGCGCCGTCAACAACGTGGCGCGCTACGACGTGTTCAAGCTCTCCGAGGCCGTGCTGGCCGGCAACCCGCAGCGCGTGGCGCGCATGCTCGACGGCCTGCAGGCCGAGGGCGAGGCCGAGGTGCTGGTGCACTACACGATCGCCGAGGACATCCGCGCCCTCAAGCGCGTGAAGGACGCCATGGCCGCCGGCCGCCCGCTGCCGATGGCGCTGCGCGAGAACCGCATCTGGGGCCCGCGCGAGCGCGCCTTCGAGCGCGTGCTGCCGCGCCTGGACGACCGCATGCTGACCCGGCTGCTGCGCGCGGCCCACCTGGTCGACGGCATCTGCAAGGGCCTGAAGCAGCCCGACTGGCCCGCCAGCGGCTGGCAGGCGCTGCAGCGGCTGGCGCTGATGCTGTGCCGCGCCTGCAGCACGGCCGCGGCGCCGCGTCGCGCCTGACGTCGATCGCCATCAAAAGGCCCGCGTCAGCCGGGCCGAAGGTCCGCGTGGGAAAATGCGCGCCATGAACGCGTTCAACGTCAGCGAGCACATGCAGACCCTCGGTCTGCAAGCCAAAGCCGCTGCATTCCTCATGGCCCGTGCGGATGCAGCTACCAAAAACAGAGCACTGAAAGCGCTGGCCCGGCGCCTGCGCGAAGCCGGCCCCGCGCTGGCCGTCGCCAATCAAAAGGACCTGGAGCGCGCCACGGCCGCCGGCCTGTCGGCCCCGATGGTCGACCGGCTCAAGCTCACGCCCAAGGTCCTGGAGACCGTGGCCGAGGGCTGCGAGCAACTGGCCGGCATGGCCGACGTGATCGGCGAGATCATCGGCATGAAGCAGCAGCCCAGCGGCATCCGCGTGGGTCAGATGCGCGTGCCGATCGGCGTCTTCGGCATGATCTACGAGAGCCGCCCCAACGTGACCATCGAGGCCGCGAGCCTGGCGATCAAGAGCGGCAACGCGGCCATCCTGCGCGGCGGCTCCGAGGCCATCGAGTCGAACAAGGCGCTGGCGCTCCTGGTGTCCGAGGCGCTGGCCGAAGCCGGCCTGCCGGTCGATGCGGTGCAGCTGGTGCAGACCACCGACCGCGAGGCCGTGGGCCAGCTGATCGCCATGCCCGAATTCGTCGACGTGATCATTCCGCGCGGCGGCAAGGGCCTGATCGAGCGCATCAGCCGCGACGCCAAGGTGCCCGTCATCAAGCACCTGGACGGCAACTGCCACGTCTACGTGGACGACACGGCCGAGTTCGACATGGCGCTGCGCATCGTCGACAACGCCAAGACCCAGAAGTACAGCCCCTGCAACGCCGCCGAAGGCCTGCTGGTGGCGGCCTCGGTGGCCGACCACTTCCTGCCCGAGATCGCCGCCATCTTCGCCGCCAAGGGCGTCGAGATGCGCTGCGACCCGGCCGCCGCCGCGATCCTGCGCGCCAGCGAGGCGCACCATCCGCAGGCCAAGGTGATCGATGCGGTCGAGTCCGACTGGTCCGAGGAGTACCTGGCCGCCGTCATCAGCATCAAGGTGGTGGCGGGGCTGGACGAGGCCATTGCGCACATCAACCGCTACTCGAGCCACCACACCGACGCCATCGTCACGCGCGACCACATCAACGCCCAGCGCTTCCTGCGCGAGGTCGATTCGGCCAGTGTGATGGTGAATGCGAGCACGCGCTTCGCGGACGGTTTCGAGTACGGGCTGGGCGCCGAAATCGGCATCAGCACCGACAAGTTCCACGCGCGCGGCCCGGTCGGCATCGAAGGCCTGACCTCGCTCAAGTACGTGGTGCTGGGGCAGGGCGAAGTCCGCGGTTAATCGGGGTCCGAAAGGCCGGGGCCATCGGGCCGGCGGCGCGGCGAGGCCCGTGCCGCGGTGTTCTTGCAACGTGTGTTGTGGATTGGGGTGCTTTGTTCTCTTTGGCTGCTTGTCATCGGGCGCGCCATCCCCAAATCCTACAATTCCACTCCACCTTTAAGCACAAAACCAACAAGGCCGCTGCATGGTTCCGCATCTCGTCACTGCCCTGACCGGCCCGATCAACGAACTGGAGCAGCGGGTGCTCGACTCGATGCCCGCCATCGAGCGCTGGTTCCGCCTCGAGTGGATGGAGCACACGCCGCCGTTCTACAGCGCCGTCGACATCCGCAACGCGGGCTTCAAGCTGGCTCCGGTCGACACCAACCTGTTCCCGGGCGGCTGGAACAACCTCACCAAGGAAATGCTGCCGCTGGCGGTGCAGGCCGCGCAGGCGGCCATCGAGAAGATCTGTCCGGAGGCGCGCAACCTGCTCGTCATTCCTGAAAACCACTCGAAAAACACATTTTATCTCGCCAACGTCGCGCAACTGGTGCGCATCTTCCACATGGCGGGCCTCAATGTGCGCATCGGCTCGATCGATCCGGCCATCAAGTCGCCCAAGAAGATCGAACTGCCCAATGGCGAGACCGTGACGCTCGAACCGGTGGTGCGTTCCAAGCGCCGCCTGGGCCTGAAGAACTTCGATCCCTGCACAATTTTGCTCAACAACGAGCTTTCTGCGGGAACGCCCGGCATCCTCGAAGACTTGCATGAGCAGTACCTGCTGCCGCCGCTGCACGCAGGCTGGTCGGTGCGCCGCAAGAGCAACCACCTGCACAGCTACGAAGAGCTGTGCAAGCGCTTCGGCAAGCTGCTGGGCATCGATCCCTGGCTGATCAACCCGATCTACGCGCGCGCCGAAGGCGTCGACGTGGCCGAGGGCCGCGGCATCGACGTGCTCACCAGCCATGTCGACGCGGTGCTCACCAAGGTGCGCCGCAAGTACAAGGAATACGGCATCAACGAGAAGCCCTTCGTGGTCGTCAAGGGCGGCCACAGCGGCAGCGGCAGCCCCGGCGTCGTGACCGTGCGCGATGCCAAGGAGGTCGAGGCGCTGATCGGCAAGTCGCGCACCGCCACTTCGTCGCCCGCCAAGACCAGCGCCGGGCGCGACCTGCGCGAGCCCACCGAGCTGATCGTGCAGGAAGGCGTGCTCACCAACGAGCGCGTGCACAACGGCGTGGCCGAGCCGGTGGTCTACATGATGGACCGCTACGTGGTGGGCGGCTTCTACCGCGTGCACGCAGAGCGCGCCGCCGACGAGAACCTCAAGCAGCCGGGCGCCAGCTACGTGCCGCTGGCCTTCTCGGAAAGTGCGCAGCTGCCGCAGCCGGGCGCCAAGCCCGGCGCCAGCGCCCCCAACCGTTTTTACATGTATGGCGTGGTGGGGCGCCTGGCCATGGTCGCGGCCAGTTACGAGATGGAAGCGACCGACCCGGACGCCGAAATCTACGAATGAGCGGCGGGGGCGGGTTGCGGCGTCGGCGGGCAACGGCAAAATAGCGGCCCCACAGCAACGGAACCAAAAGGGCGGAGGGATGCGCGGCACGGCCGCGGCACCCCGGCGTGACTGACGCGTCGATCATTGCGAGCCAACCTTTTCCCATCGACCCCCGTGTCAGCCCCCAAAAACATCTCTGCCGGCCTCATCGTCGGCGCCATCGGCGTCGTCTACGGCGACATCGGCACCAGCGTTCTCTATGCGGTCAAGGAAGTCTTCGGTCACGGCCATGTGCCGTTCACCGTGGAGAACGTCTACGGCATCCTGTCGATGTTCTTCTGGACCCTCACGGTCATCGTCTCCATCAAGTACGTCGTGCTCGTGCTGCGCGCCGACAACGAAGGCGAGGGCGGCCTGGTCGCGATGCTCGCACTGGCCTCCCAGGCCGTGGCCGACAAGCCCAGGCTGCGCCAGCTGCTCCTGATCGTCGGCATCTTCGGCACCTCGCTCTTCTATGGCGACGGCGTGATCACGCCGGCCATCTCGGTGCTCTCGGCGGTCGAGGGCCTGGAGGTGGTGTCGCCGCACTTCAAGCACTACGTGATCCCGATCACGCTGGTCGTGCTGTTCTGCCTGTTCGCGGTGCAAAAGCGCGGCACGGCGGGCATCGGCAAGTTCTTCGGCCCGGTCACGCTGGCGTGGTTCGCGGCCATCGCCGTGCTGGGCGTGTGGCAGATCGGGCACCACCCCGAGATCATCAAGGCGCTGAACCCCTGGTACGCGCTGAAATTCATCTGGGACAACCCGGGCACCAGCTTCATCCTGCTGGGCGCGATGGTGCTGTGCGTGACCGGCGCCGAGGCGCTGTACGCCGACCTGGGGCACTTCGGCAAGAAGCCGATCCGCATCGCGTGGTTCTCGGTCGTCATGCCGGCGCTCACGCTCAACTACCTGGGCCAGGGCGCGCTGCTCCTGGAGAACCCCGAGGCCGTGAAGAACCCGTTCTTCATGATGGCGCCTGAATGGGCGCTCATTCCGCTCGTGCTGCTGGCCACGCTCTCGACGGTGATCGCTTCGCAGGCGCTCATCACCGGCGCCTTCAGCGTCACGCGCCAGGTGATCCAGCTGGGCTACCTGCCGCGCCTGAACATCGAGCACACCAGCGTGCGCACGGCCGGCCAGATCTACATCCCGCTGGTCAACTGGGGCCTGTTCGTGGCCATCGTGATGGCGGTCGTGATGTTCCGCACCTCGAGCAGCCTGGCCGCGGCCTACGGCATCGCCGTGACCACCGACATGCTGATCACCACGATCCTGACCTTCTTCGTGATCCGCTACGCCTGGAAGCTGCCGCTGGCGCTGTGCATCGCCTCGACCGCGATCTTCTTCGTGGTCGACTTCCTGTTCTTCGCTTCGAACCTGCTCAAGCTGTTCGAAGGCGGCTGGTTCCCGCTCTTGATCGGCGGCGCCGTGTTCACGCTGATGGTCACCTGGAAGGAAGGCCGCCGCCTCATGGGCGAGGCGCAGCACGCCGACGCGATCGACCTGAAGTCGTTCCTGGGCTCGGTGTTCATGAGCCCGCCCGCGCGCGTGGACGGCACGGCCGTGTTCCTCACGGCCGAACCGGGCGTGGTGCCCAACGCGCTGCTGCACAACCTCAAGCACAACAAGGTGCTGCACGAGCAGAACATGTTCGTCACCGTGCGCAACCACGAGGTGCCCTGGATTCCGATGGACAAGCGCATCGAGATCGAGGCGCTGGGCAACCACTGCTGGCAGGTGATCGTGCACTACGGCTTCAAGAACGACATCGACTTGCCGCGCGCGCTCGACAACGCACGCATGCGCGGCTGCCAGCTCGAGCCGATGACGACCAGCTACTTCCTCTCGCGCGACGTCGTGATCCCCACGCTGGGCAGCGGCATGGCGCCCTGGCGCGAGAAGCTGTTCGCGCAGATGCACCACAACGCGAGCGGCGCGGCGGCCTTCCTGGGCCTGCCGAACAACGCCGTGGTCGAGCTCGGCTCCAAGATCGAGATTTAGGCTCGCCCCCAGGCTACGCGCACTTCGTGTCGCTTCGCCAACCCCCTACCGGGGGCAACACCTGCGGCCCGGCAAAGCCGGTTCCGCGGTGTTTCTGGCGAAGAGATGTCGCGGGCAGAATCGCGGCATGCGATTCTTCAAGGACCTGAGCCTTTCGGCCTTCACCGCGGGCTTTGTCGCCGTGCTCGTGGGTTTCACGAGTTCGGTGGCCATCGTGTTCCAGGCCGCCCAGGCCTTCGGCGCCACGCCCGAGATGGCGGCCTCGTGGATGTGGGCGCTGGGCATCGGCATGGGGCTGGCTTCGGCGCTGCCCTCGCTGTGGTGGCGCAAGCCCGTCATGATCGCCTGGAGCACGCCCGGCGCGGCCGTGCTGGCCGTGGCCGGTGCGGGCTATGGCATGGGCGAGGCGGTGGGCGCCTTCATCGTCTGCGCGGTGCTGATCGTGCTCGCGGGCGCCACCGGCTGGTTCGAGCGCGTGATGAACAAGATCCCGATGGCCATCGCCTCGGCACTGCTGGCCGGCGTGCTCGCGCGCTTCGGCATCTCGGCCTTCACGGCGGCGCAGACCGCGCTGCCGCTGGTGCTGCTGATGCTCGCCACCTACCTCGTGGGCAAGCGCCTGCTGCCGCGCTACGCGGTGCCGCTCACGCTGCTGGTGGCCATCGCCTTCACGGCCGCGCGCGGCGAGCTGGCGTGGTCGGCGGTGCACTTCTCGCTCACCTGGCCGGTGTTCACGGTGCCGGTGTTCACCTGGCAGGCCATCGTGAGCCTGGCGCTGCCGCTGTTCGTCGTGACCATGGCCTCGCAGAACCTGCCCGGCGTGGCGGCGATCCGCGCCAGCGGCTACAGCGACCTGCCGGTCAGCAAGCTGATCACCATCAGCGGCCTCGCGACGCTGGTGCTCGCGCCCTTCGGCGCCTTCGCGCTCAACCTGAGCGCCATCACGGCCGCCATGTGCATGGGCCGCGAGGCGCACGAAGACCCGGCGCGGCGCTACACGGCGGCCGTGAGCTGCGGCGCCATCTACGTGGTGATCGGCCTGTTCGGCGCGGCCGTCACGGGCCTGCTCACAGCCTTTCCGAAGGAGCTGGTCGCGGCCATCGCCGGGCTGGCGCTGCTGGGCACCATCGGCGGCGGGCTGGCGGCGGCGGTGCGCGACGAGGCGCACCGCGAGGCCGCGCTCATCACCTTCCTGGTCACGCTCTCGGGCGTGACGCTGGCCGGCATCGGCTCCGCCTTCTGGGGCGTGGTGGCCGGCGCGGTGGCGCTGGCGGTGCAGCAGGTCGGTCGTGCACGGGTGCAGCTGCCCATTGAAAAAGCCCCCGCCGGCAAGGACATCGCCGCTTCCGGCAACATGCCGCCAGAAACCCCCTCCACAGCCGCCGCTCCCGGCGCCGGAAAGAACGCCTGATGAAAAACATCCTCTTCGTCGCCGACCCGCTCGATCACTTCAAGATCTACAAGGACACGACCTTCTCGATGATGCGCGAGGCCCAGCGCCGCGGCCACCGCATCGCGGCCTGCCTGCCGCAGGACATCCAGTGGAAGTCCGGCGGGCGGGTCTCGGCGGTGGTGCAGCAGATCACGCTGACGGGTGACCCGAAGGACTGGTACCGCGTCGACATCCTCGAATCGAAGGCGCTGAAGGACTTCGACGCCGTGCTGATGCGCAAGGACCCGCCCTTCGACGCCGAGTACATCTATTCCACGCACCTGCTGCAGCAGGCCGAGCGCGAGGGCGCGAAGGTGGTCAACTCGCCGCGCGCGCTGCGTGACCATCCCGAGAAGCTCGCGATCATGGAGTTTCCGCAGTTCGTCACGCCCACGCTGGTCACGCGCAGCGCGCAGGCCGTGCGCGACTTCCATGCCGAGCACGGCGACATCATCCTCAAGCCGCTCGACGGCATGGGCGGCATGGGCATCTTCCGCGTGAAGCAGGACGCGCTGAACCTCGGCTCCATCGTCGAGACGCTCAACAAGGACGGCGCCGAAACCATCATGGTGCAGCGCTTCGTGCCCGAGGTGACGCAGGGCGACAAGCGCATCCTGATCATCGCGGGCGAACCGGCGCCCTTCGTGCTGGCGCGCATTCCGCAGGGCACCGAGGTGCGCGGCAACCTCGCGGCCGGCGGCAAGGGCGTGGCCCAGCCGCTCACGGCGCGCAACCGCGAGATCGCCGAAGCCATCGGCAAGGTGCTCGCGCCGCGCGGGCTGCTGCTGATCGGGCTCGACGTGATCGGCGACGCGGTCACCGAGATCAACGTGACCAGCCCGACCTGCTTTCAGGAGATCACCGAGCAGACCGGCTTCGATGTGCCGAAGATGTTCATCGATGCGCTCGAGGCGCACCTGGCCTCGGCCTGATCAGAAGTCGACCGACGCCGACAGCGTGAAGGTGCGCGGCGCGCCGAGCACCAGGTAGCCGTTGTTCGGGTAGCCGCCCACCGAGGCCCAGTAGTTGCGGTTGGTCAGGTTGTCGATGCGCGCGCGCAGCGTCACCAGCTTGCCGGCCACCTCGGTGAGGTAGCGCGCGCCGACATCGAAGCGCGTCCAGCCGGGCACGCGCAGCGTGTTGGCGGCGTCGGCGTAGCTCGGGCCCGTGGCCACCACGCGGCCGTCCAGCGACAGGCCGCGCACGCCCGGCACGTCCCATTCCACACCGAGGGTGCCCTGCGTCTTGGCGATGCCGATGACGCGGCGGCCGTCGGTCGTGGCGTCGCCCGTGGCGCGCTGCTTGGCATCCAGGAAGGTGATGCCGCCCATCAGGCGCACGCCCTTGGCCGCTTCGCCGAACGCGGTCAGCTCCAGGCCCTGGTGGCGGTCGCGGCCTTCGGCCACGTAGTAGCCGGCGCTGTTGACGAGGGCGCGCGGCTTGTCGGTGGTGAAGAAGGCCAGGCCGCCGCCGATGCGGCCGCCGTCGAACTTGATGCCGATCTCCTTCTGCTTGGACACATAGGGCGACAGCTGCGTGCCCGCGTTGCGCACGGCGCCACCGGTCGATACCGTGGGCGCGGTGTCGCCCTTGCTCAGGCCCTCGATGTAGTTCGCGTACAGCGACACCTGCGGCTGCAGCTTGAACACGAAGCCGGCCATCGGGCTGGTGCGGCTCTTCTCATAGGCGGTGGGCTTGCCGGTGTCGTAGGCGAAGTCGGTGCTTTCCAGCTTCTGGCGCCGCACGCCGAGCGTGAGCTGCGCGCGGTCGTCCAGGAAGGACAGCGTGTCGCCGATCGCCAGGCTGCTCAGGCGCGTCTGCGTCAGCAGCGCGGGGTTGTCCATGTCGTTGCCGCGGAACGCGCTCGCCGTGTAGGTCGGGATCGGGTAGCCGATGGGCGCGTACAGGTGGGTCTTCAGGGGGTTGAAGAAGTCCCACTTGTAGGCGTTCTTCTCCTTGAGCTGGTAGTACGAGTACGAGGCCACCACCGTGTGGTTCACCGGGCCGGTCGTGAACTTGCCGCGCACGCCGGCTTCGGCCGTGCGGGTGCTGTCCTGGCGCTGGTTCTCGAAGCGCGACATGTTGCCCATGCCGAGGTTGTTCGTGAGCGTGAGGCCGGCCAGCGCATTGCCTTCGTGGCTCTTGCGCGCGCCGCCGGCGATCCACGCCGTCACGTTGTCGGTGAGGTCGTACTCGCCGCGCAGCGAGCCGAAGGTGTCGCGCTCGTTGGAGTAGGTCCAGGGCTGCGCGTAGTTGAGCTGGTTGTCGGGTGCCGACGGCACGCGCGTCACGCCGGCGCCGAGCGTCACGTTCGGGCGCGTGCGCGTCAGGCGATGTTCCTGGTGGCCGATGTCGGCCGAGATGCGCGCGTTGCGGCTGCGCCAGTCGAAGCCGACCGAGGCCACGTCGAGCTTCACCTGCTCGGCGTTCACGCCGGTGCCGCCGTCGCGGTGGGCCGCGTTCAGGCGCACGCCCAGGCTCTGGTCGGGCCCGAAGCGGCGCGCGATGTCGGTCGACACATAGCTCTGCGAGCCGCTGGCCGTGCCCAGCGTGACCTGCGTGAGCGGGTCGTTCGGCGCGCGCTTGGGCAGCAGGTTGATGTTGCCGCCGATGCCGCCGCCCGTGGGCGTGGCGCCGTTCAGGAAGGCGCTCGCGCCGCGCAGCACCTCGACGCGCTCGAACAGCTCCGACGAGATGTACTGGCGCGGCAGCAGGCCGTACAGGCCGTTGTAGGCGATGTCGTCCGAATTCACCACGAAGCCGCGGATGAAGTACGACTCCTGGAAGTTGCCGAAGCCGCGCGCCACGCGCACCGAGGGGTCGTTCTGCAGCACGTCGGCCACGCTCTTGGCCTGCTGGTTCTGGATCAGCTCGTGCGTGTAGCTGGTGCTGGAGAAGGGCGAATCCATCATGTCCTGGTTGCCCAGGATGCCCACGCGCCCGCCGCGCGCCACCTGCCCGCCCGCGAAGGGCTTGGTCAGGCCTTCGGCCGAGGCGTCGGCGCTGGCTTCGACGGTGACGGTGCTCAGCGTGCCGCTGGCGGGGGCCGCCGGTTCAGCGGGCGGCGTCTGCGCCAGGGCCGTCAGGGCGTGAAGGGCCAGCAGCGAGGCGGCCACGGTCGGCCGGAGGAAGAAGCGAGGAGCGGGCATGAAAGATCGAACGAATGCAAATGAGAACAGTTATTGTTCATTGTTTGCACTCACTCATCGATACTTTCTTGCGCTGTTGCAAAAAAGTGTCAGCCAAAAGACTGAATGTCAGGCCTCAGCGTGGCATCCGTTGGCCATCCACGAACACATGCAACTCGCCCGAGGCGAAGGGCGTCCAGGTCTCGTTGGTGGTCAGCGGCGCCGTCACCACCACGGCCACGCGGTCGGTGGGCGTGGTGTGCTGGGCGAAGTCGATCTCCAGGTCTTCGTCCGACAGCTGCGCCGTCACGAAGGGGTGGCGGCGCTCCACGTACCAGAGGTTGGTGGAGGCATGCGCCCACAGCGCCTGCCCGTTGGACAGCATGAAGTTGAAGGTGCCGTGCGCCGCCAGCTGCGGCGCCAGTTCGCGCAGCGTGAGCGTGAGCTCCTCGACGCTGGGCACGCCCGCGTGCGACTTGGCCAGCTCCTGCATGATCCAGCAGAAGGCGTGCTCGCTGTCGGTGTTGCCCACCGGGTGGAAGTTGCCGTGCAGGCGCGGGCGGAAGTCCCTCAGGTCGCCGTTGTGGGCGAACACCCAGTAGCGGCCCCACAGCTCGCGCACGAAGGGGTGGCAGTTCTGCAGGTTGACCTCGCCCTGCGTCGCCTTGCGGATGTGCGCGATGACGTTGCGGCTTTGAATCGGGTAGCGCCGGATCAGCTCGGCCACCGGCGACTCGCAGGCCGGCTGGTGGTCGACGAAGTGGCGCAGCCCGCGGTCCTCGAAGAACGCGATGCCCCAGCCGTCGGCATGGTGGTCGGTGCGGCCACCGCGCTGCGCGAACCCCGTGAAGCTGAAGGTCACGTCGGTCGGCGTGTTGCAGTTCATCCCTAGCAATTGGCACATGGCTGTGATTAGACCGCGATTCAGGATTTGGAGGAGGGGGCGGGCAGCCGCAGCCACCCGAGCACGCGCTCGGTGCCCAGGTGCGTGCGCCCTTCAGCGAGTACCAGCGGCAGGCGTTCGCGCGAGGTGCCGAAGGGCCCGGGGTTCTGCTGCACGATCTCGACCGCGTCGGCGTCCACGCGCGACACGATCGCCACGTGGCCGTAGGGATTGAAGAGCCACGGCGCGAACACGACGATGTCGCCCACCGCCGGCGCACTCGCGCCGCCGTTGCGGTGTTGCACCAGGTTGCGCGCGGCGTTCAACGCGCCGTCCGCCACGGCCGCGTCGAAGAAGGCCTTGGCATGGCCGCGCGCCTCGGGCATGCGGTGCTGGTGCCGCTCGTAGTAGTAGCGCTTGACGAACTCCACGCACTGCCAGCGCAGGCCGATGTTGTAGCCGTCGGGCGCCACGCTGCGTCCGTCGACGTGGTTGATGGCGCCGTTGTAGTACACCGGCACGCCCTCGAACTGGTCGATCACTTCGCCGGGTGCGTGCGCCGGGTTGACGTTGAAGCGGCTCGCGGCCCACAGGCCGAGCAGGGCGACGAGGACGAGGGCAGAGAGAACGACGACGGTGCGGCGGGTGATGAAGCGGGGCATGGACGGTGAAGCAGGACGCGCGGCCACGGGCCGGCAGCGACGAGCTTAGTCCATGCGAACGTCTCAGAGCCCGTGCAACGCCGCCATCTCGCCAATCAATTCACGCTGGAACGCATCGAAGCGCGCCGACGGTTGCTGCAGCCCGAAGAAGTCGCTGAACGGGTCTTCCACCTCGGTGCGGTGGCCCGACAGTTCTTCCACCACCGCCAGTCCGCAGAAGGGCACGCAGGCTTCCGAGTAGCCGCCTTCGTGCACCACCACCACGCGCCCGTCGCAATGCTTCGCGGCCAGCGCGTTGACCTGCCGCATCATCTGGCGGAACGACTCGGGGTGCAGCTGCATGCGCGCCAGCGGGTCGACGCCGTTGGCGTCCAGCCCGCTCGCCACCACGATCAGCTCGGGGCGGTAACGGTCGATCACCGGCGTCACGATGCGCTCGAACGCGTGCATGTAGGCCGCGTGCCCGCCGCCGGGCTGCAGCGGGATGTTGACGTTGAAGCCCAGCCCCGCGCCCGTGCCCCGGTCTTCGGCGCCGCTGTAGCCGGGCGGGAAGCAGTTCTCCTGGTGCAGCGACAGCGTGAGCACGTCGGGGCGGTCGTAGAAGATTTCCTGCGTGCCGTTGCCGTGGTGCACGTCCCAGTCGATCACGGCCACGCGGCCCAGGCCGTGGCGCGCCTTCATGGTCTCGATGGCCACCGCGATGTTGTTGAACAGGCAAAAGCCCATGCTGTGCTCGCGCAGGCAGTGGTGGCCCGGCGGGCGCGTGAGCGCGAAGGCGTTGCGGTGGCGGCCCTGCAGCACGCTGTCCATCGCGGCAATGGCCAGGCCAGTCGAGAGCTTCGCGATCTCGTAGCTGCCCGGGCCGAAGGGCGCGACCTCGCCCAGGTCGCCGCCGCCGGCGTCGCTGGCGGCCTTGAACTTCTGCAGGTAGCTGGCGGGGTGCACGCGCTGCAGGTCTTCTTCGCTGGCCATCGGCGCGCTCAGCACGTCGAGCTGCGCGCTCAGGCCCGACACGTCCATCAGCGACTTGATGCGGCGCTTGGAATCGGGCGACTCGGCCATGCCGCTGCCGGCCATGGGCTGCACCCAGCCGCCCACCGGCAGGAACAGGGCATGCAGCCCGCCGGGCACGTGCCAGAAGGTGCGTTCGTCGTGAAAGAAGGCGGTGGTCTTCATGCGGTGCGTCCTTGTGTGGAGGGAGGAAGAGGTGCGGGCAGCGAGGCTTCGTCGCGCGGTGGTGGATGGCGCTGCACGCTCAGGCCGCGCCAGCCCCAGCGCTCGCGCGCCAGCCCCCACAGGCCGCGCGGTGCCAGCAGCATGACCGCAATGGCGATGCAGCCCATCGCGATCAGGTACCAGCCGCCCGACATCGCGAACCAGGTGTTGAACAGCTCGCGCAGCCCGAAGTAGATGACGGTGCCGATCAGCGGCCCTTCGATGGTGCCGATGCCGCCGATGATCACGATGAACATCGCCGTCACCACCCAGTTGATGTCGAAGGCCGAGTCGGGCGAGACGAACATCGTCCCCATGAAGTGCGCCCCGCCGGCCAGCCCGAAGCCCAGCCCCGACAGCACGAAGGCGATGAAGCGGTTGCGCCACACGTTCACGCCGATGCTGGTGGCGGCCAGTTCGTTGTCGCGCACCGCCATCAGCCCCAGGCCGAAGGGCGAGCGCATCAGCAGGTACACGCCGGCCACTGCTGCGAGGCCGATGGCGCCCGAGATCCAGAACGCGTTCTGCTGGAAGCTCTCGGCCTCCACCAGCCGCACCGCCTGCAGCGGCACGCCCGACTCGCCGCCGAACAGCGGGAACTTGGCGACCAAGAGCCGCACGATCTCGGCCAGCACCCACATGCCGATCGAGAAGTAGGCATCGCGCAGGCGGAACATCAGCGGCGCCACCACGGCGGCCAGCAGTGCGCCGCCCAGGCCCGCCACCGGCACCATCCAGTAGGGCGAGATGCCCAGCCGGTCGGAGGCCACGAACAGCAGGTAGGCGCCGATGCCGGCAAAGGCCTGGTGGCCCATCGACACCAGCCCGGTGTAGCCGGCCAGCAGGTTCCACATCTGGGCCATGGCCAGCGTGATCAGCACCTCGCTGAGCAGGCGCAGCAGGCCGCCGTCGGCCACGGTGGGCGCGAAGGCGATGGCGACGGCCGCGGCGGTGAAGCCGATCCAGGGGGCGAGGGACGAATGGCGCATCGAAGTCATCTCAGGTACGTGCGCCAGCGATGCCGTTGGGGCGCACCATCAGGACCGCGAAGAACAGCAGGTGGGCGTACAGCGCGCCCGCGTTGGAATCGAGCCGCTGGCCCACGAGCTGCGCCACGCCCAGCGCGATGCCGCCGACCAGCGCCCAGCGGAACGAGCCCAGGCCGCCGATGATCACGACCTCGAACGCGCCCAGCAGCCGCTCCACGCCCGAGAACGGCGTGAACGAGGTGCGCAGCGCCAGCAGCAGCCCCGCCACCGACGCGAAGGCCAGCGACAGCCCCATCACCACCGCATACACATGGCGCGGGCGCACGCCCATCGTGCGCACGATCTCGCGGTGGTCCGAGGTGGCGCGCACCACCAGCCCGAAGCGCGAGTGCTGCAGCAGCCACTGCAGCGCGCCGAAGGCCAGCACCGCGAGCACCAGCACCAGCACCGGGTACCAGCCGATGCGCAACCCGCCGATCTCGAAGCCCGCTGTGGCCAGCGCGCCGCCGTCGAGCGCGCGCGGGTCGGCGCCGAACAGCTCGACCATCAGGTTGCGCAGCACCACCGCGATGCCGAAGGTGACCAGCACCGGCGTGAGCGGATCGTCGGTGGCCACCGCGCGGTTCAGCAGCAGCCGCTGCAGCAGGTAGCCCATGCCGAAGGCCGCCAGCGCCACCGGCACGATGAAGAAGAGCGGCGACACGCCGGGAAACTGCGTGGCCAGGAAGACCGCGAAGTACGCCGCCAGCACCACGAACTCGCCGTGCGCGAGGTTGACCATGCGCATCACGCCGAAGACCAGCGCCAGCCCGAGGCCGAAGAGCGCATAGAGGCCGCCGAGCAGCACGCCGTTGATGAGGGTTTCGAGCCAGGCCATGGTGGGGAGGTGTTCAGTGTCCGAAGTAGGCGTTGGCGATCTGCGCGGCGCTGAAGTCCGTGGCGCGGCCGGCCAGCGTGACGCGGCCCTTGAGCAGGCAGTACACGCGCTGCGCGATGCGGCAGGCGCGCGTCACATCCTGCTCCACCACCAAGAGCGCCGTGCCCTGCGCGCGGATGTCGCCGAAGGCGCGGTAGATCTGCTCGATGACCACGGGCGCCAGGCCCAGCGAGATTTCGTCGCACAGCATCAGGCGCGGGTTGGCCATGAGCGCGCGGCCGATGCTCACCATCTGCTGCTGCCCGCCCGACAGCTGCGTGGCCGGCCGGTGGCGGAACTCCTGCAGGATGGGGAACAGCGCATATACGGTGGGCAGCGTCCAGTGGCCCGTGCGGCCGCACAGCGCGCCCATGCGCAGGTTTTCTTCGACGGTGAGCGAGGGGAACAGCATCCGCCCCTCGGGCACCAGCGCGATGCCGCGGCGCGCGATGCGCTCGGCCGGCTCGGCCTCGATGGCCTGGCCGTCGAAGCGGATGGCGCCGCGGCTGCGCGAGCCCAGCCCGGCAATGGCGCGGATCAGCGTCGACTTGCCCGCACCGTTGGCGCCGATGAGCGCGGTGGCTTCGCCCTCCGCCACGTCGAGCGAGAGGTCGAACAGCGCCTGCAGGTCGCCGTAGTGGCTGCACAGCTCGCGCACTTCAAGCAGCGGCATGGGTGCTCTCCTGCAAGGTGTCTTCGTCGCCCACGCCCATGTAGACCTCGCGCACCTCGCGGCTGGCCATGGCGGCGGCGGGTGTGTCTTCCAGCAGCTTGCGGCCGAAGTTCAGCACCATGATGCGGTCGGCCACGGCCATCAGCGCCTGCGCGATGTGCTCGATCCAGATCATCGCCACGTCCTGCTTCAGCTCGAGCACCAGCGCCACCAGCACCTGCACCTCGGCCTCGGTGAGGCCGCCGGCGATCTCGTCGAGCAGCAGCAGGTGCGGCCGCGCCGCCAGGCCCTTGGCCAGCTCCAGGCGCTTGCGGTCCAGCAGCGGCAGGCGGCCGGCCGGCACGTCGGCGCGGTCGGCCAGCCCGGTGCGTTCCAGCACGGCCCAGGCCTGGCGCGCGGCCTGCGCGCGCGGCAGCCGCGCGGCGAAGGTGGCGGCGGCCAGTGCGTTCTCGTAGGCGCTCAGGTGCGCGAAGGGCTGCGGGATCTGGAAGGCGCGCGCCACGCCCAGCCGCGCCCGCGCATCGGCGCGCAGCCCGACCAGCTCGCGGCCTTCGAGGCGGATGCTGCCGGCGTCGGGCACGGCCACGCCGGTGATCAGGTTGAACAGCGAGCTCTTGCCCGCGCCGTTCGGCCCGACCACGCCCAGGCACTCGCCGCGCGCGAGCGAGAGCGCCACCTGGTCGGCCACGACGATCTCGCCGTAGCGCTTGCACAGGCCGTCGATGACGAGGCAATCGCTCATGCAGCCTTGAGCTGCGACAGCAGCTTGAGCTCGTCTTCCACCGGAATCTGCTTGGCCGTGCTGTTGTGCGTGATGACCAGCTCGTACGGGAACTTGCTGCCCGCCTTGGTCTTGCGCCACTGGCCCGCCACCATCGGCGTGACGGCCACGCTCTTGATCGGGCTGCCCTTGAAGTCGATGCGCCCCACCACCGAATCGAGCTGCAGGTTGGCCAGCGCGTCGCGCACGGCCTTCTTGTCCTTCGGGTTGGTGGCGTTCTTCAGCGCGGCAATGCCGACCTCGAACAGCGCATGGCCGTAGCCGATGGGCTGCGTCCATTGCTTGCCCGTGGTGGCCTCCCAGTCGGCCGCCAGCGCCTTGGCGCTCTGGCCCGTCAGCGACGACTTGAACGGGAAGTTGGGCGTCCACCAGACCTCGGTCGACATGCCGTTGCCCGCCGCGCCCAGCGACTCCACCGCGCTCGGGAACAGGAACGACGCGGCCATCGTCACCACCTCGGGCCGGTAGCCCGCCTGCTGCGCCTGCTTCCAGAAGGTGGCGAAGTGGTTGGCATAGGCAAAGCCCGAGACGATGTTCGCGCGCGCCGCCTTGAAGCTCGACACCTGGTTGCTGAAGTCGTCGGTCGCGATCTTGAAGAAGCCGCCGTTGGTCTCCTTGTAGCCGCGCTGCTTCGCGCCGCCCGGGATGCCCGTGACCGGATCGGCGAAGGCGTGGCCCGGGCCGTTGTCGATGTACAGCGTGCCCAGCGTGCGCTCCACCTTCAGCGGCTCCCACATGCCGAAGAAGTTCTTCAGCACGTCGTCGGCGCCCCAGAAGAAATGGAACGAGAACGGAAAACCTTTTTGCGGCGTGGAGCCGCGCCCGAAGGTGATGGCCTGCCACGGGCCCATGGTCGACACCATCGACACGCCGTTGACGTCGCACAGCTGGCCGGCGGCCAGTGCGGCGTCGCTGTCCTGCACCAGCAGCAGGTCGACCTTCTCGCGCAGCAGCAGTTCGCTGGACATGGTGGCGCCGCGGTTGGCGTCGGACTGCGTGTCGCGCACCACGATCTCCACCTTGTAGGTCGTGCCGCCGATGGTCAGGCCGTCCTTCAGCGTGGCGCGCACGCGCTCCAGGCTCCACGGGTCGGCTTCGCCGAAGTTGGCGCGAACGCCCGACAGCGTGGTGAGGTAGCCGATCTTGATGGTCTTCGATTGCGCATGCGCCAGCGCAGGCACGCCGGCCAGCGCGGCCGCGCCGCCGCCGATGACGAGTTGGCGGCGTGTGAGGGCGCCGGAGGCTGCACGGAAAAGGTCGGAGGAGATGGCGGCGGGCGTGTCGGCGGACATGGAGGTTCTCCTTGGCGGATGAAGGATGGACAGGTCCGCATCCTCTCTCTGCGCGCCGCCGCGGCGTTATCGAAAACTGGCAAAACGCGGGCCGGTGCCCGCGGATGTCATTCGGGCCGCAGGTTCACCGACTTGGCGATGGCGCGGTAGCGCTCCATGTCGGCCTGGTAGCCGCGGCGCAGCTCGGCCAGTGTCTGTTCGGGCGCCACCTTGCTGCCGCCGAGTTCCAGCGCGCGGCGCAGCTCGGGCTTGAGCATCATCTGGTTGAAGGCCGTGTGCAGCCGCTGCTGCGCCTCCTCGGGCACGCGGTGCGACACCTGGATGCCCGCCCACAGGCTGTAGACGAAGTCGTCCAGGCCCTTGCTGTTGCGGATCAGCGGAATGGCCGTGAAGCGCTCGTGCGGCGCCGAGGCCGCGATGCCCAGCGCCTTGACCTTGCCGGCGTCCAGCAGGTCGGGCACGTTGCCGGCCAGCGGCGCGAACACCAGGTCGATCTGCCCGCCCAGCAGGTCGTTCACCAGCGGCGCGAAGCCCTTGTAGGGCACGTGCAGCATCTTGGTGCCCGTCTGCTGCATGAAGCGCTCGCCCAGCAGGTGGTACAGCGACCCGGGGCCGATGCTGCCGTAGCTCAGCTCCTTGGTGTCGGGGCGGCGCAAGAGCGCGATGAGTTCGTCGACGCTGCCCACGCCCAGGTCCTTGCGCGCCAGCAGCACCATCGAGGTGACGGCCATCACGCCGATGGGGCGGAAGTCTTCGGCCTTGTAGCGCGCGCTGCTGAGCGTGAGCGGCGTGAGCATCAGCTCCATCGGCGAACCCACGAGCAGCGCCGAGCCGTCGGCCGGTGCATTCGCCGCCTTCATCACGCCGAGCGAGCCGCTGGCGCCGGGCACGTTGTCGACGATGGCCGGCTGGCCCAGCAGTCGCGACAGCTCGGGCGCGGCCAGGCGCGCGTTGATGTCGGAGCCGCCGCCCGCGGGGTAGGGCACGATCAGATTCAGGGTTTTGCCGCCCAGGCCCTGGGCCAGAGCGGGCAGGGCGATGGGGGACAGGCCGGCGGCCAGGCCGGCAGCAATCAGCGAACGTCTGCGCATGGGTTCTCTCCTCGGGTTGTGTGAGATGTGTCGGAGTACGGGAAATAGGGGGGGCTTGTTGCTGCTACGGCTGCAGCAGCAGCGGCGACTGCACGTTCGCGAAGGGCACGGCCTGGTGCCAGCCGTGCGCCATGCGCAGCACGTCGAGGTCGGCGCCGGGGCGGCCGATGAGCTGCAGGCCCATCGGCAGGCCGCGCGTGCCTTCGGCCTGCGAGAAGCCGGCCGGGATCGCCATCGCGGGCAGGCCGGCGAGCGAGGGGCCGATGGTCACTTCCATCCAGCGGTGGTAGGTGTCCATGGCGCGGCCACCGACTTCGCGCGGCCAGTGCGTGTCGACCGGCAGCGGGAACACCTGCGCGGCCGGCAGCACCAGGAAGTCGAAGCGTTCGAAGAGCTGCCGCAGTGCGGCATGCCACTGCGTGCGCGTGACGGCCGCCTCGTGCAGCGCGGCAGCGCTCAGGCGCTCGCCCTGCTCGATCTCCCAGCAGGCCTCGGGCTTGAGCTGCGCGCGCGTGGCCGGATCGGCATGCAGCCCGCGCAGCGCGCCGGCCACGATGAAGCCGCGCAGGCGCAGCCAGGCGGTCCACAGGGCGTTGAAATCGAAGGCGGGCACGGCAGGCGTGACGCTGCAGCCCAGCGTGTCGAAATGCCGCAGCGCCGATTCGCACAGCGCCATCACGCCCGGGTCCATCGGCAGGTGGCCGCCGAGGTCGCCGAGCCACGCGATGCGCTGACCGCGCAGTTCCGCATCGAGCGGCTGCGCGAAGGCCTCGCCGTCACCGGCCAGGCTCAGTGGCGAGCGCGCGTCGTAGCCCGCCTGCACCGACAGCAGCCAGGCCACGTCCTCGGGCGTGCGGCCCATCGGTCCTTCGCAGCCCAGTTGCTGGAAGAACAGCTCCGGCCCCGGCCCGGTGGGCACGCGGCCCAGCGACGGGCGCAGGCCGTACACATGGTTCCAGGCCGCAGGGTTGCGCAGCGAACCCATCATGTCGCTGCCGTCGGCCACCGGCAGCATGTGCAGCGCGAGCGCCACCGCCGCGCCGCCGCTGCTGCCACCGGCTGCATGGTCGAGGTTCCATGCGTTGCGCGTGGTGCCGAACACCGTGTTGTAGGTGTGCGAGCCCAGGCCGAATTCGGGCGTGTTGCTGCGCCCCACGAACAGAGCACCGGCGCGGCGCAGCCGCTCGACCATGATCGCGTCGTGCGGCGTGACCTGCTTCGCGAACACCGGGCTGCCCATGGTGGTCGGCAGGCCGGCGGTGGCGACGAAATCCTTCGGCGCCATCGGGAAACCGTGCAGCCGGCCCACCGCGTCGCCGCGCGCGCGCTGTGCATCGCAGGCATCGGCCTGGCGCAGCATCTCCTCGGGCGCTTGCAGCGACACCAGCGCGTTGACCTGCGGGTTGAAGCGCTCGATGCGCGCGAGGCAGGTCTGCATCAGGTCGCGGCACGAGAGCTCGCGGCGTTGCAGGGCGGCGGCGAGCGAACGGGCACTCGGCAGAGTTGGCAGCGTGGCGGACATATGGCGGTCAACGATAGCGACCGCCTCCGCAAGCAGGTATCAAAAAACGGCAAAACTGGCGCCCCGAAAACCGAGGGATTCCCCTCGGCCCGTGCACCGGATCAGTGCCTCGTGAGCGCCGCGCCGCGCAGCGTCTGCGAGGGCAGTTCGCCGAACTGGCGCCGGTAGTCCGTCGCGAACTGGCTCAGGTGCCAGAAGCCCCAGTGCGCCGCGATGTCCTGCACCGAACGCGACTCGGGCCGCTTCAGTGCGCGGCGCACGCCGTTCAGGCGCAGCGCCCGCAGGTAGCGCGCGGGGCTCAGGCCCAGCGTTTCCTGGAAGCAGTAGTTCAGCTTGCGCTGGCTCGCGCCGATGCGGCTGCACACCTGCAGCATCGACAGCGGCTCGTCGGGCCGCGACATCATCAGCTCGCAGGCGCGGCGCACCACGCGGCGGTGCGCCTCGGTGGAGCGCAGCTCGCGCAGGTCGACGTCTTCGGGCAGCGCGTTGAGCCAGGCCAGCAGCACGTCGTCGCGCAGCTGCACCGTGGCGACGGGGTCGTCGAGCAGGCCGGGCATGGCGTCGAGCGCGCTGAAGGCGCCGCGCAAGGTGCCGCGCAGCGACTGCATGGTGGGGTCGTCGAAGTGCAGCACCACGCGCCGTTCGAGCCAGGCCGGCGGCGCGCGGTCGTTCAGGCGTTCGGTGAGCGACTGCAGCAGCGCGTTGTCGACCACGATGCCCGTCAGCTCGAAGCCCGGCGGACTGCACAGGTCGAGCTCGTCGCAGCGCCCGACCATCACCGATTCGGTGTCCAGCCGCTGGCCCGAGAAGCGCGCCTCGCCGTCCTGGCGGCAGGTGAGGGCGAAGCCGCAGCAGTCGGGGTTCATCTCGCCGTGCTGGCGCAGCGCGCGGTTGGTGGTCTCGCGCACCAGCCGCAGGCCGGGCAGTTGCACGTGGTCGAGAAAGCCGGCGAAGCTGCCGCCCGAGAGCATGTCGCACGCCAGGTGCCAGCCGTTCTGGCCGCTGGCGTAGGCGTCGATGTCGTGCGTGGACAGGGTCCAGCGCGTCGCGACGGTGGGGGCGGGGGCAGGAAGAACGGAGGCGGTCTGGCTGGTCATGGCGGTCCGGCGAAGCGGTGGCAGGGGTGCGAAGACCCGTGCCGGAAGCAATCTCCAGACCAGATTGTTTCGTTGACAACGATCTTAAAGTGACAGGGCAAACCCCTAAGCCACCCGATCGTGGCCTATTCGAGCTCGCCGCTGGGCTCGAAGCCGGTGGTGCTGTCGAACAGCTTCTGCACGATGGTCTGCAGCACCTGGCGCTCGTCCGCCGTGAGCTGTGAGAACAGGCGCTGCGCCGTGTCGTGCGCCAGCGGCACCATGTCGCGGTACAGCGCCAGGCCTTCTTCCTCGAGCGACACGATGACCTTGCGGCGGTCGTCGGCCGAGGGGTGCATGTTGGCCAGGCCCAGGTCCACCAGCCGGTGCTGCGCACGGCTCACGCGGGCCTTGTCCATGCTCGTCTTCTGTGCGATTTCGAGCGCCGACAGCGCACCGTACTTGCCCAGCACCACGACGATGCGCCACTCCGGAATCTGCAGCGAGAAGCGGCTGGCGATCGACTGGCCCACCGTCTGGCTCACGCGGTTGGCGACCACCGAGAGCTGGAAGGGCAGGAAGGTCTCGAGGTCGAAGGCCGGGGCGCTCGCGGCATTGCTGCGTGCCTTGGGCAGGGGCTTGGCGCTGGGCCGGGAAGGGGTGCGTGAACGGGGCACGGTGAGGTCGTGGCGTGGAGGCGTCGTGAAAGAAGATCGGCGCGGACAGTATAGGAAGGCCTTTGCACGCGACGCACGAGGCCGCGCGAGGTTTGCCAGTTTTCGATAACGCGGCAAGGGGCTCGCTCCCTATCGTGCAGGGCATGGACTACCCTGAACTCGCACTGCACATCGCCGGCCAATGGCGCACGCAGACCGCCGGCGGCCGCCGCGCGGTCGTCAATCCCGCCACCGAAGCCACCATCGCGCAGCTGCCGCTGGCCGGCCGCGACGAACTCGCCGAAGCAGCCGCGTCCGCGCGTCGCGGCTTCGTGCAGTGGCGCGGCAAGAGCGCGCTCGAACGCTGCAACATCCTGCGCACCGCCGCGCAGACCCTCCGCGAACAGGCCAAGACGATTGCGCACGTGCTCACGCTTGAGCAAGGCAAGCCGCTGACCGAGTCGCTGCGCGAGGTCACGCTGTCGGCGGACATCATCGACTTCCAGGCCGAGGAGGCCAAGCGCCTGTACGGGCGCCTCGTGCCGCCGCGCGTCGAGGGCATCCTCTCGCAGTCGGTGATGCGCCAGCCCGTGGGGCCGGTGGCGGCCTTCACGCCGTGGAACTTCCCGGCCAACCTGCCCGCGCGCAAGCTCGCGAGCGCACTGGCTGCGGGCTGCAGCGTGGTCATCAAGCCGGCGGAAGAAACGCCGGGCACCTGCATGCTGCTGGTGCGCGCCTTTCTCGACGCGGGCGTGCCGCCCGACGCACTGAACATGGTGTGCGGCGACCCGGCCGAGGTGTCGTCCTTCCTCATCGACCATCCGGCGATCGCCAAGGTGTCGTTCACCGGCTCGGTGGCCGTGGGCAAGCTGCTGGGCGAGCAGGCGGCGCGGCATGTGAAGCGCTTCACCGGCGAACTCGGCGGCCACGCACCGGTGATCGTCTGCGACGACGCCGACTTTCCGTTCGCGCTCAAGCAGTCGCTGGCCGCCAAGTTCCGCAACGCGGGCCAGGTGTGCGCGTCGCCGATCCGCTTCTATGTGCCGCGCGCACGCTTCGGCGAATGGAGCGAGGCCTTCGTGCAGGCCGCGCGCGCGCTGCGCCTGGGCGAGGGCACCGACCCCGCCACGCAGATGGGCCCGCTCGCACACGCGCGCCGCATCGAGGACATGCAGCGCTTCGTCGACGACGCCGTGGAACGCGGCGCGCAGCTGCTGTGCGGCGGCCACCGCGTGCAGCGCCCCGGCTTCTTCTTCGAGCCGACCGTGATCGCCAACGCACCCGCCGACAGCCGCGTGATGCGCCAGGAGCCCTTCGGCCCCATCGCCGTGCTGCAGCCGTACGACACGCTCGACGAAGCCATCGCGCAGGCCAACGCCTTGCCCTACGGCCTGGGCGCCTACGCCTTCACGCGCGACCTGCACACCGCGCACCGCCTGGGCGACGCGCTCGAGGCCGGCATGGTCGGCATCAACCACTTCGGCGTCTCGCAGCCCGAGATGCCCTTCGGCGGCTGGAAGGAAAGCGGCATCGGCCAGGAGATGGGCGCCGAAGGCCTGCTGCACTACACCGAGGTCAAGACCCTCACCGTCGGCGTGCCGTCCTGAGCACGCGCATCGAACACTTCCGGAGACCTGCATGACAACGAAAGAAGCCGCCGCCGTGGCGGCGCTCAAGCAAGACAACGCCCAGTACCTGTGGCACCCCATGGCGCATCCGCAGGCCATGCTCAAGACGAAGCCCGACATCATTGCGCGCGGCCAGGGCTGCTGGATCTGGGACGTGGACGGCCACAAGATGCTCGACGGCGTCGGCGGCCTGTGGGCCGCGAACCTGGGCCACAGCAACAAGCCCGTGCGCGACGCCATCGTCGCGCAGCTGGACGAGCTGCCCTTCTACAACGTGTTCCGCGGCACCACGCACCCGCGCGCCATCGAGCTGTCGGCGCGCCTGGTCAAGACCATGGAACCCGACGGCGTGGCCGCCGTGTTCTTCAGCAACGGCGGCTCCGACGCGGTCGAGGGCGCGCTCAAGCTTGCGCGCCAGTACTGGAAGCTCAAGGGCCAGGCCGACCGTTTCAAGTTCATCGCGCTGCGCCAGGGCTACCACGGCGTGCACTTCGGCGGCATGAGCGTGAACGGCAACCTGAACTTCCGCCGTGCCTACGAGCCGCTGCTGCCCGGGTGCTTTCACGTCGACACGCCGTGGCTGTACCGCAACCCCTACACGCAGGACCCGGAAGAGCTCGGCGAGATCTGCGCCACGCAGCTGGAGCGCGAGATCCAGTTCCAGGGCCCCGACACCGTGGCCGCCTTCATCGCCGAGCCGATCCAGGGCGCTGGCGGCGTGATCGTGCCGCCGCCCAACTACTGGCCGCGCGTGCGCGAGATCTGCGACAAGTACGGCGTGCTGCTCATCGCCGACGAGGTCGTCACCGGCTTCGGTCGCGGCGGCGCCATGTTCGGCACGCGGCTGTGGAACGTGAAGGCCGACCTGTGGTGCCTGGCCAAGGGCATCTCGTCGGGCTACGTGCCGCTGGGCGCCACCGCCATCGGCAACAAGGTGGCCGAGGTCTTCCTCAACGACCTCACGGGCCAGGCCGCGGTGGGCCACGGCTACACCTACAGCGCGCACCCGGTGGCCGCAGCCGCCGCACTCGCCACGCTGGACCAGATCGAGGCGCTCGATGTGCCCGGCAACGCAGCGCGCGTGGGCGCGCATTTCCAGGCGCGCGTGCGGCCCTTCGTCGACAAGTTCAGCTTCGTCGGCGACGTGCGCGGCATGGGCCTCATGTTGGGCATCGAGATGGTGGCCGACAAGACCACGCGCACCACGCTGCCGCGCGGCAACCCGATCGCCGCGAAGGTGGCGCAGGCGGCCTACCAGCGCGGGCTGATGGTGCGCATCTCGGGGCCGAACCTCATCCTCTCGCCGCCGCTGGTCATCACGCGCGAGGAGGTGGACTTCATGGTCGATGCGCTCGAAGGCGCATTTTCCGACGTACAGGCCGACGTGGAAGCGACGCTGTGAGTGCATCGCCCACGATCCTGCTGATCGGCACCGCCGACACCAAGAGCGCCGAGCTGCTGTTCATGCGCGAGTGCATCGAGGCCGGCGGCGGCCGCGTCGTCGTGATGGACGTGGGCGTGCTCGACGGCGCGCCCTTCACGCCGGACATTCCCAACACCGAGGTGGCCGCCGCTGCCGGCAAGACCGTCGCCGAGGTGGCGCAAAGCGGCGACGAGAACAGCGCCATGACATTGATGGCACGCGGCGCCGCGAAGCTCGCCGCGCGCTGGCAGGCCGAGGGCCGCATCGACGGCCTGCTCGCGCTGGGCGGCACCATGGGCACCGACCTCGCGCTCGACGTGGCGCAGGCGCTGCCGCTGGGCGTGCCGAAGGTGCTGGTGTCGACCATCGCCTACTCGCACCTGCTGCCGCCCGAGCGCATTCCGCCCGACCTCATCATGGTGCTGTGGGCCGGCGGGCTCTACGGCCTCAACAGCCTGTGCCGCTCGGCCCTGAGCCAGGCCGCGGGCGCGGTGCTCGGCGCCTGCCGCCAGGCCTGCGTGCCGGCCTTCGAGAAGCCGCTGGTGGGCATGACCTCGCTGGGCTCCAGCGCGCTCACGTACATGAAGACGCTCAAGCCCGCGCTCGAGGCGCGCGGCTACGAGGTCGCCGTGTTCCACACCACCGGCATGGGCGGTCGTGCCTTCGAGGCGCTGGCCGCCGAAGGCCGCTTCTGCGCGGTGATGGACTTCAGCCTGCAGGAGCTGGCCAACCAGCTCGGCGGCTCGTGCGTGACGGCCGGGCCTGATCGCCTGCTCGGCGCCGGCCGCGCGGGCACGCCGCAGATCGTCGCGCCCGGCGCCATCGACATGCTCGACTATCCGGCCTGGCAGGCCACGCCCGAAGGCCTGGAAGGGCGGCCCACGCACATCCACAACCGGCTGTTGGCCTCGGCGCTCAGCGCGCCCGCGTTCCGCCGTGGCGTGGCCGCCGAGATCGCACGCCGCCTCGCGCGCGCCGAGGGCGCCACCTGCCTGCTGATGCCGCTGCAAGGCATCGAAGGCTGGGACCGGCCCGGCGAGCCGCTGCACGACCCCGAAGGCCTCGCGGCCTTCACCGAGGCACTGCGCGGCAGCGTCGACCCGGCGCGGCTCGTCGAGCTCGACGCACACATCAACGACAACGCCTTCTGCGACGCCGCACTGCGCGTGTTCGACGCCTGGGTGGCCGACGGCACCGTGCCCGCAGGGAGCCGCGCATGAGCCCCGCCGCGCAAGCCCTCGTGCTCGACTTCGGCGGCGTCATCAGCCGCACGCTCTTCGAGACCCACGCCCTCACCGAAGAGGCGCTGTCGCTGCCGCGCGGCACGCTCACCTGGCGCGGTCCCTTCGACCTCGCGAGCGATCCGCTGTGGCGCGACATGCAGGCCGACAAGCTCTCGGAGCGCGACTACTGGATGGCGCGCACCCGCGAAGTGGGCGCGCTGGTCGGCGAACGCTGGGACCGCATGGAGACCTTCGTGCAGCGCGCGCGTGGCGCCGACCCCGAGGCCGCGATCCGCCCCGAGGCCCTCGCGGCCATCGAGGCGGCGCGGCGTGCCGGCTGCCGGCTCGCGATTTTGTCGAACGAGCTCGACCTGTTCTACGGCGCGGGCTTTCGCCAGCGCCTGCCTTTCATGAGCGCCTTCGACGTGGTGGTCGATGCCACGCACACCGGCATCCTCAAGCCCGATGCGCGCGCCTACCAGCAGTGCCTGGACCAGCTCGGCCTGCCCGCCGACGCCTGCGTGTTCGTCGACGACCAGCTGCGCAACATCGCCGGCGCGCAACGCGTGGGCCTGCGCACCGTGCACTTCGACGTGATGCACCCAGGCGCGAGCTATGCGCAGGCGCTCTCGATGCTGGGCGTTTCTGCTTCTTCTTTTCTTTGACTGAATTCCCGATGACCCCGACCTTCGAACCCACCGTGCCGCGCGAGCGCGTGCAGGCCCTGATGCAGGCCGAACAGGCGCGCTACGCGCGCACCCACGCGCGCAGCGGCGAACGCTTTGCGCAGGGCCAGCAGGCCTGGCTCTATGGCGCGCCCTCGCACTGGATGCGCCGCTGGATCGGCGGCTGGCCGCTGTACGTGCAGGACGCGCAGCTGCCCTACGGCGCGCGCTTTGTCGACGTGGACGGCAACGGCTACGCCGACTTCTGCCTGGGCGACACCGGCGGCATGTGCGGCCACGGCCACCCGGCGGTGGTCGAGGCGCTGACGCGGCAGGCGCGCGTGGGCAGCTCGCTGATGCTGCCCACCGACGATGCGGCCTGGGTCGGCGAAGAGCTGTCGCGCCGCTTCGGCCTGCCGTACTGGAACCTCACGACCTCGGCCTCGGACGCCAACCGCGCCTGCATCCGCCTGGCGCGCATGGTCACGGGCCGCCCGCGCGTGCTGGTGTTCTCGGGCTGCTACCACGGCTCGGTGGAAGAGGCGCATGTGGAGCTGCGCGACGGCGCCGTCGCGATGCGCAACGACATCCACCCCAACGGCTTTCCGCACGACCAGCTCTCGGCCGTGGTCGAGTTCAACGACGTGCCCGCGCTGGAGCGCGCGCTGCGCGCCGGCGACGTGGCCTGCGTGCTGGCCGAGCCGGCCATGACCAACTACGGAATGATCGCGCCCGCGCCCGGCTTTCACGACGCGCTGCGCCGCCTCACGCGCGAGACCGGCACGCTGCTGGTCATCGACGAGACGCACACCATCTCGAGTGGCCCCGGCGGCTACACGCGCCAGCACGGGCTCGACCCCGACATGTTCGTGATCGGCAAAGCGATTGCCGGCGGCATTCCCGCCGCCGCCTTCGGGCTGAGCGCCGAGACCGCCGAGCGCGTCTGGCAGGTGCTGCCCAAACTGCATCCGACCAAGCGCCAGTCGGCGCACGCCGGCTTCGGCGGCACGCTGGCGGGCAACGCGCTCACCGTGGCCGTGATGCGCGCGGTGCTCTCGCAGGTGCTCACGCCCGAGGCCTTCGATCGCATGCTGGTGCTGGCGCAGCGCCTGGCCGAAGGCGTCAACGCCAGCATCGCCGCGGCGGGATTGCCGTGGCACGCGACGCAGGTCGGCGCGCGCGTGGAGACGCTCTTTTGCGCCGACGCGCCGCGCAACGCGAGCGATGTGCGCCGCACGCGCGACGGCGAGCTCGAGGCGCTGCTGCACCTGTACATGATGAACCGCGGCGTGCTCATCACGCCTTTCCACAACATGATGCTGTGCTGCCCCGGCACCACCGAGCGCGAGGTGGAAGAGCACAACGCGGCCTTCGCCGAGTTCGTGCGGGAGTGCAAGGGATGAGCACGCCCGATCTCTTCGGCCTGCAGGGCAAGGTGGCGCTGGTGACCGGCGGCGGGCGCGGCATCGGCGCGGCCATCGCGCAGGTGTTTGCCGACGCCGGGGCCTCGGTGCTCATCGCGAACCGCACCGGCAGTGCGGGCGAGGCCGTGGCGGCCGAGCTGCGTGCGCGCGGCTTCGCGGCGCAGGCGATGGCCTGCGACATCGGCCGGCGCGACGAAGCCGAGCGTGCGGTGGCCGAGGCGGTGCGCGTGTTCGGCGCCCTCGACATCGTGGTCCACAACGCGGCCGTGAACCCGTGGGCCGCCATCGACGCGATGACCGACGAGCAGCTCGAGCACACGCTGGCCGTCAACCTCAAGGCCTGCTTCTGGTTCACGCAGGCCGCTGTGCCGCACCTGCGTGCGCGCGGCGGCGGGCGGCTGCTCGTCACCTCGTCGGTGACCGGGCCGCGCGTGGCCATGCCGGGCAGCGCGCACTACGCGGCCAGCAAGGCCGGCGTGAACGGCTTCATCCGCACCGCGGCGCTGGAGTACGCGCGCGAGGGCATCACCGTGAACGGCGTGGAGCCGGGCTACATCGCCAAGCAGGGCGGCTCGCTGCTGTCCGACCCGGCGAAGGCCGCGCGCATCGCGCGCCACATCCCGGCCGGCGAACTGGGCCGGCCCGAAGACATCGCCTACGCGATGCGCTTCCTGGCGAGCCCGGCGGCGCGCTACATCACGGGGCAGACGATCGTGGTCGATGGCGGCTCGACCTTGCCCGAGAGTCCGTTCTTCGCGGAGGCATCGGAATGACCGCGCGCCTGCACGGCAAGGCCTGCCTCGTGATCGGCGCTGCGACCGGCATCGGCGCCGCCGTGGCCGCACGCTTCGCGGCCGAGGGCGCGCGCGTCGCGGTGGCCGGCTGGCCGCGTCCGCGGCCGGTGGGCGAGGGCCCGGCCTTCGATTGCGACGTGACCGACGACGCGGCCGTGCGCGCCACCGTCGCCGCGGTGCAGGCCGCGTTCGGGCGCATCGACGTGCTGGTGAACTGCGCCGGCATCGTCCGCAACGACGACGCGGCCGACATCGACGACGGCGACTGGCAGCGGCTGCACGAGGTCAACCTCGGCGGCACCATGCGCTGCCAGCGCGCCGTGCTGCCCGGCATGGTGGCGCAGGGCGGCGGCGCCATCGTCAACATCGCCTCGGTCGCTGCCTTCAACGCCGGCGCCGGCATGGCCAGCTATGCGTCCAGCAAGGCCGGCGTGGTCGCGCTCACGCGCTCGGCCGCGCAGGCCTACGGCCCGAAGGGCGTGCGCGTGAACGCGCTGTGCCCCGGCTGGGTCGACACGCCGATGAGCCGCCAGGAGATGCGCGACCTGGCCGCCGAACGCGGCATCGACGAAGACGCCGCGCGCGCGCAGACGGTGGCGCGCATCGCGCTGGGCCGCATGGCGACGCCCGAGGAAATGGCCGCCGTCTGCCTCTTCCTCGCGAGCGACGAGGCCTCGTTCGTGACCGGCGCGGCGCTGGTGGCCGATGGCGGGGCGCGGGTGCCTGCGGCCGCACGCGCGGTGTAGGAGACGCGTCGCCCGCCCGGGCGTATGCTTGCGCGCCGCGGAGGGTTTTCAAAGATGCTTCCCATCGTCGTTGCGCTCATGGCGACCGTCATCCTGCTGGTCTGGATGGGGTTCTTCATGATGGGCTCGCTGCCCTTGCTCGTGCTCTCGCACGACACGCCGCTGGATTCGCGCTTCATCCGTGGCCTGTTCAACGTCTATTACGTGGCCGTGGTGCTCACTGCGAGCGCGGCGGCGCTCAGCTATGCGTGGTGCGGCAAGCCCTTCTTCGCGGTCGGCATGGCCTTCATCGCCGGCTTGGCCTTCGCGTTGCGCCGCTGGCTCATCATTCCGCGCATGGACCTGCTGCGCCACACGATCCCGGCCACGGACACGTCGATCGTGCAGTTCCGCAAGCTCCACATCGCGGGCATGGTGCTCAACGTGATGCAACTGGGCACGGTGGCCTGGGCGCTCACGCAGCTGGGGTTGTGAGCGACACCGGCCTCTCTGTCTCTAGCGCAGGAACCGCCCTTCCTTCGTCACCCGCACCATCTCGATGAAGCGCGAGCCCGTGTTGCTCGCACCGGTGAAGTCGATCTCCATGTTGCCGATGCGCAGCTTCATCGCCTTCAGCGTGGCGTGCAGCTTCGCGCGCGTGAGGTCGCGGCCGGTGCGGCGCAGGGCCTCGATCATCACGAGCGCGTTCACATAGCCCTCGTAGCTGAGGTAGCCGATGTCGACCTTGGCGCGCTCGGCCAGCTGACGGAACTCGCGCGCGGTGGCGTCGACCTCGCTCCAGGGGTAGGGCACGATCTGCGAGATGGCCAGGCCGCTGGTCTTGTCGCCGACGAGCTTGGCCGTGACGTCGCCCGGCACGATCGACATGCCGTAGAACATCTGGCGACCGCCCGCGGTCCAGGCGCTCTTCATGACCTCGCCGCCGATGCCGCCGCCCAGGTACATGAGCACGGCCTGCGCCTGGCTGTCGGCCAGCGCCTTGCCCGCGGCCTCGTTGGTCGTGCCGTCGCCTTTGACGGGCACCGCCGCCACGGGTTTGAGCTTGAGCGTGTCGAGCGCCGACTCGACCAGCCGCGCCACTTCGGCGCCGCCGGGGTTGTCCAGGTAAGCCACGGCGATGCGCGAGACGCCGATGGTGCTCAGGTGCTGCACCAGCGCCTGCGCCTCGCGCGCGAAGGTGGCGCGCACGAAGTAGCCTGCGCCCGCGACCTTCTCGCGCGCCGAGTCCGACACCGCATAACCGCCCACCATCGGCGCGCCGCTCTGCCCCAGCACCTTGGCCGCGGCGGCCGTGGTGCCCGAGCCCACGCAGCCGAAGAAGGCGAAGGCGCGGTGTTCGGCGAGCAGCTTCTCGTAGTTGGCGACGGCCTTCTCGGGCTTGAGCTCGTCGTCGAGCGAGACCAGCTTGAGCTTGCGGCCCGCGAGCCCGCCCTGCGCATTGACCGCGTCGAAGGCCAGCCCGGCGCCGGCCATCACGACCTTGATCGGCACGCCCAGCGGCCCGCTCAGGATGCCGGTGTGGCCCAGGACGATCTCGCCGTCGCTGACGCCGTTCTCGGCGGCCAGGGCGGTGGAAGGCAAGGAAAGGAGGGGGCCGAGTCCGGCCGTCGCCGCGGCCGAGGCGGCGAGAAAACGTCTGCGATGCATGGAACCGATTCCGCTTTTAGATACAACTAATAACAATTGAAAGCGAAAGCGAGTCCCCGCGCCGCCGGGGTTTACCCCCTGTGTTGCGCCGTGTCCTCGCCGGGTGGCTCGCGCAACTGCCAGGCCGCGCAGACGGCCAGCGCGCACAGGCCGGCCAGCATCAGGAACACCTCGTCGAAGGCGGCCAGCCGCGCCGGCGTGCTCACCGGGTTGGCGAGCGAGTCGCCGTGCGCCGCCAGGCGCCATTCGAGAATGATGGCGCACAGGCTCACGCCCACGGCGCCGCCGAGCATGCGCACGAAGCTGATCGCGCTCGCGCCCTGCGGGATGAGCGGCTTGGCCAGCGGGCGCATCGACCCGAGGTTGAGCGAGGGCAGGATGAAGCCCAGCCCGATGCGCCCGACGATCGCGAACACCACCAGCAGCCACAGCGGGCTGTCCAGCCGCAGCACGGCCATGAGCGCGAACGACACCGCCAGCAGCGCCAGGCCGATGCTCACCAGGAGCCAGGTCGGCTGCTTGTCGGCCAGCCGGCCTACGCCCGCGATGGTGAAGGCCAGCACGATGCCGGCCGGCAGCAGGGTGGTGCCCACGTGCGAGGCCGACAGGTGCAGCCCCACCTGCATGTACACGGGCAGCAGGTAGGTCGAGCCGAACAGCGCGGTGCCGTAGATGAAGGCGACCAGGCTGCCCATGGCGAACTGGCGGTAGCGAAAGAGCGCGAGGTTCATGAGCGGCGCGCCGCCCGAGGCCATGAGCCGGCGCTGCCACCAGACGAAGGCGGCGAAGGCCACGAGCGCGCCGGCCAGCAGCAGCGCGGCCTGCAGCGGCGAATCGCCGCGCAGCTCGACCAGCCCGTTCAGCAGGCACAGCGTGCCCACGGTGCCCAGCGCCAGCCCGCGCGCATCGAGCCCGCTGCCGCGCGTCGCGGCCACGCCGCCGGGCGCGGTCTTGGGCACGAACTTGTAGGCCAGCCAGATCGAGGCCAGGCAGAAGGGCACCACCATGAAGAAGATCGAGCGCCAGCCGAACAGGTCGACCAGCACGCCGCCGATGCTCGGCCCGATGGCCGGCGCCAGCACCACGCCCATGCCGAAGATGCCGCTGGCGCGGCCCTGCTCGTGCGGCTCGAAGGCGCGCAGGATGATGATGGCCGGAATGGGCTGCACCACGCCCGCTGCCAGCCCCTCGGCCACGCGCGCCAGCAGCACCAGCGGGTAGTGGTTGGCCAGCCCGCCGACGATGCCGCCGGCCAGCAGCAGGAGCATGGTGCCCACGTAGGTGCGGCGGTAGCCGTAGCGCGACAGCAGCCAGGGCGTGGTGAGCATCGACACCGTCATGGCCACCATGAAGCCCGAGCTGACCCACTGCGCGCGCTCCTGGCCCAGCGCGAAGTGGTGGCTCATGTCGGGGATCGCCACGTTGACGATGGTCGAGGACATGATGGACGCCATCGTCCCCACCATGACCGACAGCAGCAGGTACCAGCGGTAGCGCTCGCCGTAGCGGGCGCGCAGGGCGCCCATGGAGGGCGGCGTGTCGGGTGTTGGGGGGGAGGTCATGGGGCGGCGCAGGGACGGTCGCGGGTCCGTCGTCCTACAAGCATATCGGTGTTTGCGGCGTCGACCGCGCGCGGGCCGGTCGCACAATGCGGCGGCTGTCCCCTGTGCGTCAAGTCGTCATCAAAAGAACAAACAAGCCATGAACCCGTCGATCCAAGAACCCGTCAATGAACCGGCCGACCCCGCCGCTCCCACGCTCGCGGCCGAACTCGCCGCCCCCACCGTCAGCCGCGCCTACCGCTGCCAGTGCGGGCGCCCCGTGTTCCTGCGCAACAGCGAGTGCCTGGCCTGCCACACGCCGCTGGGCTACGTGATCGACCGGCTCGGCGTGGTGCCGCTGGCGCCGGCCGAAGGCGAGGGCGCGCTGCCCGACACCTTCACCGTCTTCGGCGATCCGCACGGCGCCACCTACCGCCGCTGCGCCAACCTCATGACGCCGGCCGCCTGCAACTGGATGGTGGCGCAGCCGCGCGAGGGCGAGACGATTCCCGCCGACACGCAGGGCCTGGCGCCCGGCTACTGCCTGGCCTGCAGCGTCACGCGCACCATCCCCGACCTGTCGGTGGAAGCCAACGGCGAGCTCTGGCGCAAGCTCGAGATGCCCAAGCGCCGCCTGATCTCGCAGCTGCTCGCGCTCGGCCTGCCGGTGGTGAGCCGCCATGCCGACCCGGTGCACGGGCTGGCCTTCGATTTCCTCAGCAACATGCCGGGCGCCCCGCACGTGATGACGGGCCACGAGCACGGCCTGATCACGCTCAACGCCGAGGAGGCCGAAGACGCCGTGCGCGAGCGCATCCGCGCCGAGATGCACGAGCCCTACCGCACGCTGCTGGGGCACTTCCGCCACGAGATCGGCCACTACTACTGGGACCTGCTGGTGCTGCCCACGCGCTGGATCGACGACTTCCGCGTGCTCTTCGGCGACGAGCGCGCCGACTACGGCGCCGCGCTGCAGCAGCACTACGAACAAGGCCCGCCGCCCGACTGGGCGCAGCGCTTCGTCAGCAGCTACGCGAGCATGCACCCGTGGGAAGACTGGGCCGAGACCTGGGCCCACTACCTGCACATGGCGGACACGGCCGACACGGCGATGAGCTTCGGCATCGACGCGAGCAACGTGGAGCTGCAGAACGATTTGTTCACCGCCGCCGACCTGTGGCAGCCCGAGCATCCCGACGCCGCAAAATTCCTCGACTTCATCAACGGCTGGGTGCTGCTGACCAGCATGCTCAACGAACTGTCGCGCAGCATGGGTCAGCCCGACTACTACCCCTTCGTGCTGCCGCGCGCGGCGGTGGGCAAGCTGCAGTTCATCCACGGCGTGGTCACCGCGCAGCGCAGCGGCACGGCGCCGACGATGGTGACGGCGGGGGATGTGGCGGAAGCCGCGACGGAGGCTGCCGAGCCTGCACAGGGGCAGACCCAATCGCAGTCGCAGGGCGACGTCGCTCAGTCCTGAGGCGGCGGCTTTCCTGCGGCGCAGCGCGCGCAGATGCAGGCCTGGCCGCGCAGCGCGGGCGGCAGCGTATCGAGCGGCGCCAGCGAAAAATCGGCGGCCATGCACCAGCAGGGCGGCTGCGCCTGCCCGGTCTCGCGCTCGACCTCCATCGCGCAGCGGTTCGCTTCGCCGCACAGCGGACAGTGCGCGGTGTCGATGACCACCGTCATGCGAGCGCGAAGGCCGGCAGCTTCTTCGACACCGCCACGTTGCGCAGCGTCGCGTACACCGGCAGGCCGTCGCGGTAGGCGGGGTAGTCCTCGCCCGCGATCAGCGGCAGCAGGTAGCGGCGGCACTTCTCGGTGATGCCGTAGCCGTCGTCCGAAATGAAATCGCGCGGCATCGGCTTCTCGACATTGGCCACCGCCTCGAGCGGCGCTGCACCCAGCGTGTACGCATAGGGCACGTCGCTCGTGCGTTCGATGGTCGGCATCACCGCGTTGCGGCCTTCGAGCGCGAGCTCGACCGCGCGCTGGCCCAGTTCGTAGGCCTGCTTCACGTCGGTGGCCGAGGCGATGTGGCGCGCCGCGCGCTGCAGGTAGTCGGCGACTGCCCAGTGGAACTTGTGGCCCAGTGCCTCCTTCACCATCTGCGCCACCACCGGCGCCGCGCCGCCCAGCTGCGCATGGCCGAAGGCATCGCGCGCGCCCTGTTCGGCCAGGAAGGTGCCGTCGGGATGGTGGCAGCCTTCGGACACCACCACCGAGCAGTAGCCGTGCTGCTGCACCAGCGCATCGACGCGCGCCAGGAAGCGGGCCGCGTCGAACTCGATCTCGGGGAACAGCACCACTACGGGAATGCCATGGTCGGCCACCAGCCCGCCGGCCGCGGCGATCCAGCCGGCGTGGCGGCCCATCACCTCGAGCACGAACACCTTGGTGGAGGTGGCGGCCATCGAGCGCACATCGAACGAGGCCTCGAGCGTGGACACCGCCACGTACTTCGCCACCGAGCCGAAGCCCGGGCAGCAGTCGGTCAGCGGCAGGTCGTTGTCGATGGTCTTGGGCACGTGGATGGCCTGCAGCGGGTAGCCCATCGACTGCGACAGCTGGCTCACCTTGAAGCAGGTGTCGGCCGAGTCGCCGCCGCCGTTGTAGAAGAAGTAGCCGATGTCGTGCGCCTTGAACACCTCGATCAGGCGCTCGTACTCGCGGCGGTTCTTCTCGAGCGACTTGAGCTTGTAGCGGCACGAGCCGAAGGCGCCCGAGGGCGTGGTGCGCAGCGCCGCGATCGCCTCGGCCGGCTCGGCGCTGGTGTCGATCAGGTCCTCGGTGAGCGCGCCGAGGATGCCGTTGCGTCCGGCATAGAGTGTGCCGATGCGGTCCGGGTGCTGGCGCGCCGTCTCGATCACGCCGCAGGCCGAGGCGTTGATGACCGAGGTGACGCCGCCCGACTGGGCGTAGAAGGCGTTGAGGATGGGCATGCGCGGCATTCTCCCGCAGCCCTTTCCATGGCGCCAGTGGTGCCAAATGAGGCGCTGGGTCAGCGCCCGCCGAGGCCCATCGCGCGCGTGATCACCTCTTTCATGATCTCGTTGGTGCCGCCGTAGATGCGCTGCACGCGCGCGTCGGCGTACGCGCGGGTGATCGGGTACTCCCACATGAAGCCGTAGCCGCCGTGCAGCTGCACGCACTCGTCCATCACCTTGCACTGCAGGTCGCTGGTCCAGTACTTGGCCATGCTCGCGGTGGCGGTGTCGAGCTTCTCGGCCATGAGCAGTTCGATGCACTTGTCGACGAACACCTGCGCCACCTGCACCTCGGTCTGCAGCTCGGCCAGCGTGTAGCGCGTGTTCTGGTAGTTGCCCACGGGCTGGCCGAACACCTTGCGCTCCTTCACGTAGGCCACGGTGTGGTCGATGGCGGCCTGCGACGCGGCCACCGCGCTGATCGCGATCTGCAGCCGCTCCCAGGGCAGCTGCTCCATCAGGCAGACGAAGCCGCGGTTGACCTCGCCCAGCAGCGCCTCGGCGGGCAGGCGCACGTCGTTGAAGAACAGCTCCGACGTGTCCTGCGCCTTCAGGCCCAGCTTCTTCAGGCGTTTGCCCTTCTCGAAGCCCGGCATGCCGCGCTCGACGAGGAACAGGCTCGTGCCCTTCGCGCCCGCGGCCGGGTCGGTCTTGGCGACCACGATCACCAGGTCGGCGTGCCAGCCGTTGGTGATGAAGGTCTTGCTGCCGTTGAGCAGGTAGCTGCCGTCGGCCTGGCGGATGGCGCTGGTCTTCACGGCCTGCAGGTCGCTGCCCGCGCCGGGCTCGCTCATGGCGATGGCGCCGACCATCTCGCCGCTGGCGAGCTTGGGCAGGTAGTGCTGCTTCTGTGCCTCTGTGCCGTAGCGCAGGATGTACGGCGCCACGATCTCGTTGTGCAGGCCGAAGCCGATGCCCGTGAAGCCGCGCGCCCACAGCTCCTCGAACTGGATCACCGAATAGAGCAGGTCGGCGCCCGCACCGCCGTAGGTGTCGGGCAGCGCCATGCACAGGAAGCCGTTCTCGCCGGCCTTGGACCAGACGGCGCGGTCGACGTAGCCCTGCTCTTCCCAGTCGTCGTGGAAGGGCGCGATCTCCTTGTCCATGAAGCGGCGGAAGCTGTCGCGGAAGGCCTCGTGGTCGGCGGTGAAGAGGGTGCGTTCGATGGTCATGGGGACGTCAGCGGGTTTCGAAAACTGGGGGGCGCTTTTGCAGGAAGGCGCTCACGCCTTCACGGAAGCTGGGGCGGTCGATGAGCGCGCGCTGGCGCTCGCTCTCGTAGTGCAACTGTTCCTTCAGCGTGTGGTGCTCCGAGGCCTCGAAGGCCTCGCGGGCTTCGAGCACCGCATGCGCCGGCAGGCGCGCCAGGCGCTGCGCGATGGCGCGGGCTTCGTCCATCAGTTGCTCGTCGTCGGCGCAGGCCCAGATCAGGCCCCACTGCACGGCGCGCCCGGCGCTCAGGCGCTCGTCGAGCAGCGCCATGCCCATCGCGCGCGCACGGCCGGCGCGGCGCGGGATGGCCCAGGTGCAACCGAGGTCCGGCACGATGCCGAGCTTGGGCAGGAAGGGCAGGTAGAAGTAGGCGCTGCGCGCGGCGATGGTCACGTCGGCCGCGAGCGCCAGGCCCACGCCCGCACCGGCCGCCGGGCCATTGACTGCTGCCACCACCGGCACCGGCAGCGTGCGCAGCGTCTCGATGAGCGGGTTGCTGAGCTTCTGCATCCACTCGGCGGTCTGGTCGCCGAGCGTCTGGCCGGGTTCGCCGGGCGGCGCCATCGCGCTCAGGTCGGCGCCCACGCAGAAGGCCTTGCCGGCGCCCGTGAGGATCACGGCGCGCACCGTGCGGTCGTCGCGGATGCGCTCGAGCGCGTCGCGCAGTTCGACCTGCAGGTCTTTCGCGATCGGGTTCAGCTTGTGCGGCAGGTTCAGCGTGAGCGTGGCGATGCCGTCGGCCTGCTCGCCCAGGATGCAGGGTTGGGGTGTGGGTTGCGGCGCGGTCATGCGAGCGCTGCGCCGGAAGTGGTGGTCATGGGCGTGTCCCTTTCAAGGCCAAGAAGGAAAACGGACGCCCAAAGCAAAAAGCCGCCTGTCGTCACGGCGGCGCGCGGTGCTGCTCCCTGCGGGGGCGGTCCATGGCATCGAGGTTCGATGCCACGGCGCCCGCGGTCAAGCCGGGGACAACCCGTGCAGCGCCAGTCGCCAAGGCGACCGCACGCGAGCCTGTGCGCGCGAGGCCGGGTTCGGCAGCGCGGCGGGTTGCGCGTCCGACACCGAGATGCACGACGACTCCAGCGCCGACACCAGCACGCGCCGGTGCTCGGTGCTTTCGAAGCGCTCGCCCGGCCCGAGCACGATGTCGCGCGGGTCGCGGTCGAGCGTGATCCACACCGCGCCGCTGCGGCATTCGATGCCCACGCCCGCGCCGTCGGGCACGGCGAAGACGGCGCGGCTGGGCAGGCTCACGTGGAAGCGCGAGCTCGACGAGGAGAAAAAGGTGGAAGGGGACCGGTCGGTGGTGCTCATGGGAACCTCCATTGCATTCGTGATACGAATGAATATAGTGAGCCGAACCCTCTCTTACACGCGGTCATTCGGAACTCGTTGCATGCCTCCAGAGAATGCGAAAACCCCTGCCGGCGAGCTCCCGCCGCTCGAGCTGCTGCGCAGCTTCGAGGCCGCCGCGCGCCGGCTCAGCTTCACGCTGGCGGCGGGCGAGCTGCACCTCACGCAGTCGGCCGTGAGCCGGCAGATCCAGCAGCTCGAAGCCAGCCTGGGCGTGCTGCTGTTCGAGCGCCGCCACCGTGCGCTCGCGCTCACCGAGGCCGGCGGCGTGCTGCAGCGCGCCGTCACCGACAGCCTGGAGCGCCTGCGCGACGCCACCGCGCGCGTGCGCGCCAGCGCCGCACCGCGGCAGGTGTCGATCACCACCACGCCGGGCTTCGCGTCGCTGTGGCTCATTCCGAAACTGGCGCGCTTCACCAGCACGCATCCGCAGGTCGACGTGCGCGTGTCGGCCACGCTCGACGTGCTCGACCTGGACGTGAGCCGGCTCGACCTTGCGGTGCGCTTCGTGCCCATCGGGCGCGGCGTGGGTCCGGCGCTGTTCGAGGAGTCGGTGATCCCGCTGTGCGCGCCGCAGGTGGCCGCGTCGCTGCGCGAGCTGTCCGATTTTTCCAAGCTCACTCTGCTGACCATCGAGTACCCGGACCACAGCGAAGCCCCGACCGCCGACTGGGAGCCGTGGCTCAAGGTGATGGTGCTGGAAGACCTGCGCATGAAGAGCACGCTGCGCTTCTCGCAGTACGCCGATGCGGTGGCCGCCGCGGTGGCGGGGCAGGGCGTGGTCATCGGGCGCCTGCCGCTGCTGCGCGAACTGGTGCGCGACGGCCGGCTCGTGGCGCCACTCGGCCAGGGCGTGGCATCGCACCGCGGCTACTTCATCGAGATGTCGCGGCGCGCCGCGGGCAACCGCGACGCGCAGGACTTCGCGCAATGGCTGCGCGACGAGGCGGAGGCCGCGCAGCGGAGCTGACTCAACCTGGCAGCAGCACCTTGTTGACGACGTGGATCACGCCGTTCGACTGGTAGACATTGGCGATCGTCACCGCCGCCGTGCCGCCCTTGGCGTCGGTCACCCACACCGTGCCGCCGCTCATCGTCGCCGTGAGCGTGCCGCCGCTGGCGGTCTTGAGCATCGCCTTGCCGCCGCCCGCGTTGATCGCGCTCGTCAGCGCCGCGCTGTCCATGCGCCCGGGCACCACGTGGTAGGTCAGCACCTTGGTGAGCGTGGCCTTGTTCTCGGGCTTGAGCAGCGTGTCGACCGTGCCGGCCGGCAGCGCCGCGAACGAGGCGTTGGTGGGCGCGAACACCGTGAACGGGCCCGGGCTCTTGAGCGTGGCCACGAGGTCGGCCGCCTTCACCGCGGCGACCAGCGTCGTGTGGTCCTTCGAATTCACCGCGTTGTCGACGATGTCCTTCGTCGGGTACATCGGCGCGCCGCCGACCATGGGGGTGGCGGCACTGCTGCTGGCGTTGCTCATGCCACTGCCGGCGCACGCGCCGAGCAGGACCGACACGCCGAGGGCGATCACGAGTTTTTTCATGGATGTCTCCTGGAAGGAAAGGCTCTGTGGAAACCGCCAACAGCTCGGAGGCGCGATGCGCTTGAGATGCCATACGGCGCGATGCGCGAAGCGGATTCAACGCGCGCGTTCGTGTCAGCTTTGCGCCACAGCGCTGCGTGCCCCGCTTGCGCGCGGCGCGAGCCCTCGCCAGAATCCGCCCTTCCTTTTTCAGCGACAGTTTTTTCCGACACCACGCCCGGCGACGATCAACCTCCCGGGCGAGAACACCATTCAATGAACCGTTCACTGAACACCTGACGCACACCGACCGCCCCGGCCGGATGTGCACCTTCGCATCCGCCGCGGCCGAATCGACAAGGGCCCCGCGCGCAACTGCATTCGCCGGGGCCTTTTTGTTTTTTCGGAGTGTGTGCACATGAGTGCTCAACGAAAGGCCCGCGACGACGACAAGCGTCTGGGCCGGTTCTACTTTGCGGTGCCCGCGTCGGCACCGCGCAATCCCGTGGTGGCCGCGATGGCGCGCCGCGAATCCAGCCAGGGCGCAGGCCGCCACCTGCGCACCCACCGCGCCGAGCGGCGCGCGCAGAAGGTGGCGCTGCAGAAAGCCGCGCGCGACTTCGGGCGGAGGGCCGACGATGCGTGACGACATGGACAAGGTGATCGTCGAGCGTCCGCGCGGCGGCTGGCGCGTGCAGGGCGATGGCCGCCTATGGCGCAACAGCACCGAGCGCGGCTCGCATGTGGGCATGAAGCGCGGGCTGCAGCATCCGAAGTGGCTGAGCGAAAACCTCCAGCCGCTCAAGCGCTGGCTGCACAAGCAGGTGCACCGGCCGTGGGACAAGGTGTACGCCGAACTGTGCAGCGGCATCGATCGCCGCAGCACGGTGCAGGCGCACATCTTTTTGCACGTCGACGACTTCGTGGCGCGCGACGCGGTGCTGTGCGATGGCGAGGTGCGGGTGCGACCGTACCGCTGGGGAGACCGGCCCGGCGTGCCGCTGCACGAAGCGCCGGGTGTCGAGCTGTTCGTGCATCCGGTCACCGGCATCCTGTTGCCGAACCGGCGCCTGCGCGAGGCGCGTGCGGCGCGCCGTGCGGACCGGGCCGCGCGGCGCGGCGACACGCCGTACGCGGTCTACCACGTGATCGACGAGACCACGCAGTGGCACTGCGTCGACGGCTGCTGGTTCGAGGTCGTGCTCGCGAAGTTTCCCGAGCGTGCAGGCACGGCGCAGGCGGAGCCCAAGTGCTACGACGTGCTGCGCCGTTGCGTGGTCACCCGCGGCGGTGCGGCATCGGGCCTGCTCACGCACCTCGGCATGTACGGGCGCCACGACGTCTATGCGGTGGCCAAGCGGCAGCTGAGCCGGCGCGAGGTGAGGGCGCGGCTGGGCGATGCGGCCTGAGCGTCGCCCCGGAAGTTCGCACCGTTGATTTCCGAGACGACGTCTCGGAAGTCAGTGCCTGAACCGGCCCGAGCGCTCGCGCCCCGTCAAAGATCGGCCGACGTCGGACGCGCACGTTCACGCGCCCGTGGCAGCAGCAGAAACGCCAGCGTCCCCGCCGCCAGCATCCCGCTCACCGTGAGGAACACCGCGCGGAACGGCTCGCTGCCCTGGGCCACGGCCCAGGAGGCGGCCACGCCGGTGGTCCATTGCATCAGCGAGACGCCGAGGAACATCGCCATGTTGAGCAGCGCCATCGCGCGACCGGTCACGGCCGCCGGGTAGGCGTTCTTGGTGTACGCGTACAGCAGCACGCTGTAGCCCGAGAGCATGCCGTAGACGATCGGCAGGCCGATGTCGACGGCGCGCGATTGCGTGAGGGCCATGGCGGCGAACATCGCCGCGCCGGCGAAGGCGCAGCGCATCATCCAGCGCGTGCGGCGCGCGCCGCCGGGGTCGAGGCGGCCGAACAGCATGGGGCTGGCCATGCCGGCGACGGTCATCACCAGCGCCACGTTGCCGCTGGCCACGAGCGAGAGGCCGTGGCGGTCGTGCAGCACGGGGCCGAGCCACAGGCCGCGCAGCGTGATGAAGGCGGCATACGACACGCAGGCGAAGCACAGCAGGCCGAGCGTGTGCGGCATGGCGAACAGTGGCAGCAGGTCGCGCACGGCCTGGCGCAGCGACTGGCGCTCGGGCGCGGGCTCGTCCGATGCGATCGTTGTTGTCGTCGTGCGCGCGGGCTCGTGCACGCGCCAGAAGATGACGATCCACGAGAGCACGGCGAAGGCGGTCAGCGCGGCATAGCCGGCGCGCCACGAGGCGGCTTCGATCAGCAGCGCCAGCGGCGTGCCGGTGAACAGGATGCCCATGCCCGCGAGGCTCATCACCAGCCCCGACATGGCGGTGAAGCGCGCGGCGTCGAAGTGCCGCGCGATGAACACGGTGCAGGCCAGGAAGGCCGGCGCGCAGCCCACGCCGATCAGCGCCTGCCCCAGCAGCAGCGCGCCGAAGCCCGGCGCCACGGTGCACAGCGCGGCGCCTGCGATGGCCAGCGGAAAGGCGGTGAGCACGGTGCGGCGCACGCCGAAGTGGTCGATCGACACGCCCATCGCGAGCTGCATGATGCCGAAGGTGAAATGGAAGGTGCCGGCCCACGTGCCCAACGCCTGCGGCGTGAGGCCGAAGTGCTGCGTGAGCGGCGTGGCCATCATGGCGCCGACGGTGCGAAAGGCCTGGCTCAGCGCGAAGGCGGTGGCCAGTGCGACCAGCATGGCCGCGGCCGAGGTCGACCCGCGGGTCGGAGGCGGCGAAGCCGCGTGCTTGTTCATCGAAAGAGACGGAGGCCGGAGAGAGAAGAGGGCGGCGTCGATGCTACCGGCATGTCGCGCCCCATGCAGAACGGCGCCCGAGGGCGCCGTTCGTTGCGTGTCTCCGAGGCGTCAGCGCCGGCGGTGGCCGGCACTGCGCAGGGCGCGCGTCAGGCCGCGGCCTTGACCTTCAGGCGCCAGGCGTGCAGCAGCGGCTCGGTGTAGCCGCTGGGCTGCTCGATGCCCTTGAACACCAGGTCTTGCGCGGCCTTGTAGGCGGGGGAGGTGTCGAAGTGGCCGGCCATCGGCTGGTACAGCGCGTCGCCGGCGTTCTGCTCGTCGACCACCTTGGCCATGCGCTGGAAGGCCTCGTCGACCTGCGCCTTCGTGACCACGCCGTGCAGCAGCCAGTTGGCGATGTGCTGGCTCGAGAT
Source organism: Variovorax sp. GW821-FHT09D07 (assembly GCF_059416345.1). Classification (NCBI taxonomy): domain Bacteria; kingdom Pseudomonadati; phylum Pseudomonadota; class Betaproteobacteria; order Burkholderiales; family Comamonadaceae; genus Variovorax; species Variovorax sp. GW821-FHT09D07. Next base: position 52,472 of record NZ_JBWKOY010000012.1, read on the forward strand.
GCGCAGCGTGGCGCGGTCTTCCATGAGGCCGACGTTGTGGATGTCGGGCACCTTCGAGCAGCCCACGCCCTGGTCGACCCAGCGCACCACGTAGCCCAGGATGCCCTGCACGTTGTTGTCGATTTCCTGCTGCTTCTCGGCGTCGGTCCACTTCGCTTCGGCGGCGATCGGCACCTGCAGCAGCGCGTTCAGGATGTTCTCGCGCTCGCCGTCGGCGTCGATCTTTTCCAGTTCCTGCTGCACGGCGGTCACGCTGACCTGGTGGTAGTGCAGCGCGTGCAGCGTGGCGGCGGTGGGCGAGGGCACCCAGGCGGTGTTGGCGCCGGCCTTGGGGTGGGCGATCTTCTGCTCGAGCATGGCGGCCATCAGGTCGGGCATGGCCCACATGCCCTTGCCGATCTGCGCCTTGCCGCGCAGGCCGCAGTTCAGGCCGACGAGCACGTTGTTCTTTTCGTAGGCGCCGATCCAGGCGCTGGACTTCATGTCGCCCTTGCGGATCATCGGGCCGCCCTGCATGGCGGTGTGCATCTCGTCGCCGGTGCGGTCCAGGAAGCCGGTGTTGATGAAGGCCACGCGCGCGGCGGCTTCGGCGATGCAGGCCTGCAGGTTCACGCTGGTGCGGCGCTCCTCGTCCATGATGCCGAGCTTGACGGTGTTGGCGGGCAGGCCGAGCAGCTGCTCGACGCGGCCGAACAGCTCGCTGGCAAAGGCGACTTCGGCCGGGCCGTGCATCTTGGGCTTGACGATGTAGATGCTGCCGGTGCGCGAGTTGCCCTTGCGCTTGACGTCGATCATGGCGATGGTGGTGGTGACCACGGCGTCCAGGATGCCTTCGGGGATTTCCTTGCCGCCTTCGTACAGGATGGCCGGGTTGGTCATCAGGTGGCCCACGTTGCGCAGGAACATGAGCGAGCGACCGTGCAGCTTCAGCGGTTGGCCGTTGGCGCCGGTGTACTCACGGTCGGCATTCAGGCCGCGCGTGAAGGTCTTGCCGCCCTTGGCGACTTCTTCGGTCAGCGTGCCCTGCACGATGCCCAGCCAGTTCGCGTACGCGACGACCTTGTCGGCCGCGTCGACCACGGCCACCGAGTCTTCCAGGTCGAGGATGGTGGAGAGCGCGGCTTCGAGCACGAGGTCGCTCACGCCGGCCGCATCGCTCTTGCCGATGGCGGTGCTGCGGTCGATGCGGATGTCCAGGTGGATGCCGTTGTGCTTGAGCAGCACCGACGACGGCGCGGCGGCGTCGCCCTGGTAGCCGACGAACTGCGACGCATCGGCCAGGCCGGTGCTGCTGCCTTGCAGCGCAACGACCAGCTGGCCGTCCTTCACGCTGTAGCCGGTGGCGTTCTTGTGCGAACCGTTGGCCAGCGGTGCGGCCTGGTCGAGCACGTTGCGCGCGAACTCGATGACCTTGGCGCCGCGCACGGGGTTGTAGCCCTTGCCCTTTTCGGCGCCGCCGGTTTCGGGAATGGCGTCGGTGCCGTACAGCGCGTCGTACAGCGAACCCCAGCGCGCGTTGGCGGCGTTCAGGGCGTAGCGCGCGTTCAGGATCGGCACCACCAGCTGCGGGCCGGCCTGCAGCGCGAGTTCGGAGTCGACGTTGGCCGTGGTGGCCTTCACGCCCTTGGGCTGCGGCAGCAGATAGCCGATCTTTTCGAGGAAGGCGCGGTAGGCCGGCATGTCGGCGATCGGGCCAGGGTTCTTCTTGTGCCAGGCGTCGAGTTCGCTTTGCAGGCGGTCACGCTCGGCGAGCAGGGCGACGTTCTTGGGCGCCAGGTCATGGACGATGGCATCGAAGCCCTTCCAGAACACGTCGCTGGCCACGCCGCTGGCGGGCAGGACCTTTTCTTCGACGAAGCGGTGCAGTTCGGTCGCGACCTGGAGTCGGTGGGCGGTGGTGCGGTCGGTCATGTGTTTCTCCTTGGGGAACGCAATGCAAAAAACAGGAAATCGGGGGGCGGCGCAGCAGTGGGGCGCACTTGCCCCAGGTGAAGCCATGGGAGAACTGTATTCGATACTTTGCGGGCCAGTAAGAGCCGAAAGTGAGATTTATCTGTGACAAAAATGAAGGTAATCGACCAGGACCTAAGCCCAGCTTCAAAGGGTAGGCCCTGAGGCCGGGCCGGTGGCAGCTGTATATATTTAACTTCTTAAATAATCAGCTCCCGCCGCAATGATCCTCCTGGCTTCCAACGAAAACCCGCTCGGCATGCCCGAGTCGGCCCGCCGCGCCGCCGCCGCCGCCCTCGAAGGTGCGGGCAACTACCCCGACAGCAACGGCACCGCGCTCAAGCAGGCGCTGGCCGCGCGGCTCGACGTGCCGCCCGAATGGCTCACGCTGGGCAGCGGGTCGAGCGAGATCCTCGAGCTCGCGGCGCAGGTCAGCCTGAAGCCGGGCGAGAACGTCGTCTATTCGCAGTACGGCTTCATCGTCTATGCGGCGGCCACGGCGCACGCCCACGCGCGCGCCACCGTCGTGCCTTCGCGCGACTTCGGCCACGACCTGGACGCGATGCGCGCCGCCATCGGCGACGACACCAAGCTGGTCTTCGTGGCCAACCCGAACAACCCGACCGGCACCTTCATCGATGCTGCGCCGCTGCGCGAGTTTCTGCAATCGGTGCCCGCGCACGTGACGGTGCTGCTCGACGAGGCCTACACCGAGTACCTGTCGCCCGCGCAGCGCTACGACAGCATCGAATGGGTGCGCCGCCTGCCCAACCTGATCGTGGCGCGCACTTTTTCCAAGGCCTTCGGCCTGGCGGGGCTGCGCATCGGCTACGGCGTGTCGCAGCCGGCGCTCACGGCGCGCATGAACGCGCACCGCCCGCGCTTCAACGTCACGACGCCGGCCCAGGCCGCGGCCGTGGCGGCGCTGGGCGACGCCGACTTCCTGGCGCGCACCTACGAACTCAACACCGCCGGGCGCGACCAGCTCGCCGCGGGCTTCACTGCGCTGGGCCTGCCGCATGTGCCGTCGTCGGGCAACTTCGTGATGGTGCAGGTCGGCGATGCGTCCGCCGTGCACGCGCGCCTGCTGGCCGCCGGCATCGAGGTCTCGCTGCTCGGCCCCTACGGCCTGCCGCAATGGCTGCGCGTGAGCGTCGGCCTGCCGGCGCAGAACGAGGCGCTGCTGGCCGCGCTGCGCTGACGACCCCACGCACACCGAAGAACAACCACCCCGAGGAGACCGCCCCATGCAACGCCGCCAGTTCGCAGCGCAGGCCGCTGCCGTCATCACCGCCACGGCCCTCGCGCCGATGGCGTTCGCGCAGGAGCGCACGGTGCGCATCCTGATCGGCTTTCCGCCGGGCGGGTCGGCCGACGTGGTCGCGCGAATCCTGGCCGACAAGATGCGCGTGTCGCTCGGACAGAACGTCATCGTCGACAACAAGCCTGGCGCGGCCGGCCGGCTGGCGCTGGCCGAGCTCAAGCGCTCGCCGCCGGACGGCAGCGTGCTCATCTTCTCCCCCAGCGGCGCGATGGTGATCCACCCGTGGCTGTATTCGAACCTCGGCTACGACACGGTGAAGGACTTCACGCCGATCTCGCTCGGCAGCACCTTCGACTTCGCCGTGACGGCCGGGCCGGGCGCGCCGGCGGGCGACCTGAAGGCGGTGCTGGCCTGGATGAAGGCCAACCCGGGCAAGGCCAACTACGCGACCTCGGGCGCCGGCACGGTACCGCACTTCGCGGGCCAGCTGCTGGCGCAGGCCTCGGGCGTGCCGATGACGCACGTCGCCTACCGCGGCGGCGCGCCGGCCGCGCAGGACCTCATCGGCGGACAGGTGCCGCTGATGGTGGACACCGCCTCGGAAACCATCGAGCACCACCGCGCGGGCAAGGTCCGCATCCTCGCGGTGACGGGCGAAAAGCGCAGCCGCGCGCTGCCCGACGTGCCGACGTTGAAGGAGGCCGGCATCAACGTGACGGCCGATGCCTTCTTCGGCTTGTATGGCCCGCCGGGCATGTCGCCCGAGCTGGTCGCGCGCATCGACAAGGCCGTGGCCGACGCGCTGCGCCTGCCCGATGTGCAGGAAAAGATCTACGCGCTGGGCCTCGTGCCGGCGCATGCGGGGCCAGCGGAGCTGGCGACGATCCAGGCGACGCATCTGAAGCGGTGGGAACTGCCGATCAAGAATTCCGGCTTCAAAGCGGAGTCCTGATGTTCAGACCTGCCCGCTGAGCGCCTTCGCCGCCGCGCGCACGGGCTCGATATAGCCCTCGTCATAGCGGTGCGTCGGCATCGTCAGCGTGACCGCCGCAGCCAGGCCGCCATCCGCATGGAACACCGGCGCCGAGATGCCCGCCAGCTCGGCCGTGCGGTCGCCCACCAGCGCGCAATAGCCCTGCGCGCGGATCGCGTCGTACAGCTTGCGCTCCTTCGCGCCACGCGGCCGTTCGGCCTCGGGCCCGAAAGCGATCAGCACGCGCGCGCCCGCGCCCCGGTCGTTGGGCAGCAGGTCGCCCGCGCGCACGTGGTCGCGCACGACGTGCGACGAATCGACGCGGAATTGGCACAGCCGCACCCAGCTGTCGCCCTGGTCCTGCCGCACGTGGTACGCCGCGCTTTCGCCAGTGGCGGCGGCGAGCGTGCGCAGCACCGGCAGCACGAGGCGGTCGAGCGACTGCGACGCCGCATACAGCCCGTGCAGCCGCGCGATCTCCAGCCCCAGCGCATAGCGCCCGTCGTCCTGCCGGCGGATGAGCCGCGCATGTTCGAGCGAGGCCAGCAGCCGCAGCACCGTGCTCTTGTAGAGCTGCGTGCGCTCGGCGAACTGCGCGAGCGACAGCGCCTCGTCGCCAGGCCGGAAGGCCGACAGCAGGCTCAGCGCGCGGTCGACCGCGGCGGCGCCGCCGGGGGCGGCGTTGAGGTCGGACACCGATTCGGTCTGGGCTTTGCGGGGCATGGCGTGGCTTGACAGTCGGCGGGCTTGCCGATTTAATTCTGTTTAACAGAATATAGTTCTGCAAGATAGAACAGTCAAGAAAGCACCCGATGACCTCCCCCGACGTTCTCATCAGCGAGGTCGGTCCGCGCGACGGCCTGCAGTCCGTGAAGGCCACCATGCCCACGGCCGACAAGCTGCGCTGGATCGATGCGCTGCATGCCGCCGGCCTGCGCGAGATCGAGGTCGCCTCCTTCGTGCCCGCGAAGCTGCTGCCGCAGATGGCCGACGCCGCCGAGGTGGTGCGCCACGCGGTCACGTTGCCCGGCCTCGTGGTGATGGCGCTGGTGCCCAACCGCAAGGGCGCGCAGGGCGCGCTCGAGGCCGGCGTGCACAAGCTCACGATGCCGGTGTCGGGCAGCGTGGCGCATTCGCTGGCCAACGTGCGCAAGACACCGACCGAGATGGTCGAGGAGGTGCGCGCCATCGCCGAACTGCGCCGTGCCCTCGCGCCGCAGGTGAAGCTCGAAGCGGGCATCTCCACCGCCTTCGGCTGCACGCTGCAGGGCTTGGTGCCGGAAGACGACGTGATCCGCCTGGCGGTGCAGTGCGTCGAGGCCGGTGCGCAGGAGGTCGGCCTGTCGGACACCGTGGGTTATGCCAACCCCGCGCAGGTGCGCCGCCTCTTCAAGCGGCTGCGCGCCGAACTCGGCGTGCACGCGGGCGCGGCCCACATGCACAACACGCGCGGCCTGGGCATTGCCAACTGCCTGGCCGCGTGGGACGAGGGCGTGCGCACCTTCGACGCCTCGCTCGGCGGCCTCGGCGGCTGCCCGTATGCGCCGGGCGCGTCGGGCAATGCGGTCACCGAAGACCTCGTCTTCATGTTCGAGGCCATGGGCGTGCGCACCGGCATCGACATCGACAAACTCATCGCGGCGCGCGCGCCGCTCAAGGCCGGCCTGCCCGGCGAGCCGGTCTACGGCATGACGCCCGAAGCCGGCCTGCCCAAGGGCTTTGCCCAGGAAACCACCTCTCATGTCTGAAGCCAATCCCTTGCCCTACGCGGGCGTGCGCGTCGTCGAGTTCACCCACATGGTCATGGGCCCGACCTGCGGCCTGCTGCTGGCCGACCTGGGCGCCGAGGTCATCAAGGTCGAGCCCATCGAGGGCGACAACACGCGCCGCCTGCTGGGCTCGGGCGCGGGTTTCTTCCCGACCTTCAACCGCAACAAGAAGAGCATCGCGCTCGACCTGAAGAAGCCCGAGGGCGTGGAGGCCGCGCTGCGCCTCATCGCCACCGCCGACATCGTGAGCGAGAACTTCAAGCCCGGCACGATGAAGAAGCTGGGGCTCGACTACGACACGCTCGCCAAGCTCAACCCGCGCCTCATCTACGTGAGCCACAAGGGCTTCCTGCCCGGCCCGTACGACCACCGCACGGCGCTGGACGAGGTGGTGCAGATGATGGGCGGCCTGGCCTACATGACCGGCCGCGCCGGTGACCCGCTGCGCGCGGGCACCAGCGTGAACGACATCATGGGCGGCATGTTCGGCGCCATCGGCGCGATGGCCGCGCTGCGCCAGCGCGACCTCACGGGCAAGGGCTGCGAGGTGCAGTCGGCGCTGTTCGAGAACAACGTGTTCCTCGTCGCGCAACACATGATGCAGTTCGCCGCCACCGGCAAGGCGGCCGATCCGATGCCCAGCCGCATCTCGGCCTGGGCCGTGTACGACGTGTTCACGGTGAAGGATGGCGAGCAGATCTTTCTGGCGGCCGTGAGCGACAAGCAGTGGGCCATCTTCTGCAAGGCCTTCGGCCTCGAGGAGATGCTGGCCGACCCGCGCCTGAAGACCAACAACGACCGCGTGCGCGCACGCGAGTGGATGATGCCGATCCTGCGCTCGCACCTCGCGAACCACAGCGCGGCCGAACTGAGCGCGGTGTTCGAGCAGAACGAGTTGCCCTTCGCGCCCATCACCAAGCCGCAGGAGCTGTTCGACGACCCGCACCTGAACGCCACCGGCGGCCTCGCGCCCGTGCGCATGAACGACGGCCACATGGCGAAGGTGCCGCTCGCGCCGTTCACGCTGGGCGGCGAACGCCCCGGCATCCGCCTGCAGCCGCCGCACATCGGCGAGCACAGCGAGGCGCTGCTGAAGGAAGTGGGCTACAGCGACGGCGACATCGCCGCGCTGCGGGCGCAAGGCGTCACGGCCGGCGACTGATCTTCGGTGGCGGGCGATATAGTTCCCGCGCCATGGACCGCCTCAAGCAGCTCGAATCCTTTGTCTCGGTCGCGACCCGCGGCAGCCTCACCGCGGCGGCCAAGGCGGAAGGCGTGGCGCCCGCGATCATGGGCCGTCGCATCGATGCGCTCGAAGAGCGCCTGGGCGTCAAGCTGCTGGTGCGCACCACGCGGCGCATCGCGCTCACGCACGAAGGCAGCGCCTTTCTCGAAGACTGCCAGCGCCTGCTGACCGAGTTCGCGAACGCCGAGGCCAGCGTGAGCGCCGGCGGCGTGAAGGCCAGCGGCCACCTGCGCGTGACCGCGCCGGCCGGCTTCGGCCGCCGCCACGTCGCGCCGCTGGTGCCGCGCTTTCATGCGCTGCATCCCGAGGTGACGATCTCGCTGAACCTCAGTGACCGCGTGGTCGACGTCACGGGCGAGAGCTTCGACTGCGCCGTGCGCGTGGGCGACCTGCCCGACTCGTCGCTGGTGAGCGTGCGCCTGGCCGACAACCGCCGCCGCTGCGTCGCCACGCCCGAGTTCCTGCGCCGCCACGGCGCGCCCAAGCACCCCGGCGAGCTGTCGCGCTTTGCCTGTCTCACGCTGTCGAGCGACGCCTCGCAGACGCGCGGCTGGGCCTTTCGCATTACCAGCGAGGAGGGCGTGCAGGAGCTCATCCACCTGCGCCCCAGCGGCCCGCTCGATTGTTCCGACGGCCAGGTGCTGCACGACTGGTGCCTGGCGGGCCACGGCATCGCCTGGCGCAGCACCTGGGAGGTCGAGGCCGAGATCGACGCCGGCCTGCTCGTGCCCCTGCTCGACGACTTCGCCGCGCCGCCCAACGGCATCTATGCGGTGTTCACAGGCACCAAGCACCTGCCGCTGCGCGTGCGACTGTGGCTTGATTTCCTCAAAGCGCAGTACGGGCAGCCGGAATTCTGGGGCGGGCGGTCCTGAAATCGTGACCGGGCGGCACAATGCTTTTTGCATTTGCTTGCAACCCCGATGAAGAAAGTTTCCGATGACCCTCGAAGCCATCCTCGCCTACCTGCATCTGTTGGCCATCCTCACGATGGTCGTGTTCATCTCCAGTGAAGCCGCGCTGTGCCGCGTGCAATGGCTCAATGCCGCCGTGGTCGAGCGGCTGGCCAAGGTCGACATGGTCTACGGCATCGCCGCCATCGCGGTGCTGGCCACCGGCATCGCGCGCACTTGGTGGGGCGTGAAGGGCACGGCCTGGTACTGGACCAACCCGCTGCTGCACGTGAAGCTCACGCTGTTCATCATCGTGGGCGTGCTGTCGATCTTCCCGACGTTGACCTACTTCCGCTGGCGCAAGACGCTGCGCGCCACGGGCAAGCTGCCGGCAGAGGCCGACATCCTGAAGACGCGCAAGCTGGTGATGATCCAGGCGCACCTGATCGCGCTGATCCCGCTGGTGGCGGTGTTCCTGGCGCGCGGCTTCGGCAAGTAATCAAAACAGAGACAAAAAGAAAAGGCCCGCGTGAGCGGGCCCTTCGGGAGTAACAAATGTCAGCGCCAGACGGCGCCGCGCCGGATCAGGCCTTGGCCGCGTCGGCTTCGCACTTCTTCATGAAGCTGTTCTTGGCGGCACCGGCCAGGGCCTTGCCGTTCTTGTCGACCGCCTTGGCGGCGCAGGCGGGTGCGGCGGCGGCCTTGGTGCACTTCTTCATGAAGCTGTTCTTGGCGGCACCAGCCAGCGGCTTGCCGTTCTTGTCGATGGCCTTGGCATCGCAGCTGGCGCCACCGGCGGGTGCGGCCGCGGCGGCAGGGGCTGCCGCAGGTGCGGCTGCGGCGGCGGGGGCCACGACCGGTGCGGGTGCCTTGTCCTGCGCGTAGGCGCTGAACGACAGGCAGGCGCCGAGCGCGACGGTGGAGGCGACCAGGGAAAGGAGCTTCTTCATGGTGGATATGTCCTTGCAAGGTTGGGTTGTGACAGACGCCCCGCCTCGGGGCCGACCATCCTAACGGGCGACATCGCCCATCGGATGACGATCGTTAACTGGGTCCGGGTTTGCCCCCGGTAAAATTCACAGATGCTATTGGTCAAACAGGAGCTGCTCGCGGCGCTCGCGAACACGCTCGAAACCCTCTCTCCCGGCGCCGGCGCCAAAGCCGCGTTCGAGTCGCCCAAGGTGGCGGCGCACGGCGATTTCGCCAGCACCGCCGCCATGCAGCTCGCCAAGCCGCTGGGGCGCAAGCCTCGCGAACTGGCCGAGGAACTGAGCGCTGCGCTGCTCGCCACCCCTGCTTTCGGCCAATGGGTCGAGGCCATCGAGATCGCCGGCCCCGGCTTCCTCAACATCCGCCTGAAGGCCGCCGCCAAGCAGCAGATCGTGCGCGAGGTGCTGGCCGCCGGCGAAAGCTTCGGCCAGCAGCCCGCCACCGGCGAAAAGGTGCTGGTCGAGTTCGTGTCGGCCAACCCGACCGGTCCGCTGCACGTCGGCCACGGCCGCCAGGCTGCGCTGGGCGACGCCATCTGCAACCTGCAGGCCTCGCAGGGTCAGAGCGTGTGGCGCGAGTTCTATTACAACGACGCCGGCGTGCAGATCCAGACGCTGGCCAACAGCACGCAGCTGCGCGCCAAGGGCTTCAAGCCCGGCGACCCCGAGTGGCCCAGCGGCGAAAAGGCCCCGGCCTACAACGGCGACTACATCGCCGACATCGCCGAGGACTTCAAGGCCAAGAAGACCGTCAAGTCGGACGACCGCGAGTACACCGCCAGCGGTGACATCGACGACCTGGACAGCATCCGCGAATTCGCCGTGGCCTACCTGCGCCGCGAGCAGGACCTCGATCTGCAGGCCTTCCGCGTGCGCTTCGACAACTACTACCTCGAGTCCAGCCTCTACACGAGCGGGCGCGTCGAGGCCGCCGTGGCCGAGCTCGTGGCCGCCGGCAAGACCTACGAGCAGGACGGCGCGCTGTGGCTGAAGTCGACCGACTACGGCGACGACAAAGACCGCGTGATGAAGAAGCAGGACGGCACGTACACCTACTTCGTGCCCGACGTCGCGTACCACATCGCCAAGTGGGAGCGCGGTTTCCACAAGGTCGTGAACATCCAGGGCACCGACCACCACGGCACCATCGCGCGCGTGCGCGCCGGCCTGCAGGCCGCGGGCGAAGGCATTCCCGAGGGCTACCCCGACTACGTGCTGCACACCATGGTGCGCGTCATGAAGGGCGGCGAAGAGGTCAAGATCAGCAAGCGCGCCGGCAGCTACGTCACGCTGCGCGACCTGATCGAGTGGACCAGCACCGATGCCGTGCGCTTCTTCCTGCTCAGCCGCAAGCCCGATACCGAGTTCCTTTTCGACATCGATCTGGCGTTGGCGCAAAACAACGACAACCCGGTCTACTACGTGCAGATGGCGCACGCGCGCATCTGCAAGATGCTGCGCGACTGGGCCGGCGACGTGGCATCTCTGAGCACGGTGGACCTGTCCTCGCTGGAGGCCCCGCAAGCGCAGACGCTGATGCTGCAACTGGCCAAGTACCCGGGCATGTTGACGGCCGCTGCCAAGGATTTCGCGCCCCACGACGTAACTTTCTACCTGCGCGAGTTGGCCGCCAATCTGCACAGCTACTATGACGCCGAGCGTGTGCTGGTCGACGACGAAACGTTGAAGAAAGCGCGCCTGGCACTCGTCGCCGCTTGCGCGCAGGTGCTGCACAATGGCCTCGCGATCCTCGGCGTCAGTGCGCCGAGCAAGATGTGAATCACCCTCTGAACATGAAGAAGACAAGCAGACAACGCGGCAACATCGTCATCGGGCTGATCATCGGCCTGGTGCTCGGTCTGGGCGTCGCCCTGGGCATCGCGGTCTACGTCACCAAGGTGCCGATCCCGTTCGTCAACAAGACGCAACGCGGCGGTGCCGAGCAGGACGAAGCCGAAGCCCGCAAGAACCGCGACTGGGACCCGAACGCGCCGCTGGCCGGCAAGGCCGGCGCGCCCAAGCCGGCCGCCACGCCGCCGGCCGCCACGGCCACCGGCCCGGTGAACCCGATCACCGGCGCGCCCGCCACCGTGGCCCCCGGCACGCCGCCCGTCGCCACCGCGCCGGTCACCGCCCCGGCCCCCGTCGTGGTAGCGCCCAAGCCGGCGCGCCCCGCGCCGGTGCCGGCCGAAGCCAACGCCCTGCCGCCGTCGAACGATCCGCTGGGCGACCTCGCCCGCGCCCGCGCGGGCGGCAGCACGACCACCGCGTCCGCCGCGCCGAGCCACACGGCCGCCGCGCCGTCGTCGTCGGGTGCCGACCCCTTCATGTACTTCGTGCAGGCCGGCGCCTTCCGCACCACCGACGACGCCGAGGCGCAACGCGCCAAGCTGTCGCTCATGGGCGTCGAGGCCAAGGTCACCGAGCGCGAGCAGGCCGGTCGCACGGTCTACCGCGTGCGCGCGGGCCCGTTCAACAAGAAGGACGACGCCGACCGGCTCAAGGAACGGCTCGACGGCGGCGGTCTCGAATCGGCGCTGGTGCGCGTGCAGCGCTGACCGACGCCTTTCTTGAACAGCCTTTAAGCTCTCGCCCGCGCGGCATCTGCCGCACTCGTTTGTCAATTCCAGCGCCTCGGTCGCGCCGTCCACGGGGAACTCCCGGCGGCGCGCCGGCTCTGTACTGCGGTACCCACAGGAGAACCTTTTCCATGAAACGTCGTGACTTTTCGCTGGCCGCCACTTCGATCGGGCTGCTTTCGCTGGCTGCCGTTCCGGCACACGCCCAGCGCGCCCCCAAGGCCGGCACCGATTTCCTCGTGCTCGACAAGCGCGTGCCCGTCGATGCACCCGCCGGCAAGGTCGAGGTGGTCGAGTTCTTCTCGTACAACTGCCCGCATTGCAACGACTTCGAGCCCTCGCTCGAAGCCTGGGTCAAGGCAGCCCCGAAGGAAGTGGCCTTCCGCCGCATCCCGGTGCCCTTCGTGGGCAACGACGTCGAAGCCAAGCAGCGCCTGTACTTCACGCTCGAAGCGATGGGCAAGCTGGACGAGTACCACCCGAAGGTGTTTGCCGCGATCCACGCGCAGCGCCAGAACCTGAACGGCGACGCCAACATCCAGGCCTGGGCCGAGCGTGCCGGCCTCGACGGCGCCAAGTTCAAGGAAACCTTTGCGTCCTTCGGCGTGGCCAGCAAGGCCCGCCGCGCGGCGCAGCAGACCGAGGCCTACAAGGTCGCCGGCGTGCCGGCCCTGGCCGTGGCGGGCCGCTGGTATGTCGACGGCGAAACCGCCGGCAGCATGTCCAAGGTGCTGCAGGTCGCGACCTTCCTCATCGGCGAAGCCAAGAAGGGCTGACCGACCCGACGACCTGGTTCTTCGGTCGAATGCAAGGCCCGCTTCGGCGGGCTTTTTCATTGGCGGCGGTGGGCAATTGCCATCCCACGCATACAATGTTTCAGAGCAAGTTTCGTGCCTTTATGACATTGCCCTCCATCCCCACATTCCCCACCCTTCGTCGCCTCGGCCGCCTGGCTTTCGGTGCGCTGTTGCTGGCCGGTGCCGCCTCGGGCGCCCTGGCCGAGACCGCCGACCGCACCAAGCCGATGAACATCGAGTCCGACTCGATGCGCTACGACGACCTGAAACAGACCAGCGTGTTCACCGGCAACGTGCTGGTCACGAAGGGCACGATCATCATCCGCGGCGCGCGGCTGGACGTGCGCCAGGACGCCGAGGGCTACCAGTACGGCGTGGTCACGGCGGCGCCCGGCAAGCTGGCCTATTACAAGCAGAAGCGCAACGCCGGCGACGAGTGGATCGAGGGTGAGTCGGAAGTCATCGAGTACGACAGCCGCGCCGACAACGTCAAGTTCATCCGCCGCGCCGTCATGCGCCGGCTGATCGGCGCCACGGCCAACGACGAGAGCAGCGGCGCCCTGATCGTCTACGACCAGAGCAACGACACCTACACCGTCAACGGTTCCCTCGTGCCGCCGAACGCCGGCGTCTCGGCGGGCGGCGGTGGCCGCGTCAAGGCCATCCTCACGCCGAAGGCCGCCGCGGCCCCGGCGGCCCCCGGCTCCGCACCGGCAGCCGGCGGCAAGAAGCCCGCGGCCCCGGCACCCACCCCCGCGCCCGGCGCCGGGCTGCGCCCGAGCACCACGCTGGGCGGCACCGAAGGGGAAGGGCGCAAGTGATCGAAACCGCAGGAACCCAGGCCGCCGACGGCATTCCGGGCAGCCGCCTCGTGGCGCGCGGCCTCAAGAAGAGCTACGGCAGCCGCACGGTCGTGAAAGACGTCTCGCTCGATGTGCAAAAGGGCGAGGTCGTCGGACTGCTCGGCCCCAACGGCGCGGGCAAGACCACCTCGTTCTACATGATCGTCGGGCTGGTGCGCGCCGACGCCGGCGAGATCACCATCGACGGCGAGCCCATCGCCCACATGCCCATTCACCGCCGCGCGCGCATGGGCCTGAGCTACCTGCCGCAGGAAGCCTCGATCTTCCGCAAGCTCACGGTCGAGGAAAACGTGCGTGCCGTGCTCGAGCTGCAGCGCGAGCCCGACGCCAACGGCCGCATGATGCCGCTGACCAAGCAGCACACCGAAGAGCGACTGGCCGACCTGCTGGCCGACCTGCGCGTGGACCACCTGCGCGATTCGCCCGCGCTCGCGCTGTCGGGCGGCGAGCGCCGCCGCGTTGAAATTGCACGCGCACTGGCCACGCAGCCGCGCTTCATCCTGCTGGACGAGCCCTTCGCCGGCATCGACCCGATCGCGGTGATCGAGATCCAGCGGATCATCAGTTTCCTGAAAGAGCGCGGCATCGGCGTGCTCATCACCGACCACAACGTGCGTGAGACGCTGGGCATCTGCGATCACGCGTTCATCATCAGCGACGGGCACGTGCTGGCACAAGGCACACCCTCGGAGATCGTCGACAACGCCGAGGTACGCAGGGTGTACCTGGGCGAGCACTTCCGCATGTAAGGGAGGGTCGGGTCTCCATGAAGCAAGGGCTGTCCCTTCGCGTCTCGCAGCATCTGGCGCTGACGCCACAGCTGCAGCAGTCCATTCGCCTGCTCCAGCTCTCCACGCTCGAGTTGAGCCAGGAGGTCGAGCAGATGCTGGACGAGAACCCGTTCCTCGAACGCACCGCGGAAGAAGCGGCGCGCGAGGAATTCGGGCTGGACACGGCCGATGCGCCGGTGCCGCGCGACGACGCGGGCGAGGGCGAGGCCGAGTTCACGCCGTCCGCCGCCAGCACGTCCTCCACGTCCAGCGACACCACCTCCTCGACCCCCGACACCGACGGCCCCGCCGCCGAGATCGCCGAGCGCGAGCCCGACTGGGAAGGCGACGGCACCGTCGACATGGCGCCCGACGACAGCGAGTGGGGCAGCGATGCACCCGCACGCCAGAACAACCTGGGCGACGACGAGCGTGCCGACGCCACCGAGCTCGCGCGCAGCCAGGAGTCGCTGCAGTCCTTCCTGCACCGCCAGGCGCTGAGCCTGCGGCTCAATGAAAACGACTGCGCCGCGCTGCGCTTCCTGATCGAGTCGCTCAACGACGACGGCTACCTCGAAGACTCGCTGCCCGCGCTGGCCTCGGGCCTGGCGGGCGACGACAACGACCAGTTCGACGACCTCGTGCACCACTTCCAGGTGGCGCTGGGCCTGCTGCAGAGCCTGGAGCCGGTCGGCGTCGGTGCGCGCGACCTGGGCGAATGCCTGAGCATCCAGCTGAAGGCGCTCGCCAGCGAAGACGAGACCGAGGCCGAAGCGCTCATCCGCAAGACCGCCATCGCGATCTGCAAGCAGCCGATGGAGCTGCTCGCGCGGCGCGACTTCAAGCGCCTGGCCACGCTCACGCGCACCAACGAAGAGCTGGTGCGCTCGGCGCTGCAAGTCATTGCGCGGCTCGAACCCAAGCCAGGGCGCCGCTTTGTCGACGTCGAGCGCAACATCGTCATTCCCGACGTGATCGTGACCAAGACCGGGCGCGGCACGAACGTGAAGTTCCGCGTCATGCTGAACCCCGAGGTCATGCCGCGCCTGCGCGTGCACGACATCTACGCCGGGGCGCTCAAGTCGCACAAGGGCGAGGGCAGCCAGGCGCTGTCGCAGCGGCTGCAGGAGGCGCGCTGGTTCATCAAGAACATCCAGCAGCGCTTCGACACCATCCTGCGCGTGAGCAACGCCATCGTCGAGCGCCAGAAGAGCTACTTCGTGCACGGCGAGCTGGCCATGCGCCCGCTGGTGCTGCGCGAGATCGCCGACGAGCTGGGCCTGCACGAGTCGACCATCTCGCGCGTGACCACCGCCAAGTACATGGCCACGCCCTTCGGCACGGTCGAGCTCAAGTACTTCTTCGGCTCGGCGCTGGGCACCGAGACCGGCGGCAACGCGTCGAGCACCGCGGTGCGCGCGCTGATCAAGCAGTTCGTGAGTTCGGAAAGCATCAAGAAGCCGCTGTCCGACAGCCAGATTTCCGAGATGCTGAAAGAGCAGGGCATCGAGTGCGCGCGCCGCACCGTCGCCAAGTACCGCGAGGCCTTGCGCATCGCACCGGCCAACCTGCGCAAAGCCCTGTAGAAAGCCCACGATGACCCGTCGCCTGCTGTCGCGCTGGGGGCATTGGGTCTTCGCCCTCGTGGCTGCATCGCTGTTCGCCGGCTGTGCCACCTTGCCCGACGAGGCACCGCGCCCGCCCACCAAGGCCATCGCCGTCTCGGCCGACACCGCGCTCGGCAAGATCGCGCTGGCCTCGCAGCCCGACCCCGACCTCAGCGGCTTTCGCCTGATGCCCGGCGGCGATTTCGCCTTCGACACGCGGCTGCAGCTGGCGCGCCGCGCGCAGCGCACGCTCGACGTGCAGTACTACCAGATCGAGAACGACGAGACCGGCCGCTACCTGCTGCGCACCCTGCGCGATGCGGCCCAGCGCGGCGTGCGCGTGCGCCTGTTGATGGACGACCTGTACACCTCGGGCGAAGACGAGCTGCTGCTCGGCCTGGCCGCCACGCCGAACGTGGAGCTGCGCCTGTTCAACCCGTTCCCGGCCGGGCGCGGCAGCCTGCTCAAGCGCTTCACCGCGTCGCTGTTCGACTTCAGCCGCGTCAACCGCCGCATGCACAACAAGCTCTTCATCGCCGACGGCGCGATGGCGGTGGCGGGCGGGCGCAACATCGGCAACCAGTACTTCCGCCGCACCACCGGCCCGAACTTCATCGACCTCGACACCTTCGTCACGGGCGCGCTGATCCCGCGCCTGGGCGTGCTGTTCGACCAGTACTGGAACAGCCCGCACGTGCGCCCGATCGGCGCGGTCGTGCACACCGACCTGCCGCGCGAAGAGCTGCAGCGCCGTTTCGACGCCGCCACCGGCCCCGACACCACGCCGCCGCCGCCCAGGCCTGCGCCCAACGACCTGCTCGGCTACAGCCCCGTGGCCGACGACCTCGACGCCGGCAAGCTCGGCCTGATCTGGACCACCGCCGAGGCTTATGCCGATTCACCCGACCGCGTGATCGGCAAGACCGCGTCGTATGGCGGCGTGCCGCTGCTCGACGTGGACAGCGTGCGCTACAACGTGGTCGAGCAGATGCGCCGCGCGCGGAGCGATGTGATGCTGGTCTCGCCCTACCTGATCCCGGGCGCGTCGGGGCTGGAGGTGATGCGCGAGATCCGCGGGCGCAACGTGAAGATCAGCGTGGTCACCAACTCGCTCGCCGCCACCGACGAACCGCTGGTCCACACCGCCTACCGCCGCTACCGCGCCGACATGCTGGCGCTGGGCGCCGAGCTGCACGAGCTGAGTTCCGCGCGCACGCGGCGCAGCGTGCGCCTCGGCCTGTTCGGCACGTCGGTGGGCCGGCTGCACGCCAAGTCGGCGGTGATCGACCAGCGCATCCTGTTCGTCGGCTCGATGAATTTCGATCCGCGCTCCGAAATCCACAACACCGAGATCGGCCTGTTCATCCGCAGCCCCGAGATGGCGCAGCAGACCCTGAAGCTGCTCGACGTGCTCAAGCAGCAGGGCGCCTACCGGCTGCGCTTTGCCGAAGGCGCCGATGCGGGCGCCACCGGCTCGCGGCGCATCGAGTGGGTCAGCGAGGAAGGCGGCAAGACCACCGTGCTGCACGAAGAGCCCGACTCGGGCTTCTGGGACCGCACCATGCTCGAACTGCTGGCGCCGCTCACGCCCGAGAGCCTGCTGTAGCGGCTTGGTTGGCTAGGTGCCGCGCACGGCCGACCACACCAGCCGCAGGCCCAGCAGGCCCATCACGCCGCCGGCGGCGCGGTCGATCCAGGTCTTGTAGCGCAGGTAGGCCGCGCGCGGCGCGGCCGAGGACAGTGCCAGCGCGACGATCGCGTACCAGCCCGTCTCGATGCAGAAGATCACGGCCGGCACGGCGAGCGCCAGCACCAGCGGCACCTCGCGCGGCAGGAAGGCCGCGAAGATGCTCGCGTACACCACCGCCGTCTTCGGGTTGCTGATCTGCGTGGCCAGGCCGAGCAGGAAGGTGCGTCCGCTGCGGCCTTGGCTGCGGGGCGAGGCGTCCGTGTCGGGCGTGATCGCGAGCGGCTGCCGCGCGCCGCGCCAGATGCGAAAGCCCAGGTAGATCAGATAGGCGCCGCCGAAGGCCTTGATCGCGAGGTACAGCGCCGGCACCGCGAGGAACGCTGCCTGCAGCCCGGCCAGCGCCGCGATGGAGAACGCCAGCCCGCCGGCGCCCATGCCCAGGGCCGCCGCCAGCCCGTCGCTGCGCGAGGCCACGGCCGTGCGCGCCACCATCACGAAGCTCGGGCCCGGGCTCATCGCGCCCACGGCCATGGCGCCGGCAATGCCGAGCAGGGACAGGAGGTGGGCGTCGGTCATGGGGTGGCTCCGGTGGGGGATGGGTTCATTGCACGTTCACGGCTTCGACCTGCACCAGCAGCTTCACCTTGTTCTCGAAGCCGAAGTTCAGGCCCCAGGTGATGCCCCAGTCGCTGCGCTGCACGGTGGCCTCGAAGTCGCCGCCGCAGACCTGGCGGTTGATCAGCGGGTTCAGGTAGCAGTTGAAGCGCACGGCCTTCAGCGTCACCGGCTTGGTCTGACCCATGAGCGTGAGCGTGCCGGGCACGTCGGTCACCTTGTCGCCGCTGAAGTCGATGCGCTCGGCCACGAAGCGGCCGGTGGGGAATTCGGCCACGTTGAAGAAGTCCTTGCTCTGCACGTGGCGGTTGAGCAGGTCGACGCCGGTGTTGATGGAGCTGATGTCCATCGTGATGTCGACCTTGCCGCTGGCGCCGGTGCCGTCGATCTGCACCGAGCCGTCCTTGGTGCTGAAGCGGCCGCGGTTGGTGGTGGTGCCGTAGTGGCCCATCTCGTACATGACGAAGGTGTGGGTCGGGTCGATCACGTAGCTGGCGTTCTTGACCGGCCCGCCCGCGGGCTTGGCGGCCAGCGGCGGCGCGGTGTATTCCTGGGCCGTGGCGGCCAGCGGCAGGGCCGCGCCCGCGCACAGGGCCGCGGCGAAGAAGAGCTTGTTCATGGCAAGGGAAGAAGGATGCATGGGAAATGAAATCGTCGTCACAGCGGCCCGAGGCCCGCGAGCGTCAGCTTGAAGCGCACCTGCACCTCGTTGCCGACCACCGAGGTGTCGGTCCATTCGCCGTCGCCCACCTTGTAGTCGAGCCGCTGGATCGTGAGGGTGCCCGTGGCGACCGAATACGCGCCGCCCGACGACACGATGCTCACGGGCACCGTCACGTACTTGCTGACGCCCTTGATGGTGAGCTTGCCGGCCATCTCGAAACGGCCCTCGCCCAGCGCCTTGATGGCGCTCGAGCGGAAGCTGGCCTGCGGGAAATGCGCGGTGTCGAACCAGGTCGGCTTGGGCAGCTCGGCATCGCTCATGGGCACGCCGAAACCGGCGCTGGCGGTGTCGATCTGCAGCACGACCGAGCCGCCCTCGGGCTTCTTCGGGTCGAAGGCGACCTGTGCGTCGAAGCGCTTGAAGCTGCCTTCCACCGGCACGCCCATCTGCTTGCTGACGAAGGCGATCTGGCTCTTCTCGGGCACCAGTTTGGCAGTGGTGGCCGGCATGGGCTCGGCCGCGGCGTGCAGCGCGAGGCCGAGGAGGGCGGCGGTGCCCCACAAAAGACGGGTCGTCATCCGGCGGATTCCTTGCGTGGCGCGGGCCACATGCGTTGCAACAGACCGTCGTGGTCGATCCAGTGGTGCTTGAGCGCCGCCGCCACGTGCAGCAGCGTGACGCCGGCCAGCAGAAAGGCGCTGCGCTGGTGCAGCGGCTTGAGCACGGCTTCGGCGAAGTCCTTGTCGACCGCCACCAGGTCGGGCAGCGGCAGCAGGCCGAACCACACGACCGGCACGCCCATGCCCGAGCTGTAGGCCCAGCCGAACAGCGGGACCGCGAAGAACAGCAGGTACATCAGCGCATGGCTGATGCGGTGGGCGGCCCGCTGCCAGGCCGGCATGGCCGCCAGCACCCGCGCCGACAGCGGCGGCGGGCGGTGCGTGAGGCGCCACAGCAGCCGCAGCGCCGACAGCAGGAGGATGGTGATGCCGGCCCACTTGTGCCAGCTGTAGAGCTTCAGGCGCTGCGGCGAGAAGGGCAGGCCCGTCATGTAGAGCCCGACGCCGAGCGAGCCGACGATCATCGCCGCGAGCAGCCAGTGCAGCAGCATCGCGACCCGCCCGTAGCGCGGCTCGCGCAGGGCGGCGGCGCCAACGGAAGGAGCGGGAAGGGGTTCGACGGGCATCGGGGCAGGGGCGGCGGCGGCCTGTGCGCGGAGCATAGCTCGGAAGCGATGACACCGCAGCGGGACCGGCCCGCGCCGCGCTACGTCGACGACGGCGGTTGTTGCTGCTGCTGCGCCCGCAGCAGCACGCGCCGCAGCGCATCCGGCTGCACCGGCTTGCGCAGCGCATGCCAGCCGCGCGCGGCGGCCAGCTGCTGCGTGGCCTCGGTGATGTCGGCCGAGATCAGCGCGATCGTCAGTGCGGGCTTGCGCTGCGCCAGCCGCTCGGCCAGCGCGATGCCGTTGAACGCGCCGGGCAGGCGGATGTCGCACAGCGCCGCGTCGAGCGCGTCCAGGTCGGCCAGCGCGAGCGCCTCGGCGGCACTGGCGTAGATGCGCGGCGCCACGTGCCAGTGCCGCAGCAGCGCCGAGAGGCTGTCGGCCACCACGATGTTGTCCTCGACCACCAGCACCGCGAGGCCGGGGCGCAGCACGGTGTCGGCGTCGGGCTCGTCCAGCGCCACGGAGGGCGCGGGCGCTGGCACCGCCGCCGCACCGGGGCGGGCCGCCGGCAGCTCGAAGCTGAAGACCGAGCCCTTGCCCGGCGCCGAGCGCAGCGCGACCTCGATGCCCAGCTGCCCCGCCAGCCGCCGCACGATCGCCAGCCCCAGGCCGTGGCCGTGCTGCAGGTTGCGCTCCACGTTGCCGACCTGCTCGAAGTCGTCGAACACCCGCGTCTGCGATTCGGCCGCGATGCCGATGCCGCTGTCGCGCACCTCGACGCGCCACGCGCGCCCGGTGTCCGTGCCGAGCCGGCGGCGTGCCCGCACGGCCAGCAGCACGCGCCCGCGCGGCGTGAACTTGAGGGCGTTGTCCAGCAGGTTGGAGAGCACGCGGCGCAGCGCCACCGCGTCGGTCCAGGCCACCGCATCGGCCGGGCAGCGCACCGCGACGCGGCCTTCGCCGGCCTGGCGCGCCAGCTCGTTCAGCAGCGGCGCCAGCGCCACCGCCGCCGGGCGCAGCGGATCGACCGCGGCCTCGATGCGGCCGATTTCGAGCAGCTGGTTGGTCAGGCCCTCGAGCGCCTGCTGCGCGCGCGAGAGCGAGGCCACCGTGTGCTGCACCGCCGCGCTGTCGGTGCCGTGCTGCAGCTGCTGGCGCAGCACCTCGGCCTGCAGCCCGATGGCCATCACCGGCTGGCGCAGGTCGTGGTTGGCCGCCGAGAAGAAGCGCAGCCGCTCGGCCTGCGCCTGCTCGGAGGCGCGCAGGCCGGCCAGCGCCTGTTCGCGCAGCGTGCGCTCGTTCAGGCGCAGGCCGATGTTCTCCTCGAGCTGGCGCGAATGGTCGGCCACCAGCTTCCACATCATCGCGGTCAGGCCGATGCCGATCACCGCGACCGCCATCATCACCGGCGCCCCGAGCCACAGGCCCGTGACGATCACCGGCGCCAGCAGCAGCGTGATGGCCAGCTGCGTGGCCGGCGTGTAGAACGACACCGAGAACGCCGACGACAGCGTCATGCCCATGAGGATCAGGCCCAGCAGCAGCTGCAGGTCGGGCCGCTCGGGGTTGAACAGCAGCACGCCCGCCAGGCCGTGCGCCAGCTCCCAGATGGCCGTGCGCAGCGTGTGCTGGCGCTGCGCGGCGCGCAGGGTGGCGGGGGTGAAGGGCTCGGGCAGGCACTGCGCAAAGAAGCCGCGCATCACCGTGACCCCGGTGACCAGCGCCAGCCACACCAGCGCGCGCACCGGCGAGAACTGCCAGGCGAAGAGCGCCGCCACGCCGCAGTTGAGCAGGTACTGCACCAGCAGCACCGGCCCGAGCGGGCGGATCGACAACCGCAGCACTTCGCACTGGATCGCGAAGCGGTGGTCGCCGTCGCGGGCGTCTGCCGGGGGGGCCGCGGAGGCGGGGGTGGGCGTCATGGGCAAATCGACTATATAGAGAAGGCCCCAGCCCCGGCGACAATGGGGGCCCTTAGCGGGCTTCCCGATGGCCGACTTTCCGTGAACGATCTCTCATTTTTCCTGCCTTGCGCCGCCGGCGTCGAGGAATTCCTTGCCCAGGAGGTGCATGCCCTGACCGGCCGTGCCGGGCAGGACCTGCTCACCCTGCGCGGCGGCGTGCGCGTGCGCGCCGACTGGCGCGATGGCCTCAAGCTCAACCTGCACAGCCGGCTCGCGCAGCGCGTGCTGGTCGAACTGGCCCACGGGCCCTACCGCAACGAGAACGACCTGTACGCCATCGCCAACGGCGTGGCCTGGGAGATCTGGTTCACGCCCAAGCAGACCTTCAAGATCGAGACCACGGCCCAGCACAGCCCGCTGCAGAGCCTGAACTTCGCCACCCTGCGCATCAAGGACGCCGTGGCCGACCGCTTCCGCGCCAAGGCCAATGGCGTGCGCCCGAGCATCGAGACCCAGTGGCCCGACTGCCGCATCTTTGCGCACCTGACCACCGACAGCTGCACGCTGTACATCGACACCTCGGGCGAGCCGCTGTTCAAGCGCGGCTGGCGCCAGGACAAGGGCGACGCCCCGCTGAAGGAAACCCTGGCCGCCGCCATGCTGGCCGCCAGCGGCTGGTGGAAC
Source organism: Variovorax sp. GW821-FHT09D07 (assembly GCF_059416345.1). NCBI lineage: Bacteria > Pseudomonadati > Pseudomonadota > Betaproteobacteria > Burkholderiales > Comamonadaceae > Variovorax > Variovorax sp. GW821-FHT09D07. The sequence continues at coordinate 74,897 of NZ_JBWKOY010000012.1, forward strand.
CCCGAGACCGGCGAGGTTGCCAAGGCCCCGCTGTACGACCCCTGCTGCGGCAGCGGCACCATCGCCATCGAGGCCGCGCAGATCGCCAGCGGCATCGCGGCGGGCTCGCTGCGGCGCTTCGGCTTCGAGAAGCTGCTGCCGTTCCAGGCGCACGTCTGGGCGGCCATCAAGAATGAAGCCGCCAACGCGCAGCATGCGAGCGCCATCGCCGTCTTCGGCTCCGACGTGTCGCACCGCATGGTCGACTTCGCCGAGCGCAACGCCGAACGCGCGGGCGTGGCGGGCGCCATCGAGTTCCGCGGCGGCGACGCCCTGCAGCGCATGCCGCCGGCCGAGGGCGGCGTGATCATGCTCAACCCGCCGTACGGCGAGCGCATCGAGGTCGGCGGCGTGGCGCGCTTCGGCGCCCGCGAGGCCGCCCAGACCCCGGGTGACGGTGAAGGCGGCGACGGCGGCGACTTCTTTCCGCAGCTCGCCACCCACTGGAAGAAGAACTACGCGGGCTGGACCGCCTGGGTGCTCACGCCCGACCTGAAGCTGCCCAAGCAGATGCGCCTGAAAGAGTCGCGCCGCGTGCCGATGTGGAACGGCCCCATCGAATGCCGGCTGTTCCGCTTCGACATGGTGCGGGGCTCGAACCGCGCTGCGCCGCAAGACGCCCCCACCTGAATCAGCTCTGCAGCTTCAGGCCTGCAATGCCCAGGAAGATCAGCGCGATGCACACCAGCCGCAGCGGCGCCGCGCTCTCCTGGAAAAAGAAGATGCCGATCAGCGTGACGCCGATGGCGCCGATGCCGGTCCAGATCGCGTAGGCGGTCCCGACCGGCAGCGTCTTCATCGCGGCGGTGAGCAGCACGATGCTCGCCAGCGCCGCGCCCAGGCCCAGCGCACCGGCGCCGGGGCGCTCCCAGCCCGCCGCGGCCTTCAGCGCGAGGGCCATCACGATCTCCACCAGTCCGGCGGCAAGCAGAAGAAACCAGGCCATGGCGTTCGCTCCTTTCACAGCAGCTTGATGATGGCCACGCCGAGCAGCAGCACGGCCACGCCGGCCATGCGCAGGCCCGACACCGGGCGCTGCGGCAGCCGGAACCAGCCGTAGCGGTCGACGAACACCGACGCCACCTGCTGCCCCGCCACCGTCAGCCCGACCGCGGCCGCGGCGCCGATGGCCGGGATCGCCGTGAACACCGTCGTCACATAGGCCGCGCCCGCAAGACCGCCGAGCCAGCCCCACCACGGCATGCCGCGCAGCGCCGAGCCCTGCGGTGCGACCGCCGCAGGGGCGGGCGCACGCCGGAACAGCGTGACGAGCAGCAGCGCCAGGGCCATCGCCAGCGTCGCCACGAAGAAGCTCACCGCGCCCACCGCGAACGGCGCGCCCAGGTCCTGCCGCAGCAGCCCGTTGACCACGCCCTGCACCGGCAGCACCGCGCCGGCCAGCAGCGCGAGCACGATCCATCCGGCCTTGCCCGCCAGCGCCTGGCGCAGGCTGCCGGCCTGCCCCGCGACGATGGCCCCGGCCCCGAGCAGCACCGCCAGCGTGCCGCCGGCCATGGCCGGCGTCAGCACCTTGGGGGCCACGCCGAGCAGGCCGAAGGTGTCGAGCGCGAACGAGGCCAGCATCTGCCCCGCGATGAACAGGCCGACCGCCACCACCGCGCCCAGGCGCGGAAACAGCAGGATGGTCGAGACCACGTAGAAGGCGCTGGCCGTGCCGCCGATCACGTGCCACCACGGCACGCCCGGCAGGCCGGCCAGCGCCGTCAGCGTGCCCGTGGCGAGCGCCACCGCCAGCAGGGCCAGCGTGCCGACCGACAGCTGCAAGGTCGTGGCGGTGAACGGGCTGCCCGTGGCCTTGGAGAGCTGGGCGTTGGCGCCGGCCTGCACGGCGAGCAGGCCTCCGGCGACGAGCGAGGCGGGAATGAAAAACGCGTCCATGGTGGTTCGACCTCCGTGTGGTGTGGATGCGGGGCGGGAGAATCGCGGCCCCCTGCGGACGACTGTAGGATCGGCACGTTTGCAAAGCCATTCGAAAAAATCGCATCCGCGGTATGCATAAATGCAGGGCACAGACTGGGACGACTTTCGCGTGTTCCTGGCCGTCGGCCAGGCCGGCTCGCTCTCCGGCGCCGCGCGCCAGCTGGGCGTGAACCATTCCACCGTGCTGCGGCGCCTGGGCGCGCTCGAGGCGCGCATGGCGGTGCGCCTGTTCGACCGCCTGCCCGCCGGCTACGCGATGACGCTGGCCGGCGAGGCACTGCGCGAGCGCCTGCAGGGCGTGGGCGAGCAGATCGACGCCGCGCAGCGCCACCTCATGGGGCTCGACCTGCGACTGACCGGCGTCATCCGCATCACCAGCACCGACACCTTCATGGCCGGGCTGCTCGGGCCGATCCTGGCGGACTTCCGGGCGCTGCACCCGGGCATCGAGTTGCAGGTGGTGATGAACAACCTCTTCCTGAGCCTGACCAAGCGCGAGGCCGACGTGGCGATCCGCCCGACCAACGCCCCGCCGGACCACCTGGTCGGGCGCCGGGCCGGGCGCCTGCAGACGGCGGTGTACGCGTCGAAGGCCTACCTCGCGAAGCACGGGGCGACGACCCCGCTAGACCAGCACGACTGGGTCGCGCCCGACGAAGGCCTGTCGCACCTGCTGCAGGCCAAGTGGCTGCGCGAGCAGGTGCCGCCGGCGCGGATCGCGGCGCGCGTCGACAGCCTCGTGGGCATGACGCAGCTCGTGAAGCGCGGCCTGGGCCTGGGCATGCTCCTGTGCATGCTGGCCGATGCGGAAGACGAGCTGGTGCAGGTCGAGGCGCCGAGGGAGGCGCTCGACACGCAGGTCTGGGTGCTGACGCATCCCGACCTGAAGGAGGTCGCGCGGATCAAGGCCTTCACCGACTTTGCCTACGCGCGGCTCGTTGCCGAAGCGAAGGTGCTGGCGATGCCTTCAGGGCGGCCGGCGGCGCGCTAGAAGCCCGGGCGCCGCATGGTGCAACATCGGCGATAGACAGATTTCACGCGACCATGACCTTGCCAGCCCCCGACCTCGTCGTCATCGACACCAACATCGCCCTCGACCTGCTGGTCTTCGAAGACCCCGCCTGGGCGCCGCTGGTCGACGACCTCGCGCGCGGCGCGCTGCGCTGGCTGGCCACGCCCGCGATGCGCAGCGAACTGGAACGCGTGCTGGGCTACCCGCTGATCGCCCGGCGCATGGCGCAGCGGGAGCTGACGATTCCCGTGGTGCTCGCGGATTTCGATGCGCGCGTGCAGCTGGTGACCGAGGTGCCGGCGCGCGCGCCCTGCGTGTGCAGCGATCCGGACGACCAGGTGTTCATCGACCTGTCCGTGGCGCACGGGGCGCAGCTGTTCAGCAAGGACAAGGCGGTGCTGTCCATGAAGAAGCGGCTGGCGCTGCGCGGGGTGGCGGTGCGGTCGGCGCTGGCCTAGGCCACGCCGGTCCGTCTCAGGCCTTGTTCAGTTCGTACCACTGCCCCAGCAGGCGCGCGACGGCCCGCACGCGCTGCGTGTCCCGTCCCCAGCGCCGGCTGGCCGGCAGCTTCTGCGCCCACTTCATGCGCCGTGCCGCGTTCGCGATGCGCTCGCGCACTTCCTCGTCCACCTCCGCCAGCGCCGCGTGCCAGTGCTGCCCCGCCGCCTGCGGCGCGGCGGCCTCGAGCATCATGGCCGTGGAGTGCAGGTAGCTCAGCCAGTCGCGGGCCTGGCATTCGGCCAGGGTCATGACCTCGGAGGGATCGTCCTCGAAATCGATGTAGCCGATCACGCCGTCGGGGCACTGCACGAGGTTGCGGTCGAAGGCCTGGCTCAGGTGCTGGCCGCACAGGTGCACGGCGGCGATGGCGGCCAGGCCCTCGCGCCACACGGCGAGCAGGGCGGCGGGGCCGGCGGCGGCGGCCTGGTCGATGCGCTCCTGCAGCACCACGGTGGCACGGCCGCTTTCGCCAAGATCGGAAATCAGCAGCCCGTCGGCCTGCTGCGCCAGCACGATCGGCACGCGCAGGCCTGCGGCGGCCAATTGCTTCAGGCGACGTGCCTCGGTGGCGATGGCGGCTTCGCCGCCCGGGTTGGGCACGGGCTTGATCACGTCGAGACCGGCCAGCCGCGCGGCCAGTGCCATCACGCGGTAGCCCCACTTGCCGTGGCGCGGGCCGGCCTTCTTGAGCCAGACGCGCTCACTGCCGAAGCGGTGGCTGGCCACGTTCTTGGCCTGCCTGGGCAGCGTGACGCGCAGGAACTCGGCGTAGTCGCCGGGCGCCGAGCCCGGGGCGTCGTCGAGCGGCGCGGGCGCCGACGCGGCGCCCCGTTGGCTGTACAGGCGCGTCGCGGCGCCTCCTCGTCTCAGTGGATTCATGCGGCCATGGCGAAGCCCGGCGCCAGCAGCCCGTGCGGGCCCTGCGTCACGGGCTGGAAACTCTGTGCACTGGCCAGCGGCCAGTAGGTGCGGAAAACGGTGTGCTGGTTGTCCAGCGGCCCGAGCAGCGCGCCGGGCTGCACCTGCATCACCAGGTTGCTCAGCAGGCGCACCTCGGTGTCGGAGATGCGGCGCACGATGTGGTGCGCGGTGATCTGCTGCGGGTGATCGAGGCCCGCGGCCTGCACCAGCTCCTGCAGCGCATGCAGCGTGCTGCGGTGGAAGTTGCGGACCCGGTCGGCCTTGGTTGGCACCACCAGCGCCTGCTGGCGCACCGGGTCCTGCGTGGTCACGCCCGTGGGGCAGTGGCCGGTGTGGCAGCTCTGGGCCTGGATGCAGCCCAGCGCCATCATGAAACCGCGCGCCGCGTTGCACCAGTCGGCGCCCAGCGCCATCATGCGGGCCACGTCGAAGGCGGTGATCACCTTGGCGGCGCAGCCGATCTTGATGCGGTGGCGCAGGTTCACGCCGATCAGCGTGTTGTGCACGAGCAGCAGGCCTTCCTGCAGCGGCGCACCGACGTGGTCGCTGAACTCGACCGGCGCCGCGCCCGTGCCGCCCTCGGCACCGTCGACCACGATGAAGTCGGGCGTGATGCCGGTGGCCTGCATCGCCTTGACGATGCCGAACCATTCCCACGGGTGGCCCAGGCAGAACTTGAAGCCGGTCGGCTTGCCGCCCGACAGCTCGCGCAGCTTCGCGACGAAATGCATCATCTCGGTCGGCGTGGAGAACGCGCTGTGCGACGAGGGCGAGACGCAGTCCACGCCCACCGGCACGCCGCGCGCCGCCGCGATCTCGGGCGTGACCTTGGCCGCCGGCAGCACGCCGCCGTGGCCGGGCTTGGCGCCCTGGCTGAGCTTGATCTCGATCATCTTCACCTGCGGGTCGCGCGCGTTGGCGGTGAAGCGCTCGGCGTTGAAGGTGCCGTCGTCGTTGCGGCAGCCGAAGTAGCCCGAGCCGATTTCCCAGATCAGGTCGCCGCCGTGCACGCGGTGGTGCTGCGAGATCGAGCCTTCGCCGGTGTCGTGCGCAAAGCCGCCCATCTGCGCGCCCTGGTTGAGCGCGAGGATGGCGTTGGCCGACAGGGCGCCGAAGCTCATCGCCGAGATGTTGAACACGCTGGCGCTGTACGGTTGGGTGCAGATCTGCGCCAGGTTCGCATCGGCCGGCTGCGGCGTGCCGCCGATCACGATGCGGAAGTCGTGGTTCGCCAGCTTGGTGGGCTGCATCGAGTGGTTGATCCACTCGTAGCCCGCGGCCGACACGTTCAGCTGCGTGCCGAAGGGCCGGTTGTCGGGCTCGCCCTTGGCGCGCTGGTACACCAGCGAGCGCTGGGCGCGCGAGAAGGGTGCGGCCTCGGCGTCGCTCTCGATGAAGTACTGGCGAATCTCGGGGCGGATGAACTCGAGCAGAAAGCGCAGGTGCCCGATGACCGGGTAGTTGCGCAGGATGGCGTGGCGCGCCTGGCGCAGGTCGTGCACGCCGGTGCCGGTGAGCACCGCGAAAGCGGCCACGCCGATCCACGCGAGCCACAGGTGCGGCGAGGCCAGAACCAGCGCCAGGCAGGCGACCAGACCCAGCACACACAGGGCGAACGCGCTGTAGCGTGCGGGAAACGGAATAATCGTGGGCATAGTCATCAGATGTCGGCTGGAGCCTGCTGCATCATAGAGGGCTGCCCCCAACCTGCCATGACTGCTGCCATGACGACCACATCCGACACCCCCGATACCCCTGACACCGCCCTGGCCGCCTCCTCGCAAGCCCTGGGACCCGACGATTTTGACGCCCTCGACAGCGCGCTCGACGCCATGCGCGAGCACGACGAGGAAATTCCCCAGTGGGAGTTCTGCGAAGGCTTCATGGCCGCGCTGATCTGCACGCGCCGCCCCATCGACCCCACCGAATACTGGCCCGTGCTGCTGGGCGACCACTTCGTGCCGGCCCAGCACATGGAGTTCGTCTGGAACTGGAAGCGCCGCTGGCGCGAGATCGAGGAAGGCCTCGACGCCCCGGTCGAATCGCTCGAAGACGAGCGCAGCTGGCAGCCCGAGGTGCTCGACACCCGCGGCGCCATCGCCTCGCTGCCCGAGGAAGAGCGCGCCGAGATGGCCGCCGAAGAGATTCCCTCGTTCGCGCAGGTCTGGGCGCTCGGCTTCATGTACGCGGTCGAGAACTGGCCCGAGGACTGGGCCGCGCCGCGCGACAAGGAAGCCGCGCAGATGCTCGACGACGCGCTCGACAACATCGTTGCGCTGACCGAGGACGACACCGCCAAGCCCACGCTGTCGATGTACGACGAGAACGGCCCGCCCAGCGTGAGCCAGCAGCGCCTGGACGACTTCGGCGCCGCGATCTGGGCGGTGTACGACCTGCGCCAGCTCTGGAAGAGCCTGGGCCCGAAGGTCGAGACGATCCGCAAGGAAGCCGAACCCGGCCGCAACGATCCGTGCCCTTGCGGCAGTGGAAAAAAGTACAAGAAGTGCCACGGGGCATGAGTGCTGTCGCGCCGACGCAGCGCCCTGCCGCGCAACCCCTGACGCCGCAGGCGGCATGGGTCATGGTCCTCGCGCTCTGCGCCGGGGTCGCGCTCAGTCAGGCGTTTCGCACCGTTGGCGCCATCATGGCGAGCCCGCTGCAAGCGGACTTCCACCTTTCGGCTCAAGCCCTCGGGATCTTCTCGGGGGCTTTTCACTTTGCGTTCGGCGCGATGCAGCTTTTCATGGGCATCGGCATCGACCTGCACGGCGTGCGCCGCACCGTGCTCGTGGCCTTCCCGGTCGCGATCGCGGGCGCGCTGCTGTCGGCCGTGTCGCCGAACTACCTCGTGCTGGTGGCCGGGCAGGCGCTGATCGGCGTCGGCTGCGCGCCGGCCTTCCTTGTGTGCACGGTGTTCATTGCGCGGCACTTTCCGGCGGCGCGTTTCGCCACCGTGTCGGGCCTGGTGCTGGCCATCGGCGGCCTGGGCATGCTGGCCACCGGCACGCCGCTCGCGTGGCTGGTGCAGGCGTATTCGTGGCGCGCGGGCTTCCTGGTGCTCGCGCTGGCGTCTGCGCTGGCCTGGCTCGCGATCTGGCGCTGGGTGCACGAGCCCGTGTCGGCCGTGCCGCAGAAGAAAGAGTCGATTCCCGAAGCCGTGCGCCAGTTCGGCGCGCTGTTCGCCATGCCGCACACGCTGGGCATCATGGTGCTGGGTGCGGTGACGTATGCGGCCTTCATCTCGCTGCGCGGGCTGTGGCTGGGTCCGCTGATGATGGAGCGCCACGGCTACTCGCTGGTGCAAAGCGGCAACGTCGCGCTCGCGGTGTCGGTGATCGCGCTGTTCGGCTCGCCGCTGTTCGGCCGCTTCGACCGCGACGGCGCCGCGCGCCGCCGCTGGATCGTGGCCTGCGGCCTTTTCTACGCCGGCCTGTTCGCGCTCATCGCCGTGGTGCATTCCGCCTGGCTCGACATCGCGGGCATGGTGCTCATCGGCGTGCTCTCGGGCTTCATCGTCTGGCAGTACGCCGACGTGCGCGTGGCCTACCCGGCCGCGCTCACGGGCCGCGCGATGGCCGTCTTCACCATGGCGATGTTCCTGGGCGTCGCGTTCATGCAGTGGGGCACGGGCGTGGCGGCCTCGGTGGCCGCGGCGCACGGCGGCGATCCGCTGACCGCCGTGCTGGCCGTCATTGCGGCGCTGCTGGTGATCGGCATCGCGGCCTTCGCGTGGCTGCCCGCGCCGAAGGCGGCTTCCGTCAGATCTTGAAGGCGCGCTGGATGTCCGGCCGCACGAGGTCGGCGTACTCGCGGTGCTTGCGGATGTAGCCCGCGATGAACTGGCACACCGGAATCACATGCCGCCCGTTGGCGCGCGCCTCGTCGAGCACGTGCCTCGCAATGCCCGAGCCCACGCCCTTGCCCTCATGCTCGGGCAGCACCTCGGTGTGCGTGAACATGATCGCATCGGTCAGCAGGTTGTACTCGGCATAGGCCGCGAGCTTGCCGTCGAGCGCGGCTTCGTAGCGGTGCTGCGCTTCGTTGTTCGTGAAGGTGAGGGCGGTCGAGGAAGAAGTGGTCATGAAGGTTGGCGTGCAAGAAAAGTGGCGAGGTTGGCGGCGGCGGTGGCGCGCACCTTGTTGCGCAGCATCGGCGTCCAGCCCAGCAGCAGGCCTGGCGTGCCCAGCGCCTGCCGCGACCAGGTCCAGAACGGGAAGCTGTCGCGGTGTGTGGCGATCAGGCCGTCGGGCGTGAAGGTGAAGCGCGCGTCGATGCTGTTGTCGACCAGGCGGCCGGTGGCGCTGAAGCGGTAGTGGGCGTCCCAGTGCGCGCTGCCCGTGCGGGCGTCGGCCTGCACGTCGCGCCAGCTCAGGCGCCACACGTCGGCACCCTTGGCCTTGGTGGCGTCGCAGAGCATGCGCCACATGCCGCCGATCTCGCGCCGGCCGCGCAGCGAAAAGGCCTCGTCGTCGAACACCGCGTCGGGCGCGTAGCAGGCGGCCATGGTGGCGGCGTCGAGTTGCGAGAACGCGCTGTAGAAGCGCTCGATGGTCGGGGCGTGGGTGGCTGCGGTCATGGGGCCTCGGGATGGGTGGTGCCGGATCATCGCCGGGATGCGGCGCGCAAGGAAGCGCACGGGTGATTCCGGGTGCCCGGCATTAACATGCGCCCCGATGCCGGTCCTCGCAGGGCCGGCGCCCTGGCGGTGGCGCAGAAAAACCAGAACCACAGTCGCTGCGCCCGCCGCACACAACCCGAGGGGACGCATCCATGGCCGAGGTGATCAACGACTGGCAGTTCGTCGAGGCCGTCATGGCCGCCCGCACGCTCGAGGAGGTCGCGCAGGTCAACCGCCGCGCGATGCGGGCGATGGGCTTCAACCACGGCGCCTACGTGCTCAAGCGCCCGGTGCCCGCGCCCCGTGCCGACACCCCCGCGCAGGACGCGCTGCTGTTCTTCCACGAGCTGCCCCCCGAGTGGGCCCGCAGCCGCTACGAGTCGCTGCGCAGCAACGCCGGCGAGCAGGCCGACGCCCGGGTGCAGCATGTGCGCGCCGGGATGCCGGCCACCGCGTGGAGCTGGCTCGGGCAGGTGAGCCACACGCGCGCCGACATCGGGCAGCGCGCCCGCGGCCTGCTGCGCAGCGCCGGCGAGCACGGGCTCAAGGCGGGGCTGACCGTGCCGCTGTGGACGCCCGGCATCGACTGGGCCTTCATGACCCTGACCACCGACGCCACCGCCGACCTGCGCGAACTGCGTGCGACGTTGGCGCCGATGAACTACTTCGCCTCCTGCCTGCATTCGACCGTGCGCCGGCTGCAGGGCGACGCGAAGGTGCCGGTGCTGAGTGCGCGCCAGCGCGAGGTGCTGCACTGGGTGGCGGTCGGCAAGTCGACCTGGGAGATCTCCGAGATCCTGCACATCAGCGAGCGCACCGTGTACTTCCACCTCGTGGGCGCGGCCCGCAAGCTCGACACGCAGGGCCGCACCGCCACCTGCGCGCGGGCCCTGGCGCTGGGCCTGCTCACGCCCTGAGCCGGCCCACCCCTGTCGGAAACGACAGGGGGCCGCATGGCGCCGCGCGGCGCGGTGCTGCAATCGGCCACGGGCAGGCCGTGTGTCACGCGCCCGATGCTTCAACCGATCAAGCCCATGAGAGAACGCAGAAATTTCGTGCGCCTGCTGGGCGGCTGCTTCGCGGTGGCGGCGGGCGCGACGGCCCTGGCCACCTGGTGGCTGCACGCCGACGTGCCGGCCGCCGCCTTCGAGATCTGGAACGGCCCGGGCGACGAGCCCGACGTGCGCAAGCGCGCCGTCGCCTATGCCGTCACCGCGCCCACGGCCTACAACGGCCAGCCCTGGCGGGTCGACCTGCGCGAGCCCGACGCCATCGTGCTGCACGCCGACCGCGCCCGCGTGCAGCCCGCCACCGACCCCTTCGGCCGCCAGCTCATGATCGGCCACGGTGCGTTCATCGAGCTGCTGGTGATGGCGCTGGCCCAGCAGGGCGTGCAGGCGCGCGTGCAGCTGTGGCCGCAGGGCGAGCTGGTGGGCGATGCGCCGCAGCAGTGGCCCGACCTGCCGGTGGCGCGTCTCACGCTGTCGCGCGGCGGCACGCCCGATCCGCTGTTCGCGCAGGTGCTGCGGCGGCGCACGCCCAAGCAGCGCTTCGACACCGGGCGCAGGGTGTCGGCCGACATGCTGCAGGGGCTCACCGCGGCCGTGGCTTCGGCTTCAAGCGGGGGCGTGCAATCGGCCGGCACGGTCGACATGGCCCGCGTGCTGCCGCTGCGCAAGCTGTGCGCGGCGGCGGCGCGCGTGGAGCTGGTCACGCCCCACACCGCGCGCGAGAACCTGCGCCTGCTGCGCATCGGGCCGCAGGAAATCCTGGCGCACCGCGACGGCTTCTCGCTCAACGACCCGGCGCTGCGCATGGCGGTCGCGCTGGGCCGCTTCGACCGCGAGGTGCCGGCCGCCGAAGACAGCCTCTCTTTCCGGCAGACGCTGCGGATGTTCGAGGACCAGGCCCACACGGCGATGGGCTTCGTCTGGATCAGCACCGGCGGCAACAGCCGCAGCGAGCAGATCGCCGCGGGCCGCGCCTACGTGCGCCAGCAGCTGCGCGCCACCGACCTGGGCCTGGGCATGCAGCCCATGAGCCAGCCGCTCGAGGAATTTCCGGAGATGGCGCTGCACCACGCAGCGGCGCACGACATGCTGATCGGCGCCGCGCCGTCGCGCCATGCGCGCAGCCCGACCGTGCAGATGATGTGCCGCCTGGGTTTTCCGACGGCGCCGGTGCCGCCCGCGCCGCGTCGGCCGGTCGGCGATTTCATGCAGGCCTGAACAGCCCGCACGCGGTCAGCGCGGCAGCAGCTGGATCAGTGTCTGCAGCGCGTAGTGCACCGTGGCCGCGCGCACGGTGGCGCGGTCGCCGTCGAAGCGGCGGCGCTCGGTGCGCACCTGCCCGTCGACCGACCAGCCGAACCACACCGTGCCCACGGGCTTGTCGGGCGAGCCGCCCGCCGGGCCGGCCACGCCGGTCACGGCCACGGCCGCGCGCGCCGGGGCGCCGCGTGCAATGGCGCCCTCGGCCATCGCGCGCGCCACGGGCTCGCTCACGGCGCCGTGGGCCTCGATGAGCGCGGCGTCCACGCCCAGCATCTCGGTCTTGGCGGCGTTCGAGTAGGTGACGAAGCCGCGCTCGAACCACACGCTGGAGCCCGCGAGGTCGGTGCAGGCGCCGGCGATCAGGCCGCCGGTGCAGCTTTCGGCGGTGGCCATCATCCAGCCCCGGGCCTGCAGCCGTTCGGCCAGCGTGGCGACGAGCGCGGGGACGTCCTGTTCGGCCAAGGCCGGGGAAGCGGAAGGTTGCATCGGGTTCACCATGCGCGCCACAGCGCAATGACCAGCAGCGTGCAGAAGGCCGCCACCAGGTCGTCCAGAAGAATGCCGAAGCCCGCGCGCCACCACTGCACCCGCGCGGGGTCGCGCGGCTTGAAGGCGGCGTCGGCCCAGCCCACCGGGCCGGGCTTGGCGGCGTCGAAGTAACGGAACAGCGCAAAGGCCACGACCTGCGCCCACAGGCCGGCCGGCGTCACCAGCCAGAGCACGAGCCAGAAGGCGACCACCTCGTCCCACACGATGGCGCCGGGGTCGGACACGTTCATGTTGCGCGCAGCGACCGTGCAGGCCCACCAGCCGATCGGCAGGCCGGCCAGAATGATCCAGCCGATGGTCGCGGGCGTGAACCACAGCTGCATCACCACGAACGCGGCCCAGGCCCACAGCGTGCCCACGGTGCCCGGCGCGAAGGGCGACAGCCCCGAGCCGAAGCCCAGCGCGATGAAGTGCGCGGGGTGCGAGAGCAGGAAGTGCAGGGTGGGGCGACGCATCGGGGGACGGGGCAGGGCGCCGGTGGTGGCGGAAGAGGAATCCATCGAGGAAGAAGGGGAAGAAGAAACGGCGTGCATCGGTTTCGAAGTGTCGCGCATCCTGTGCGACGGCTGCGCGCCGAAGTTTCTATTTATCAAAGCAATAGCTTGTTTAATTAAGGGGCGCCGCCTAGTATCCAGGCTCCTTTGGTGTTCCCCTTCGTTCTCATGTCGTCCTCCTCCTCTTCCCTCGATGCCGCCGCCGTTGGCGCGCCGCCGCCCACCGCCGCCTGGCGCGAGCTGTTCAGCGGGCGCAACGGCTGGCGCGCGCTGGCGCTGACCGGCGGCGTCGCGCTGCACGCGGTCAACGTCCACATCGTGACCACCGTGCTGCCCTCGGTGGTGCGCGAGATCGGCGGGCTCGACTGGTACGCGTGGAGCACGACCCTGTTCGTGGTCGGCTCGATCCTCGGTGCCACGCTCTCGGTGCGGCTCTTGGCCGCGCGCGGGCCGCGTGGCGCCTGCCTCACGGCGCTGGCCGTGTTCACGGCCGGCTCGGTCGGCTGCGCGCTGGCGCCGGCCATGCCGTGGCTGCTCACGGGGCGCACGGTGCAGGGCCTGGGCGGCGGGTTGCTGGCGGCGTTGAGCTACGGGCTGATCCAGCGCGTGTTCGAGCCACGGCTCTGGCCGCGCGCGGTGGCGCTGGTGTCGGGCATGTGGGGCGTCGCCACGCTGTGCGGGCCGGCCGTGGGCGGGCTGTTCGCGCAGGCCGGCCACTGGCGCTGGGCCTTCTGGGCGCTGCTGCCGGTGGCGGCGGCACAGGCCCTGCTGGTGACGGTGCAGCTGCGGCCCGCGGCCGGCATCCGGCATGACCGGCCGGCGCAGATGCCGCGCGTGCCGGCGCCGCAGATCGCGCTGCTGGCGCTGTCGGTGCTGGTGATTGCCGCCAGCGGTTTCTGGCCCGGCCTCGCGGGGCAGGCCGTGGGCGTGGCGCTGGGACTGGCCATCGGCTTCGCCGCCACCCGCATCGACCGCCGCGCCGGCGCCGTGCGCCTGCTGCCAACCGGCGCCTATGCGCTTGGCACGCCGCTGGGCGCCATCTACGCAAGCGTGGCGCTGCTGCTGATCGGCACCACCACCGAGATCTTCGTGCCCTATTTCCTGCAGCTGCTGCACGGCCACTCGCCGCTCGCGGCGGGCTACCTCACGGCGGCGATGGCGGGCGGCTGGAGCATCGGCTCGCTGACCTCGTCGGGCCGCACTGGCGCAGGCGCCGACCGCATGCTGCGCGCCGGGCCGGTGGTCTGCACCGCAGGGCTGCTGGCGCTCGCGTGGCTGTTGCCGACGCCGGGGGCGCTCGGGGCCCCTGTCGAGACCTCGCTCGTGGCCGTGGCGCTGGCCGCCGTCGGCTTCGGCGTGGGCATCGGCTGGCCGCACCTGCTGACGCGCGTGATGGCGCTGGCGCCTCGTGGTGAAGAAGGATTGGCTTCCGCGTCGATCACCACCGTGCAGCTCTACGGCATGGCCGTCGGTGCGGCCGTGGCCGGGCTGGTGGCGAATGCGGCGGGGCTCACGGTGCCCGGCGGCGTGGACGGTGCGCGATCGGCCGCAATCTGGTTGTTCGCCGTCTTCGCGCTGGCGCCTGCCATCGCCGCGTGGCTGGCGTGGCGCGCGGTGGCGCGGCGCTAGGCCAGCACGCCTTCCCAGGCGAGGGCGCGCCGGCGTCCACGTTCGCGCCGCGTTTCGCCGCGCAAGGTGGCGACGAGGTCATACACATCCGCCGGCAGATGCGCACCGCGCCACGCGATGTGCTGGTCGGCGCGGCACATCACGAGGCGGTGCGCATAGGCCTTGGGCAGGCTCGCGGTTTCGATGTCGAGCACCGTGAGCGGCATGCGGTAGGCGGCGGCCGCGCGCTCCAGCGGACGCACGTCCACGCTGCGGTCGAAGCGCAGCAGCGTGTAGCCCGGGCCGAAGGCGTCGTACAGTGAGCGCCCGTCGGCCAGCCAGAAGTGCGGTGCGCGGCAGCCGGGCACGGTGGAGGGCGTGAACTCGCCCATCGAGTACGGCGGCGCGCGGTGCTCGCCGTCGGGCACGATGATCGGCGAGCCGGTGTAGAAGTAGCCGAAGTTGAGCCCGCCGCAGCAGAACTGCTGCACGTTGAGCGCATAGGCCTCGCGGCCGATTTCGGCGCGCTGCGCGTCGCCCGCCGGGCCGGGCGCCTCGATGTCGGGCGGCACGGCGCGTCGCGCGCGGATCATCTTCTGCGCATGGTCCATCGCGAACTGCGACACCTGCTCGGTGATCGGCAGCCGCTCGGCCTCGTAGGCGTCGAGGATCGCTTCGTCGCCCCAGCCCTGCACGCAGGCGCCCAGCAGCCACGAGAGGTTGAGCGCATCGGCGATGCCGGCGTTCATGCCGTAGCCCGCGTAGGGCACCCACAGGTGCGCAGCGTCGCCCGCGAGGAACACGCGGCCGTCGCGAAAGCGCGTGGCCACGAGGCGCCGGCCGATCCAGTCTTCCTTGCTGATGATGTCGTAATGAAAGTCGGGCCCCACGCCCAAAATCTCGCGGATCGAGGTGTCGCGGTCGACCGAGTCGAACTCGGGCTCTTCGGCGTTCAGGTGGTTGTGCACCAGCCAGGTCTCGTGGCCGTCGATGGCGAACATCGTGCCGCAGCGGCGCGGGTTCATCGCGTAGTACGACCACGCGGGCTTGCCCGGAATCAGCGCGCGCAGCTGCGGCGCGCGGATGAAGGTCGACTGCACGCGTTGAATGACGGCCGTGCCTTCGAGCTTGGCGCCGATCTGCTTGCGCACCGGCGAGCTGCCGCCGTCGCAGCCGACCATGTAGCGGCAGCGGATGCTGCGCGTGGCGCCGCTGCCCATGTCGGTCGCGATGGCGCTCACGCCGTCGGCGTCTTGCGTGAAGCGCTCGAAGCGCGTGCGGTTGAGCAGCGTCACGCCCGGCAGCGCGGCGGTGTGCTTCAGCAGAATCGGCTCGAGGTAGATCTGGTTGATGCGGTGCGGCGGCTCCGGCGTGGGCCACCACGCGTCGGGGCCCTCGGTCTCGGTGTAGCGGTCGCGCCGGCACGGAATGGGAATGCGCGTGAGCTCGGTGCCCGTCACCGTGGTGCGGAACACCACGTCGTTCGGGTGGTCGGCCGGCAGCCCCGCATCGCGCAGCTGCTGCGCCACGCCCAGGCGGCGGAACTGCTCCATGGTGCGCGAGGCCACGTGGTTGCACTTCACGTTCGGCGGCTCGGCGAAGCGGCGCGTCTCGCACAGGATCACCGAGACGCCGCGCGAGGCCAGGTCCATCGCCAGCGTGAGGCCCACGGGGCCGGCGCCGACGATCAGCACGTCGGCTTGCATCGAGGTGTCGGCGGTCTTCGTCATGTCTCTATCGGCTTGTCGTTCAATCGAGCTTGATGTGGGCGTCCTGGATCACCTGGGCCCATTTCTTCGTCTCGGCGCGGATGTAGCTGTCGAAGGATTCGACCGAACCCGGCGCCGGCTCCACGCCGAGCGCGCGCATCGCGGTCTTCACCTGCTCGTCGCCGAGCGCGGCGTTGAGCTCGGCATTGAGCCGCGCCACCACCGGCGCCGGCGTGCCGGCCGGCGCGACCACGCCGAACCAGCCGGTCGAGTCGTAGCCCGGCAGGCCGGCCTCGGCCACCGTCGGCACCTCGGGCAGCATCGGCAGGCGCTGCGGGCTGGTCACGGCAAAGGCGATCAGCTTGCCGGCGCGGATCTGCTGCAGCGACGACGGCAGGTCGACCACCGCCAGCGGAATCTGCCCGCCCAGCACGTCGAGCGCCGCCGGGCCCGAGCCGCGGTAGGGCACCTCGACCAGCCGCGTGCCCGCCATCTGGTTGAACAGCGCCGCCGACAGGTGCATGGCCGTGCCGTTGCCGCCGTGGCCGATCGACAGCGTGGCCGGCTTCGCCTTGGCCAGCGCGATGAGTTCGCGCTGCGTCTTCGCGGCCACCGACGGGTGGCCCACCAGCACGAACGGAATGGCCGCCAGCATGCCCACCGGCTTGAGGTCTTTCTGCGGATCGAAGGGCATCTGCGGGTACAGGCTGACGTTGGCCGCCAGCGCGCCCGCCGCGCCCACGCCCAGCGTGTAGCCGTCGCCCGGCGCCTTGGCCACCAGCGTCAGCCCCACGTTGCCGCCCGCGCCGGGGCGGTTGTCGACCACCACCTGCTGGCCCAGCTTCTCGTTCAGGCGCGGCACCAGCATGCGCACCACGCCGTCGGCGCTGCCGCCGGGCGGGAAGGTCACGACCATGCGGATCGGCTTGGTGGGGAAGTCGCCCGCAGGGGCTTGGGCCAGCGCATTGCCCGCCAGCAGCGCACCGGCCGCGGCCCACAGCAGTCGCCTGCGTCGCTCACGAAATGCGCGCATGCCGCGGGCGATGGGTGCTGTCATTCGGGCCTCTCCTTGAATTCGGTGCTTTGATCGGAGATTGAACGATGGCAGGATTCATTCGTAAATCAAGAAATTCCGAATGATTTTTCAAATTTTCTGATGAATACGAACTTCAGTCCTACGATGCGCCAGCTGCGTGCGTTCCTCGCTGTCTACCAGCTGCGCAAGCTCGGCGCCGCGGCCACGCGGCTGTTCGTCACGCAGTCGGCCGTGAGCATGCTGATCCGCCAGCTCGAAGAGGGCCTGGGCACGCGCCTGTTCGACCGCACCACGCGCGCGCTCAAGCCCACGGCCGCAGCCGAACAGATGATTTCCACCGTCGAGCGCGTGCTGCGCGACGTCGATTCGCTCTCGGCCGATTTCCGCGAACTCGCCACGCTGGAACGCGGTCGCGTGACGCTGGCCATCACGCCCACGCTGGCCGGATTTTTATTGCCCGATGCGCTGCGCGCCTTCGGCGAGCAGCACCCGAAAGTTCGCGTGCTGGTGAACGACTGTGCGCCCGACCAGTTCCTGTCGCGCATCCTCGGCGAGCACGTCGACTTCGGCATCGGCACGCCCGAGCGGCCAGGCCCCGAGGTCGAGGTGCAGCGCCTCATGCGCGATCACCTCGCCGTGGTGTGCCGCACCGACCACCCGCTGGCCAAGGCGCGCGTGGTGCGCTGGTCGGACCTGGGGCGCCACCCGGTCATCACCGTGCGCCCCGGCTACGGGGTGCGTCCGCTGATCGATGGCACGGCGGCGGAGGCGGGCGTGACGCTCGACGTGGTGAACGAGGTGTCCTTCCTGTCCACCGCGCTGTGGATGACGGCGGCCGGCATGGGCGCGTCGATCATGCCGTCGGCGTTTGCGCGCGCCGAGAAGAACCCGGTGCTGGTGGTGAAGGTGCTCAGCGCCCCGCGCGTGGTGCGCGACATCTCCATCGTCACCAAGCGCGGCCATTCGCTGTCGGCGGCGGCGCGGGCGTTCATCGAGGCGCTGAAGCAGAGCCTGCAGTAGCCGCGGGGGCGGGCCGGTCGTATGCTGGCCGGTCTTTTTTCTTTGCGCGAAAGCAGGTGCCCCATGACAACCACCACACGGTCCCGTTTCTCTTCCGCATGGCTGGTCCTGGCATTCGGCCTGATGCTGTCGATGCTGCTCGTGGCCTGCGGCAACAAGGAGGCCGAGCAGCGCAGTGCCTTCATCGCCTACCTGCAGACCCGCGTGCTCGACAAGCCCGGCTTGCGCGTGCCCACGCCCACCGCCGAAGAAAAGGCATCGTTCGGCGACTACGCGCAGCACTACGCGGTGATCACCGATTTCAACGAAGGCATGAACAAGTCGGTGAGCCAGCCGATGACGCAGATCATGAACAAGGGCGCGCTGCGCTCGTTCGTCGATCTGCCGGCACGCCGTGACGATCTCAAGGCCGCCAAGGAGGGCCTGGGCGGCCTTCGCACCGCGCTCGATCAGCAGTTGGCCAAGGCCGATGCGGCACGCGCGCAACTCAAGCAGCCCGACGACCTGAAGCAGGTCTATGCCAAGGCCTACGAGAAGACCGTGACCACGCCCGCCACCACGTTCAAGGAGGTGTTCCCTCCGGTCGACGCCGTGATCGACAGTGCGTTGGCCATCGCCGATTTCATGGAGAAGAACAAGTCGAAGCTTCGGGTTTCCGGCGGCACGCTCACCGTGACCGACCCGGCCGTGGGGGACGAACTCAACAAGATGGCGCAGCAAATGGGCAAGCAGTCGGCGGCGATCAACACCGCGCAGGACAAGATGCGCGCGGTGATGCGCGGCTCTTGATCAGACGAAGTGGTCGAAGGAGCCGAAGCGCTGTGACACCGGCGCGCCGCTCGCATCGACGATGCGCAGGCCCGCGTCGGCCTCGATGCGGCCGATGCGCGTCACGCGCGTGGCGCTGGCTTGCCCGGCCTGCGCCACCGCATCGCGTGCCGAGGCCGGTGCGGTGAACACCAGCTCGTAGTCGTCACCGCCCGAGAGCGCGCAGGTGCGCAGCGCCTCGGTGGGCAGGCCGGCCGTGTCGACCGCGATCAGCGCGGTGGTGGCGTCGGCATCGAGCGTGGCGCCCACGCCGCTGGCCGCGAGGATGTGGCCCAGGTCGCCGATGAGGCCGTCGCTCACGTCCACCGCCGAGGTGGCGATGCCGCGCAGCGCCTGGCCCAGCGCCACGCGCGGCGTGGGTTGTTCCATGCGTGCGCGGGCTTGTGCGAAGGCCTCGGCGGGCAGGCTCAGCGTGCCGCGGAACACCTCGAGCGCCAGCCGCGCATCGCCGAGCGAGCCGCTCACCCACAGGTCGTCGCCCGCGCGTGCGCCCGAGCGCAGCAGCGCGGCGCCGGCCGGCACTTCGCCGAACACGGTGATGCAGATGTTGAGCGGGCCGCGCGTGGTGTCGCCGCCCACCAGCTCGCAGCCGTGGGCGTCGGCCAGCGCGAACAGGCCGCGCGAAAAACCTTCGAGCCAGGGCTCGTCCACGCCGGGCAGCGCCAGCGCCAGCGTGAAGGCCAGCGGCTTCGCGCCGCAGGCGGCCAGGTCGCTGAGGTTCACGGCCAGCGCCTTGTGGCCCAGCCGGGCCGGCTCCACGGTCGAGAGAAAGTGCCGCCCCTCCACCAGCATGTCGGAGGACACGGCGAGCTGCATGCCCGCGGCCGGCGCGAGCAAGGCGCAGTCGTCGCCCACGCCCAGCGGCGAGCGCGTGGCGGGGCGTTTGAAATAGCGTGTGATCAGGTCGAATTCACCCATGGGTGCGAGAGCATAACGACCTGGCGCGGGGTCGCCCGCCGCGGCGCCCACGGGAAAGGGGGGCTGACACTGGAAGCATTTTGTAATACCGTCATGCAAGCGGATACACCGAAAGTCCGAATAGGAGGAGGCCGCCATGACAGCCATCGTGCAGGGAGGCGTGTCCGCCGACGCAGACACCGACCGGATCGTTGCCTTGCTGTACGACGGGATCACCTGTCCCGGCGATTGGTACGACGCGCTCGATGCCATGCGCGAGGTGCTCGGCGCCGCCTGCTTTCACACGCTCACGGTGCGCCGTACCGACTGCTCGGTGGTGGGCGCGGGACTCGCCAACCTGGAGAGCCCGCCCGACAAGGTGCGCGAGTACGAGCAGCACCTGGCGCGCGACGACATCCGCATGCAGATGCCGGTCAACGCCCCGCTGGGCACGCCGGTGGCCGACCACGCCTACTTCGGCGCGCGCACGCTCTCGCACAGCCCGATCTATGTCGACTGGCTCGCGCCGCTCGGCCTGCGCCACACGCTGGCGATGGGGCTGCGCGCCGACGACGACACGCGCGAAGTGCTCGGCTTCATCCGCCCCCGGGCCGAGGCGCCCTACGGTCCTGAGAGCGAGGCCTTCTGCCGGCGCCTGTCGCCGCACCTGGTGCGCGCCAGCGAACTGCGCGCCCGCATGATGCAGCTGGGCGAGCATGCGGCGACCGGGCTGTCGGCGCTCGACGCGCTGCCGCAAGGCATCGCCGTGGTCGACGAGGCCTGCCGCATCGACCACCTGAACGCGCGAGCGGCGGGGTGCGCGGGCCGCGGCGGCCTGTTCGACAGCGCGCAGGGGCGACTGCGGCTCGCGTCGTCCGCGCTGCAGTCGGCCTTCGAGCAGCGGGTGCGCGAGGCCTGCGCCCCGGCCGGTGGCGCGCGGGCCGGCGTGCTGCACCTGCCCGTGGCTGGCAGCGTGGTCCGCATCACGGTGCTGCCGCTCAAGCCCTCGCACCCGCTGGCCGTGCTGCGCCAGCGCCACCGCGCGCTCGTGGTCTTCGCCCATCCGGCCGAGGCGGCGCCCGTGGAGCCGCGCCAGCTGGAAAGCCTGCTCGGCCTGAGCCCGACCGAGGCGCGGCTCGCGCTGTTGCTGGCGAGCGGCAAGACCGTGAAGGACTTCGCCGCCGCGCAGCACTGCTCCGAACACACGGCGCGCAGCCACCTGCGCAACGTGATGCGCAAGACCGACTGCCACCGGCAGGCGGAGCTGGTGCTGCTGGTGCAGTCGCTGCGGGACTGAGCAGCAGGTTCTACTGCGAACGGGGGATGGCGCCGCGCGGCGGTTGCGAGAACCATGGCGCCCTCTACACGAGGAGTTCGCCATGGCTGTCTACTGGGACGAGACCAAGATGCAGATGGGCCCGCACGGCACCGCGACCATCCTCGCCTTCGGCGATTCGTGGTTCTGGTACCCGCTGCCGGGCGGCAGCCTGCTGAACTTCCTGGGCGACGTGGTCGGCGCGCGCGGCCACGTGATCCTGGCCAAGGGCATGAACGGCGCGGAAGCCCAGGACTATGTGGAAGGCAAGTACCGCAACGCCGTGCGCGAGTCGCTGCGCCTGTACGGGCCGACGCTGTCGGCGGTGTTCATCAGCGGCGGCGGCAACGACTTCGCGGGCTTCAACGACCTGCGCCCGCTGCTCAAGTCCGATTGCACGGGCGAGACGCAGGCCGCGCAGTGCTTTCGCAACGGCAAGGGCGGCTTCGACCAGTTCCTTGTCGACATGGACGAGCAGTACCGTGCGCTCATCGGCCTCATCTACACCCGAACGAGCGTCGACTGCCACATCGTCATGCACAGCTACGACTACGCGCCGCCCACGGGCAAGGCGCTGTTCGGGCGCGAAGGCTGGCTGCGTCCGGCGCTGGTCGACGCGGGCGTGGCGCCCGAGCTGTTCAAGCCCTGCGTCGACCACCTGATCGACGGCTTCCACGGCATGCTGCAGAACATCGCCGCGGGCGACCCGCAGCACCTGCACGTGGTGGACAGCCGCGGCACGCTGGGCCCGACCGACTGGGCCAACGAGCTGCATCCCAACGGCCGCGGCTTCAAGAAGATCGCGGTTCAGCGCTGGCAGCCCGTGCTGCAGCCGCTGAACCTGGCCTGAACTCTTGTGAAGTTCAGACGCCGCGCGCGCGGCGGTTGGACATGACCACGTTGTCCTTTTCGATCGCTGTACCGCTCTTCAGTGCAGCGACCCACACGTCGGTCGTCGCCACGGCCGCGAAGTTGCTGTGGAATACGACGCTGAACACGCGGTGGATCTCTTCGGCGCTCACGCGGCCGGCCGCGTTTTCATAAGGCAGCGCGCCGGTCGCGTCCGACAGGAACTCCACGTTCAGCCCGCGGTGCATGGCTTCGAACACGGTGGAGGCGTCGCAGTTCTGCGTCATGTAGCCGGTCACGCTCAGCGTGTCGATCTCGTGGCGCGCGAGCCAGTCGGCGAAGTCGGTGCCGGTGAAGACGCTCGGGAAGGCCTTGGTGACCAGGTGGTCACGCGGGCGCTTCGCAATCTCGGGGTGCAGTTGGCCGTAGAAGTTGTCGGCCTGGAAGACCGGCGCGCCCTTCGGCGCGTGGTGCTGCACCACCACCACCGGCACGCCGGCCGCGCGCGCCGCGTCCATGGCCTGCGCGATCTTCGGCAGCGAGCTCTCGACCGGCGGGTATTCGATGGGCAGGCCGCCGCCTTCGAAGTATTCGTTCTGCACGTCGATGACGACGAGGGCGCGGCGTGGTGCGGACTGGCTCATGGGTATCTCCTTCGGTGGTTGTGTGTGTGTCTGGAATGGCTCGATTCTTCGCGCGCCGCGGGTTTTGCGACAGTGGCCCGAAAGCCATTCATCGATAAGATCGGGCCATGCGCTCATCTGCCGCCAAAACCATCGCCGAGACCATTGCCGTGGTCGCCTTCGACGGCATCAGCCCCTTCCACCTCTCCGTGCCCTGCATGGTGTTCGGCGAAGACCGCACCGACACCGGCGCGCCGCGCTTCCGGGTGCAGGTCTGCGCGCCCGAGCCCGGGCCGCTGGCCACCAACGCGGGCTTCACGCTCGTGGTGCCGCACGGCCTGGCGGCGATCCGCCGCGCGCAGATCGTGGTGGTGCCGTCCTGGCGCGACGACGGCCGGCCCGCGCCGCCCGCGCTCATCCGTGCGCTGCAGGCGGCGCACCGCCGCGGCGCCACCGTGGTCGGGCTGTGCCTGGGCGCCTTCGTGCTGGCCGAGGCCGGCCTGCTCGACGGCCGGCCCGCCACCACGCACTGGCACCTGGCCGCAGCCTTCGCCAAGCAATATCCGCAGGTCGTGCTGCAGCCCGAGGTGCTGTACGTGGACGACGGCAACGTGCTCACCTCGGCGGGCACGGCCGCGGGCATCGACTGCTGCCTGCACCTGCTGCGCGTGCGCTACGGCGCAGACACCGCGAACCGCGCTGCGCGGCGCATGGTCGTCGCACCGCACCGGCAGGGCGGTCAGGCGCAGTACATCCAGCAGCCCATGCCGGCGGCGGCCGAACGCGACCGGCTCACGCCGTTGCTCGAATGGCTGGGGCGGCATCTGCAGACGCCGCACGAACTCGACGACCTCGCCCGCCGCGCGCTCATGAGCCGGCGCACCTTCACGCGGCGCTTTCGCGAATCGACGGGCACGACGGTCGGCCAGTGGCTGCAGAACCAGCGCCTGGCGCTGGCGCAGCGGCTGCTCGAAACGACCGACCGCTCGGTGGAGCGCGTGGCGGCCGATGCGGGCTTCGGCTCGGCGGTGCTGCTACGCAAGCACTTCGCCACGGCGTTCAAGGTGTCGCCGACGGTGTACCGCCGGCAGTTCTCGCAGGAGGCCGTGGCGGCCTGAACAACGTCAGGCCGCGCCGCGAAAGCGGAGCGAAGCCTGGCGCACCACTTCCGCCAGCAGCCGCTCCTTGCCCTGCTTCTCGCGCAGCCAGCGCGCGTCGTTGCGGTTGGCCTCGACGCTGGTGCGCAGCTCGCCCAGCGCCTGCGTGGCGTTGAGCGCCTCGCTGTGCCATTCGAGCTGGGTCATGGTCATCAGGATGTGGTCGCGCAGCGGCATGTGCTGGCCGCTGGCCGGGTCGACGTACACCGCGTCCAGCCCGAAGCGGCAGGCCTGGAAGCGGTTGTAGGTGTAGACCAGGTAGTCGTCCTCGCACGGCTCGAAGGGCTGCTCCTGCAGGAACCACGCGGCCAGCGACTGCACATAACCCGCGAGCGCGGCGGCCCGCTCGATGGTGAGCGGCGTGTCGAACACGCGGATCTCGATGGTGCCGAACTCGGGCTTGGGACGGATGTCCCAATAAAAGTCTTTCATGCTGCGCACGACGCCGGTGCGGGTCATGCGCTCGAAGTAGGCCTCGAATTCCTTCCAGCTCGTGGTGAAGGGCGCGCGGCCCGAGAGCGGGAACGCGAACACCGAATTGAGCCGCGCCGAGTCGAACTGCGTGTCCTGCCCCTGCACGAACGGCGAGGATGCCGACAGCGCGATGAAGTGCGGGATGTAGCGCGACATGCGGTGCAGCATCAGCAGCGCCGAGTCGGCGTCGGGGCAGCCGATGTGCACGTGCTGGCCGAAGATGGTGAACTGCTTGCTCAGGTAGCCGTACAGCTCCGACAGCTCGCGAAAGCGCGGCTTGTCGTAGATGCGCCGTTCGTGCCATTGCTGGAACGCGTGCGTGCCGCCGCCGACCACCGCGATGTTGAGCTTGTCGGCGTTCTTGATCAGCGCCTCGCGGATCGGCGACAGCTGCGTGATCACGTCCTGCGCCGAATGGCAGATGTCGGTCGAGATCTCGATCATGCTCGAGGTCATCTCGGGCACCACGCTGCCGGGCAGCGGCGTCTGGGCCATCAGGCGCAGCATGTCCTCGGCGTACGGCGCGAGGTCGTAGTCGTGCGTGTTCACGAGCTGCAGCTCGAGCTCCACGCCCAGCGACAGCGCCTCCGACTTGTTGAAGGGCTCGAGCTTGACGGCGCGGCTGGCCGGATCGGCGGGCAGCTGCGCGGAGCGCACGTCGTCGCTGTCCGGGTCGATCGGGAGGACGGAGGTGGGGTTGCTGTTGCTGCTGCTCATCGCTGCGTGTCTTCCGTGGTGCTGAAGGCCTGTGGCGTCCAGGGGACCGAACTCTCGCCCACGGCGTGGATCGCCACGGTGGCGAGCACGGCGCCCATCACTTCCATCAGCAAAATCGAGGGCAGGGCGACCTGCGTGATCATGGTGCCCAGAAGCGGCGAGGCCGAGGCGAAATTGGAGGCGATCAGCAGGGCGATGGACGACAGCGGCGTCATCGCGCAGCCGACCCAGAAGGCCTGCTTCCAGCTGGCGCCGCTGCCCGGGTTGGCAATGGCCACGCCCGAGATCTTGGTGACCAGGCGCACGCCGATCACGGCCAGCACCACGCTGGCCACGGGCAGGGTCCAGTCGGCCTGGGCCGCCACCATCGACACCAGCACGAACATCAGCATGGTCAGCAGCGACGAGGCGGTGCCGAGCTGGCGTTGCCAGGCCCAGGGCTTGGGGTTGAGCGTCTTGAGCAGCACGCCGCCGATCAGCGCCGCCAAGGGTGCCGAGCCGCCGATGTGGGCCGTGAGCGCCGCGCCCGCCGCGATGATCGCCAGCAGCAGGATCGAGGTGTTCTCGCTGTTCGGGCTCATCACGCGCAGCGCCGAGCGCAGCGCCAGCGCCATGATCGCGCCGACCACGAACGACATGCCCAGCACCACCGCCACCGGGTAGAGCTTGAGCATCAGCGACTGCGGTGCGCGCTCGATCAGGCCGGCCTGCGCGTAGCCCAGCGTGAGCGCGTAGAAGGTGTTGAGCGTGGCCAGCGTCATGGCGCGTTCGGTCACCGGGCCGGCGGCGCGGGTGTCCATGATCACGCGGCTGAGCACGGCCGGCGAGGCGACGATCGCCATCAGCGCGATGGGGTTGGCCACCGGCTCGGGCAGGCCCAGAAGAATCAATATCCAGTACACGCCGAAGTAGGTCAGCCCCGCCTCCAGCAGGCTCTGCACCAGCACCATCGGGTTGTGGCGGAACCAGCGCAGCGGCAGCCGCCCGCCCGCCTCGAACAGCACCACGGCCGCGCCCAGCTCCAGCAGGAACAGGCTGATGCCGCGCAGCGGCCAGATCGCGCCCTCGAAACCGGCAAAGCCCACCACCGCGCCCACCACCGAATAGCCGATGACCTTGGGCATTCCCAGGTAGCGCTGCACCAGGTGGCCGGAGGCCGCGGCGGCGGCCACCAGCAGGGCCCAGAGCACGGTGGGCAGGCCGGCCGAGGGGCGCGCCCATTCGGCCCAGAAGCCCTGGAGTTCGGCGAGGAGTGCGGTCAGGTTCATGTAGGCAGGAAGAAGCTCACCGGCCGGCTGCGCCAGCGGGCCCAGATCGCGCTGCGGATGCGGGCGCGGTCACCGAGGCTCACGCTGTGCGCGCGCAGCGCCAGACGGAAAGCGAAGTAGAAACTCACGCTCACATTGAGCGCGCCGATCACCGGGATCGCCGCAACCGCCCACCACAGGGCCGGCTGGTGCAGTGCCGGCAGGCCGATGGATGCCGCCGCGGCCGCGATCTGGCCGGCCGACAGCGTGACATGGCGCACATCCAGCCCGAGCCCGAAGAAGCCCGCGAACGCGGGCAGCAGTCCGAGCATGAGTCCCAGCGAGATGTTGGAGGCGAAGCCTGAGATGTGTGTGCGCATGAAGGCGGCCCAGCGACGGGCCCGGGCGGCACCGAGAAAGGCGCCGATGCGAGGGTTGTAACGCATGGCGGAGTCCAGGCGATGCAGGACAAAGGCGTTTTCTGTCCATCCGGCGATGATGCTGGACGAAAACAGCAGGATGCCGGTGATTGCCGCGAAAAGCACGGTCGGTCCGAGCAGCGACAGCGAATGCAGCGTGGAGGCCGCATGCGCCGCGTCCAGCAGCGGCCGGCCCAGCGCGGCCTGCCAGCCCAGCACCAGCAGGCCCACCGCCGGCACCACCAGGAGCACGTTGCCCAGCACGGCCGCCACCTGCGAGCGCACGAGGTTGGCCACCTCGTCGACGAACTGGTCCACGGCGTCGTCCGACTTGATGTCGCGCAGCCGCGCCGCCATGGCGGGCGCGGTCATGGCCGGCTGCTTGGTGGCCAGCGTCAGGTGCAGCAGCTGGATCGCCACGAAGCTGGCCGCGTACATGAGGCCCGCGGCCAGCCCGCTCCAGAAGGCCGACAGGGCCAGCGCGTAGATGCCGAACTTGGCCAGCACCGTCAGCGCCGTGAAGGCGCCGCCGCCGGCGGCCTTCTTCACCATCTGCAGGTAGCTGCGGCGGTCGCGGGTGATGTAGTGCTCGCCCGTCTCGGCGCTGCGCTCGGTCACCTTGGCCGCGAGCATCGACGAGTTGGAGGCGATCAGCGCGCGGATGCTGTTGCGCTCGCCGCCCGCCAGCACCAGCTTGCCGACCAGCCGCGCCATGCTGGGCCCCGGCACGGGCGACATCAGGCAGTCGAGCAGCTCGCGGATGCGCAGCACGCGCTCGCGCAGCTGGCGCAGCCGGAACACCAGGCCGACCGAGATGCCGTTGTCTTCCAGGTGCGTGTAGACCGACGAGGCGCTGGAACGGCAGGCATCGAGCCGGTCGCGGAAGGCCACGAAGGCGGCCTGCAGCGATTCTTCGTCGCGCGGCAGGGCGAACATCTGCTCGCGCAGCGCGTCCAGGTCGGCCATGAGGGCGTGGAAAGGGCGCGCCTCGCCCGCTTCGGGGCTGATGCGCAGCCGCAGCTCGGGCGAAAAGCCCGTCGCCACCACCTGGCTGCAGCAGTAGGTGACGGCGTCCATCACCGTGTGGCGCCAGCGCGCCGAGCCGTCGGGCATGGGCGCGGCGTCGGCCAGCAGCGCGCCGATGCGCGCGAGCTGGGTGTCGTCGAGCAGCGCGATCCAGCCGGCGTCGAACACGCCGGGCAGCACCAGCCGGAACAGGTCCGAGGCGTCGGTGGTCTCGGGCGTTCCCGGCAGGATCTTGCGGCGCATGCGCTCACCGAACTCGCTCAGGAAGGCGGTGCGCGGCGCAAAGCCGTAGTCGGCCAGCAGCGCCGTGAGGTCGACCGACTGCGTGAACGCGCGCCACCAGGCGCGCAGCCGATCGCACAGCTCGGGGCGTGCCTCGACGGCGTCGAGCAGCAACTGCACGCGGCCGATGGCGGCCTGCGGCGAGGCGCGGTCGCCGCGCAGCCAGTCGAAGAGGTTGATGAGCCAGATGTGGCGCTGCGCCACATCGGCCGTGGGGTCGAGGCCGGCAAGCAGCCCCTGCAGATCGCGCGATGCGGCAGCCATGGGGGAGCGGAAGAGAAAAGAAAGAAAAAGAGCGCGTCGCGCGCTCAGTGCAGCACCCGGGAGACCGGGGTTCCGCCTATGTCGGCTTCGAGTACGAACATGGGAACCGGCACGTCGAAACGCTCGCCTTCTTCGGTCACCACGAAGAAGCTGCCGTGCATCGTGCCGCTGGCCGCCTGCAGGCGGCAGCCGCTGGTGTAGCGGAACGATTCGCCGGGCGCCAGCAGCGGCTGCTGGCCGATCACGCCGAGGCCCTTGACCTCCTGCGCATGGCCCGAGGCGTCGTTGATGAGCCAGTGGCGCGCGATCAATTGCGCGCCCACCGTGCCCACATTGGTGACGGTGATCGTGTAGGAGAAGGTGTAGACGTTGTCCTTGGGCGAGGACTGGTCGGCCAGGTAACGCGGTTCGACCTGTACGCTGAAGGGGCTGTGTGACATGGGGCGCATGGTAACGGAGGCCTTTCCTCGGACTTCCGTCGGCTGCGAGAATCCGGGGTTATGAGCAGCACCCCGTTCCGCATTGCGCCCTCCATTCTTTCCGCCGACTTCGCGCACCTCGGCCAGGAGCTGACCGACGTGATCGCGGCCGGCGCCGACTGGATCCACTTCGACGTGATGGACAACCATTACGTGCCGAACCTGACCTTCGGCCCCATGATCTGCCAGGCCCTCAAGCCCTACGCCAAGACCGCCGACGGCACGCCCGTGCCCATCGACGTGCACCTGATGATCCAGCCGGTCGACGCGCTGGCCGCGTCTTTTGCGCAAGCGGGCGCTGACTACATCAGCTTCCACCCCGACGCATCGACCCATGTGCACCGCAGCATCCAGGCCATCAAGGCCGCCGGCTGCAAGCCCGGCCTGGTGTTCAACCCCGGCGCCGGCCTCGAGGCACTGGACTGGGCCATCGACGACATCGACCTGATCCTCATCATGAGCGTCAACCCCGGCTTCGGCGGCCAGAGCTTCATCGACTCGGCGCTGCGCAAGATCGAGCAGGCGCGCAAGCGCATCGAGCAGAGCGGGCGCGACATCCGCCTCGAGGTGGACGGCGGCATCAAGGCCGACAACATCGCGCGCGTGGCCTCGGCCGGCGCCGACACCTTCGTGGCGGGCAGCGCCATCTTCAACGCCAAGGACTACGGCGCGGTGATCGGCGACATGCGCCAGCAGCTGGCCACCGTCAAGGCCTGACCTTGCCGTCGGCGGTGCGCTCGGGCGTGAGCCCGCGGTCGGTGTCGACCACGCCGCGTTCCACGTCCTCGTAGCCGCGCCGGCCCTTCTCGGGCGGCTGGCCGTCCTGCATCACCTGGCTGTCCGACGACTGGTCGCGCTCGTGCGGCAGGCGCGGCGCCGATTCGCCGTCCTTTTCGACGCGGGTGGTGTCCTTCTTGTCCTTGCGCGGTTGCTGGGCCATCGTGTGCTCCTTCAAAGTTCGGGTCTGGCGCCAGCTTGCGCGGCGCCTCGCCACGGGGCGGTAGGACAGGCCAGGGCGCGGCTGTAGGTTCGCGCTGCGCGCCCGCCAAGCCACAGGGTCTTGCCTTTTGCGTGGCCACAGTCGCCTCCGCATAATCGCCCGCATGTCCACCCCGCTTTTCGACGACGCCGCGACCGCCACCGACAGCCTGCGCCTGCATGCCTTCGCGTCGCTGAACCCCGGCCCGCGCCTGCTCGTGATCGGCGGGGTGCACGGCGACGAGACCTGCGGCACCGAGGGCATCGCGCGCGTGCTGGCCGAGTTCGATGCCGGCGACTTGCGCCTGCTGCGCGGCGAACTCACGCTCGTGCCCGTGGCCAACCCGCTCGCGCGGCGCCGCCTGCAGCGCGAGGGCCAGCGCAACCTCAACCGCCTGTTCCGGCCGAGCGAGACACCGGCCGACTACGAGGCCCGCATCACCAACCGGCTGGCGCCCGTCATCGCGCGCCACGACGTGCTGCTCGACCTGCATTCCTTCCAGAGCGAGGGCGAGGCCTTCGCCATGATCGGCCCGCGCGACAACAGCGGCAGCCTCGAACCCTTTGCGCGCGCGCAGGAAGAAGGCCGGCTCGCACTGCACATCGGCACGCCCATCGTGGTCGAGGGCTGGCTCGACATCTACGCCGCCGGCCTCGCGCAGCGAGGCGCCGCCGTCGACGAGGCCGCCATCGACTTCGGCCGCGGCACCAACGAATACATCCGCAGCTGCGGCGGCTACGGCGTCACCCTCGAATGCGGCCAGCACCAGGACCCGCAGGCGCCGCAGGTGGCGTGGGCGGCCATCCGCCGCACGCTCGCGCTGCTGGGCATGGCGGCGCTGCCGCCGGGCCTGTCGGCCGCGCCGCCGCAGCCGCCCCAGCTGCTGCGCCTGGCGAGCGTGACCGACCGCCTGCACGAAGACGACAGCTTCGTGCGCGACTGGGCCACCTTCGACCCCGTGCAGCGCGGCGAACCCGTGGGCATGCGGCACGACGGCACGCTGGTCAGCGCGCCCGACGACGGCTTCATCGTGTTCCCGAACGCGATGGCGCTGCCGGGCGCCGAGTGGTTCTACTTCGCGCGGCCCAGCGAGCGCGTGCTCGACCCGGGCGCCTGAGGCTCGCGCCTGTCGGCGCCCTCCTACCGGTGACGCCCACCTTCTCCCACAGACGGGGAGGGGCGGCCACTACGGCCCGCGCACCGGGCCCCACCTAAGCTTCCTCTTTGCGGATTTGCCGGCTTGCGGCCCCGCTTCTCTCGGAGGGAAAAACATCATGGAAATCTCGGCACTGTTCGATTCGCTCATGGGCACCTGGGGCGACGACATCCTGATCTGGGCGGTGGCTGCCGTGACCGCCTGCATCGGTCTGATCGCCGTGGTGAACGTGCTCGACATCTTCATCGGCAGCGGCAACAGCAACGAGGCCGGCTGAGCCGACCCGCATCGATGCCCAGAACCCCGATGTCCCCCCAGAACAAGGCCGCCGCAGGCCGCCGCGCCAGCACCGCCAAGACCGGTGACGGCGCCAACGCCAAGCAGCTGCAGCTCGAGGGTTTCACCACCGAGCACCCCACGCACCTGACGACCAACCAGGGCCTGCAGGTTCCCGACAACCACAACTCGCTCAAGGCGGGCGTGCGCGGGCCGACGCTGCTCGAAGACTTCATCCTGCGCGAGAAGATCACGCACTTCGACCACGAGCGCATTCCCGAGCGCGCCGTGCATGCGCGCGGCTCGGCGGCGCACGGCTACTTCCAGGTCTACCAGTCGATGTCGCAGTACACCTGCGCCGACTTCCTGCAGGACCCCGATGCGAAGACGCCCGTGTTCGTGCGCTTCTCCACCGTGGCCGGCTCGCGCGGCTCGGCCGACACCGTGCGCGACGTGCGCGGCTTCGCCGTCAAGTTCTACACGCGCGAGGGCAACTACGACCTCGTGGGCAACAACATCCCCGTGTTCTTCATCCAGGACGCGATGAAGTTCCCCGACCTCATCCACGCCGTGAAGCCCGAGCCGCACCACGAGATGCCGCAGGCCGCGAGCGCGCACGACACCTTCTGGGACTTCGCCTCGCTCATGCCCGAGAGCACCCACATGCTGATGTGGGCCATGAGCGACCGCGCCCTTCCGCGCAGCCTTCGCATGATGGAAGGCTTCGGCGTTCACACCTTCCGCTTCGTCAATGCGCGCGGCGAGAGCCACTTCGTGAAGTTCCACTGGAAGCCCAAGCTCGGCGTGCACGGCCTCGTGTGGGACGAGGCACAGAAGATCGCCGGCAAGGACCCCGACTTCCACCGCCGCGACCTCTGGGAAGCCATCGAGCAGGGCCACTTTCCCGAGTGGGAACTCGGCGTGCAGCTCATCGCGCCCGACAAGGCCGAGTCGCTGGGCTTCGACCTGCTCGACCCCACCAAGCTGATCCCCGAAGAGATGGTGCCCGTGCAGCGCATCGGCAAGCTGGTGCTCAACCGCAACCCCGACAACTTCTTTGCCGAGACCGAGCAGGTGGCCTTCCACCCGGGCCACGTCGTGCCGGGCATCGACTTCAGCAACGACCCGCTGCTGCAGGGGCGCCTGTTCAGCTACACCGACACGCAGATCTCGCGCCTGGGCGGCGCCAACTTCCACGAGCTGCCGATCAACAAGGCCGTGTGCCCGTTCCACAACATGCAGCGCGACGGCATGCATCGCCAGACCATCGCGCGCGGCCAGGTCGCCTACGAGCCCAACACGCTGGGCAGCGGCACCGAGTTCCGCGTGGACGGCGGCAGCCACGGCTTCCAGTCGTTCCCCGAAGAGATCGAGTCGCCGAAGGTGCGGCGCCGCAGCCCCTCGTTCGACGACCACTTCACGCAGGCGCGCCTGTTCTTCAACAGCCAGAGCATGGCCGAGAAGGAGCACATCGTCGCGGCCTTCCGCTTCGAACTCTCGAAGCTCGAAGTGCCCGCCATCCGCCAGCGCATGGTCGACAACCTCGCGCACGTGGACGAGAAACTCGCGCGCCGCGTGGCCGAGCCGCTGGGCATCGGCGAGCCCGACGCGAAAGCGGCCGCAGGGTACTCGGGCTTTCGCGAACACCGCATCGAACTGCTCATCGACGAATCGCCCGCGCTGCGCATGAGCGACGGCAGCGCCGACGGCGTGGTGCGCACGCGCAAGGTCGCGATCCTCGTGGCCGACGGCGTCGACTCGGCCTCGCTCAAGCCCATTCGCGATGCGCTCGAGCAGGTGGGCGTGCTGTGCAAGGTGGTGGGCCCGAAGCTCGGCACCGTGGCCAGCGCGTCGAAGCGCCAGATCGACGTCGACATGACCTTCACCAACACCGCCTCGGTGTTGTTCGACGCCGTGCTTGTGCCGGCGGGCGCCGAGGGTGCCGCCGCGCTCGCGGCGCAGGGCGATGCCGTGCACTTCGTGCTCGAGGCCTACAAGCACTGCAAGGCGATCTGCGCGGTGGGCGAGGGTGTGCAACTGTTGGCGACGCTGGGCGTCACGGTCGAGGGCGAGGCGCCGGCTGGCGTGGTGGTGGCCGAGACGCCTGTCACCAACCTGGGCGACGCCACGGCGGCGACGCAGATTGCGCACGACTTCATCGCGGCGATTGCGAAGCACCGGCACTGGGACCGGCTCAACATCGACAGCGTGCCCGCCTAGCGTGAACCGGCTCTACGCCATTTGCGCTAGACCGTATTGCGAATAGGCGAGGTGAACACCCGCTCCTAGACTTTCCCACGAGGCCTGAACGGCGCGCACTCCCGCGGCGTCGAGCGTTCGCGGCAGCGAGTGCATGGGTCGAGGGGGTTCAATGGCGTGGTTTTCGAGATGGGGATGTGCGCATCCGGCGCGTCGCCGTGCCGGTCTTGCCGGTGCGCTCGGCCTGGTGGGTGTGCTGCTTCTGGGCCCCGGCGGTCCTTCGGCGCTGGCACAACGTCCGGCGCCACCACCTGCAACCCCCGCTGCTTCAGCGGGCGGCCCGAATGCCGAAGCCGCGGCCGACCGCATGGCGCAGGCGCGGCTGGCCGATACCGACACGCTGCTGGCCCTGACCAGCGAAGGCGCGGTGCTCTACGGCCAGGACGCGGTCAAGCTCTCGGGCTATCAGTACTGCAGCCAGGCGGTCGCGCTGGCCGAGGCGGGCGAGTTCCGCCAGAGCGTGCGCGCCGCGAGCAAGGCGCTGCACCTGGCCAATGCCACCAGCGACCCGAACCTGCGCGCCGTGGCCAACCGCGACCTGGCGATCGTCTACAGCTACTCGGGCCAGCTCGAGAAGGCCGAGGAGTTCGCGCGCGAAGCGCTGCGCCACACCGCACGCGACCCCAAGCTGGTGGTCGGCCCGGTGCAGAAGGTGATCGGCGACGTGCGCACGCGGCGCGGCGACTTCGCCGGCGCGGTGCTCAGCTACGACGAGGCATTGGCCAACAGCTCGCCGCGCTATGCGCCGCTGGTGCAGGCTTCGCTGGTCAATGCGCTCATCGAATCGGGTGACGCGGCACGCGCGCGCCAGGTGCTCGGCGAGATGGCCGAGCCGCGCGAGGCGCCCCTGGCCGCGCAGCTCGAACGCACGCGCGCCCGCCTGCTGCTGGCCGAGAACAAGCCGGCCGAGGCACGCGACAAGTACCGCGCGCTCACCACGCGCCAGGTCGGCACCGACACCGCCTACTACCGGCTCTGGGCCTGGGACGGCGTGGCGCGCAGCGAACTCGCGCTGGGCCAGAAGCAGGCCGCGGCCGAGGCCGCGGGCCGCGCGCTGGCCGACGTCGACCAGGTGCGCGCGCGCTTTCGCAGCGAAGAAGTGAAGATGGGCCTGTTCTCCGACCTGCAGTCGGTGTTCGAGCGCGGCGTGGCGGTGTACAGCGAAGCGGGCGATCCGCAGCGCGCGTTCGAGGTCAGCGAGCACAGCCGCTCGCGCGCGCTGCTCGATGCGGTGCGTGGCCGCGCCAAGCTCAGCGAGTCGTCGGCCGGAACGGTCGGCGTGGCCGCGCTGCAGCGCACGCTGGCGGCCGACGAGCGCGTGGTGCAGTACCACGCGCTGCCCGACCGCCTGATGGTCTGGGTCGTGGGGCCGGACAGCATTGTCGAAAAACGCATCGCGGTGAAGCGCGACGAACTCACCGAACTCGTCGAGACCTTCCGCAATTCGATCGTGCGCGGCCGCCGCGCCGCCATCACCAACGCCGACAAGCTCGGCGCCGCGCTGCTGGGCCCGCTGGGCCTGGCACCGGGCCAGCGTGTGGTGGTGGTGCCGCACGGGCCGCTGCACTACCTGCCGTTCCAGGCGCTGCGCCTGGACGGGCGCTACCTCATCGAGACACACCCGGTGTCGGTGGCGCCGTCGATCAGCATCGCGGTGCAGCTGGCGCAGCGCACGCCGCGCGTGAACGCGTCGCTCACGGCCTTCGGCAATCCGCGCATCGAGGACAAGTACGACCTGCCCGGCGCCGAGACCGAAGTGAAGCAGCTCGCGCAGCTCTTCCCGCGCAACACGGTGTACATGGGCGCGGCCGCCACCAAGACGCAGTTCCGCGACGTGGCCTCGCGCTCGCCGCTGATGCACGTGGCGGCGCACGCCGAAGCCGACGAGGTCGACCCGCTGTACTCGCGCATCCTGCTGGCCAACGAAGGCGGCAAGCAGAATTTTCTCGAGGCGCACGAGATCCTCGCGCTGCCGATGGACGGCACGGCGCTGGTCACGCTCTCGGCCTGCGAGTCGGGCCTGGGGCGCATCGCGCAGGGCGACGAGGTGCTGGGCTTCACGCGCTCGTTCCTCTCGGCCGGCAGCTCCAGCCTCATCGCCTCGCTGTGGCCGGTGTCGGACGACGCCACCGCCGTGCTCATGGGCACGCTCTACGGCGAGCTCGCCAAGGGCCGCGACATCCAGAAGGCGATGCAGGCCGGGCAGCTGGCCGTGCTGAAGGACCCCAAGATGTCCCATCCCTTCTTCTGGGCGCCGTTCAACCTCATCGGCAACTGGCGCCTCACCGTGGGAAGCTGACCATGTCTTCGCCACGCTCCCTCCTGCAAAGAAGCACTGCCATGGCCCCTGCGATCCGCCTTCGTCCACGGCCGACGCCGATCGCCATCGCGGCGACTGCACTCGTCGGCGCCACGCTGTGGGTCGTCATGCCCCGCGCCCATGCGCAGGAAGCCACCACGCTGCTGCCCACCAAGGACCCGTGCGGCAGCTGCGACCGCCCCGTCGCGCAAGCCACCGGCGCCGTCGCCCCGCAAACCCTGCCCGCGCCGCCACAGCGCGCCGCCGCGGGCAGCTTCAAGCTCACCGACCTGCGCCTGAACGGCGTGAAGGCGCTGAGCAACGAAGAGCTGCAGACCATCACCGCGCCGTACATCGGCCGCGACGTCACGCTCGGCGACCTCGAAGGCCTCGCGCAGGCGATCACCACGCGCTACAAGGAGCGCGGCTACTTTCTCGCGCAGGCCGTGGTGCCGGTGCAGACCGTGCGCGACGGCATCGTCGAGATCAGCATCATCGAAGGCCGGCTCGGCAAGGTCGAGGTGCTGGTCGCACCCGAGGCGCCGATCAGCGAGGCGCGTGTGCGCGGCTTCCTGGCGGCGCTGCAGCCGGGCGAGGCCGTGAACGCGCCGGCCTACGAGCGCGCGATGCTGCTGCTGTCGGACCAGCCCGGCCTCAAGGTCTCGTCGAGCCTGCAGGAAGGCGCGCAGGCTGGTACCACCGACCTGTCGGTCGAGGTCGAGGCCGGCGCGCGCTGGGCCTTCTCGGCCGAGGCCGACAACCACGGCACCAAGGAGGCGGGGCGCTACCGCGTGGGCGGCACGGCGCGCTGGCTCAGCCCCTTCGGCATCGGCGACAACCTCGATGCGCGCCTGCTGCTGTCCAACAGCAACGCGCTGCAGTACGGCCGCGTGGCCTACGAGGCGCCGCTGGGCACCAGCGGCCTGCGCGCGGGCATCGGCATCTCGCGCGTGAGCTACGACCTGGGCGGCAAGTTCGTCGACCTCGACGCGCGCGGCCGTGCCGACGTGCTCGACGTGTCGCTCAACTACCCGCTGATCCGCCAGCGCCAGCAGAACCTGTTCCTGCGCCTCACGGCCGACGTGAAGGACCTCACCGACGAGCTGCGCGGCGTCGACTTCACGGCCAAGAAGCGCGTGCAGGGCTTCGGCATCGGCTGGGCCTGGGAGCGGCGCGACGAGGTGCTCGGCGGCGGCTACTGGGCCAGTTCGGGCACGCTGTACCACGGCGACCTGTCGATCCGCGATGCGCAGAGCTTCCAGTCCGACCAGCAGTTCGGCGGGCGCCACACCGAAGGCGGTTTCACCAAGCTGAGCTTCCAGGTGTCGCGGCTGCAGGCCATCGTGCCGCGCCACTCGCTGTACTTCTCGGTCGGCGGCCAGTGGGCCAGCAAGAACCTCGACGCCTCGGAAAAACTCGCGCTCGGCGGCGCGCGCGCGGTGCGCGCCTACCCCTCGGGCGAACTGCTGGTGGACCAGGGCCTGATCGGCACCTTCGAATACCGCTGGGCCGCCACCGACGAGATCACGCCCTACCTGTTCTACGACGCGGCACGCGGAAAGATCGCGCGCCATCCCTCGCCCTTCGACGGCGAGAACTCCCACAGCCTGCGCGGTTACGGCATCGGCCTGAGTTGGTCGCGCCCCGGCAACTTCTCGATCAACGCCACGCTCGCCTGGCGCGCCGGCACACCGCCCGCGCAGACCGACGGCGGCGGGCGCAACCCGCGGCTGTACGTGCAGCTGCAGAAGGCGTTCTGACCATGAAGCCCCGCACCACCTTCCAACCCCGGCATCCGCTGCGTCCGCTGGCGCTTTCGATTGCCTGCATGGGCCTGGCCCCGGCGCTGGCACAAACCATCCTGCCGAGCTTCGGCCCGAACGGCTACACCACGCAGGGCGGCGTGACCGTGGGAACCACCACGTCGGCCACCAGCGTGGGCGGACAGGCGCTGGGCATCTCGCAGTCGTCGCTGCGCGCGATCATCAACTGGAACAGCTTCTCCATCGGTGCCAAGGACGCGGTCAACATCAGTCAGTCGATGGGCGCGTCCAGCATCCTGCTCAACCGCGTGACGGGCGGCGAGCTCTCGACCATCGCCGGCCAGCTCACGGCCAACGGGCGCGTGTTCCTCATCAACCCGAGCGGCGTGGTGTTCAGCCAGGGCGCGACGGTCAACGTGGGCGGCCTCGTGGCGTCCACGCTGGCACTGAACACCACCGACAACGACTTCCTCGCCGCCACCAGCACGAAGCTCGATTTCCTGCGCGACGACAACAAGAGCACGGTCGTGAGCAACGCCGGCGTGCTCACCGCCACCGGTGGCCCCGTGGTGCTGATGGGCGCCGAGGTGACCAACACCGGCAGCATCACCGCCAACCGTGGCACCGTCGCGCTGGCCTCGGGCCGCAGGATCAGCTTCGACCTGGGCAACGACGGGCTCACCAACCTCGTGGTCGCGGCCGACGCCATGGCCACCAGCGCCAAGGTGGTGAACGCCGCGGGCGCCACGCTGCAGGCCGATGGCGGGCGCGTGATGCTCATCGGCAGTTCCACCACGGCGGGCGAGCTGGTGGTGAACCAGTCGGGCACGGTGCGCGCGCGCACGCTGGAGAACGTCAACGGCGAGATCGTGCTCGGCGCCGGCAGCAACAACCGCATCGAGATGAACGGCGGCACGCTCGACGCCACCGGCATGGGCGCGGGGCAGCACGGCGGCACCATCCGCATCGCGGCGGGGCAGGTGCGCATCGAAGGCACCGGCGGCGGCGACCAGCGCGCGGTGATCGACGCCAGCGGCCAGGCCGGCGGCGGCAGCGTGTCGGTGCATGGCTACGACGTGGCGCTGTCGTCCACCTCGGTGCTGCGCGCCGACGCCACCACGGGCGGCGCGGGCGGCACGATCACGACGGCCAGTGCCCAGGGCCAGGCCCTGGTGGGCGAGGCCGACCCGGCACCCGAGCGCGAGTCGCGGCTGCAGGCCTACGGCGAGATGACCGCGCGCGGCGCGGGCGCCGGCAAGGGCGGTGCGATCTCGAACGAGGCCGACTCGGTGCGCGTGCAGGCCGTGCGCGTGGACGCGGGCGGCGGTTCGCAAGGCGGCGCCAACGGCAGCTGGCGCGTGAGCGCGAAGCAGTCGGACCTGGGCATCGTCGAGGCCGGCAACGTGCCGGCGTATGACAGCAAACTGCCGGCCTTCACCGGCGGCTCCGTGAGCGCCGGCAGTGTCGGCGACACGCTGGGCCGCGGCACCGACGTGACGCTGGCGAGCGGGCGCACCGGCCTCGGCGCGGGCGTGACCTTTGCGCCCGGTGTGCAGGTCGTCAAGAGCGAGGGCGGCACGGCGCGGCTGCGCGTCGATTCGGCCGGCAGCATCGTGATGAACGAGGGCTCGGCCATCACATCGCAGCAAGGCGCGCTGCACGTCGACTTCAACGCCGACGCGACCGGCCGCGTCGCCACCAACGCGAAGAACATCAACAACAGCAGCGGCAACCCTTCTGCGGAGACCGACTATGCCGGCGCCATCGTGCTGACCGGCGCGACCATCACGGCCAACGGCGGCGACGTGCGCTTCTTCGGCCAGGGCGACGCGCAGAACGGCCGCGCCATCGGTGGCATCGTCCCGCTCGGCGGCGACACCGGCGATTTCGTGTGGCGCGACGGCGTGACGCTCGCCGGCAGCCAGGTCACCACCCGCGGCGAAGGCCGCATCGCGATGCGCGGCCAGGGCCGCACCTGGATCGACGACCAGAACAACAGCGACTTCATCTTCCGCGGCAGCAACGGCGTGTCGATCACGGGCGGCACGGTCGAAGCGGGCGCCGGCGGCCTGCAGCTCGACGGCCTCGCGGGCTACGGGCGCAGCGGCGTCGCCATCAGCAGCGGCGCGGTGCTGAAGTCGGTGGGCGACATCGGCATCAAGGGCCAGGGCCCGACCTGGACTTCCAACATCGGCGGCGCCGCGGTGGGCGCCAGCACGGCGGTCGTCATCGACGACGCCACCGTCGCCGGCGAGCGCGACGTGCGCATCGAAGGCCAGGGCGCGAACCTCGACGGCCTGCGCACCGACACGGGCTTTGCGGCGGGGAACATGTCGGCCGGTGGCGGCAACGGCGTGGCCATCCGCGGCGCGGTCTCGGCCGGCGCGGGCCGGCGCATCGACGTGATCGGCCACGCGGGCAGCGAGGGTTTCAGCGCCACGCTCGGGAGCCCCGACATCATCATCACGCCGTCCACCACGCCCACCTACGGCGTGGCCGTCACGGCCGACGCCGACCATCCGACGGCGCTGCGCACCGACGGCGGCACCATCGCCATCGACGCCCAGGGCACCGACATCTCGATGCGCATGGTCACCTTCATCTCCGGCGTGGGCACCAGCGTCGGCACGCTGGCCTCGGTGGCCAGCGACAGCGGCAAGGGCGGCAGCATCTCGGTGCAAGGGCGCAACGTGCTCATCGACGGCGCCACGAACTCCGACGGCTCGCCCGCGGTGGCGCGCCTGGACGCCGGCGGCGCGACCGGCGGCGGCAGCATCGACATCGCGGCCACCAACGCCATCGCCGTCGGCGGCAACACGCGCCTGGAAGCCAACGCGGGCACGGGCGCGGGCAACGGCGGCAGCATCAAGGTGGTGGCGACCGAGTCGCTGCGCGCGCACGGCCAGCTCTCGGCGCGCGGCGGCGCGGCCGGCGGCGACGGCGGGCGCATCGAGACCTCGGCCGGGCGCTTCGACCTGCGCGGCGCGCGCGTCGACGCGTCGGCACCGGTGGGCGCGGCGGGGCAGTGGTTCATCGACCCCTTCGACCTCACCATCGCCCACGGCACGGCCGCGGGCACGCTGCCGACCAACCCCTACGACGCGGTCGCCAACTCGACCATCCAGGACGGCGACATCAACACCGCGCTCAACGGCGGCACCAGCGTGAAGATCACGACGGGCACCGGCACGGGCGGTGGCGGCGTCATCACGCTCGATGCCGACGTCGACATCAACTACACCGGCTCCAAGGGCCCGCTCACGCTGCAGCTGGACGCCGCCAGCGGCATCCAGACGCGCACGCCGGGCACCACGATCCGCGCGACCGGCGGCGACGACCTGAACGTGGTGATGAACGCGGGCGTCAACCCCGACGGCACGCCCTCGGGCAACAGCGGCTTCATCGACTTCGGGGGCAACATCCTCACGCAGGGCGGCAG
This sequence comes from Variovorax sp. GW821-FHT09D07, assembly GCF_059416345.1. Lineage (NCBI taxonomy): Bacteria > Pseudomonadati > Pseudomonadota > Betaproteobacteria > Burkholderiales > Comamonadaceae > Variovorax > Variovorax sp. GW821-FHT09D07. The sequence goes on from NZ_JBWKOY010000012.1 coordinate 115,366, forward strand.
CGTGACCATGAACGCGCTGGGCACGGGCACGCCCGGCAGCGGCTTCATCCGCCTGAACGGCGGGCAGGTCATCACCGACGGCGGCAACGTGTCGCTGCTCAGTGGCCAGCCCGGTGCACCCACCGGCACCGTGATCCTCACGCAGGACGTGCAGGTCGACACGCGTGTCGGCCAGAGCGACGCGGGCGCGGGCGGCAACGTGCGCATCGAAGGCGGCGACGTGCTGCTGCAGGGCGCGCGCATTGCCAGCGCCACCGGCAACGTCGACATCCGCGGCACCTCGACCACCTGGGACAGCGGCGTGGTCATCACCAGCGGCCAGCTCGGGCCGAGCACCATCAGCACCACCAGCGGCAACGTCACGGTGCAGGGCGTGGCGCGGCGCCAGGCCTCGTCCACCTTCGCGGCGGCGCACGGCGTGCTCATCAACGGCGGCAGTTCCATCACCACTGGCAGCGGCAACATCGCGGTGCGCGGCTACAACTTCAACAACGACCCCTCGGCGCCGGGCGTGACCGAAGACAGCGGCGTGCGGCTGGAGAACGGCGCGCAGCTCGTCACCACGGGCGGCGGCAACATCGAGGTCACGGGCCGTTCGCAGAACGGCGGGCGCGGTGTCGTGCTGCAGGCCGGCGGCGCGCCGACCGCGCCGGGCGCGCTGCCCGGCATCCGCAGCAGCGGCAACGTGCTGCTGCGCGCCAGCAACGACGGCAGCGGCGATTCGATCGTGATCGAGGCGCCGGTGGTCGCGGCCGGCGCCATCGACCTGCGCCCGGGCGGGGTCGATGCCAACATGGTCGCGTCGGACGACACGGCCACGCCCATCGTGCTGGGCGGGCCGACGGTCAACGGCTTCTCGGTGTCGGGCGCGGAGTTCGCGCAGCTGTCGGCGCCGACCATCGTCGCGGGCAGCACCACGCACGCGGGCGCCATCACGGTGGCCGGCGCGCTCACCACCTCGGGTGCGCTCACCCTGCAGAACGAAGGCGGTGGCGGCGGCATCGCGCTCAACGCGCCGGTCTCGGCCGCGACGCTGGGGCTGCTGTCGGGCGGCAACGTGAGCCAGTCGGGCGCGGGCACGATCACGGCGGGCACGCTGCTCGCGCGCTCGCGCAACGGCAGCGTCGATCTGCGCAACCCGGGCAACGACGTGGCCACGGTCGGCGGCGGCGCGGCCGGCGGCTTTGCCTACGTGGACGCGAACGCGGTCACCATCGGGCCGGTGTCGGTCACGGGTTTCGATGCGGCGGGCAACCTGCCGCAGGTGACGTCGGCCGACTCGATGGCCGCCAACACGGTGTTCGTGCGCACGCTGAGCGGCGACCTCACACTCGGCGCGCCGGTCAGCAGCACCAGCGGCACCGACCTCGTGGCGGCGGCGCGCTTCCAGAACCCGGGCGGCTACGGCATCTCGGGTGCGCTGTGGCGCGTGTGGGCCGACACCTGGGTCGGCGAAACGCGCGGCGGCCTCGCGGGCTCGGGCCCGCTGCCCAACTTCTATCACTGCGCCTACCTGGGCCTGTGCACCGTGACCGTGACGCCGGGCGACAACCACTTCATCTATGCGCAGCAGCCGACGGCCACGGTGGTGATCGCCGACGCGTCGCGCACCGTGGGCGCGCCCAACCCGTTCTTCATCTACAGCATCACCGGCCTGATCCTGGGCGACACCGGCGCGGGCTTCAGCGGCTCGATGTTCTCGCCAGCGCTGCCGGGCAGCCCGACGGGCCTGTACCCGATCAACGGCACCTTCACCTCGGCCGAGGGCTACGCGGTGCGCGTGGTGCCGGGCCAGCTGCGCGTGAGCGGCCTGCCGCTCTTGCCTTCGGTGGACGTGGTGCGCGAGCCGCTGACCTCGTACCTGTACGACCGGAACATCGGCCAGGCGCCCATCTGCCTGGCCACCGGGCCGCTGGACGGCGATCGCGCGCAGCAGGGCGCCGACGTGCTGGCACGCGAATGGTCGCGCGTGCGCTCGCGGCCCAACCTGCTGAGCTGCGTGAACACCGAGCGGCGCAACGGCTGTTCGGACTTTTGAGCAGGTGTCAGCGCGGTGCGTGATCGCGGGCCGTGAGCACGAAGAGCTGCGCCATCAGGTCCGCGAGCAGCCGCAGTTGCGGGTCGTCGGTGAGCGGCGCGTGCCGCCACGGGGCGACATGGGCCTCGAGGCCTTCGAGCGGCCCGGCGAAGAACAGGCGCCGCAGCGCACCGCCGAGCACGTCGTGCGCCGCCGATTCCGTCGGGCTGCCGAGGGTGCTGCCGGCATGGCTGCCGGAGGCGGGCGTGGCGAGGAAGGGCGAGAGCACCACGCCTTGCAAGCGGCCGTCTCGCAGGAAGCTGCCCAGCGTCAGGTCGTACGGTTGCAATGGCCCGTGCGCGAGCGCCTCTTGCAGCAGCGCGGGCAGCACGCGCAAGCCCTTCGGCGTGACGAGGTAGGCGACCGCGCCCCAGTTGTAGAGCGTGAGTGCGTCGAGAAAGTCGATGCCCGACAGTGCATGGCGCGGCGCGCCGCTGCCTTGCGGCGGCAGGCGCCGTTGCAGGCTGTGCCAGAGCGCGAGCAGGTGCTGCGTCGAGGTCACGGGCTGGCATTCGAGGAACGCGATGTCGCAGCCTTCCGCTTCCAGTTGCGCGAGCGCGCCGCTGCGCAGCACGGTGGGCAGGGCCTCGCTGAGCTGCGCGTCGTCTTCGAGCACCAGCAGTGCCTCGTCGGGGTTTGCGCGTGCGAGGGCTTCGGTGTGCGAGAGAAAGCAGGCGCGCTCGCCGGGCGTGATCGCCGTGTTGCCTGGCGCAAGCGTTTGCGCATCGATGGCTGCGTGCCGCCTGACATTCGTCAGCCCGAGCAGCTGCAACTGCGCGTCCATCGCGGCGCGGCGCTCGGTGCTTCGCTCGAGATTGATGTAGCAGCCTTGCATGGGCATCTCCGGTGCGTCATCGCTGAAGGAGCGATGCAGTGAACATCATGACGGCGGAAGGTCGAGAGGCTGACACGAACCGTCCGTGGCTCAGCGTCGTGCTGCCTTTCTACCGCAAGCTGGCCGAGTTCGAGCGTGTGCTGCCGATGAATGCGGGGTATTGGGCGCGGCCCGGCATCGAGGTGGTGATCGCGCTCGACGAACCCGGCGATGAAGCCGGCGTGCTGGCGCTGGTCGAACGTTTTCCGCAGATCCGCTGGAAGGTGCTGGTGAACGATGTCGCACATGCGTGGCGCCCGCCGTGCAAGGCCATCAACGCCGGCGTGCGCGGCAGCGCGGGGCGCTTCGTGCTGGTCCATTCGCCCGAGTCCGCCTACGTGGGCGATGCGCCGGCCCTGTTGCTAAACGCCGCGATGGGGCACGCGCGCGGCGTGGCCGTCGGCCGCGTCGGCTTTGCGCGCTTCGACGAACTCACGGACACGCTCGACGCCGTCTTCGCGCGCCAGGTGCCGCCCGAGCTGCTGCTGCAGACCTTCTACGGCTCGCTGTGCTGCGCGCGCGAGGCCTTCGATGCGGTGCACGGCTACGACGAATCGTTTGAAGAGTGGGGCGGCGACGACGACAACCTGCGCGTGCGCCTGGAAATGGCGGGCTGGCAGTTGCTGGCCTGTCCGGACGCGCACCTGCTGCACCTGTCGGCCGAGATGCGCACGGGCGGCGAGCAGTTCGACCGCGATGTGGACTGGATCAAGTGCACGCCGCACGAGGCGCGCGCAGGCGATGCCGGCTGGGGCCGCGATTTCGAGCGCATCGCGCGCGACGACAGCGCCCGCGCATGGCCCGCCGAAGCGCCGCACTGGCTGGCTGCCGCACCCGTGGTGCCGATGGGATCGCGCAGCCAGTGCGAGGTCTGCGCGCGCCTGCTGCACCACGGGCCCAGCGCCTTTCATTGCCCGCGGTGCGCGCCTCCGCCGAGCGCACCGCGTCTCACGTCGCGGCTGCGCATCGTCTGCGTGCTGCAGCTGCGCAACGAAGCGCGCTGTCTGCCGGGCTGCCTCGACCACCTGCGCGGCCATGTGGACGGCATCGTCGCGCTCGACGACGGTTCGACCGACGGCACCGCCGACATCCTGCGGCGCGAGCCGATGCTGCTGGAGCTGCTGTCGAACCCGCCGAGCGATGACGCCACGCACGTCTGGCGCGAGAACGAGAACAAGCGCCGCCTGCTCGAAGCGGCGCGCCGCCACGGCGCGGGCTGGGTGCTGGTGTGCGATGCCGACGAGCGCTACGAAACGTTGTTCCTTCGCCATCTGCACGCGACCGTCGATTCGCTGCCCGACAACCAGCTCGTCAGCCTGTCGCTCGTGTCCTGCGAACTCTGGAATTCGCCCGACGCCTGGCGCAGCGATGGCCCGTGGGGCCGCAAGTCGCGCGCGCGGCTGTTCCGCTTGCCGCAGAAGATCTCGTTTGAATCGAGTTCGGAATTGCACGGCCCGTGGCTGCCCGACGACGCGCAGCGCCACGGCCTGATGTTCTACAGCCGCTACCGGCTCTACCACCTGAAGAGCATCCGTCACGCCGACCGCGTGGCGCGGCGCGACCTCTACACGCGGCTCGATCCGGCGCGGCAGTTCCAGGCCATCGGCTACGACTACCTCGCGCAAGAAGGGCCGGGGCTGCAACTGAGGCGCATCGCGCCCGACCGCGAATACGACCGCAACACCTTGCCGCCCGACCTGCAAGAACCGGCTCAGTCGCCCAGCCCCAGCGTTCTCGCAAAGTCGCCGCGGTAGGTGCGCAGGCCCTGGTGCGAGAGCCGCGAGCGCGTGTCGACGTGCACGCGCCCGCCGATCGACTGCCAGCGGCGGCAGAAGCCGTAGTCCTCGCTGAGGTAGCGCCCGTTGCCCGGCTCGGCGAACACGTCGAAGAAGCGGTAGTGCGGCCGCGCCGCGACGACCGGGTCGTCCATGCGGTCGGGCGTGTAGCGCAGCTCGGGCAGCGCCTGCGCCATCTGCTCGAGCACGCGGCGCGCGATCAGCATGAAGCCGGTGGGTGCGTCCAGCACTTCGAGAAAACCGTCGGCGTCGACGCGGGCCCCCGCATCGTTCACGTTGACCGGAAACGCCGCATGCAGCGCCTCGAAGTCGGCGCGCGTGGTGCCGGCCGGCAGCGGCGCGCGCAGGCCGCCTTCGGGCCAGCCGTCGCTCTTGTGCGGGTACACGCCGGCCACCACGTCGCGGCCCGCGCCCAGCAGCCGCAGCGCGGCCTCGGGCTCGAAGCCGATGTCGGCATCGATCCAGAACAGGTGCGTCCAGCGCGTGTCGGCCAGGAACTCGGCGGCCAGCCGGTTGCGGGCGCGCGTGACGAGGCTGTCGCCGTCGAGAAAGCGCGTCTGCATCGCGAAGCCGTGGGTCCACGCGAGGTTCACCAGGCCGAGCAGGCTGCGCGCGCACTCGGTGCCGACCGCGCCGCCGTGGCAGGGCGTGGCGACGAAGGGGCGGACGTCTTTCAGGTCGATGGCGGTGGGCATGCGGGGTCAGGCGCCGGGCGCGCGGCGCCGCGTGGTGAGCAGTGCGCGCAGCTTGGCCGGCGCCACCGGTTTGGTCAACAGCGTCACGCCGCCGTGGCGCAGCCGCTGCAGCACCTCGGGCCCGGTGGCGCCCGACACCAGCACGGCGAGCGCGCCGGGCTGCAGGCGGCGGGCGGCATCGATCACTTCCACGCCGTCGGCGTCGCCGGCCAGTTGCAGGTCGCACAGCACGGCGTCGTAGACGATGTCGCCGGTGCCCAGCCGCGCCAGCGCCTCGGCGCCGGTGGTGACGCATTCGACCTCGCAGCCCCACTGCGTGAGCAGCGCGTGCGTGCCGTCGAGGATGGCGGGGTCGTCGTCCACCACGAGGCAGCGCAGGCCCGCCAGCGGCGCCGGTGCCACCGGTGCGGGCTCGGGCGGCGCGACGTCGGCCTTGCGCGCGGGCGGCAGCGTGAACGCGAAGGTGCTGCCCGCCTGCAGCGCCGAGCGCACGGTGATGCGGGTACCCAGCAAAGTGGCGATGCGCGCGCAGATCGCCAGGCCCAGGCCGAAGCCGCGGCGCCGGTCACGCTCGGTGTTGGCCACCTGGTAGAACTCTTCGAAGATGCGGCCCTGGTGGATGGGCGCGATGCCCACGCCGTTGTCGCGAACCTCGATGCGCACGCCGGCCCGGCTGCGCCGCGCGGCCACCAGCACGGTGCCGCCCTCGGGTGCGTGGCGCAGCGCGTTGGCCACCAGGTTGCCGACGATGCGCTGCACCATGGCCGCGTCGCTGCGCACCGCCAGGCCGCGGTCGCGCCAGTGCAGCCGCACCTGCGCCGCATTGGCGGCGGGCGCGTGCTGCGCGTCGAGCTGGTCGAACAGCGCGGCCAGCGAGACGCGCGTGATGGCGGGCGTGAGCACCTGCGCATCGAGGCGCGAAATTTCGAGCAGGTCGTCCAGCAGCACGCCCATGAAGCCGGTGCTCTCCTGCAGCCGCAGCACGGCCGGGCGCTGCGCCTCGGTGGCGCTGGGCAGCAGGCCGTCGATGAAGAGGCCCATCGCGTGCAGCGGCTGGCGCAGGTCGTGGCTCGCGGCGGCCAGGAAGCGCGCGCGCGACAGGGCGGCCTGCTCGGCCTCGGCCATGCGCTGCAGCGCGACGGCGGTGGCCTCGCGCACGCGCTCCTCGCTCACCTGGCGGTTGTATTGCAGGCGCTCGGCGAGGCGGTCGATGTCGTGCGCGAGCACGGCCAGCTCGTGCGTGCCGCGCGTGCCGCCTTCGACCACGTCGCAGCGCACCTCGAAGTGGCCGGCCTCCAGCGCCGCCACGGTGCGCGACACGCGCCGCAGCGGCCGCGCCACCGTGCGCGCCATGTGGCGCACCGAGGCCCAGGCCGCCAGCAGCGCGACCAGCGCGATGCCGATGCCGGCGATGAGCGAGCGGCTGCGCTCGTGCGTGTAGGCGGTGGTGTCGCGGAAGGTCTGCACCAGCCCGATGGGCGTGTCGCCCGCCGCGGTGGAGCCGGCCGGCGCGAAGGCGCTGGCGCGCGAGGCCTCGCGCAAGGTGACGGGCGCGCTGAACATGCGCAGCTGCGCGAGCGATTCGTTCTTCGGCCCGGCCGTGACGTACACGCCGGCGCTGTTGCTGATCTCCACCCGCGTCACCTGCCCGCCGCGCAGCGCCGCCGAAGCCACGTTCTGCAGCGCCGGCAGGTCGCCCGCGTAGAGGCTCAGGTCGGACATCGCCGCCACCTGTTTCGCCACGGCCTGGCCTTCGGCATCGAAGGCGGCTTCGAGTGTCTGCAGCCGGTTGTGCGTGAACCAGCCGGTGAGCGCCAGCGCCACGGCCGCGCAGGGCACGACGCCCAGGCGGAACAGGTCGCGCTGCAGGTTGCCGCGCACGACGAGCGAGGCAGTGGCCGGAGGTGGGGGCGGCGGTGGCGATTCGGTCGCCGTGGCTGCTCCCGCCGCCGTCGGGCGGGACAGCGGGCCTGGGGGGACCGGCGTGGTGCTCATCGCGGGGCTGCGAGTCGTTCGGTGAGCTCCCGTTCCTCCGGCGGACGCAGGCCGAGCCCGCGTGCCACGGTCGCGTTGATCCGCACGGTGGCCGGCGTGGCCGCCTCCACCAGCGGGCTGTTGTTGCCGGTGCTGCCGGCGCTGGCCACCTTCTGTCCGAGCTGGCGCGCCTGTTGCGCGAGCTGGCCGGGCGTGGAGACCGCCGCCGCCAGGCCGCCCGAGCGCACCAGCCCCTCGCTGGCACCGAACACCGGCAGGCCCGCGCCGGCACCGGCATGCAGCACCGAGAGCGTGGCGGCCTGGCTGTCGCCGATGAGGTCGGGCAGCACCATGAGGGCGTCGCTGCGCGGCACGAGGGCGCGCAGCGCGGCGGCGAGCGAGCGCGCGTCGGGCGCGATCTCGACCTGCAGGTCCCAGGCCGGGTTGGCGCCTTGCGCGGCACGCTGCAGTTCGCGCACCAGTGGCTCGGATTCGGGCGTGGCGATGACGCCCAGGCGGCGCTTCTGCGGCAGCACGGCGTTCACCAGCGCGAGCTGGTCGGCCATGGCCGGGTCGCGCAGCAGCACGCCCACGCGCCGGTCGCCGCGACGCAGGGCAGCGGGGCTGGCGGCCTTGAGGGTCTCGTAGTCGAGCCGGCTCAGCATCGCGAGCACCAACGGCTCGGCGCCGGGCCGTTCGAGGGCGGCGCGCGCGGCGGCCGTGCCCACCGCCACGGTGAGGCCCGCATCGCTCGCGGTGCGCAGGCTGCGCGTGCGCACGCCGGTGTTGGCGGCGGGCTCGGTGTCGGCGCCGGCCGGCTCCGCGGCCGGGGCGCCCGGTCCGATGCGCACGAGTTCGAACTTGCCGGCGGCCGACTGGCCGGTGCGCAATTGCTGCACGAACTCGGCCGATGCGGCCTGGTCGTCACCGACGAGCACCGTCAGCGTGGCCGCCGATGCCACGCGCGGCGCGGCGGCCAGGCACAGCACGAGGCCGACGGCCAGCAGCGCGTGGACAGCACGGTGCACTCTTCCGGAGAAAAGCGGAATGGGAGGGTTCACAGCGACGGACATGGACTGCTTTGTGCAGCGAGAGGCAATGGTCCAATGTAAGGACGCGCCCTGTTTCCCGCGATAAGGCGGAGGGCTTATGCCCGCATGCGCGAGGGCCTGCGCGTGTGAGGAAGATCACACCGCGGCGGCTGCTTGGTCTATGTCCGACGGACTACCCGGCGCCTACAGGGAAGGTACCGTGTCAGAGGCCCGCGGCCACCATCAGCGCGGCCGCGCGCTGCGCCTGGATCGCCTGGCGCAGCACGCGCGGCGACACCGGCTTGTAGAGCACGGCGATGCCGGCGGCGGCCACTTCGCGCAGCCGGTCGGGCTTGGTCTCGCCGGTGACCAGCAGGCGCGCGGTGCCGGCGCCGATGCCGTTCGGGTGGCGCTCGAGCGCGGCGATCACATCCAGGCCGTTGTCGCCGCCCTGCAGCAGCAGGTCGCTCACCACCACGTCGGGCGGCGTGTCCCAGTGGTCGGCCAGCGCCAGCGCCTCGGCGCGCGTCTGCGCGGCCAGCACGGTGGCGCCCCAGTTGGACAGCACCACGCTCAGGCCTTCGAGGATCGTGCGCTCGTCGTCGATGACCAGGATGCGCAGGTCCGCCAGGCTGTCGCCGTTGCTCTCGTCGTCGGCGCTGGCCGCCGCGGGCGCCGGTGCCACCGGCGCCGGCAGCGCGGCGGGAGCGGCGCGCACCTGCACGCGCACGCAGGTGCCCTTGTGCAGGCGCGAGCTGAGCTCGACGCGCGTGTTCAGAAGTTCGGCCAGCCGCTGCACCGTGGCCAGCCCCAGGCCCATGCCGCGCGCGCCGCCGGGCGCGTTGCTGCGGCTGGCCGGCTCGACCTGGTAGAACTCCTCGAACACCCGCGCCTGGTGGTGCGCGGCAATGCCCACGCCGGTGTCGACCACGTCGATGCGCACGCCCTTGCCGCGGGCGCGCGCGCCGATCAGCACGCCGCCCTCGACCGTGTGGCGCAGCGAGTTCGACACCAGGTTGTTCAGGATGCGCGAGAGCATCACGTAGTCGCAGCGCACCCACAGCTCGGTCTTGCGCACCACCAGCCGCAGGCCCTGCTGCTCGGCCACGGGGCGGAAGTTGCGGCTGATCTCGTCGAACAGACGGTCCAGCGGAAAGTCGGCCCACTGCGGCTGCAGCACGCCGGCGTCGAGCTGCGACAGGTTCAGCAGTTCCGAGAACAGCCGGTCGAGCGAATCCACGCACTCGCGGATGTGGCCGATGCGTTGCAGCTTCACCGGGTCGGTCTCGCCATTGGCCAGCCCGTCGGAGAACAGCGTGAGCGCATGCAGCGGCTGGCGCAGGTCGTGGCTGGCGGCGGCCAGCAGCCGCGTCTTGGCCTGGCTGGCCACCTCGAGCAACTGGTTCTTGCGCGCCAGCTCGGCCGTGGCCTCGTTGATGCGGCTTTGCAGCAGCCGGTGGCTTTCGGCAAGCGCGCGTGCCGCCTGGTTGAAGCCGTGCTGCAGGTGGCGCACCTCCGAGGTGCCTTCGATCGCCACGCTGGCGGCTTCGCCCGCGCCGAGCCGGTCGACCGCCTCGCCCAGCGCGCGGATCGGCTCGCTGATGCGGCGCGCCGCCCACCAGCCGGCCAGCCCCACGCCGAGCAGGCTCATGGCCAGCACCAGCGCCACGTTGAGCCAGACCGAGCGGCGCGCGCTCTGCACCGCGTCCAGCCCGATCTCGACCATCACCTTGCCGTTGTGGCGCCCGTCGTCGCTGACGATCGGCACCACCACCTGCAGGCCCTCGCCGCGGCGGCGGTCGACGGTCTCGGAGTTGGCGACGATCTCGCCGTCTTCCGTCCAGATCTGCACCTGCTGCACGTGCGGCTGATAGGTGCCGGTCTGCGCGGTGCGCGCCAGCGCGCGGCGGTCCATGCGCGCCAGCGGCGCCTGCGCCACCGTGGCCACCTGCAGCGCCACCGTCTGCGCGTTGGCGCGCATCAGCTCGGTGAGGTTGCCCAGGTGCTGGCGCGTGAGCACCGCGATGGCCACCAGCGTGGCCGCCGTGGCCGGCACCAGCGCCAGCAGGATCAGCTGCTGGGCGAAGGTGAGGCGGGCCAGCCCGCGCAGGAGGCGGAAGTTCCAGTTCATGAAGGCCTTGAACGCATGGGGCGCGAGCTTAGGGCCACGGCCCCGAACAGGGAAGACCGGAAAAACATCACGAGAAAGACTCGCATTTGGGATGTAATGGCGTCCGCGTCGCCCATGTTAGACCCCGCCGGCTCGCCGCGGGCCCCGTGTCTTCCGCTCCTTCCATGCACGCCTTCTTGCGTCGTTTCGGCAGTTTCCCCGGCACCGGCCGCCGTGCGGCCCTGGCGCTGGCCATGGGGCTCCTGCTGCTGCCGCTGCCGGCGGCGGCGCAGGCTGCGGCGCCCGCCGCGGACGCGCCGGTGCGCTTCGGCATCCTGCCGCTGGGCGGAGCCTTCGAGTCGCGCAGCGACTGGGACCCGCTGCTGGCCGAACTCAGCCGCGCCATCCAGCGGCCGGTGAGCGTGCTCTCGGTCAATTCGTACGAGGCGCTGGAGCAGGCCATCCAGCGCGGCGAAGTCGACATGGCGTTCCTGTCGGGAAAGATGGCGCTCGACGCCGTGAGCCAGAAGCGCATGAAGGTCGTGGCCCAGGTCGTGCGGCACGATGGCCTGCCCGGCTACCGCGGGCTGCTGCTCACGCGCAAGGCGCCGCCCTTCAACACGCTGAAAAACCTCGTCGACCAGCCCGAGCGCTGGCGCCTGGCGCGCGGTGAGCGGCAGTCGGTGTCGGGCTTCATCGTGCCGCAGCTGCAGTTCTTTCTGCCGAACCACATCGTCATGGAGACGCGTTTCCTGAGCGAGGTGGTCGGCACCCACCAGGCCAATGCGCTGGCCGTGGCCAACAACGAGGCCGACGTGGCCACCAACAACTCGGCCGATTTCGAGCGCTTCAAGCTGCGCTTTCCGGCCGAGGCGCAGCGGCTGCAGGTGCTGTGGGAGTCGGAGCTGATCCCGCACGCGCAGATCGTCGTGCGCCGCGAGTACCCGCCCGAGCTGCGCCTGCGCGTGCAGGCCTTCCTGGTCGCCTACGGCCGCGGCAAGGGAGCGCGCGGCGACGCCGAGCGCGGGGTGCTCAAGTCGCTGCACGACCTGGCGGGTTTCGTGGCCGCCGACAACAGCTCGCTGCTGCCCGCCGCCAAGCTGGCCTACCAGCTCGCCATGCAGAACGCGAAGACCGCGCAGTGGGTCAACGACGCGGCGCGCCAGGCGCGGCTGCAGCGCCTGGAGAGCGGCTATGCCGAGCAGCTCGCCGTCTTGAAGGATGTGAGCCCTTGAACCGTCGCACGATGCTCGCGCTGGCCGTGTCGTCGCTGATGGCGCCATGGCTGGCGGGCGCGCAGCCTGCGCCAGCGTCCTCCGCCAAAGGCCCGCTGGTGATCAAGGAAGTGCGCTTCGGCGTGCTGCCGCTGGGCGGCACCGTCGAGTCGCGCGCCTTGTGGACGCCGCTCATGGCCGACATGAGCCGTGCGCTGGGCCTGCCCGTCAGCGCGTACTCGGTGCCGTCGTACGAAGAGCTCGACCGTGCCATCGGCCGCGACGAGATCGACATGGCCTTTCTCTCCGCCAAGATGGCGCTCGACGCCGTCATGCAGCGGCGCATGAAGGTGGTGGCGCAGATCGCGCGGCGCGACGGCATGCCCGAGCACCGCGCCGTGCTGCTGGCGCGCAAGACCGGCCCGCTCAACACGCTCGAGGGCCTGCTGGCCCAGCCCGAGCGCTGGCGGCTCGCGCGCGGCGACAGCCGCTCGGTCACCGGCTTCATCGTGCCGCAGAGCCAGCTCTTCTTGCCGAACCAGATCGAGATGGAAACCCGCTTTCGCAGCGAGTTCGTCGGCACCCACCAGGCCACCGCGCTGGCCGTGGCCAACGGCGACGCCGACGTGGCCACCAACAACACCACCGACTTCGAGCGCTTCCGCCAGCAGTTCCCGGTCGAGGCCGCGCGGCTGCAGGTGATCTGGGAATCCGAGCCGCCGCCCGGCGCACCGATGGTGGTGCGCCGCGACTACCCGCCCGAGTTCCAGGCGAAGCTGCAGGCCTTCCTCGTCGGCTACGGCAAGGGCAAGGGCCCGCGCGCCGACGCCGAGCGCGAGGTGCTGAAGAACCTGCGCGCGGCGTACGGCTACGTCGCGGCGGACGACAGCGCGCTGCTGCCGGAAGCCAAGCTGGAATACCAGCTGGGGCGACAGCGCGCGCTGTCGGCGGCGTGGGTCAACGATGCGGCGCGGGAGCAGCGGCTGCAGCGGATCGAGAAGGCGTATGCGGCGCAGGTGGAGGCGCTGAAGGCGTCGAGCGCTTCCCGCTGAGGCACGGCCCGCGCAGGCCGCGCCCATGACAAATCACTCGCTTTGCGCGGGTATCTGAAGACACGTCGCGGCGGGCGACCATTGTTGTCATTGCAAACGCGTGGTGGCTTCCACACTGCGCGACCTCTTTCCGGGTGAAGGCTGTAGTCGTCGAAGGCGTTCTTGCGAACGGCTTTGTGCGGTGTGCGTTGCGCGTCGGCGAGAGGACGGGGCGAGAGCCCGCATCCGACAACAACGATCTCTATCGGGAAGGCAGTCACGCAATGAAGACCTACAAGATATTCAAGGACCCCCTCGGCAGTGTGCAGGCCATCAAGGACGGGTGGAGCTGGCCGGGATTTTTCTTCGGGGCGTTCTGGGCCCTTTTCCATCGCATGTGGTGGGTGGGGCTGGGCCTTATGGGCTTGGCGATGCTCATCATCCTCGGAGAAGACACCATAGGAACGGCAGCCACGGACGGGTTGCTCAACGTGCTTTCTGTCATCGTGTCAGTGGGGTTCGGTATGGGTGGGAACGCCTTGCGCGTGGGACAACAGATTCGCAGGGGCTATGAGGAGATTGCGGTGGTGCAAGCCGCCAATGTGGAGATGGCGCTGATTCAGGGGCATGCGGCAGCGGCAATGAAGCCCGGGACGCTCTGAGAAAAATCCCACGCATGGTGAATGCGGTGCGTGGAGTTTGACCATTGTTATCAGTGTGATCGCGAGGCGACTCGCAAACTGCGCGACCTGTTTTCCTCCCAAGGAAGTCGTCGATGCCGCGCACGCTGTCTGTCTCTTCTGCTGCGATCCCTGTTGTTCTTGGTCAGGCTGCACTGGCGCCCGTGCGGCTGTCAGGGCATGAGGGGGTCAACAGCCTCTTTGCCTACGAACTCTTTCTCAAGACCCCGGATGCCCTGGCTCTGTCCGGCGTCTCCTCCGGCGCCGACTTCGACCTGGATGCCTTCATCGGCCAGGAGATCAGCTGCGAGATCGAGCTCGATGGCTCTTCCCCCCGCCAGATCAACGCCCTGATCACCGACGCAGCCCTGTGGGGCGAGGAAGGGCGCCACGCCCAGTACAAGCTCACCCTGCGCCCCTGGCTGCACCTGGCCACCCTGCGCACCGACTGCAGGATCTTCCAGAACCTCAGCGTCGTTCAGATCCTGGACGAACTCCTGGGCGGCTACGCCTTCCCCGTGGACAAGCGCCTGATCGAGCACTACCCCGTGCGCGACTACCAGACCCAGTTCAACGAGAGCGACTTCGCCTTCCTTGCCCGCCTGTGCCAGGAATGGGGCATCAGCTACCACTTCGAGCATTCGGACGGCAAGCACCGCCTGGTGCTCTCGGACGCCATGGGCGCCTATGCGGCTGGCGATCCGCTGTACGAGCATGTGGAATACCACGCCCCAGGCTGGAAGATCGATGCCGAGTACATCCACAGCTTCGTTCCCCAGCACCAACTCACCAGCGGGAAGTACGCCACCCGGGACTACGACTACACCCGGCCCAGGGCGGATCTGAGTGTTTCTCGAAGCGACCCGCGCCCGACCGGGCAGGCCGAGGGCGAGGTCTACCAGTGGCATGCATCCGCAGCCGGGGGCAGCCACTACGCTCAGCCCAACGCGGGGGCTGATGCAGGCACCGACCCCCACGGCCAAGGCCGCCTGCTGTCCCTGCTGCGCATGCAGGCACTACGCACCCACGGCGCCCGGGCCCAGGCCAGCGGCAACCTGCGGGGCATGGTGCCCGGGTGCACCTTCCAGCTGAAGAAGCACCCGCGGGAGTCGGCCAACGCCGAGTACCTGATCCTGGACACCCGCTTGCTCATCGAGGACGTGGCCGAAGACAGCCAGAACCGCGAAGCCATTGCCGAACGCAAGCAGCAATGGCGCGTGCAGGTGGACTTCACGGCCCACCCGGTGACCGAACCATTACGCCCAGAGCCGACCCAGCCCAAGCCCGCCATGGTCGGCCCGCAGGTGGCGCTGGTGGTGGGCCCCGAGGGCCAGAACCTGTGGACGGACGAGCTGGGCCGCATCAAGGTGCAGTTCCCCTGGGACCGGCAGGGACAGAAGAACCAGCACAGCAGCTGCTGGGTGCGGGTGAGCTCGCCCTGGGCGGGCAACCAGCTCGGGGGCATCCAGATCCCGCGCATCGGGCAGGAAGTCATCGTGAGCTTCATCGCGGGAGATGCGGACCTGCCGATCTGCATGGGCAGGGTGCACAACCAGGTGAACCTGCCGCCGTGGCAACTCCCGGGCCAGAGCGCATTGAGCGGGTTCAGGAGCCGGGAGCTGACCGAGGGTGGAGGCAACAGTGCGGCGGGCAGGTCGAACCACCTGATCCTGGATGACACGGCCGAAAAAATCCAGGCGCAGCTCAAGAGCGATCACCAATCCAGCAGCCTGAGCCTGGGGGCGATCACGCGCATCGAGGACAACGCGGGCAGAAAGGACCCCAGGGGCGAGGGCTTCGAGCTGCGCACTGATGCCCATGGCGTATTGAGAGCCCAGGACGGCATGCTCATCACCACCGAAGCAAGGGGCAACGCGGCGAACCATGCCAAGGACATGGGAGAGACGGTTCAGCGACTAAAAGCGGCGCAGGACCAGCACGAAGGACTCGCGGAAGCTGCTGCGACAGCCAAAGCTCAAGCCGGCGGCGAAGACCAGGCTCTGGTGGTCCAGGCGCTCAAAGCGCAGAACGACGTCATCAAGGGCAGCGGCGGTGACAAGGCACAAGGCCGATTCCCTGAACTCACCGAAGCCCAATTGGTACTCGCCAGCGCCGTCGGCCTCGCAGCCACGACGCCTGGCAGCCTTCACCTGCAGGCTGGCGAACACATCGCGATTAGCAGCCAGGGTCACACCAGCATCAGTGCAGCCAAGCGGCTGCTCGTCAGTGCCAAGAACGGTATCCGCCTGTTTGCGCTCCGAGGTGGCGTGAAGTGGATCGCGGGCAATGGCAAGTTCCAGATCGAAGCGCACAAGGATTCAATGAATCTGACCGCCAAAAAAGCCGTCCGCATCACAAGCACTACCAGCGAGATCCGCATCACCGCGCCGATCAAGGTGGTAGTCAACGGCGGTGGAAGTTTCACGGAGTGGAGCAGCGCAAGCATCTTGCACGGAACGCCGGGTGGATGGGTCGAGCATGCGGCGAGCCATGTCAAGGTGGGGCCTGCCAAGCAACCACTTGAGCCGCAAAGCTTTCAGGCCTGTGCAGCGCAAGAGCAGGATGCCGATGGCGGTGCAGGCTCCATTTCGCGCGGATGAGAGCGATGCAGTCGCACTTCTTGCCGTTTGCCGAAGAACTGACGCGGAGTTGGCAGGCCATGGCCGATGTGGAAGGCAGCGATCTACCTCCTGTGAAAGCCTATCTTCTGCTCAATCGTTGGACCGACAACGCGCTGGCAGAAGCTGTCGCTGAGGAATTTCCCTGTATTGCAAAAGATCGGCTTGCCGTACCGGATGCCTACTACAAGTACGAGGAGGATCGAGCCCCTTGTCTTCTGCCCTTTCCAGAGATTTCTGCATTCCGGGAGATGAAAAATCAGTTCGTGCAGTGGATCGATTTCGCTTGGCGCCAAGTCGAAAAGCGTCAATCCAAGCAGGACTTCTGCGCCGTGATCCTCAGTCGAACGAACGGCGAAAGCATCACCAGACATTGGGTGGATCTGGGCCATCAACAGCCTCCGGGCGGCGGGGCGATGCGTTTGATGCGGTATCAGGATCCACGCGTGATGCAGGGCGTCTGGCCGCTGTTGACAGCCGCGCAGAAAGCGGCTTGGCTTGGCCCTGTCATCCAGTGGTGGAGCTTGGTCCAACCCTCGGGCCCTTGGCAATCGACGTCGACTGACAGTGCTCAGTGGTTCTGCGCCAGCGCACCCAAATTTGATTGCCCCAAAGTTCCTGCTTATTTGAATGCGCTGTTCGATCAGACGCAATGGCACGCAGCGCATCTTTCTCCCTCTGCCAATCTCGTATGGGCGGGGTATGCCGAAGGAGGCGTGCCCGTGGGAGATCAACCGGATGGTGCCGTGGTCAGCCGGCTGCTGGCCGACGGCCAACGGTTGGGCCTGAAACCTCCGAATCTGATTGACTACGTCTGGTCCAGTTGGCTCCATGACGCAGCGTCCGGTACTTCGCGTCTGACTGCGTGGCAAGTGCCGCCTGCCAGCACGAACCTGGCCCGAGTCCTCAACGCACTCCGTCAGCAACCGGACGCTCGTTTTGCGAGCCTGTATCTGGAAGCGCTCAAACAAAACCGCTGAAAAACCTCAAGAAAAACCGAGCCTCAATATGCCCTGTGCTACACCGTGTCCCAATTGCAGTCGAGAAGGGTTGCCGCTCCTGTTCACTCGTTATGCAGCTGCGTACAGCACGAACGCCGAAGGGCTGGCAGCCCTTGATCAACTGCGTCCTTCTGGGCAATTGCAATCCAAACCCGGCAACGTCCCCCTGGAAGCGGCGAGATACGGGCTGAGAATGTTGCGCGCAGGGTTCCTCTACATACGCATCAAGCGTCCTGGGCTCACGCCCGAGTGGTCAGGTTACGTGGTGCATCCCCACGGCTATCTGACGGCATTCGACGTCAAGAATCCGCAGGACAGCAAGGCCCATCCGGCCTGTGAAGTCGAAATGCGCGGCGCCAACATGAGCATGGTTTGGGTGGCGGATCCACAACGCGTCAGCGCGTTGAACTACATGTTTCACCCCGATCCCATCGACCACGGTCATCTGCAAAGAGCCATCGAGCCCAATCTGGGCAAATACACCCAGAGCTTTGACGTGAAGGGGTGGGCTCTGGGAAACACCAGTCAGAAGGACGCGGTTCAACCGGGTCTTCTAAACGGGCAAGTGATGGAATTTAGTGCGCTGAGCACAGCGAGCGTGCAAAAAGTTGGCAACGAGCAGCACTATGGCTTGATGGGAACCCATGGCGCTGAGCGCGGATGGGGAAATTACTCGGAGGCTCGATATGGCCGCCACTTTGAGAAGACTCGACACGAGACGATCGGCACGGGAAACCCAGAAGATATCGTTGTGACGGATGCCGGTGCAGTCGGCGGCATGGCCATTGGCCCCTATGTTGCCGAGGTGCTTGGCATGCGCTATGGCGACGTGCACGGACCACGGCTGAAGAAGATCGCCGAGCTCTTGCAGGTCAACCGAGGTGCAGCGGTGGCATGCGAGGATGCCATTGGCATTGCACAGGAACTGAGCCTTCACCATTTGACTGCGGCGATACCCTATGTCGCTTGGCTTAAGAAAGTCGATGATGAAGACGAAGACCCGAGAAATAGCAGCGTCACAAATCAATGGAAACAAACTGCTGGTGAGAGCATTAAGACCCTTGAGGCTGCCCTTTACAAGAAAGCGATGCGGCTGTACGACGACGAAACGGATCGACTCAGACAGGTGAGCGACGTGATGGACCAGCGCCATGATCGACCCATAGGCTCCGTGCTGGTCGAGCAAAAAGGCGGAGGCCATATCGAGGTGCCCGTCGCTGAAATCGAGGCGCAACGCAAAAGAGAGATCGAAATACAAATTGCCGCACGCGAGTCGGATCGTCACCTCGTCAGCGATGCAGAGGCCAAGGCGGCGGGGGCGAAAACCCGCGCGCACTACGACCAGGGAAAACTTGCGAAATTCGACGCCAAGCACCGCATCCAGATCAAGCAACGTGATGCACGCATGGACCTGCTCAGCAAAGATCTGATTGCATGGTTGAGTTCGAACGCCTTCCTCGAACAAGCGCTGGAACGCTACGACAGGTCACCTGCAGGCATTGAGACAGGCGACGGCGCCCGCTGCGCGGGCCAGATTTGTGCAATCTTGGAGCAAGTCGACATCAGCCCCCGTGGGCGAAGCTGGTATGGATCGCTCGATTTCTTCAAGGGGGGGCCGAAGAACATCGTGTGGCGAATGGCCACGCTGAACAACGAGGAGATATCACAAGAGTTGCAACGCGTGATGGAGTCGATGACCCACGCGCTGCCTGCGGCCACAAGTGATGCCGAGGAGGATAGCACTGAAGAAAGTGCACGAAAACAACGTGCTTACGCGGACATGCTGGCCGCATTGAGAAAGATCCCAAAAACTCTCAAGGGGAGTCAGACGCTGCTGGACGAAGGGGCCAAGGTCCTCGATCCCAAGGTGCCGCTCCTACAGAAATTCAAGTCGCTTCAAACGATCGCAAAGACGGCTCGAGAGAACGTTCATTCGGTCTGGGCCATCGCTGTTTTGAATGCTGCCAAGCACATCGAACCCTCTGCGCGGGAAGCCGTCTTTGCCAAGGCGCAAGTCCTTCAGCTTGCGCACGGGTTGGGCCCTCGGGCGATTGACATGGTCAAGAAGGAGAAAATCGAATACGACGAAGCCCTTCGCACCAAAGGGCAGCGGGTCGCGTACAGCAACAAGCGAAACCCTGAGCCAGGCAGTCGAAGCTGGAATCGAAAGTACGCCGCTCAGGCGCGGAAACTGGACATGCGATTGGGGCGCATGGCTGAGGTAGGCAAGGCCTCTGCAGCGATCAGTCGGCGTATCCCGGTTGTGTTTGGCGCGGTAGAAACGATGAGTTTGCTCGTTTCATTGCAGCGTGCGAACGAGAGGAGTGGTGATCCCAGGGCAGGTGCGGAGGCCGCCTCAGCGGTCTTCGCTGGCATGGGGGCGTGGAGCAGCGCTCGAGCTGCGTACTACGAGAGCAACTTGTACAACCGTATCCAAGCGGATCTGTCACGGATATTGCCTGCGCGCTTGTCGGCGCTGAGCGCAGCAAGTGGGATGGATCTCCATGCATTGAAGACTGGGGCTGCACACTATGTGGCCCTGGGGACGTTGGTGGGGGCTGGCGTAGATCTTGTCGCCGCAAGAAGCGCGGATAGAGAGGGCGAGTCAATCCTCGCCTATGCCTACATAGGAAGAGCCATATCTGCGAGTGCAATGATTGTTGGAACTCTGGGGAAAGCCTATCAGGCGCATCGAGCTATTGCAATCCTCGGGCTTTCGTTCGAGCTCTTCAGAGCCTCGAGCGTCGTAGGAC
The DNA here is from genome assembly GCF_059416345.1 of Variovorax sp. GW821-FHT09D07. Taxonomy (NCBI): domain Bacteria; kingdom Pseudomonadati; phylum Pseudomonadota; class Betaproteobacteria; order Burkholderiales; family Comamonadaceae; genus Variovorax; species Variovorax sp. GW821-FHT09D07. The sequence continues at coordinate 135,220 of NZ_JBWKOY010000012.1, forward strand.
TTGTGGGCTCTGTCGTCATGACCTACGCGATTGAGAAAATAAAGTCCGCCGAGTGGATTCGATGGCTCGAGGCTGAACCTTTCCGAAGAGAGGATGTTCAAAGGATCCCTTTCTCAAACGAAGATGCCATGCAAATTCAGTTGGCTAACGTTGTTGCCGGATTGGCATAGGAGTTCATGCCGTGTTTATTTTTGAGGCTGCTTTTCAGGAGGAAAAACGAAGCCGGGGCATTCATTCAGCATTGAAGTATTACGCGGATATTTCGGAGGAAAAACTACTCTATGGATCGAAAGAGAGTGCAGCTCGACAAGAAGATGGCTTCCGAAAACCAACAAGAAAGAAGCGGGATGAGCAGGAGGTCTTCGCTCGGCCGAGTTTCTCATCAAGGCGCGCAATATTCGATTTCAATGAGCATTTCATCGAGTTGAGCAACTCGGGAGGGATGGCACGTTCTTTGGCGTTGATGCTGATCGTATTGGCAACTGTTCCCGGCATTTATCTCATCCATTCACTTGTAGGTGACGCTTTCGGACTCCTGTCGGGCATGTTCCAGCTAACGCGTGATCGGATGATTGGCATGGGCATAGGGCTCGGATTCCTGATCTTCTCTCTTGCGCTTTTCTATTTCTTCTGGGACGCAATCTTTGCTCCCGCATTTTTCACATCCCTGTGCGCCCGCTATCGTTTCAATCGGACGACGCGTACGGTCTATGTGCTGCGTCCCAAGAAGTACGGTGGCAACGCCGTTCTGGAGTGGGGCCGAGTGCAAGCGCATGTGAACTGGGTGCCGCCCAGCGCTTGGACGCCCTCCCAGATCGAGAGCGACCCGACAGCGCGAGAGGCGAGATCGCTGGAAGGGCGTCGGACGCGATACCTTCTGCTGTACTGGCCGCCAATGGATGCCAACGATCCCGAGCGCAAAGGCGAAGACGTCATCTGGGTTGGCGATGAAGGTGCCGGCGAATCGCTGTGGCAATACATCCGCACCTACATGGAGGAAGGCATGAACAGTGTGCCTCGGCCTGGAGTGGACCACTGGCTGCGAAAGGGATTCAGCGGTGCAAGCGAGCACCTTGAAGAAGCCGTGATGCACCGTTCGCACGCGAACGACGATCTTGCAGGTGGTGGTACGTCGACGGGAACCTACATCAACTATGCCGCCAACCTGCCTTGGGCACCTTTGAACAGCCTGGCCGAGCGACTGTGCTATTGGCCAACTTTTCCCGAAGAGTGGAACAGCGACTGCGGCCAGAAGCGAAGAGAAAGCGGCGTCGGACCTGAGGAGCCGATGCGGTGGCCTGCCAAATTCTGAGTCGCGACGAAGCCATGGAAAGGGCGCTTTTGCCGGCCGAGCTTCGAATGGAGTGGGTGCGAAAGTTCATGGTCAGCCAGGAAGTTGCGCATTTGTTCAATTCGCACCCGGCCCCGCCGCTGGCGCCTCAGCTGCCACCGCGATTTCCGTTCGATCCAAGGAATCCCATGAACGATGGCGTGGGCGGCTTTCGATGATTGGCGTCGTCAACACCAGCGGGCGAAGCACCGATGAGGATCGCGCCGATGGCAAAGTTATCGGAATTGTGGAGCGCTATGCCAACAAAAGACAAAGGGCTGCCGGATTAGCCGGGCATGGCGGACAGCTCACAGGCGTCTATCCAGATGCCATTGAGTTTCAGAGGGTCTACCTGACGGGGGGAGGTGGGTACTACCTCACACATTGTTTTCTAATAGGTGTGATCGGCACGTATTTGATTGCGAAGTTCACGCTTGAAGGACTGTTGAAATATCGGGGATACGGAGTTCTCGCCTTCGGCTTCATCGGCTCCTGGTCCTTCTTTGCATTCTTCGCTTACCTCGAACTCTTCGCCCCCGCCGACAGTCCCCTCTACTTCGACCGCAAGCATCGCAAGGTCTACAAGGTCACTCAGTCCGGTGCCCGCTGCTGGCGCTTCTTCGGCCCTCGCAACTCTAGCCCTGTCGCTTACGACTGGGACCTGGTCGACGCCGAGCACTACACCACACTGCAGGCCAGCACAGCCACGGCGAGTCGTGTGCACCACCTTGTCTTCCTGGTACGCAAGAGCGCGGACGACCCAACCATCGTCGACAGCTTCACCTTCGCCAGTGTCGACTTCGTGCCTGCCCTGTGGGAGTACATCCGCCGCTACATGGAGCAAGGCGCTGCGCCGCTTGTGCAGGGTGAGTTCCCTCCGGTGTCGAACACTGGCACGTATGTGCCCTGGAGTGACTTCGGTGCGGTCGTCCCCTTTCTTGACCAGCCGGGGCGTCGTTGGAAAGAGCACCCTTGGAAGACCTTGCTCAAGTACATCGGCATGCCCGTCACGGTGCCGCTGTACGTGCTATGGTTGTTCTTCAATCGCCTGACTGTCTGGACCGCACAGAGGGTCGAGTGGCCCGAAGAGATCAAGCAAGCCATCGGTCGATTGATCAACGAATTGGACCTTCGCACCGACACCTACCGCAGGCTGCGCCCCGGCCCACCACCGGAAGTTTGATGTATCTGGTGTAGCAGCTCTTCAACCGTCTGACGGTGTGGACAGCGTAGAAAGTCGAGTGGCCGAAAGAGATCGAAGGCGCCATCGAACGGCTGATCAACGAGCTCGACCTGCGCTCCATACCTGCCGGAACTTGCGACCGGGCCCACCGCCCCAGTTCTGATCGCTCCTGGGCGTCGACGGTACTTTCCGGCCGCATCCCGCCAGTGCGCCCACCCCGTAGCCGGCCTCGCATCTACTCCCTTCGCCGTACCCCCTCTAGCCCCACCTAGGCCATTAGCTAGGCCTTAAGGCGGATTTGCCTCCGCTCCCCCGCGCCGGAAACTTCGTGTTTCTTCTTTCTTCCCGGCACCCTTGCCGTTGACGGAGTGCGGATGAGTTGGCGAACCAAAGTGGTCTGGAGCGAGGGGATGCTGTTGCAGCCTCAGCACCTGCAGCAGAGCGAGCGCCATGCCGATCATGCGCGGCATGTGCTGTTGCGCACCACCACGCCCTACGCCTGGGGATTCGCCGAGGTCGAGATCGACGCGGCGGCGCTCACGCTGGGCAAGCTGGCGCTGGTGCGGGCGGTGGGCATTTTCGGCGACGGCACGGTGTTCGACATGCCGGCGGTCGATCCGCTGCCCGAGCCCATCGACATTCCGGCGTCCATGCGCGACGAAGCGGTGGTGCTGGCACTGCCGCTGCGCCGCGCCGGGGCGCGCGAGGCCGATGCTGAAGAGTACGAGGAGCTGGTGCGCCACCGCGTGCTGGAGTCGGACGTGCCCGACTCCAACACGGCCGGCGAGCGCACCGCGATGCTGCAACTCGGCCAGCTCCACACGCGCCTGATGCGCGCCAGCGAAGCCACCGACGCCTGGGCGACCCTGGGCGTGGCCCGTGTGGTCGAGCGCCGGGTCGACAACCAGGTGCAGCTCGACCGCGCGATGCTGCCGCCGCTGCTCGACGTGGCCGGCCATGCGGTGATCCGCGCCTGGCTCGACGAGCTGCTGGGCCTGCTGCGCCAGCGCGGCGAGGCGCTGGCCGGGCGCATGACGCAAGGGGGAACCGGCGGCGTGGCCGAGATCGCCGACTTCATGCTGCTGCAGGCCGTGAACCGCAACGAGGCCATCTTTGCGCACCTCGCCAAGAGCGCGATGCTGCACCCGCAGCATTTCTTCGAGCACGCGCTCGGGCTGGCCGGCGACCTTGCGAGTTTTCGCGACACGCGCCGCGTGACGCGCTTCGGCCCCTACATCCATGACGACCTGGCGCTGAGCTTCCGCCCGGTGATGGACGACCTGCGCCGCAGCCTGTCGATGGTGTTCGAGCAGTCAGCGATCCGCATCGAGCTGCACGACCGCAAGCACGGCGTGCGCGTGGCGATGGTCACCGACGTCGAACTGCAGCGCAAGGCGACCTTCGTGCTCGCGGTGAACGCGAACATGCCGAGCGAGGCGCTGCGTGCGCGCTTCCCCACGCAGGTGAAGATCGGCCCGGTCGAGCGCATCCGCGATCTCGTGAACCTCGCGCTGCCGGGCGTCACGCTGACGCCGATGCCGGTGGCGCCGCGCCAGATTCCCTTCCACACGGGCGCCAACTACTTCGAACTCGAAACGCGCAACAGCGACCTGTGGCGCCAGCTCGAGCAATCGGGCGGCATCGCGATGCACATCGCGGGCGATTTCCCCGGCCTCGACCTCGCGTTCTGGGCCATCAGATCATGACCACCCCCAGGCTTCGCGCACTTCGTGTCGCTTCGCCAACCCCCTCGCCGGGGGCGACACCTGCGGCCCGGCAAAGCCGGTTCCGCGGCGTCTCCCGAAGGGACGTCACCTGCGTGGAGTTCTCATGAGTACCCCTCCCGACCCCTTTGCCGCCTTCGAGTCCGAGCGTACGGTCATCAAGCCCAAGCCGCGCACGCCGGGCGGCACGCCGCCGGCTGCTGCGCCCGCGCCGTTCTTCGGTGGCGCCGATCCGACGCCCGTGGCCGAGGTGGGCGAGATCGGCCTGCTCAATCCGCTGGTGTCGGCCGCGGGCAAGCTGCTGGTGCTGATCGGCAAGCTGCGCAACCTCGCGCAGCCGCCCAACGTGCCGGCGCTGCGCGCGTCCACCGCCGATGCGGTGAACCAGTTCGATGCCGCGGCGCGGCGCGCGGGCGTGGGCAACGAGTCGGTGCTGGCCGCGCGCTATGTGCTGTGCACCGCGCTCGACGAGGCGGTGGCCAACACGCCCTGGGGCGTGCAGGCCGGCTGGAACAAGCAGAGCCTGCTGGTGCAGTTCCACAACGAGACCTGGGGCGGCGAGAAAGTGTTCCAGCTGCTGGCCAAGCTCGCGCAGGACGTGCCCACGCACCGCCAGCTGCTGGAGCTGATCTACAGCGTGCTGGCGCTCGGCTTCGAAGGCCGCTACCGCGTGGTCGACAACGGCCGCGCGCAGCTCGACTCGGTGCGCCAGCGCCTTGCCGACCTGATCGCCAAGGACCGTCCGCCGCTCGAAGCCGAGCTGTCGCCGCACTGGCGCGGGCAGGGCGCGGGCACGGTGCGGCTGCGCGAGTCGCTGCCGCTGTGGGTGTTCGCGGCGGGCTTCGCGCTGCTGCTGGCGCTGGCGTGGTTCGGCCTGCGGCTCACGCTCAACCACCGCTCCGACACCACCTACGCGGCCGTGTCGAGCCTGCGCGTGCCCAACATCCAGATCGCGCCGCCCGCCGCGCCGGCCAAGTCGCCGCGGCTCGCGCGCTTTCTCGAACCGGAGATCAAGCAGGGCCTGGTCACGGTGACCGACGAGGCCGACCGCAGCGTGGTGCGGCTGCGTGGCGATTCGTTCTTCGGCTCCGGCAGCGCCGAGCCGATGGCGTCGTCGCTGCCGGTGCTGCGCCGCATCGGCCAGGCGCTGGCCGAGGTGAAGGGCGACGTGCTCATCACCGGCCACTCCGACAACCAGCCGATCCGCTCGCTGCGCTATCCGTCGAACTGGCACCTGTCGGCCGCGCGCGCCGACGCGGTGAAGGGCGCGCTGACCACGCTGGTCGACCCCGCGCGCATGCGCGCCGACGGCAAGGCCGACGCCGAGCCGGTGGCCGCCAACGACACGCCGGCCAATCGCGCGCGCAACCGCCGCGTGGACATCGTGCTGCTCACCGAACCCGACCGGCTCGTGGCGGCGGCGCCGGCTGCTTCCGCTGCCCCGGTTGCTCCCGTCGTTCCCGGTACAGGAGCGAAGAAATGATCAAGAAAATCTTCGGCTTCCTGTTCAGCCCGCTGCTGCTGACACTGCTGGCGCTGATCGTCGTCGCGCTGCTGATCTGGTGGATCGGCCCGCTGGTGAAGATCGGCGCGCTGGCGCCGCTCGAAAGTGAAATGGTGCGCGCCATCGTCATCGGCGTGATCGTGCTCGTGGTGCTGCTGCGCGCGCTGTACCGCCGCTGGCGCGCACGCCGCGCGAGCCAGCACCTGACGGATGGTTTGATGAAGGCGCCAGCCGCCAAGTCCGATGCGCCAGTCAACGGAGAGCAGAAGATCCTCGACACGCGCTTCAGCGAGGCCGTTGCCACGCTCAAGCAGATGCGTCTGCACGCCGCCGGCAAGAAGCCCGGCTGGCGCGACTGGATGTCGATCTCGGGCGGCAGCTACCTGTACGACCTGCCGTGGTACGTGTTCATCGGCGCGCCGGGCGCGGGCAAGACGACGGCGCTGGTCAACTCGGGCCTGAGCTTTCCGCTGGCCGAGAAGTTCGGCCCCGGCGCCATTCGCGGCGTGGGCGGCACGCGCAACTGCGACTGGTGGTTCACCGACGAAGCCGTGCTCATCGACACCGCCGGCCGCTACACCACGCAAGACAGCCACCAGTCCGAAGACAAGAGCGCGTGGGAAGGCTTTCTCAACCTGCTGAAGAAGTCGCGCCCGCGCCGGCCGCTGAACGGCGTGTTCCTCACGGTCAGCGTGGCCGACCTGCTGAGCCAGGGACCGGAGCAGCGCACGCAGCTTGCCGCATCGATTCGCGCGCGCCTGCTCGAACTCGATTCGAAGCTCACCACGCGGCTGCCGGTGTACGTGCTCGTCACCAAGAGCGACCTGCTCTACGGCTTTACCGACTACTTCGACGACCTCGGCAAGGAGCAGCGCGCGCAGGTCTTCGGCTTCACGCTGCCGGCGGACGAGAACGTGCAGCTCGAAGAGAAGGGCCTGTCGAATGCGTTCGCGCGCGAATTCGCGCTGCTGCACACCCGCGTCAACGACGGGCTGATTCCGCGCATGCAGCGCGAGACCGACGGCACGCGGCGCGCGGCCATCTTCGGCTTTCCGGCGCAGTTCGGCTCCATCGGCTCGCTGCTGTCCGATCTGCTCGACCAGGTGTTCACCGGCTCGCGCTTTGCGCAGCCGCCGTGGGTGCGCGGCGTGTACTTCACCAGCGGCACGCAAGAGGGCAGCCCCATCGACCGCGTGATGGGCAGCCTGTCGCGCAGCTTCGGCATCGAGCGCGCCATGCTCGCGCCGCAGAAGAGCAGCGGGCGCAGCTACTTCCTGACATCGCTGCTGCGCGACGTGGTGTTTCCCGAGCAGCGCCTGGCGGGCGCCGACGTCAAGCTGGAGCGGCGCCGCCACACCTTGCGCGTCGTCGGCGTGACCGCGATGACGCTGCTCACCGTCGGCCTGCTCGCGGCCTGGGGCTACAGCACGCTGCAGAACATGAACTACCTGAAGTCCGTGGAGGCCCGCGTCGCGCCCGCGCAGCAGACCCTGGCCGCGCTGCCCGCGCGCGTGCAGAACCTGGTCGAGGTCGCGCCCGTGCTGCAGGGCCTGCGCGACATATGGAAGACGCCCGACAACCGCCAGGGCGACGAGCCGCTGTCGATGACGCTGGGCCTGTACCAGGGCGACAAGCTCGACGCCGCCGCCATGCTCACGCACCAGCGCGCGCTCAACGACGCCTTTCTTCCGCAGATCGCCAAGCGCATCGAAGACCAGCTGCGCACCGCGCAGAAAGACAACCTCGAGTACACCTACGAGGCGCTGAAGAGCTACCTCATGCTCTACCAGCCCGAGCACTTCGATGCGGAAGCGCTCAAGGCCTGGATCACGCTCGACTGGGCGCGCAACCTCGACCGCGGCATTCCCGAAGACCAGCGCAAGGCGCTCGAAGACCAGCTCGACGTGCTCATCGCCCAGGGCCCGCCGCGCTCGCCGCTGAAGATGGACGAGAACCTGGTGCGCAGCGTGCGCGCCGTGCTCGCGAGCTACCCGCTGGAGCAGCGCGTGTTCAGCCGCCTCAAGCGCCAGCGTGCCACCAAGGACATCCCGGGCTTCAGCGTGGCGCAGGCCACCGGCCCGTCGGGCCCGCTGGTGTTCGAGCGCATCAGCGGCAAGCCGCTGAGCGAGGGCGTGCCGGGCATGTTCACCTACGACGGGTACCACAAGCGCTTCCAGAACGAGGTCGTGGTGCTCACCGGCCTGCTGGCCGCCGAAGACCCGTGGGTGCTGGGGCAGGACCGCAACGCCAGCGAGCGCCTGCGCGATGCTGCAGCGCTCGGCGCGCTCACCGACCGCGTGCGGCGCCTGTACCTCGAGGAGTACGTCAAGCAGTGGGAGGCGCTGCTGGCCGACGTGCGGCTGATCCGCGTCAGCGGCCTGGAGAAGAACATCGAGACCGCGCGGATTCTCTCGGGCGTCGATTCGCCGCTCGCGAACTTTTTGCGTGCGGTGGTCAAGCAGATCACGCTGATCCCCGCGGCCGATGCCAACAAGGACGTCGTGAGCAAGGCCACCGAGACCGTGCGCAACACGCGCAAGGGCCTGGAAGACCTGTTCGGCAGCGACCCCGGCAAGCAGGTGGCGCCGGGCAAGCGCATCGAGAGCATCGTGGACGATCGCTTCGAGTCGCTGCGCCGCCTGGTCACCGCGGGCGGCCCGAACCAGCCGGCGCCGATCGACGATGCGCTCAAGCTCTTCAACGAGGTGTACGTGTACCTCAACGCCGTCGACACGGCCGTGAAAGGCCGCACCTCGCCGCCGCCGGGCGACGTGGCCGGCAAGCTCAAGTCGGACGCAGGCCGCCTGCCCGAGCCGGTGCGCAGCATGATCGAGAACCTGAGCCAGACCGGCGCCGCGCAGGCGCAGGTGGCCGAGCGCGGCAACCTGAGCCAGGACCTGCGCCCCGTGACCGAGTTCTGCAACCGCGCCATCGCCGGCCGCTACCCGTTCGTGCAAAGCAGCAAGCGCGACGTGCTGCCCGAAGACTTCGGCCAGATGTTCGGCGCCGGCGGCCTGATGGACGACTTCTTCCAGAAGCGCCTGGCCGCGATCGTGGACACCAGCACCCGGCCGTGGCGCTACAAGCCCGTGGCCGAGCGCGGCGCGATTACCACGCAGGCGCTGGCGCAGTTCGAGCGTGCGGCGCGCATCAAGGACATCTTCTTCCGCGGCGGCGGTCGCGGGCCGTCGATGCGGCTGGACTTCAAGCCGGTGGAGATGGACGCGGGCATCACGCAGTTCATCCTCGACGTGGACGGGCAGCTGGTGAAGTACGCGCACGGGCCGGTGGTGCCGATGGCGGTGCAGTGGCCGGGGCCGAAGGGGAGCAACCAGGTGCGCGTTCAGGTGAGTCCGCCGTCGACGACCGGGAGTTCGGGGTCGGCGATGGATGGGCCTTGGGCTTTGTTCCGTACGCTGGACGACGGGCAACTGGAAGCGGGGGACGCGCCGGAGAAGTTCTTCATCACGTTCCAGGTGGGGGCGCGGAAGACGCGGTTCGAGGTGACGACGAACAGCGTGCAGCATCCGATTCGGTTGAAGGAATTGCGGGAGTTTTCTTGTCCGGAGGGGTTGTGAGCTTGGCCTCTTCTTCTTCTCTCTTCGTTTCCTCTGAGTTGCCGGGGTGGTTTGGCAAGCTGCCGGGGATGGGGGACTTTGCGCATCGGCGGTTGCCGGAGTCGTTTCGCTCGGTGTGGGATCCGTGGTTGCAGCGCGGGTTGGCGCGGCTGCGGGATCGGCATGCGGATTGGACTTCTCACTACCTGGAGGCGCCTGTGTGGTGCTTTGCGCTGGGGGCGCAGGTGGTGGGGGAGCGGGGGTGGATGGGGGTGTTGATGCCTTCGGTGGATGGGGTGGGGCGGTACTTTCCGTTCACTCTGGCTGTTGAGTTGGATGAAGGTGTTGCCTCTGATGCTCTGAGTGGAGAGGCGTTGGCTGCTGCGCTGAGGTGGTGGGCGTTGGGGACGCAGGCTGTGTTGGAAGGGCTTGAGGGTGATTTGGATGCGCTGCGGTTTGATGCGGTGCTGAGTCGGTTGTTTGTTGGTGCTGCTGGTGAGCCTTCCACTGAGGCCCGGTCGCTTGAGTTGCCATTGGCGGGGGCCTCGCTCTGGATGGAGATGCCTGGGGTGGAGGGCGGGGTTCGGATGTTGGCTACGGGGTTGCCTCGGGATTTGCAGTTCGAGGCTTTGTTTCTTGGGGGTGGGGAATGAGGGCGGTGCTTTCTTTTCCTTCCCGAGGCCGGGAGTTCCGCCCGGCGGCGGACTTACTTTCTTTTGCTTCGCCAAAAGAAAGTAAGCAAAGAAAAGGCGACCCCACTGTCTGCGACCCCTGCGCTTCGCTAC
>NZ_JBWKOY010000013.1:0-141817 GCF_059416345.1 Variovorax sp. GW821-FHT09D07
CTTTCTTCACCACCCACAACCAACGCTCCTGAGAGCACCAGTCGCTTCGAACACCAGAGGTATTCAGCAGCGAAGCCTGCCAGTGTATGTCATTTTGGGCACCGAAGCCAACACGAGATGAAAAGAATCTTGCAGTGAGACCGCTCCACAGCTTGCCGCGTCTTCAGGCACCGCTTGATCTCACGGCTCTCCCCAGGAGCGACTCCATCCGCCCCCTTATATATAGAGGCGTACGCTCCCCCAACCAGGGCGCCATCGAGCAGCTCCCGCAGCGCCTCCATGGCAGCAGAGACATTCACCAACCTGCAATCGGCTCAGCCCCCAATGAAAAAGGCCCGTCGGACATACGTCTGACGGGCCTTTGAACCAACTCAGCTACAGCCGGCCACTCAGCGCCCGGCCCAGCCTTGCTTAGTAATAGCGCGAGCTGTTCATGCGGCGCATCGCTTCGTACAGAGTGGGCATGCGCACTTCTTGCGAACGACGGTTCATGCGAGCCAGTGCGTCGACCTTGGCGACGGCTTCAGCCGACACGACGTCGTCCGACTGCTGACGCCACACCGCGGCTTGCAGCTCTTGCATGATGCGCGGATCGCTCTGGGCGGTCGCCAGGAAGCGGGCGTCTGCATGCGCTTGCGCACGGCGCTCTGCAGCTTCGCGCCACAGGGTGGCCAGGCTGCTCTTGCGCACCGAGCCGACGAAGAGCGCGAACAAGGCGATGGCCGCGACACAGAACACGGTCCATGCGGCGAGCAGCGCGCCTTCGTCCCAGTTGGAAACGATCTTGTCGGCGACCACGAGCACGGCGGCCGCGAGGGCCAGCACGAACAGTGCGATCAGCGGACGGGCGCCATGGGCGCCGGCACGGGCGGCCTGGATCTGGCCGAAGAGAATTTCGGCGCGACGGACGCCGGGATGTTCGGTGGGTTGGTCAACGTGGACAAAGCTGGTCATGATGCATCCCTCCTGGGGATAAGTGGTAATCAGTGGTGGCGAACAAGGCCGATGACCCGATATTAGGGATTACCCGAGTGTTCCGCCACTTTATCTTTCTGATGTTTATCATTCATATCGCTGATGGACGTCAATTTCCGCACATTCGACCTCAACCTGCTGCGCGTCTTCGACGAAGTGATGGCAGAGCGCAACCTCACGCGCGCCGCCCGCAACCTCGCGATCACCCAGCCGGCCGTGAGCAACTCGCTGCGCCGCCTGCGCGAGCTGTTGGGCGACGAGCTGGTGCGGCGTTCCGGTGCGGGCGTGGAACCCACGCCGCGCGCGCAAGCCCTCTGGCCGACGGTGCGCGACGCCTTGCGCCAGCTGCAGCACACGCTGGCGCCCGGCGAGTTCGATGCCGGCACCGCCGACACGACCTTCCTGCTGGCCATGGCCGATGCCACGGCCGCCGAACTCATGCCGGGCCTGGTGAAGATTGCGGAAGAAGAAGCCCCGGCCATCTCGCTGCGCGTGCTGCCGCTGACCACGCGCGACCCGCGCCGCATGCTGGAGCACGAAGAAGTCGACATGGCGATCGGCTACTTTCCCGCCGTGATCGCGAGCCTGGCGGCGCGCGGGCAATCGGGGGTGGGGGTGCCATTCGAGACCCAGCGGCTCTACCTGGGCCAGTATGTCTGTGTGATGCGACGCGGCCATCCGCTGGCCAGCGCACCGCTGACGCTCGACAGCTACTGCACGGCGCGGCACCTGCTCGTGAGCTTTTCGGGGCGGCCGTACGGCTTCATCGACCAGACGCTGGGCGCCATGGGGCGCGAGCGGCGGATCGCGGTGACGGTGAACCAGTTCTTCACCGCCGGGCGCGTGGTCGCGAATTCGGACCTGCTGGCGGTGCTGCCGCGTCACTTCGTGAGCGTGACGGGCATCGAGAATCAGCTGGTGGTGCGGGACCTGCCCTTCGACCAGCCGCCGGTGCACGTGGATGCCATCTGGCACCGGCGCGCCCAGCATGGGCATTCGCACGAGTGGCTGCGCACGGCACTGTTGCGCTCGGCGGCCGCGGCGTTCGCGGGCTCGGTCCACGGGCAGGCGTGACCTGCCCTTGGATCCCGGGTGCGCCGCACGGGGCGGCGCGCGTCAGCGAATTACCTGACGACGCTGAGCCAGGCGGAAGCCGCCGCACGCAGCTCCTGCGCGTGGTGCGCACCGCGACCGGCACGGCTGTCGGCGCTTTCCATCAGCGCAGCGGCGTGGCTGGCGGGGGTCTGGCTCGGCGACGAACGGAAGAAACGGGCCACTTGGGCAAGAAGACTGAACATGACGGTGCGCGGCTTGTGGCTGCGACGGGGTTGATTAACGATGGATGTAGATTAAGGGTAATCCCTAGTAAAGCAAGCCCCAGGTTATGCATCTCGCGCATAGTGCGATTCACCTAGACTGACCCGACGATGAAGCTGCAACTGCTCTCCGACCTCCACCTGGAATCCCACCCCAACTTTCATGCCGACCCCATCCCGGGCGCCGACCTGCTCGTGCTCGGGGGCGACATCGGCTCCTACCAGGAAGGCTCCCGCCTGACGGACACCGATTTCGGCCTGGGCCGCTTCTCGCCGCGCAAGGGCTGGCCGACGCCGGTGGTCTACGTGCCGGGCAACCACGAGTACGACAACCTCGATTTCGACGCGACGCATGCGCGCCTGCGGGCGCTGTGCGACGAGCTCGGCATCCTCTGGCTGGAGCGCGAGACGCTGGTCATCGAGGGCATCCGCTTCATCGGCACCACGCTGTGGGCCGATTTCGACGCGCTGGTCGAGCCCCGCGACGGCCTCGCCGAGGCGCTCAAGAAGCGCGGCAAGGCGATGCGCGCGGCCGACTTTTACCTCGAGAAGATGGCCGGCACGCGCAACGGCAAGCCCTTCATGTCGGCCGAAATGAGAGAGCAAGCGCTCACCTGCCAGGCTTGGTTGCGTGACGCGCTGGCCCAGCCCTACGACGGCACGACGGTGGCCATCACCCATTTCGCGCCCAGCCTCGCCAGCGCCGACCCCCGCTACGGGCTCACGCCCGGCACCGCGGGTTTCTGCAATTCGCTCGACGAGCTGCTGCCGCACGCGCAGCTGTGGCTGCACGGCCACCTGCATTGCCCGTTCGACTATGTGAAGGACGGCTGCCGCGTGGTCGCCAATCCGCTGGGCTACCGCAGCAACGGCGAGCAAGAGGGCTACCAGCCCCAGCTGCTGATCGAGATCCGCTGACCGGCCGTTTCGCCGCTCAGGCGGTGCGCCCCTTGGCCACGAGCCGGATGCCCGGCATGAGTTCGGCCGCGAGCTCGGGCCGCTCCAGCGCGTAGTCGAGGTTCATGCGCGCAATCTCGACGTGTTCCTCGCCGAGCGCCTGGGCGCGCGAGCCCTGGCCGCGCTCGATGGCCTGCACCATCGCGTGGTGCGTGCGGTGCGCCTGGCGCATCCACTGCTGGCCCTCCTCCATCGATGACTGCATGGGCAGCATCGCGCTGGGCGCGGCAAAGGGCTGGCCGCCGAGCATGTCCATCACGCGCTTGAGCGCCAAGTTGCCGCAGCCTTCGAGGATCAGCCGGTGGAAGCGGTCGTTCATCTCGACGTAGGCGGCGTAGTCGTCGATCTCCATGCTGGGCTTGTTGACGGCGCGATCGCCGTCTTCCAGGCAGTCCTTCAGGTCGCGCAGCAGCTGGCGCGACACGCCGTCTTCCGCCAGCAGGCGGGCGGCAAAGCCCTCGATCACGCCGCGCACGCGGATGGCGTCGGCCACTTCCTGCGAGGTGAAGCGGCGCATCTGGTAGCCGCCGCTGGGCGACTGCTCGATGAGGCCTTCGTGCTCGAGGCTGGCCAGCGCCAGGCGCACCGGCGTGCGCGAGGCCCCGAGCTTCTCGGCCAGCGGGATCTCGGCCAGCCGCTCTCCGGGCACGAATTCGCCCTTGAGGATCAGGTCGCGCAGTTGCACGAGCACGCGGGATTGTTGGGAGTCCATCGGGAGGCGCCAGGGCAACAAGGAGAGGGATGAATGGGCGAATTCTAGGAGACCCGCCCGCCGCTGCACGCAGCATAGCCAAACGGGCGCGGTTGTTGCATGCACTGCAAACAGAAGTGTGTCAAAAACACACAATCACCTCAGAGTTAACCCTATATATGGCCGCTTCAAGCCCCAAAACAGGGCGAATCGGCCGATGAAAGTTTGACCTTTGTCAAAAATCACCAAGACAATGCATACAACTGCATGCAATGCCTGCAGGCCTTCTGACAAAGACCTCTCGATGGAGCCCGCACGATGATCAGCGCCGAGCAAAACGATTTCATCACCCGCGTCGGACCCGGCGCCCCCGCCGGCAAGCTGCTGCGCCGCTACTGGCAGCCGGTGGCCCTGGCCGACGAACTGGCGGGCCCGCGCCCGGTCAAGCCCGTGAAGCTCATGGGCCAGGACTTCGTGCTGTTCCGCGACGAGAGCGGCCAGCTCGGCATGCTCGACCGCGACTGCCCGCACCGCGGTGCCGACCTGGCCTTCGGCCGGCTGGAAAACGGCGGCATCCGCTGCGCCTTCCACGGCTGGCTGTTCGACGCCAAGGGCAACTGCCTGGAGACCCCGGCCGAGCCCGCCACCAGCAAGCTGTGCAGCCGCATCAAGCAGTCGGCCTACCCGGTGGTCGAGAAGGCCGGCATCGTCTTCGCGTACATCGGCGAGGGCGAGCCCCCGGCCTTCCCCGACTTCGACTGCTTCGTCGCGCCCGACACCCACACCTTCGCGTTCAAGGGCCTCTTCGAATGCAACTGGCTGCAGGCGCTCGAGGTGGGCATCGACCCCGCGCACGCCTCGTACCTGCACCGCTTCTTCGAGGACGAAGACACCTCCGGGAGCTACGGCAAGCAGTTCCGCGGCGCCTCGGCCGACTCCGACATGCCCATCACCAAGGTGCTGCGCGAGTACGACCGCCCCGACATCAGCGTGGAGCCCACCGACTACGGCTTCCGCCTGAAGGCGCTGCGCAAGCTCTCCGAAGACACCACCCACGTGCGCGTGACCAACGTGGTGTTCCCGCAGGCCTTCGTGATCCCGATGAGCGCCGAGATGACGATCTCGCAGTGGCACGTGCCCGTGGACGACACGCACTGCTACTGGTATGCCGTGTTCACGAGCTTCACCGGCCCGGTCGACAAACAGCAGATGCGCGACCAGCGCCTGAAGCTGTACGAGCTGCCCGACTACACCTCGCGCAAGAACAAGCGCAACAACTACGGCTACAGCATCGAGGAGCAGCTGACCGAGACCTACACCGGCATGGGCGACGACATCAACGTGCACGACCAGTGGGCGGTGGAATCGCAGGGCGCCATCCAGGACCGCACGCGCGAGCACCTGGGCAGCACCGACAAGGGCATCATTGCCTACCGCCGCGTGCTGGTGAAGGCCATCGAGGCCACGCTCGCCGGCGAAACCGCGCCGATGCTCATCGACGCCGCGCAGGCCAGCGCCATGACCGGCCCGCCGTCGATCGACGGCATCGGCAAGGTGGTCGATGAAGC
The DNA here is from genome assembly GCF_059416345.1 of Variovorax sp. GW821-FHT09D07. NCBI lineage: Bacteria > Pseudomonadati > Pseudomonadota > Betaproteobacteria > Burkholderiales > Comamonadaceae > Variovorax > Variovorax sp. GW821-FHT09D07. Next base: position 5,508 of record NZ_JBWKOY010000013.1, read on the forward strand.
CGCCACCGAGGCCTACTGGCAGGACGCCGACCGCGCGCGCCGCCTGAAGTCCGACTGGGCGTCCGCGCGCCTGGCCGCTGCCGCTGCCTGAGCACGCGCCATGAACAGCCACACCTTCGTCGACCGCTTCGGTCTCTGGTCGGCCGACCAGCATGCGCAGGCGCGCGAACTCGTGCGCCGCATCGACAGCGGCGAGGTGGACACCGTCCGCTTCGCCTGGCCCGACCAGCACGGCCTGCTGCGCGGCAAGACCCTGGTCGCGGGCGAGGCGCGCTCGGCCCTGTGGGAGGGCGTGAACCTCACCTCCACCCTGCTGGCCAAGGACACCTCGCACAAGACCGTGTTCCCCGTGTTCACGCAGGGCGGCGGCTTCGCCATCGAGGGCCTGCAGGGCGGCGCCGACTTCACCATCGTGGCCGACCCCGCCACCTTCAAGGTGCTGCCCTGGGCGCCGCGCACCGGCTGGATCCTGTGCGACGCCTACATGGCCGACGGCCGGCCCTGCCCCTTCGCCACGCGGCAGATCCTGCAGCGCGCGGTGGCGCAGCTCGACGAGTTGGGGCTGGACTTCATCGCCGGCCTCGAGGTCGAGTTCCACGTCTTCAAGCTCGAAGACGCGCGCATGGGCCTGCCCGACTCGGGCCAGCCCGGCGAACCGCCGCGCGTGTCGCTGCTGTCGCACGGCCACCAGTACCTCACCGAGCTGCGCTACGACCGCGTCGACGGCCTCATGGAGCTGCTGCGCTCGCAGCTCGTGGCGCTGGGCCTGCCGCTGCGCTCGCTGGAGATCGAGTTCGGCCCGAGCCAGTTCGAGCTCACCTTCGGCCCCACGGCCGGCGTGACGCCCGCCGACACCATGGTGCTGCTGCGCAGCGCCATCAAGCAGATCTGCCAGCGCGCGGGCCTGCATGCCACCTTCATGTGCCGCCCGAAGATCCCCAACGTGATGTCCAGCGGGTGGCACCTGCACCAGTCGCTGCGCCGCAAGAGCGACGGCGTGAACGCCTTCATGCCCGAGCCCGGCGGGCGCGACCTGAGCGAGATCGGCATGCACTACCTCGGCGGCCTGAAGGCGCACGCCTGCGGCGCGGCGGCACTGGCCAGCCCGACGATCAACGGCTACCGCCGCTACCGCCCCTTCTCGCTCGCGCCCGACCGCGCGATCTGGGCACGCGACAACCGCGGCGCGATGCTGCGCGTGCTCGGCGGCCCGGGCCAGAACGCCTCGCGCATCGAGAACCGCGTGGGCGAGCCGACGGCCAACCCGTACCTGTACCTCGCGTCGCAGCTGTTCTCGGGCCTGGACGGCATCCGCCACCAGACCGACCCCGGCCCCTCGGCCGATGCGCCCTACGAAACACCGGCGGAGCAACTGCCGCGATCGCTCGGCGACGCCCTCGCCTGCCTGCGCCGCGACGAGATGCTCAACGCGCAGATGGGCAAGACCTTCGTCGACTACCTGTGCCACATCAAGGAAGCGGAAATCGCCCGCTTCAACCTCGAAGTCAGCGAGTGGGAACACCGCGAGTACTTCGACATGTTTTGAACCCTTCAATGCCCACGATCCACTACATCCTCAAGGACGGCACCACGCGCGAGGTCGACGCCAAGGTCGGCGCCAGCGTGATGGAGACCGCCATCCGCGGCAACGTGCGCGGCATCGACGCCGAGTGCGGCGGCTGCTGCTCGTGCGCGACCTGCCACGTCTACGTCGACGACGCGTTCCTCGAACTGCTGCCGCCGCCCGACGACATGGAAAGCGCGCTGCTCGATGCCGTCGCGTCCGAGCGCCGGCCCGGTTCGCGCCTGAGTTGCCAGCTCAGCGTGAGCGCCGCCCTCGATGGCCTCACGGTGCGTGTGCCCGATACACAGGTCTGACCAACGCGTCGGGCATCATCGCCCGCTGCCAAACATCCGGTTACAAGCCAGCGGCGCCCGCGCGGCGCATTCCACTCCCACTGAAAGGCGTTTTTTCATGACGACGACGATGACCAAGCGAACCCTCCTCTCGACCCTGCTGCTCGCCGGCCTCGGCATGGCGGGTGCGGCCCAGGCACAGACCAGCGAGCCGCTGCGCATCGGCCTCATCGCGACCTACTCCGGCCCCTACGCCGACTACGGCCGCCAGTTCGACGCCGGCATCGCGCTGTACCTGAAGGAGCACGGCGGCAAGGTGGGCGGGCGCACCGTCGAGATCATCAAGAAGGACACCGCCGGCCCCGCGCCCGACGCCGCCAAGCGCATCGCGCAGGAACTCATCGTGCGCGACAAGGTGAACGTGCTCACCGGCCTGGACTTCAGCCCCAACGCCTACGCCGTGGGCGCCATCGCCACGCAGGCCAAGATCCCCACGCTGGTGATGAACGCCGCCTCCTCGGCCATCACCACCAGCTCGCCCTACGTGGCACGCCTGTCGTTCACCGTGCAGCAGGTCACCGACCCGATGGCGCGCTACATGCTCAAGCAGGGCGTGAAGGACGCCTACACCGTGGTCGCCGACTACGCCTCGGGCGTCGATGCCGAGACCGCGTTCAAGAAGGCCTTCACCGCCGGCGGCGGCAAGGTCTCGGGCGAGGTGCGCACGCCGATGAACAACCCCGACTTCTCGGCCTACGTGCAGCGCATCAAGGACGCCAAGCCCCAGGCCGTGTTCTTCTTCTTCCCCTCGGGCGTGATGCCGCCGGCCTTCCTCAAGGTGTGGAAGGAGCGCGGCATGGAGCAAGCCGGCATCAAGCTCTTCGCCACCGGCGAAGCCACCGACGACAGCTACCTGGACGCCACCGGCGACGTGGCGCTGGGCCTGGTCACCAGCCACCACTACTCGTTCGCGCACAACTCGCCCAAGAACCAGAAGTTCGTGAAGGACTTCGCCGCCGACAACGGTGCCAAGCTGCGCCCCAGCTACTTCGCCGTGACCGCCTACGACACCATGGCTGCCATCGACCTGGCGCTGGCCAAGACCAAGGGCGACACTGGCGGCGACAAGTTCATGGACGCGCTCAAGGGCCTGAGCTTCGAGAGCCCGCGCGGCCCGATCGAGATCGACGCCGCCACGCGCGACATCGTGCAGACCGTCTACATCCGCAAGACCGAGCGCGCCAACGGCCAGCTGGTGAACGTGGAGTTCGACAAGTTCGAGCGCGTCAAGGACCCGGCCAAGGAAGCCGCTCCCAAGTAAGCCAACGCCAGCCAGCACGCAGCAAGCAAGAAATTCATGGGCATCGTGATCTTCGATGGAGTGGCCTACGGCATGCTCCTGTTTCTCATCGGCGTGGGCCTGTCCATCACGATGGGACTCATGAATTTCGTCAACCTCGCGCACGGCAGTTTCGCGATGGTGGGCGGCTACGCGGCCAGCGTGCTCATGAACCAATGGGGCCTGGGCTTCGGGCTCTCGCTGGCGGCGGCCTTCGTGGCCGCAGCGCTGGTGGGCGCGGTGCTGGAGTTCGTGTTCTACCGGCGGCTGTACCGCGCGCACCCGCTGGACCAGGTGCTGCTGTCGATCGGCGTGGTGTTCGTCTCGATCGCCGCCTTCACCTACTTCTTCGGCCCGACGATGCAGCCCTTCACGCTGCCGAAGGCGCTCGAGGGCCAGGTGTCGCTGCTCGGCCTCGAAGTGGGCCGCTACCGCCTGTTCCTCATCGGCTGCGGCGTGGCCGTGCTGGTCGCGCTGCTGCTGGGCCTGGGCAAGACGCGCTACGGCGCGATGGTGCGCGCCGCGGTCGACAACCAGCGCGTGGCCGGCGGCACGGGCATCCACGTGCAGCGCCTGTTCTTCCTGACCTTCTCGCTGGGCTGCGGCCTGGCGGGCCTGGGCGGCGCGCTGAGCCTGGGCATGCTGGGGCTGGAGCCGTCGTTCCCGCTCAAGTACCTCGTCTACTTTTTGATGGTGGTGTGCGTGGGCGGTGCGGGCACCGTCACCGGGCCCTTCATCGCGGCGCTGCTGGTCGGCATCGTCGACGTGGCGGGCAAGTACTACCTGCCTGAAACGGGCGCCTTTCTCATCTACGTGTTCATGATCGTCATGCTGCTGGTGCGCCCGAACGGCATCGTCGCCAAGAAGGGGCTCGCATGAAGCCGCTGAGCCTGTCCCCCGCGCAATTGCGCGTGGCCGAAATCGCCTTCTGGCTCGCACTCGCCTCGAGCTTCTTCCTCTTGCCCGACAAGCTCACGCTGATGAGCCAGATCATGATCTTCGGGCTCTTTGCCGTGTCGCTGGACATGGCGCTGGGCTACGCGGGCATCCTCACCGTGGGCCACGCCGCCTTCTTCGGCGCGGGCGCCTATGCGGCCGGCCTGCTCGCCAAGTACGGCTGGAGCGAGCCCTTCACCGGCCTGGCGTTCGCGCTCGCCGTGTGCGGCCTGCTGGGCTACGTGCTGAGCTACCTCGTGGTGCGCGGCGCCGACCTCACGCGGCTGATGATCACCATCGGCGTGTGCGTGCTGCTGTTCGAGCTGGCCAACCGGCTCTCGGGCATCACGGGCGGCACCGACGGGCTGCAGGGCGTGGTGATCGCGCCGGTGCTCGGCCTGTTCGACTTCGACCTCTACGGCAAGACCGCGTTCGGCTATGCCTTCGGCGTGGTGCTCGCGATGTTCCTGCTGGTGCGGCTGGTGCTGCGCTCGCCCTTCGGCCTGGCGCTGCGCGGCATCCACGACAGCCGCAAGCGCATGACGGCCATCGGCTCGCCGGTGGAAGCGCGCCTGCGCATGGCCTATGCGATGTCGGCCGCCGTGGCCGGCGTGGCGGGCGCGCTGCTGGCGCAGACCACGCAGTTCGTCGGCATCGAATCGATCAGCTTCAACCGCTCGGCCGAAGTGCTGATCATCCTCGTGCTAGGCGGCACCGGGCGGCTGTACGGCGGGCTCATCGGCGCCATCGTCTACATGCTGGTGCACGACTGGTTCGCCGACATGAACCCGCAGTACTGGATGTTCTGGCTCGGCATCTTCCTGATCGCGGCCGTCATGCTCGGACGCGGCGGGATCATGGGCGCGCTCTCGCGCGTGGTGCGCACGGAGAAGGCGCGATGAGCTCCACCACCGCAACCACCACGCACGCGCTGCGCACGCAGAACCTGGGCATCCGCTTCGGCGCCTTCCAGGCCGTGAGCGACGTCAACCTGTCGCTCGAGCCCGGTGCGCGGCAGGCGCTGATCGGCCCCAACGGCGCCGGCAAGACCACGCTCATCAACCTGCTCACGGGCGTGTTCAAGCCCACCAGCGGCCAGATCCACCTGGGCCCGCGCGACATCACGCGCCTGCCCGGCGACAAGCGCGCCCACATGGGGCTGGCGCGCACCTTCCAGATCAACACGCTGTTCCCCAGCCTCACGCCGCTCTTGTCGGTGGTGCTCGCCATCAGCGAGCGCGAAGGCCTGGGCGCCACCTGGTGGCGGCCGCTCAAGGGCTGCACCGCCGTGTTCGACGAAGCGCACGCGCTGCTGGCCACGCTGAAGCTCGACGCCCTGGCCGACGTGCCCGTGGCCGAGCTGGCCTACGGCAAGCAGCGACTGCTCGAGATCGCGCTGGCGCTCGCCGCCAAGCCCCGCATCCTGCTGCTCGACGAGCCCGCCGCCGGCGTGCCGGAGGACGAGAGCGGCGAACTCTTCGAAGCCATCGCGGCGCTGCCGGCCGACATCAGCGTGCTCTTCATCGAGCACGACATGAAGCTCGTGTTCCGCTTCGCGCGCCGCATCTCGGTGCTGGTGGGCGGACGCATCCTCACCGAAGGCACGCCCGCCGAGATCGGCGCCGACCCGCGCGTGCGCGAGGTCTACCTGGGAAGCTCGCACCACCATGGCTGACACCGCAACCGCCGCCCTCGCCTTCGACCGCGTCACCGCCGGCTACGGCAACGCCGTGGTCCTCGACCGCCTCGATTTCTCGCTGCGGCCCGGCGAAAGCCTGGCCATCCTCGGGCGCAACGGCGTGGGCAAGACCACGCTGCTCGAAACGCTGATGGGCAACACCCGCGTGATGCAAGGCGCGATCCGCTGGCAAGGCGCCGACATCACGCGCTGGCCCGCGCACCAGCGCGTGCGCGCCGGGCTGGGCTGGGTGCCGCAGGAGCGCGAAGTGTTCCCCTCGCTCACGGTGGAAGAAAACCTCACGGTGATCGCCCGCCCCGGCAGTTGGACCTTGCAACGGGTTTATGAATTCTTTCCGCGCCTGCGCGAGCGGCGCGGCAACTACGGCAACCAGCTCTCGGGCGGCGAGCAGCAGATGCTGGCCATCGGCCGCGCACTCATGACCAACCCGAAGCTGCTGCTGCTCGACGAGCCCATGGAAGGCCTCGCGCCGATCATCGTGGAAGAGCTGGCGGCAGCCATCCGGCGCCTGTGCGAATCGGAAGGCCTGGCATCGATCGTGGTGGAGCAGCACCCGGTGCTGGCCCTGGACATGACGCACCAGGCGATCGTGCTGGAGCGCGGCACCGTCGTGCATGCCGGCCCGAGCGCGGCGCTGGCGTCCGACAAGGAGCTGCTCGAAGGCTTGCTGGGCGTCGGCATCGCCGAGGCGCCAGCCGGCTGAGCCGTCAGGCCAGGCCGATCCGCCGGGCCCCCACGAAAAAACGCCACGACGCCAGTCCGCCGGCGATGAGGCTCACGCCCCACGACAGCCACACGCAGGTGTAGAGGATGAAGGCCAGGCCGACGTCCACCACGGGCGCCAGGAAGGTCGTGTCCTTGCCGAACAGCACGTGGGTGCCCAGGCCCCACCACACGAAGTACGGCAGCACGGCCAGGCACAGGCCGTAGACGAGGCTGGCCACCAGCGGGCCGAGGTGCTCGCGCAGCACGGCCCAGCGCACGAGGAAGAACAGGGCCAGGTCCAGCAGCACCAGGGCCAGCAGGCCGAGGCCCAGGATGAGTTCGAGGGTCATGGCCGCACTGTAAGCACGCCGGCCCGCGACAGGGCCGCGCGTGCGCCGGCGTACCGGCAGGCGCTACCGTGCGCCGCAGCGCGCGGTACGCCTCGACCGCATCAGCTCAGCATCTGCCCGCGGCTGCCGATCACGGCCACGTCCACGAACTGGCCGCCTTCGCGGTTCGAGCGGCCGTAGTTGATCTTCACGCCGCCCAGGTCGAAGTTCTCGATGCTCGCCATGCCGCCGAGCACGGCGGCGCGCGTCGGCGCGGGGCCGGCGCGGCGCAGGCCCTCGGCCAGCACGGCGGCGTTCATGTAGCCCTCCAGGCTGGTCAGCGAGAAGTCCTTGGTGCCGTTGGCCACCATGTCGGCCTGGTAGCGGCGCACGATCTCGAACTTGGTCGAGTACGGCGACGGCACCACGATCACGAAGCCCAGGCCGCGTGCCAGGTCGCCCATGGCCGACAGTGCGCTGGCCGTGATCGACAGGCCGTAGGCCGAGCTGCTGTTGCCCGCGCCGCGCAGTGCCTTCAGGAACACAGGCGCCGTGCCGGCCAGGCCGACCACCACCACCTGCGGCTTGGCCTTGGCGATGGCCTCGGCGGCCGGGCCCACTTCCATGCTCGTGGTGTTGGGCGTGGTGGCGATCACCGCCGGCTCCAGCTTGGCCTTGGCCAGCGCGTTCTTGAACGCCGCCAGCACCGACTGGCCCAGCGGGTCGTTCGAATGCACGAGGCCGATGCGGGTCTGGCCCAGCACGGCGGCCGTGCTCACCAGCTTGTCGACCTCCTGGTCGTAGTTGGCGCGCACCCAGAAAGTGTTGGGCGAGGTCTTCTTGCGCAGCGCGATGGTGCCGGTGATCGGGCCGACCACGGCCATGCCGGGCACCGCGTCCATCACCTCGGCGGTCTGGCGCGTGCCCAGCGGGTGTACCAGCGCGAGCACCGAGCCGTCTTTTTCGAAGGCCAGCGCGTTGGCCTTGGCCACTTCGGGCTTGAAGGTGTCGTCGGCCATCACCAGTTCGACCTTGCTGCCGTGGATGCCGCCGGCCTTGTTCAGCGCGTTGAAGAACGCGCTGGAGCCCTGGTACAGCCCCTGGCCGTTGGCCTTTTCGACGCTGCTGTTGTCGAAGGTCGTCCCGATGCGGATCGCACGGTTCTGCGCGAACGCCGGAAATCCCAGCCCGACGCCGGCCGCGGCGGCCGTCGTGGCGGCCAGCCCGGAAAGAGCGCGGCGGCGGCTGGTGGAAAGCGGCGCGGTCGACTCGCGCGGCACGGGGACGGTCATGATCAAAGCCTCCAATAGTCGGTGACAAAAGTTCACATTTCAAACAGAAATGTAACGCACCTCACTGGATCGGTCATGACAAACCCTAGAGCAGCTCCTCGCCCACGATGGGTAAAAGCAGCCAGTTCTTGAAGCGCAGCCAGAGGAATTCCCCCGGTTCGTCCTCGTGCACGATGTCGCCGCCGGCGTCGTCGTATTCGAGCCACTGCACGCGCCGCCCGCCCGGCGCGAGCCGCAGCCGGTAGCCCAGGTTGACGCGCTCGCCGTTCATCAGCTTGTCGTAGTCCTGCACCAGCCGTGGGCTGTCGATCACCAGCCCCATCTCGGTGTTGACGGCGGCCGAGCGGTGGTCGAGGTTCATCGAGCCGACGAAGAAGCGCTGGTCGTCCACGATGGCCAGCTTGGCGTGCAGCCGGCTGATCGACTTGCCGAAGTCGCCGAAGCGCCCCGAACGCCCGGTGAGCGTGGGCGCGATCTCGTAGATGGTGACGCCGATCTTCAGCATGTCGGCGCGGTAGCGCTCGTAGCCCGCATAGGCCAGCGGTTCGTCGGTGGCGCCCAGCGAATTGGTGACCACCGTGATGCGCCCGCCGCGCTCGATGGTCGCCTTCATCATCGCCATGCCGCGCGCGCCCGGAATGAAGTACGGCGAGCCGATCTTCACTTCGTGCTTCGCCGCCTGGATCACGCCGAGCGCGCCCTCGGTCACACTGCCGCCGTAGGCCGCCTCGGCCTTGCGCGTGATCTTGTCGGGGTCGTCCACGAACAGCGTGGCCGGGGCCCAGTAGCGGTCGATGCGGCCGGTGGTGAGCTGCTCGCCGAGCGGCGACTTGTTCAGGATGTCGCGCTGGCGCATGGGCACGTCGGGCACGGCCGCGCGCGCCAGGGTGTCGAAGCGCCGCTGGGCTTCTTCCATCGGCAGGCGCCGCGGCGCGATGCGCTCGATGGGCCAGGCGTGCTCGCTGTTCCAGTAGCGGTCGAAGCCCTCGGACATGCGGCGCACGATCGGCCCGCTGGAGAGCACGTCCATGTCGATGAAGTTCGCCGCCGTGCTGCGCATGAAGTACTCGTTGGCGATGTTGCGCCCGCCCGAGACGGCGAAGCTGTTGTCGGCCACCAGCAGCTTGTTGTGCATGCGGTGGTTGATGCGCCCGAAGTCGCCCAGCGAGAACAGCAGCCGCGCGGGCAGCGAGCCGGCGCGCGAGGGCAGCGGGTTGAACAGCCGCACCTCGATGTTCGGGAAGGCCGAGAGGCTGCTGAACACCTCGTCCTCGCCCGCCGTGTACAGGTCGTCCACCAGCAGCCGCACGCGCACGCCGCGCGCGGCGGCCTCGCGCAGCTCCTTGAGGAACAGCAGACCGACGTCGTCGTTGCTGATCAGGTAGTACTGCACGTCGAGCGACTTCTGCGCATGCCGCGCCAGCGAGATGCGCGCGTCGAACGCGAACGCCGCCTCGGGCAGCAGCCGGAAGCCCGACAGCCCCGCCGCCCCGCCCTGCGGCGCGTCCTGGGCGGCCAGCCGGCCCAGGTCGGTGTCGGCCACGTCGGTGATCGCGTTCGTGAGCACCGGGTGCGGCTGCGGCGGCGGCAGGCTGGCGCAGCCCGCAAGCCAGGCGAGGGCCAGCCCGCTCGACACCAGGGCGACGAAGCGACGGAGGCGGAACAGGGCGGCGGCCATGGGTCGCACTGTAGCGCCGCAGAGCCCGGCCGGGGCGGCATGCCGCCCTATGATCAACGGCACACACGGCAGCCAACGAAAAGAAGGAAAAAACGCGTGCTCAATGGGTTGTGGCTGGGGTTCTTCGGGATGGCGGCGCTCGCAGCGCTGGGACGGTGGCTCGTCGGCGGCGACCCGACCGTGTTCGCGGCGCTGGTCGAAAGCCTGTTCGCGATGGCGCGGCTGGCCGTCGAGGTGATGGTGCTGCTGTTCGGCACGCTCACGCTGTGGCTGGGCTTCCTGCGCATCGCCGAAACCGCCGGCCTCGTCGGATGGCTCGCGCGCCTGCTCGGGCCGCTGTTCCGGCGGCTGATGCCGGGCGTGCCGGCGGGGCATCCGGCGCTGGGGCTCATCACGATGAACTTCGCGGCCAACGCGCTGGGGCTGGACAACGCCGCCACGCCGATCGGCCTGAAGGCCATGCGCGAACTGCAGCGCCTGAACCCCGACCCCGTGACGGCCACCAACGCGCAGATCCTGTTCCTGGTGCTCAACGCCTCGTCACTGACCTTGCTTCCCGTCACCATCTTCATGTACCGGGCGCAGCAGGGTGCCAGCGACCCGACGCTGGTGTTCCTGCCGATCCTGCTGGCCACGAGCGCCTCGACGCTGGTGGGCCTGCTGTCGGTGGCGGTGGTGCAGCGCCTGCGGCTGTGGGACCCGGTGGTGCTGGCCTACCTGGTGCCGGGCGCGCTGCTGCTGGGCGGCTTCATGGCGCTCCTGGGCACGCTGTCGGCGGCGGCCATCGCTTCGCTGTCGTCGCTGCTGGGCAACCTCACGCTGTTCGGCGTGATCATCGTGTTCCTGGCGGCCGGCGCGATCCGGCGCGTGAAGGTCTACGAGGCTTTCGTCGAAGGCGCGAAGGAAGGCTTCGACATCGCGAAGCACCTGCTGCCCTACCTCGTCGCGATGCTGTGCGCGGTGGGCGTGCTGCGCGCCTCGGGCGCGCTCGATTTCGCGCTCGACGGCCTGCGCTGGCTGGTGCAGGCGGGCGGCTGGGACGCGCGCTTTGTCGACGCCATGCCCACGGCGCTCGTCAAGCCCTTCTCGGGCAGCGCGGCCCGCGCGATGCTCATCGAGACCATGAAGACCCAGGGCGTCGACAGCTTCCCCGCGCTGGTGGCCGCCACCATCCAGGGCAGCACCGAAACCACGTTCTACGTGCTGGCGGTGTACTTCGGCGCGGTGGGCATCCAGCGCGCCCGGCACACCGTGGCCTGTGCCTTGCTGGCGGAGCTGGCGGGGGTGGTGGCTGCGATCGCGGTCTGCTACTGGTTCTTCGGCTGAGCCCGCTTACTTGCGGGGCTCGACCACCGGAAACATCAGGTCGAAGTTGTCGAGCATCCCGAACAGCTCGCCCAGCTTCGCCCGGTTGCCGTCGATCTTCACGAGCCCCGACTGCACGGCCTGCGGAAAGGTCGTCTGCTTCAAGGTGATCGCATCGAGCGTCGCCCGGCTCAATGTGACAGTCGCGTCCGCGCCGGCCGCCTGCTGGTTCTTCACGTGCGTGAGCGCCGAGTTCTCCAGCGTCAGCACGAACTTCTGGTTCGAATCGGTGAAGTTCCAGTTGACGACCATCGTCTTGCCCTCGGCCTTGGCCGCATCGAGCCGCACGCCGAGGAAGTCGAAGAAGAGCTCGTTGCTCACCGCCTTCAGCGTGTCGCCGTTAGCGCTGCTGCCGCCCGGGATCTTCGGCACGCCGTTGCGCAGTTCCATCGCGCCCACCAGGTAGGCGCTGCGCCAGGTGCCCGCCTCCGACTGGTAGCCCAGCTGCTCCAGCGCATCGGCGCCGAGTTCGCGTGCCGCGCGGTTCGCCGGGTCGGCGTACACCACCTGGCTCATCGCGCTGGCCACCCAGCGCTACTCGCCCTTCTTGAAATCTTCGCGGGCGCGCGCCACCACCGCGTCGGCCCCGCCCATGTACTCGACCGTCTTCTTCGCTTGCGCCACCGGCGGGAGCGGGTTCAGGTTGGCCGGGTTGGCGTCGTACCAGCCCAGGTACTTCTGGTAGACCGCCTTCGCGTTGTGGCGCAGCGTGCCGTAGTAGCCGCGCGTGGACCACTCCTGCTCCAGGCTCGCGGGCATGCGCAGCGTCTCGGCGATCTCGGACGCCGTGTAGCCGTGGTTCAGCAGGCGCAGCGACTGGTCGTTGATGAACTTGTACATGTCGCGCTGCTTCTTCAGCAGGTCGACGATGCGTTCGCGCCCCGTGGTGGGCCAGTGGTGCTGCGCGATGAGCACGTCGGTCCTGTCACCGAAGGCCACGCGGGCCTCGTCGATGTACTTGGCCCACAGGTTGCCATCGCGCACTTCGGCACCGCGGATCGTGTACAGGTTGTGCATGTTGTGCGTCACGTCCTCGGCCATGTTGAGCACGCGGAACTGCGGCAGGTACATGAGCATCTCGGACGGCGCCTCCGAGCCCGGCACCAGCTGGAACACGATCTGCACGCCGTCGATGGTGCGCTCCTCGGTGGTCTTCTCGACGGTCGAGGTGGGCGCGATCAGCGTCACGCTGCCACGCGCCAGCGCCTTGCCCAGGCCGGTGTCGACCTGCCCGCGCGCGCCCGGCGGCAGCAACGTGCCGAACTGGTACTGCGAGCGCCGGTTCATCGCGTTGCCCGCCAGGATGTTCTCGGCCACCGCCGACTCCATGAAGCCCGAAGGCGCGATCACCTGCACCTTGCCCGCGGCCACATCGGCCTCGCTGACCACGCCCTTCACGCCGCCGAAGTGGTCGGCGTGGCCGTGCGTGTAGATCACCGTGCCGACCGGCTTCTTCGGGCGGTGCTGGTAGTACAGCTCGAGCGCGGCGCGCGCGGTCTCGGCGGCCAGCAGCGGGTCGATCACGATCAGCGAGGTGTCGCCTTCGACGATGGTGACGTTCGCCAGGTCGAAGCCGCGCACCTGGTAGACACGGTCGGTCACCTTGAACAGCCCGTGAATCGCATTGAGCTGCGCCTGCCGCCACAGGCTCGGGTTGACCGTGTCGGCCGCCTCGTTCGCCTTCAGGAAGTCGTAGGGCTTCATGTTCCAGACCGGGCGCGGGCCGCTGCCGCTCACCAGCGCGTCGGGCACGGTGCCGATGAAGCCGCGCATCGCGTCCTCGAAGTCCTGTTTGTTCGCAAAGGGCAGCGCCTTCGCCATGTCGGCGTTGGCCTTCAGCGTGACGGGCTCGGCCGCCTTGGGCGCGATCACCGGCTGTGCGGTGGCGGCGAAGGCGCAGGCCCAGGCGACGAGGGCCAGAGAGAAACGGCGGGGCGCGAAAGAAGCGGCAGGAGCAATGCGGGTCATCGATGTCTCGGGGTTGGGTCTGTCGGACGACGAAAGCACGGGAAGGCAGCGGCCGATTTTCGGAAGCGCCCAACCCCTTGGCAAATGCAAAATGTGCGCTTGCTTTTGAACCAAAACGCAAAATGCAGCTGCGCCACCTCCAGCACCTGATCGCCCTCGCCGAGCAAGGCAGCTTCGGGCGTGCCGCGCAGGCCGTGCACCTGTCGCAGCCCGCGCTCTCGCGCAGCATCGACGCGCTGGAGCAGGCGCTGAAGGCGCGCCTGGTCGACCGCGCCTACGGCACCGTGCGCTTCACGCAGGCCGGCGAGCTGGTGCTGGCGCGGGCCCGCGAGCTGGTCGCCGACGCGCGGCAGATCCAGCGCGAGGTGCAGCAGCTCGAAGGCCTCACGCTCGGCAGCCTCAACGTCGGCCTGGGCCCGTTCGCAGCCGGCCTGCTGGGGCGCGCGGCGCTCTCGCTCATGACGCAGCGCCACCCGCAGCTGCTGATGCGCATGGAAGTGGCCGACACCCCCACCCTCAGCGAGCGCCTGCACCGGCGCCAGATCGACCTGTTCATCGCCGACACCCGCGACCTGAAGAAGCAGCCCGGCCTGAAGCTGGCGCGGCTGCCCAACGTGCCGGTGTCCTTCTTCGTGCGGCCCCGGCATCCGCTGCTCAAGCAGCCGGCGCCGGTCACGCTCGAGCAGCTCATGGACTACCCGGTGGCCGGCCCCAACCTGCCGGCCGAGGTGGCCGCGCATTTCGACCGGCAGATCCGCCGCACCGACCGCGGCGTGTTCAACGTGACCTGCGACGATGCCGACACGCTGCGGCACCTCGCGCTCACGGCCCACGCGGTGATCCTCGCGCCCCACGCGCCCGGCCTCGCGCCCGAGACCGCCGCGCTCGCGCCGCTGCCGGTGGCGGGCCTGTCGCGCATGCGCACCCACTACAGCCTGGTGACGCTGGCGGGCCGCACGCCCTCGGCCGCCGCCACGGTCTATACCCGGCTGGTGACCGAGTTGCTCGGCCCCGCCAAGCAGCCCGCCGGGGCCTGAGCCAAAATGGCCCCTCCTCCGCCGCTCACCGCCTCGTCGTCAGTTCTCCCGTGACCACTTCCCGCCGGGCCCAGCCCCCCACCTTCTCGCCCGGCGAATTCCGCAAGGCACTCGGCATGTTCGCCACCGGCGTGACCATCGTCACCGCGCGCGCGGCCGACGGCAGCCTGGTCGGCCTCACGGCCAACTCGTTCAACTCGGTGTCGCTCGCGCCGCCGCTGGTGCTGTGGAGCCTGGCGCGCGCGGCGGCGTCGATGTCGGCGCTGCGCGCCGGCTCGCACTACGCGGTCAATATCCTTGCTGCCAACCAGAAGGCGCTGGCGGAGCGCTTCGCCACCAAGAACATCGACCGCTGGGCCGACGTGGCCTATACCGACGGCCTGGGCGGCGCGCCGGTGCTGCAGGGTGCGGCGGCCAGCTTCGAGTGCTTCAACCGCAGCCGCTACGACGAAGGCGACCACGTGATCTTCGTGGGCGAGGTGGAGCGCTGCACGCACGACCCCGACGCCTCGCCGCTGCTGTTCCACGGCGGGCGCTTCTACACCGAGCACCCGTTGTGAAACACCCCGCGCTGCTGGCCGTCCTGCTGCTCGCCGCGCGGATCGCCACGGCGCAGGGCACGCCTGAGCCATCGCCGCTGCGGCAGAACTGGTTCGACGACCCCTTCTTCCAGGTCACCGCGGGCCTGCCGGCCTGCCCCATGCCGCAGGGCCCCTACTACACCGCCGAGGAGCGCCGCGCGCAGACCCATTCGCGGCTGGAGCGAGGCACCAGCTGCTGGCTCGCCGGCAAGTGCACCGACAGCAACGCCTACCGCTACGACAAGCCGCTCGCGCCCAAGGTGCGCGCCGCGCTGCGCGCGGTGCCGGGCGTGCGCCGCAGCAGCGTGTGGGTCACGGTGCAGCGCCGCTGGGTCTACCTGCAGGGCTGCGTGCCCGACGCGGCGCTGGCCCGCAAGCTCGAACGCGCGGCGCGCACCGTGGCCGACGTCGAGACCGTGGTGCCCGACCTGATGGTGGGCACGCGCGGCAAGCCGCCCTACCCGCCGGCCGGGCACTGAGCGCTGGCGCACGGCTTTGGCGCCGGCGCGCTACGATCATCGGATGAATTCGGCGGCTGTTCGCCGTCTTTGCCGCCCGTGCCGCCACCGACTGACCGCGAATGATCCAGCGCAAGACCCACCTCGACTCCCTGGCCATCGGCCTGCTCATCGTCTGCTGCGCGTTCTGGGGCCTGCAGCAGATCCTCATCAAGACCACCGTGACCGAGGTGCCGCCGCTGTGGCAGGCCACGGTGCGCATGGTCGGCGCGGTCGTGCTCCTCTGGCTGTGGTGCGTGGTGCGGCGCGTGCCGCTGTTCGAGCGCGACGGCACGCTGTGGCCCGGGCTGCTGGCCGGCCTGCTGTTCGCGGGCGAGTTCGCCGGCATCTACCTGGGGCTGCAGCACACCAGCGCCTCGCGGCTCACGGTGTTCCTCTACACGGCCCCGTTCTGGGTCTCGCTGCTGCTGCCGCGCTGGGTGCCGGCCGAGCGGCTGCGCGGCTTCCAGTGGCTGGGCCTGTTCATCGCCTTCGCGGGCGTGGTGCTGGCCTTCAGCGAAGGCTTCGGCCACATGAGTTCGTCGCAGCTCATCGGCGACGGCATGGCGCTGGCGGCCGGCATGCTCTGGGGCCTGACCACGCTCACGCTGCGCACCACGCGCCTGGCCACGGCCAGCGCCGAGAAAACGCTCTTCTACCAAGTCGCCGTGACCGCCGCCGTGTGCCCCCTGCTGTCGCTCGCGCTGGGCGAAACCTGGGGCTTCTCGTACTCCGCCTGGGCCTGGACCTCCATCGGCCTGCAGACGGTGGTCGGCGCCTTCGCCAGCTACCTCACGTGGATGTGGCTGCTGCGGCACTACCCGGCCACGCAGATGTCGTCCTTCACCTTTCTCACGCCGCTGTTCGCGCTGATCTTCGGCGTGGCGCTGCTGAAGGAGCCGCTCACGCTGCAGCTGGTGGTGGCGCTGATCGGCGTGGCGCTGGGCATCGTGCTGGTGAACCGGCGGCCTGCGGTACAACGCCCGGCATGAGCAAGAAACTCCACCGGTTCCAGCCTGTCCTCGACGAGATCGTCGCCACCCTGCGCCTGCAGCTCGGCCAGGGCGGCACCGTGGCCAGCTACATCCCCGCGCTGGCGCGTGTCGATGCGCGGCAGTTCGGCATCGCGCTGCGCACCTGCGACGGCGAGGAAGCCGGCGCGGGCGACTTCGAGACGCCCTTCTCCATTCAAAGCGTGTCCAAGCTCTTCACGCTCACGCTCGCCATGCAGCGCATGGGCGACGCGCTGTGGGAGCGCATCGGGCGCGAGCCCTCGGGCAACCCGTTCAACTCGCTGGTGCAGCTGGAGAACGAGCAGGGCAAGCCGCGCAACCCCTTCATCAATGCCGGCGCCATCGCGGTGGCCGACCGGCTCGTGAGCCAGGCCAAGGCCAGGGGCGGCAGCGCCAAGGCCGACATCCTCGCGCTCATGAGCAGCCTGTGCGGCGAGCGCATCGACTTCGATGGCGAGGTGGCGCAGTCGGAGGCCGACACGGGCTTTCGCAACGTCGCGCTGGCCAACTTCATGAAGAGCTTCGGCAAGATCGACAACGACGTGGCCGAGGTGCTCGACACCTACTTCCACCAGTGCGCCCTGCGCATGAGCTGCCGCCAGCTCGCGCGCGCCGCTGCCTTCCTGTGCCGCGACGGCGCGCACCCGATTCCCGGCGAGCCCGAGGTCACGGGCGAGCGGCAGACGCGCCGCATCAACTCGCTCATGCTCACCTGCGGCACCTACGACGCGGCCGGCGACGTGGCCTTTTCGATCGGCCTGCCCTGCAAGAGCGGCGTGGGCGGCGGCATCGTCGCGGTGGTGCCCGACCAGCTCACGCTGTGCGTGTGGTCGCCGGCGCTCGATGCCACCGGCAATTCGCTGCTGGGCATGAAGGCGCTGGAGATGTTCGTGGCGCGCACCGGCCTGTCGGTGTTCTGACGCGCGTTCAGGCCGCGACGGCCACCGGCGCCACGGGCAGGCAGCCCATGCCGTCGAGCGCGGCCTCCACGGCTTCTTCGAGCGGCGTGTGCGGCTCGCGTCCCAGAAAAGCCACCAGCTTCGCGTTGTCCATGCCCACGGGCGTGCGCCACAGGTAGCGCATCTCGCGCAGTTCGCGAAAAGTGACGACGAAGGGCGAGGCCAGCGCCAGCAGCCACCAGGGAAAGGCCGACACGCGCACCTGGGCGCCGGTGCGCCGGGCCACCACCTTGCGGATCGCATCGCTCATGCGCGTGCCGTCGGCGTCCCAGTGGCCGGCCATGTGAAAGCGCGCGAAGGGCGCGAGCCGGTCGCGCCGCGCGAGCAGCTCGACCATGGTGCGGGCCACGTCCGGCAGGTACGACCACTGATGGCCCACACCGGGGTCGCCGGGGCAGCTGACGGTCCGAACGGGTTGGCCCGCCTTCACCAGCCCCTGCGAGAACCAGTTGTTGCCGGCCTTCGGGCCGAAGAAGTCGCCGGCGCGCACGATCAGCACGCGCGCGCCCTCGCGGCTGGCGTCTTCGAGGCGTCGTTCCATCTCGACGCGGATCGCGCCCTTGGCGGTGAGCGGGTGCTGCGGCGAGTCTTCGGCCAGCAGCGGGAAGGCATCGGGGCCGAAGTTGTAGACCGTGCCGGGCAGCACGACGGTCGCGCCCTCGGCCTTCGCGGCGGCCAGGGTGCTGTCGAGCATCGGCAGCACCAGCTCCGACCAGCCGCGATAACCCGGCGGGTTGACCGCATGCACGATGACCGCGCAGCCCTTCGCGGCCCGCCGCACGGCCTGCGCGTCCATCGCGTCGCCGGCCAGCCAGGTGATGCCCTCGCGCTTTCCTTCGACCGCGCCGCGCTTCAGGGCGCGCACCTCCCAGCCCGCATCGCACAGCTGGCGGGCCACCTCGCCGCCGATGCCGCCCGTGGCGCCGAGCACCAGAACCGTGTTGTCGTTGCGTGCCATGAAATGCTCCTGAACAGTGATCGATGGGTGAATTCTGGGCAGGATGGGGTTCGAATGGAATTGCCGAACATGTACCACCAGCCATACATTTCCGTATGACCTGGAACATCAGCTGGGAGCTGTACCGCTCCTTCCTCGGCGTGCTGCGCGAGGGTTCGCTCTCGGGTGCGGCGCGCGCGCTCGGCATCACGCAACCCACCGTCGGTCGCCACGTGGCGGCGCTCGAAGAAGCGCTGGGCGTGGTGCTCTTCACGCGCTCGCAGGTGGGCCTGCTGCCCACCGAGGTGGCGCTGGCGCTGCGCACGCACGCCGAGGCCATGGAAAGCACCGCCGCCTCGCTGCAGCGCGCGGCCAGCAGCCAGGGCGACGGGGTGCGCGGCGTGGTGCGGGTGTCGGTCAGCGAGGTGGTCGCGGTGGAGGTGCTGCCGCCCGTCGTGGCGCAGCTGCGCGAAGCGCACCCGGCGCTGAAGGTCGAGCTGGTGGCGACCAACCGCGTGCAGGACCTGCTGCGGCGCGAGGCCGACATCGCCGTGCGCATGGTGCGGCCCCGGCAGGCGCAGCTGGTGGCGCGCCGCATCGGGAACATCGAGCTGGGCTTCCACGCGCACAGCAGCTACCTCGCGCGCCACGGCACGCCGCGCACGCCCGACGACCTGGCGGCGCACGCGCTCATCGGCTACGACCAGCCCTCGGCCTTCGTGCGCGAGGCGATCAAGTCCTTCAAGTCGGTCACGGGCTTCACGCGCGACGCCTTTGCGCTGCGCACCGACAGCGACCTCGCGCAGCTGGCCCTCATCCGCGCGGGCGCGGGCATCGGCGTGTGCCAGGTGGGCCTGGCCAAGCGCGACGCCGAGCTGGTGCGCCTGCTGCCGCGCGCGCTCTCGCTGAAGCTCGACACCTGGGTCACGATGCACGAGGACCTGCGCCACAGCCCGCGCTGCCGCGTGGCCTTCGATGCGCTGGTCGAGGGCTTGCAACAGTACGTTGGCGCGGCTTCCACGCCCGCGCCCCGGGCGACAATGCCCCGCGCAAGACCCAAAGCTTCTCCCTGAATGACGACGACGACCGATTCCCCCGACCACCTCCCCCTGCAGGAACCCCGCCTCTGGCGCGACGACCTCTGGACCGCCCGCATCATCAAGAACGAGGAAGACGACGGCTGGGCCGTCGAGATGACCCGCCACGGCGACCCCGAGCCCGCGCTCGTCGGCCCCTGGACCATGGGCCGCGACAAGAAGAACCCCAAGCCGCTGGACACCCCCGCCTTCCACACGCTGGTGAAGACCGCCGCCGAGGTGATCCGCCGCCACGAGCAGCAACTGCACGCCACGCTCAACAAGAGCGTGACGGTCACCGCGCGCAACGACCAACGCGTGCGCGTGGCGCTGTCGATCGTGCCCGACGAAGACAACCCCTCGGCCACGCTCACGGCGTATGACGATGCCGACGATTCGGAACTGGCGAGCGTGAACGTGTCGCCCGCGTTCCGGCTCACGACGTCGAGCGCGACCGCGTGGATCGAGTCGGACTACGCACGCCCGCGCAGCTGATGTGCTCAGGCGCTGCGCGCGAATAGCACACGCGCCGCCCTTTCGCCAATTAGCGAAAAAGCGTATGTTCACGCCGGGGTGAGTTGAGAAGAATCCGCCCCAACGAGCAATCGTTCCCAGTCATACGACGCCCGCTGCCAGTGCTGCCAGCGAGGTGTCGGGCAATTAAGCCCGAATCGGTTTCACCACCGGTTCGGGCTTTTTTGTTTTTTCGGTCGCAACAACGCCTTTTTCAAACGGATGCGCGTCATCCGGTGGCGCAGCTTTGCCCGAAGAAAACGCACTGGCAGCACAGCGCTCGTTTGCAGGGGCCGCGCGGCGGGAGGAGACACCCAACGCACGGCTTCCGAAGGTCGGATGTTCCTGATGACTCGCACAAAACCAAAGCAAAGGAATTTGACATGACGAACGCTTTCAACCGCCGCCAGATCGTGAAGACGGGCGGCTCCATGATCGTGCTGGGCGCCGCCGGCGGCGTGGCCGGCCTGGCCCGCGCGCAGGACGGCGCCACCGTGAAGCTCGGCCTGCTGCACTCGCTCTCGGGCACCATCGCCATCGCCGAGGCTTCGCTGGTCGATGCCGAGAAGCTGGCCATCGAGGAGATCAACGCCGCCGGCGGCGTGATGGGCAAGAAGATCGAGGCCGTGGTCGAAGACGGCGCGAGCGAGAACTCGGTGTTCGCCGAGAAGGCGCGCAAGCTGCTGGAGCGCGACAAGGTCGCGGCCATCATCGGCTGCTACACCTCGGCCTCGCGCAAGGCGCTGCTGCCGGTGCTCAACCAGGCCAAGGGCCTGCTGTTCTACCCCACCTACTACGAGGGCCAGGAGCAGGACAAGCGCGTGTTCTACCCCTCGCAGGAAGCCACGCAGTCGGTGATCGCGGCCGTGGAGTGGATGGCGCGCGAGAAGGGCAAGAACTTCTTCCTCGTCGGCTCCGACTACATCTATCCCCGCACCTGCAACAAGATCGCCAAGCCCGCCATCGCGAAGGCCGGCGGCAAGGTGCTCGGCGAAGAGTACGCACCGCTGGGCCACACCGAGTTCTCGTCGATCATCAACAAGATCAAGGCCGCCAAGCCCGACTGCATCTACAGCACGGTGGTGGGCGGCTCCAACGTGGCCTTCTACAAGCAGCTGCGCGCGGCGGGCCTGGACGGCGCCAAGCAGGTGCTGCTCTCGACCGTGGTGTCCGAGAACGAGATCGACGGCATCGGCAAGGACAACGCCGCCGGCTACTACGCCTGCATGGGCTACTTCCAGAGCATCAAGTCGCCGGCCAACGAGAAGTTCGTGAAGGCCTTCAAGGCCAAGTACGGGCAGGACCGCGTGATCGGCGACCCGATGGAGGTGGCCTACAACAGCGTGTACCTGTGGAAGCTGGCGGTGGAAAAGGCCAAGTCCTTCGACGTCGACAAGGTCACGGCCGCCGCCGCGGGCGTGGAGATCGAGGCGCCCGAAGGCACGGTGCGCATCCACGCCACCAACCACCACGTGTGGAAGAAGGTGCGCGTGGGCCGTGCGCGACCCGACGGGCAGTTCGACATCGTGTGGGAATCGCCGCAGCTGGTCGAGCCCAACCCCTTCCCGAAGGTCTGAACGCGATGAACTTCGACATCGCGGTGATGCAGGTGTTCAACGGCGTGAGCCTGTTCACCATCCTGCTGCTCATGGCCATCGGGCTGGCCATCGTGTTCGGCCTGATGGGCGTCATCAACATGGCGCACGGCGAGCTGATGGCGCTGGGCGCCTACATGACCTACTTGGCGGCGCGCTTCTTCGCGCACTACGCGCCGGGCTTCATGGACCTGTACCTGTTCGCCGCGATTCCTTTCGCGTTCGCCGTGACCTTCGCGTTCGGCTATGTGCTGGAGCGGGGCTTCATCCGCTTCTTCTACGACCGCCCGCTGGACACCCTGCTGGCCACCTGGGGCCTGAGTCTCATGCTGCAGCAGGCCTACCGCTCGATCTTCGGCGCGCAGGAAGTGAGCGTGCCGCTGGCCTCGTGGCTGGCGGGGGCGTGGGAGCCGACGGCGGGCATCCAGCTGCCGCTGAACCGCATCTTCATCGTCGGGCTCACGGCCCTGGTGGCGGTCGGCGTGTACCTGCTGCTGTACCGCACGCCCTGGGGGCTGAAGGTGCGCGCGGTGACGCAGAACCGTGCCATCGCCGGCGCGGTGGGCATCGACACGCACCGCGTCGACGCGATGACCTTCGCGCTGGGCTCGGGCCTGGCGGGCATCGCGGGTGCGGTGTTCACCATGATCGGTTCGACCAACCCCGGCACGGGCCAGCTGTACATCGTCGACTCGTTCATCGTGGTGGTGTTCGGCGGCGTGCAGAGCCTCGTCGGCACCGCGCTCTCGGGCTTTGCCATCGCGCAGTCGCAGACCTGGCTCGAGTACCTCATGAGCGGCTCGATGGCCAAGGCCACGATCCTGCTGCTGGTGATCGCGGTGCTGTACTTCCGGCCCAACGGCCTGTTCGCCACGCGGTCGAGGAGCTGAGGCATGCACGGTCTTTCTCCTCAACGCAAGCGCGACCTCGGCGCGATGGCGGCGGTGCTGGTGCTGCTGGCGGTGGTGCTTCCGCTCACGCTCGATGCGTTCCGCCTGAACCTCGTGAGCAAGTACCTGGCCTTCGCGTTCGTCGCGGTGGGCGTGGTGCTCACCTGGGGCTACGGCGGCGTGCTGAGCCTGGGCCAGGGCATGTTCTTCGGCCTGGGCGGCTACATGATGGCCATGTTCCTCAAGCTCGAAGCCTCGGCGCCCGAGCTGCCGGACTTCATGGTGTGGAGCAGCGTCGAACAGCTGCCCGCGTGGTGGCAGCCCTTCCACTCGCTGGGCTGGACGGTCGTGGGCATCCTCGTGATTCCCGCCGTGCTGGCCTATGTGTTCTCGTACGCGATCTTCAAGCGGCGCGTGAGCGGCGTGTACTTCGCGATCGTCACGCTGTCGCTGGCGCTCACGCTCACGGTGGTGGTGGTCGGCCAGCAGGGCGACACCGGCGGTGCCAACGGCATCACCGATTTCCGCACGCTGCTGGGCTGGGACATCGCGGGCGATGAAGCCAAGCGCACGATGTACTTCGTCGAGGTGGCGGCCATCGCGCTCGTGATGGTGGTGTCGCTCGCCATCGTGCGCAGCCGCTTCGGCAAGCTGCTGATCGCCATCCGCGACAAGGAAGACCGCGTGCGCTTCAGCGGCTACAACACGGCGCACATGAAGGCCTTCGTGTTCGCGGTGGCCGCCGTGCTGTCGGCCATCGGCGGTGCGTTCTACAGCCTGCAGGTGGGGCTCATCGCGCCGGGCGTGATCGGCGTCGTGGCCTCGGTCGAGATGGTGATCTACGCGGCGGTCGGCGGGCGGCTGTCGATCCCGGGCGCGGTGATCGGTGCGCTGCTCATCGGCTTTCTCAAGTCGTACCTGTCGGAGACCTTCCCCGAAGGCTGGCTGTACGTGCTGGGTGCGGTGTTCATCCTCGTGGTGTGGGCGATGCCGAACGGGCTCGCGGGGCTGGGCGAGAGGCTCATGCGCCGTCGGGGTGTGGAGGTGGCGCCATGAACGCCACGATGACGATGCCCAACGGCGGGCTGCCGCAGGCCGCCTCGGCGGTGCCGCCGTCGAGCGAGCAGATCCTGCGCATCGAGGACCTCACCGTGTCCTTCGACGGCTTCAAGGCCGTGGACGGGCTGAGCCTCTCGGTCGAGCGCAACGAGCTGCGCGTGATCATCGGCCCGAACGGCGCCGGCAAGACCACGCTGCTCGACATGGTCTGCGGCAAGACCAAGCCCAGCGCGGGCCGCGTGCTCTTCAACGGCCAGGACCTCGGTCGCCTGAACGAGTACGAGATCGTGCGCGCCGGCGTGGGCCGCAAGTTCCAGACGCCCTCGGTCTACGAAGACCTCACGGTGCTGGAGAACTTCGAGATCTCGCTGCCGCGCATGCACGGCCTGCTGCAGTCGCTGACCTTTCGCCGCACGCCCGTGGTGCGTGCGCGCATCGATGCGATGGCCGAGCAGGTCTTCCTGGCCGATCGCCTGGGCCACCGCGCCGGGCAGCTCAGCCACGGGCAGAAGCAGTGGCTCGAGATCGGGATGCTGCTGATGCAGGAGCCCGAGCTGCTGCTGCTCGACGAGCCCGTCGCCGGCATGAGCCCGCGCGAGCGCGAACAGACCGGCGACCTGCTGCGGCGCATCTCGGCCGGCAAGTCGGTGGTCGTGATCGAGCACGACATGGACTTCGTCAAGCGCATCGCGCACCGCGTCACGGTGCTGCACCAGGGCAAGTTGCTGAGCGAAGGCACGGCGGCCGAGGTGCAGGCCGACCCGCGCGTGATCGACGTGTACCTCGGCCATTGAGAAGAAGGAGAAATTCACATGCTCGAAGTCTCCGAACTCAACGTGGCGTACGGCGAGTCGCACGTCATCCGCGATGTGTCGCTGCGCGTCGCACCCGACGAGGCGGTCGCCATCATGGGCCGCAACGGCATGGGCAAGACCACCTTGCTGAAGTCGCTCATCGGCCTCTTGCCCGCGCGCGGTGGTCACATCCGCCTGGGCGGCACCGAGCTCACGACGCTGCCCAGCTACCAGCGCGTGGCGCAGGGCCTGGCCTTCGTGCCGCAGGGGCGCATGGTGTTCCCGTTCCTCACGGTGGAGCAGAACATCCTGTCGGGCGCCGCCCGGTCGGGCCACCGCACGGTGCCCGAGTACCTCTACACCTTCTTCCCCGTGCTCAAGGACATGAAGCAGCGCAAGGCCGG
The DNA here is from genome assembly GCF_059416345.1 of Variovorax sp. GW821-FHT09D07. Taxonomy (NCBI): domain Bacteria; kingdom Pseudomonadati; phylum Pseudomonadota; class Betaproteobacteria; order Burkholderiales; family Comamonadaceae; genus Variovorax; species Variovorax sp. GW821-FHT09D07. The sequence continues at coordinate 30,031 of NZ_JBWKOY010000013.1, forward strand.
CAACCTCTCGGGCGGCCAGCAGCAGATGCTGGCGATTGCGCGCGCGCTCATCTCGGAGCCGAAGGTGCTGATCCTCGACGAGCCCACCGAGGGCATCCAGCCTTCGATCATCAAGGAGATCGCGCAGACGCTGAACGTGCTGCGCGCCGAACGCGGCTTCGCCGTCGTGGTGTCGGAGCAGGTGCTGAGCTTCGCGCTCGACCTCGCCGACCGCTTTCTCGTCATCGACCGGGGCCGCATCGTGCATGACGAAGCGCGCGCGAGCCTCGACCAGGACAAGGTCAGGTCCTTCCTGACCGTGTAGCCCTTTCTCTTTTTCTTCAACCACCCCTTCAGGAGCAGCGTCATGAGACATGGTGATATTTCGAGCAGCAACGATTGCGTCGGCGTCGCGGTCGTCAACTACAAGATGCCCCGCCTGCACACCAGGGCCGAGGTGCTGGACAACGCACGCAAGATCGGCGAGATGCTGGTCGGCATGAAGAAAGGCCTGCCGGGCATGGACCTGGTGATCTTTCCCGAGTACTCCACGCACGGGATCATGTACGACGCCAAGGAGATGTACGACACCGCCTCGGCCATCCCCGGCGAGGAGACCGCGATCTTCGCGGACGCGTGCCGCCGCGCCAACGTGTGGGGCGTGTTCTCGCTCACCGGCGAGCGCCACGAGGAGCACCCGAACAAGGCGCCCTACAACACGCTGATCCTCATGAACAACCAGGGCGAGATCGTCCAGAAGTACCGCAAGATCATGCCGTGGGTCCCCATCGAGGGTTGGTACCCGGGCGACTGCACCTACGTGAGCGAAGGCCCCAAGGGCATGAAGATGAGCCTGATCATCTGCGACGACGGCAACTACCCCGAGATCTGGCGCGACTGCGCGATGCGCGGGGCCGAGCTCATTATCCGCTGCCAGGGCTACATGTACCCGGCCAAGGAGCAGCAGATCATGGTCTCCAAGGCCATGGCCTTCATGAACAACACCTACGTGGCGGTGGCCAACGCGGCCGGCTTCGACGGCGTGTACTCGTACTTCGGCCACTCCGCGCTCATCGGCTTCGACGGCCGCACGCTCGGCGAATGCGGCGAGGAAGAGATGGGCATCAACTACGCCGAGCTGTCGATGGGCCTGATCCGCGACGCGCGCAAGAACGGCCAGTCGCAGAACCACCTGTTCAAGCTGGTGCACCGCGGCTACACCGGCACCATCAACTCGGGCGACGGCGACAAGGGCGTGGCGGCCTGCCCCTACAACTTCTACACGCAGTGGATCAACGACCCCGAGGGCACGCGCGAGAGGGTGGAGTCGTTCACGCGCACCACCGTCGGCACGCCCGAATGCCCGATCGAGGGCATCCCGAACGAACCGGCCAAGCACCGCTGAAGCGCCGCCCCATGGACCACGACATCTTCGAACTCGGCGATGTCGCGCTGCAGCGGGGGGCCACCCTGCGCGGCGCGAAGCTCGCCTACAAGACCTACGGCACGCTCAACGCACAGAAGAGCAACGCCATCGTCTACCCGACCTGGTACTCGGGCCAGCACACCGACAACGAATGGCTCATCGGCCCCGGCATGGCGCTGGACCCGGCGAAGTACTTCATCATCGTGCCCAACATGCTGGGCAATGGCCTCTCGTCCTCGCCGAGCAACACGCCCGAGCCCTACAACCTCGCGCGCTTTCCGGACGTCACGCTCTACGACAACGTGACGCTGCAGCACCGGCTGGTGACCGAGCAGTTCGGCATCGAACAGCTCGCGCTGGTGGTGGGCTGGTCGATGGGTGCGCAGCAGACCAACCAGTGGGGATGCCTCTACCCCGAGATGGTGAAGCGCATCGCACCCTTCTGCGGTTCGGCGAAGACGGCGCCGCACAACATCGTGTTCCTCGAAGGCGTGAAGGCCGCGCTCACGGCCGACGCGGCCTGGAACGGCGGCTGGTACACCGCGCCGCCGACGCGCGGGCTGCGCGCGGTGGGCCGCGTGTACGCAGGCTGGGGCCTGTCGCAGCCCTTCTACATGCAGCAGCTGTGGCGCGAACTGGGCTTCAGCTCGCTCGAGGACTTCCTGGTCGGCTATTGGGAAGGCTTCTTCCTGAAGAAGGACGCCAACAACCTGCTGGCGATGCTGTGGTCGTGGCAGCACGGCGACATCAGCGACAACCCGGTGTTCAAGGGCGACTTCAAGAAGGCGCTGGGCGCCATCCAGGCGCGCGCGATCGTGATGCCGGCCGAGCGCGACCTGTACTTTCCCGTGGCCGACAACGCATGGGAGGTGTCGCACATGCCGAACGCCGAGTGCCGCCCGATCCCCGGCGTGTGGGGCCACTTCGCGGGCGGCGGCAGCAGCCCGGTCGACACCCGCTTCATCGACAACGCCCTGCAGGAACTGCTCGCCACGCCATGAACGCTCCCGTGCACGATCCGCTCGCCGCCTACCGCATCGAGACCGAGCCCTTCTACCGGCCCGCGGGCCACGAGGTGGCGCTGTACCGGCACGCCTACCGCCACCGCATGCCGCTGATCCTGAAAGGGCCGACGGGCTGCGGCAAGACGCGCTTCGTGGAGCACATGGCGTGGTCGCTCGGGCGGCCGCTGGTCACGCTGGCGTGCAACGAGGACATGACGGCATCGGACCTCGTGGGCCGCTACCTGCTCGACGCGAACGGCACGGCCTGGCACGACGGGCCGCTGACGCTCGCGGTGCGCCACGGCGGCATCTGCTACCTCGACGAGGTGGTGGAGGCGCGGCAGGACACCACCGTGGTGATCCACCCGCTGACCGACGCACGCCGCATCCTGCCGCTGGACAAGAAGGGCGAGCTGGTGCACGCGCACCCCGACTTCCAGCTGGTGGTGTCGTACAACCCCGGCTACCAGAGCAGCGCCAAGGACATGAAGCCCTCGACGCGCCAGCGCTTCGCGGCGCTGGAGTTCGACTACCCCGACAGCGCGCTCGAAGCGGAGATCGTCGCGCACGAGGCCGGCGTCGACCCCGCGCTCGCCGCGAAGCTGGTGGCCATTGCGCACTGCTCGCGCGAGCTCAAGCACCGCGGGCTCGACGAGGGCGTGTCCACGCGCATGCTGATCTACGCGGGCGTGCTGATCCGCGACGGCGTGTCGCCGCGCGACAGCTGCGACATGACGATGACGCGTGCCCTCACCGACGACCCCGACATGGCGAGCGCGCTGCAGGGCTTTGTCGAGGCGCAGTTCGGATGAACGACGGGTTCGGCGCCCTCTCGCTGCTGGCGCGCGGGCTGGCCGGCGTCGATGTCGACGTGCAGCCGCTGGCCGGCGCACGCGCGGTGCTCACGGGCCGCCGGCTGCTGCTGCCCGAGGGCGACGAGGCCGTGCGCCTGCACCGCGCGATGGTGGCGCATGCGGTCGCGCACCTGCGCCACTCGACGCCTGCGCGGCCGGCGCGCACGCTCAAGCCGATGGGCATCGCGGTGGTCTCGGCCCTTGAAGATGCGCGCGTCGAGCGGCTGCTGTGCCGCGACTTTCCCGGCCTGCACGGCTGGTTCGTCGCCGCGCTGCCGCCCGCGCCCGATCCGCTCGACCTGCGCTTTGCCGCGCTGGTCGCGCGCATGGACCGCGTGCTGCTGCGCACCGAGGCGCCCGACGACAACCACTGGGTGAACAAGGCGCGCCGCCTGTTCGACGAGACCGTCGCGCGCGCGGGGCTGGAGGACTACGACGCCTTCCGTGCCGTCGCCTCGATCCTCGCCAACGACCTGGGCCAGATGCGCGTGCGCTTCGAGCCGCAGGACTACGCCGTGCCCGCGCCCTGGCGCGACGACAACAGCTACCTGTGGGACTTCGGCGAGGCCGAGACGCCGCCCGACGACGCCATCGCGTTGCGGCAGACGGGCGTGCGGCCACCGCCACCTTCGTCCGATGCACCGAACGAAGGCAACGACGCGCCACCCGAAGGCATCGCCGACATGGAACTCGGCCGCTACACCTACCCCGAATGGGACCGCACGCAGGAGCGCCTGCGACCTGACTGGTGCACGGTGATCGAGAAGCTGCCCGCGTGGCAGGGCCTGGGCGCGGCGGGTACTTCGGGAGCGGCGGGCCATGAGCGCATCGTGCCGCTCGCCCTGCCCCGCGCGCGCCACCTCGACCGCACGCACCGCCTGCGCCGCCAGTGGGAAGGCGACGACATCGACCTGAACGCGGCCATCGAGGTGCTGGTCGATCGCCGCCTGCGCCTGCGGCCCGATGCGCGGCTGTTCATGCGCCCGGGCAAAGGGCCGCGCCCGTCGAGCGTGCTGGTGCTGCTCGACCTGTCGGAGTCGGCCAACGACGCGGGCCACGGCGATGGTGCGGTCTCGCTGCTCGACCTCGAGAAGCAGGCCGCGCTGCTGCTCGCTGCCTCGAACGCGCGCGGCATCGACCGCCTCGCCATCCACGGCTTCTCGTCGAACACGCGCGCCGAGGTGTACTACTACCGCCTGCTCGAATTCGGCCAGCCGCTGGCCGCGCCCTCGCGCGCCATGATCGGCGCGGTGCGCGGGCGCTACTCGACGCGCATGGGCGCCGCGCTGCGCCATGCGGCCTCGCACCTGCAGGCCGAGCCGGCGGGGCCGCGCGCGATCCTGCTGGTGACCGACGGCGCGCCCTCGGACATCGACGTGCACGACCCGAAGTACCTGATCGAAGACGCCCGCCAGGCCGTGGCCGAGGCGCGCGACGCCGGCGTGCGCAGCGCCTGCATCGCGGTGGACGGCGCGGCCGATGCGTACGTGCGGCGCATCTTCGGCTGGCGCAACTATTGCATCGCCGACGACGCGCGCAGCCTGCCCGCACGGCTGGCCCGCATGAGCACGCGGCTGGCCGCCGCCCATTGACCGACCGCATGAAGAAAGCCAGGGAGGAGCACACAATGAGGGCCCACACATCCAGGAGACACCCCAGTGGCTGACAGGGACCCTCTTCGCGTCGGCATTCTGTATTCCGAGACCGGCGTCACCTCGACCATCGGCCTGTCGCAGCTGCAAGGCGCGCTGCTGGCCATCGAGGAGATCAACGCGGCCGGCGGCGTCGATGGCCGCGAGCTCGTGGCCGTGCGCTACGACCCGCAATCGAACCCCGTGCGCTACGCCCAGCTGGCCGAGCGGCTGATCGTGCAGGACCGCGTCAACGTGCTCTTCGGCTGCTACATGTCGAGCAGCCGCAAGGCCGTGATCCCGGTGATCGAGAAGTGGAACAAGCTGCTGTTCTACCCCACGCTGTACGAAGGCTTCGAGTACTCCGGCAACGTGATCTACACGGGCGCGGCGCCCAACCAGAACAGCGTGCAGCTGGCCGAGTTCATGACCACGAACTTCGGCGCGCGCGTGTACCTGATCGGCTCCGACTACATCTACCCCTACGAGTCGAACCGCATCATGGGCGAACTGGTGATGCAGCGCCCCGGCAGCGAAAAGCTCGGCGAGCGCTACGTGGCGCTGGACGCCACCGAAAAGGACTACCGCGCGATCATGGACGACATCCGCGACAAGCGGCCCGACTTCATCTTCTCGACGGTGGTGGGCGATTCCACCGCGAGCCTGTACCGCGCGTATGCCGAAGCAGGCTTCGACCCGAAGACGATGCCCATCTCGAGCCTGACCACCTCGGAGGCCGAGATCTCGCAGATGGGCCCCGGCGTGGCCACGGGCCATTTCACGGCGGCGCCGTATTTCCAGTCGATCGATTCGCCCGCCAACCAGCGCTGCCTGGCGCGGCTGCGCGCGCGCTTCGGCGACGGCTGCGTGCCCAACCTGTGCTGGGAGGCGTCGTACTTCCAGATGCACATCTTCGCCAACGCCTTCCGGCAGGCGGGCACCGATGGCATCGCGGAGATCCTGCCGCACATCCTGGGCAGCGAGTTCGATGCGCCGCAGGGCCGCGTGAAGATCGACCCGACCAACCACCACACCTGCCTGTACCCGCGCATCGGCCGCGTCGACGCGCACGGGCAGTTCACCATCGTGCGCCAGGCGACGCGCCCGGTGTACCCGGACCCGTACCTCGTCACCCACTCGCTGGGCGACTGGACGGCGCGGCTCGATGCGCTGGAGCTCTAGGATGAGGTCGCGCTGCTTTTTCCGCGTTGCAGGCGAGGCGTCAGGGTGCGTCCCACGAAAGACCTGACCGTGGACAGCACAGCCCCCAAGCGACACACCCTGCGGGTGACGCCACCGCAGCTCAAGGAGCTGCGGCTGCTGAAGATCGCGGTGATCCACCCCGACGACGCAGACGGCCGACAGCTCACCCAGCAACTGCAGCGCATCGGCTGCCAGGTGCAGGCCTTCTGGCCGCCCGTGCAGCACCTGCCCGAGGGCATCGACGTGGCCTTCATGGCCGTGCAGCCCGACTTCATCAACCTGCGTTTCGAGTGGACCCAGAGCGAAGATGCGCCCGCCGTCATCGCCGTCGTGACCTACGAGAACCCGACCATCGTCGAGGCCGTGCTCGAGATCCGCGCCAAGGCCGTGCTGCCGTCGCCGGTGCGCTCGTTCGGCCTGCTGTCGGCGCTGGTGGTCGCGCGCGAGGCCCACAAGGAAAGCCGCTCGCTCGCGCGGCGCCTGCGCAAGACCGAAGCCAAGCTGCTCGGCGTGCGCCAGCTGGCCGAGGCCAAGAGCATCCTCATGAAGACGCATGACGTGTCGGAAGGCCAGGCCCACGACCTGATCCGCGAACAGGCCATGAGCAAGCGCACCACCATGGAAGACATCGCCGCGGCCATCGTCAACGCCAACGAGATCCTCTCGCTGGGCACGCGCGGCCCCAAGCCCGGGCCGGGCTGAACGAATTCAAAGCTGGCGGAACGCCGTCAGCACCTTCAGCACGCTCTGCGTGGCGCCGTCGAGCGTGGCGTGCGGGCGGTGCGCGATGCCCAGGCGGCGCGTGAGCTTCGGCGTGACCGGCACGATCTGCATGCGCTCGTTGAGCGCCGCGTCGGTGGTTTGCTGCAGCGGCAGCAGCGCCGCGCCATAGCCCGCCGCCACCAGGCTGCGGATCGCCGCGTCGTAGTTGAGCTCGATGCGCGCGCGCGGCGCAAAGCCGGCCGCGGCGAACCACTCCATCGACAGCCGGTACATGTGCGTGGTCGCGTCGTTGAAGATCAGCGGCTGCGTCGCCAGCCAGGCCGGCGTGGCGCGCTTGGGCGCCTTCCAGCGCGGCGGCACGAAGGCCATCATGGGCTGCGTGCGCCACGGCGTGACCACCAGCTCGCGCTGCGGCGGCTGCGGCATCGCCACCAGGCCGATGTCGAGCGTGCCCGCCGCCAGCCGCGCCATCGCCTCGGCCGAGCCGAGGATGCTGACCTCGACGTCGATGCCCGCATGGCCCACGCCCAGCGCCTCGAGCACCTGCGGCAGCAGGTCGACCACCACGCCGGTGGAGGTGCCCAGCCGCACGCGGCCCGTGCGGCCCTCGGCCTGGCGCTTGACGGCCTCGACCGCCTCGTCGGTGTCGCGCAGCAGCTTGCGCCCGCGCTCGACCAGCGCCGCGCCGGCCGCGGTGGGCGTGACGCGGCGGTTGCCGCGCACCACCAGCTGCGCGCCCAGGCGCGATTCGAGCTCGCTGATGTGCAGGCTCACGGTGGGCTGCGCCAGGTGCAGCGCCTGCGCCGCCGCCGAGAAGGTGCCCAGGTCGGCGATGGCGATGAGGGTGCGCAGTTGGTCGAGGTTGAGCTGTCGCATCAGGAATGCTGATTGAAGGTGTCAGAAATCTCAACTTCCACAATATCACGCGCCGCCGGAAGATGAGCGCTCCCCTACCAGGAGCCCACCGTGACCGCGCCGAAGCCACCGTCTTTTCATCAACGCCTGCTGCATGCCCTGCACGACTGGCGCCGCCGCGCCGTGACACGCCGCCGCGCCCGCGACGACGCGCTGCTGCTGGCCGGCATGAGCGACCACGACCTGCGCGACCTGGGCATCGGCCGCAGCGAAGTGCCCGAGCTGGTCGACCGCAGCCGCTACTGACCCGCTGGCCCCCGCCTGCGGTTTCTTCAGGAAGCCGCGGGCGATTTGAGGTTCAATCCGGGGCGTGCCCTCCACCGCCTCCCCTGCCCTTCTTTCCATCGAACTCACCTCGCCGCAGTCCGTCGACGGACGGCGTGCGGCCTTCCAGTCGCTGTGGCTGCTGGTGCGCATGCAACACGCCCATGCCCACGGCGGCGGCAGCGGTGTCGTGCGGCTGGCCGACCTGCGCGGCGAGGTGTCCGACGCCAGCACGCTGCGCATGGTCGTGAGCCGCGCGTTTCGCGACTTCAAGGCCTGGGGCCTGGAGGTCGGCTGGGGCGAAGACCTGCAGCGCGAGCCGCGCTTTCTCAACGCCGAACGGCGCAGCCAGGGGCCGTTCTGGTTGCCGGCTTCTGAAGCGAAGCGCCTGCGCCTGCTCGTGGACAACCGACCGGCCACCGCCGCCGAGGTGGCGTCGTTCCTCGGCCTGCGCGCCCGCAAGGCGCAGGCCGTCGGCACGATCACGCCGCCCGACGCCGTGCACCTGCAGGACGCCGCTTTCTGGAAGCAGCTGGTCGCCTCGCAGCAGGCCGCGCGCCAGGGCCGGCTGATGTCGCCGGTGGCGGGCGGAAACGGCAACGGCAGCGCGCTCGAAGCCATCCGCCTGGCCGGCACGCTGGCCGCGAGCGACTTCCAGCGCGCGCTGGTCACGCTCAACGAGGCCATGCTGTGGCGCCGGCTCGGCGACAACGAACAGGCGCGCCGGCGGCTGCAGGCGCTCAAGAAACAGCGGCTCGCGCACCACGTGGCGGGCAACGACTACCTGGGCGCGATGGAGTGCATCGTCTCGGCCTGGTGCGCCTACACCGCGCGCGACCTGCCGCTGGCGCAGTCGCTGCTGGGCGGCATGGCGCAAGACCCGGCGCGCGCGCTGGTGCTGCGCCACCACCCCGACGTGCGCTTCGAGTGGTGCAACCTGTGGGCGCTGGCCTGCCGCTCGCGCGCTCTTGCACTGGCCGCCGACGACCGCCCGGCCGCCGCCGCACTCGCCGAAGAGTCGCTGCAGCGCTTCGGCGAGGCACTGGCGGCGGCCTTCGAGTCGCACTCCTTCGATGCCGCCCAGCACGTGGCGGCCAACATGGGCATGGCCGCGTGGCTGTTCGACCGCGTGGGCCTGGGCGACCTGCCGGCGCTCGCGCACGACGGCCACCGGGCCGACACCACGCGCCGCGCGGTGCAGTGGATCGCCTTCAGCGAATGGCTGTGCGGCCACACCGACGGCCAGGGCCGCTCGGCATGGAACGCGATCTACCTGATGCGCATCGCGCGCGGCCACTGCCGGCCCGACGCGCAACCCACGCTCGCGCAGTTCCGCGCGCAGAAGCCGCTCGACCCGGCCGCCATGTCGAAGCTCGCAGGCCCGCTCGCCGACGCCTTCGACACCGCGAACTGGCCCGTACGCTGGGTCGACGTGGCGCAGGCGCGGCTGGCCGACCACCAGGCCGGGCGACGCCGCTACCCCGGACTGCAGCAGGGCAGCCTGCTGTTCGAGCACGCGTGGTACGCGGCGCATGCGGGCGACCTGAAGGCGGCCGAGCACTCGCTGGGCCTGCTGCGCGAGGTGCTGCCGCAGCTGGTGCCGAGCGACCGCGCCTACTTCACCGAGTCGTGGAACGATGCGCTGCCGGCCGAGCTGGTGCTCGAAGCGAAGCCGCCGCGGCGGCCGTCGGCCCCTAGAAAGAAGGCGCGCTGAGCGCCTGCTGCACGCGCTCGCGCAGCACCGGCAACACGTCGCGCTCGAACCACGGATGGTGCTGGAACCACGCGGTGTTGCGCGGCGACGGATGCGGCAGCGGGACGAAGCGCGGCGCGTAGTCCGCAAAGGCCTCGACGGTTTCCGTCACGCCGCCGCGCGCGGCCTTGCCGAGGAAGTGGCGCTGCGCGTACTGGCCGATGAGCAAGGTCAGCGCGATGTGCGGCATCTGCGCCAGCAGGCGGTCGTGCCACAGCGGCGCGCATTCCTTGCGCGGCGGCAGGTCGCCGCTCTTGCCGCGCCCTGGGTAGCAGTAGCCCATGGGCACGATCGCGATGCGCGTCGCGTCGTAGAACACCTCGCGGTCGATGCCGAGCCAGCGGCGCAGCTGGTCGCCGCTCTTGTCGTTCCACGGCACGCCGGTCTGGTGCACCGTGAGGCTGGGCGCCTGGCCGACGATCAGCAGCCGCGCGCTCGCACTGGCCTGCACGATCGGGCGCGGCCCGAGCGGCAGGTGCGCCTCGCATGCGCGGCAGGCGCGGATCTCGGCGAGCAGCGCATCCACGACGTTGGAGCTAGTCAGCGAACGGGCGGAAGAAGGCGTTCAGCTCGGTGCCCGGCGTGGCATCGGCAAAGCCGTCGAAGCGGCCCTCTTCGGCCAGCGTGCGCGCGGCGCGGATGAAACCGCCCCAGGCCGCGCGCGCCATGCCGCCGCCCACGCTCACGCGGCGCACGCCGAGCGCGGCGATGTCCGCCATCGTGAGATCGCTGGTCGCGCCGACCAGCAGGTTGACCGGCTTGGGCGCGACAGCAGCCACCACGGCGGCGATCTGCTCGCGCGTCTTGATGCCGGGCGCGTAGAGGCAGTCGGCGCCGGCCTCGGCGTACGCACGCAGGCGTGCGATGGCGTCGTCCAGGTCGGGGCGGTTGGCAAAGAAGTTCTCGGCGCGGCCCACGAGCAGCGTGTCGCCGCCCGCCGCGTCGATGGCCCGGCGCGCGGCGCGCAGGCGCTCGACCGCCACGTCGATGGGGAACAGCGGGTCGTCGGGGTTGCCCGTCGAGTCCTCGATCGACAAGCCCGCCACGCCGGTCTCGACCGCGAGGCGCACGCTCTCGGCCACGCCCTGTGCGTCAGCGGCAAAGCCGTTCTCGAAATCGGCGTTCACCGGCAGGTCGGTGGCGGCCACGAGTTCACGCAGGTGCGCGAGGATCTGGTCGCGCGACAGGGCGCCGTCGGCATGGCCCTGCGACCACGCGAAGCCTGAGCTGGTGGTGGCCAGCGCCTGGTAGCCCAGGCCTTCGAGGTAGCGCGCGCTGCCGGTGTCCCAGGGGTTGGGAATGACGAAGCAGCCTTGGGTGTGGAGCGCGCGAAAGTCTGCGCGCTTCTGCGCGATGGAGCGGGTCATGAGAGCCTCATCTTTCCTTCGGGGTTCAGGGAGGGGTGGCGGCCGCAGGTGAGGCCACCGGTGCAGCCGCGAGGATGTGTGCCGCGAGCACGGCGAACTGGTCGGTGCGGACCTCGCTGCGTTGGAACCAGCCCTTGCTGTTGTCGACACGGTGCACCACGACGAGGTCGCGCTTGCGATCGACCATCATGAACTGGCCGCCGGCGCCCACGGCCAGAAGCAGCTGGTTGGGCCCGCGCTGCCAGAACGGGAAGCCCTTGAGCGGCACCCACCACAGATAGCCATAGCCGCTCCAGCCGGGTCCGACGGTCGTGTACGAGGTGGTGCTTTCGGTCACCCAGCCGGCCGGGACGATGCGCTTGTCGTGCCACATGCCGTCGCGCGCCATCAGCAGGCCGATGCGGGCCAGGTCGCGCGCCGACAGATGCATCACTTGGGCCGGGTGCTCGGAGCTGCGTTCGAGCCGGGACTCGGTGTCCTGCGGGTAGCGGAAATCCTGGAACTGCAGCGGTTCGGCCAGGTCGGTCTTCAGCGCCTCGAAGACGCTGCGTCCGGTGCGGCGTTCGAAGATGGTGCCCAGCACGTTGGCGTCCCAGTTGTTGTAGTACCAGAACTCGCCCGGCGCATGGCTGCCCCGGGCCGGTCGCTCGGCCTTGGCCTGGGCGGTCTCGTAGGCGGCCGGATGGTAGACACCCGAGCGCAGCTGCAGCAGCTGCCGCACGGTGGCCGTGCGTTCGGTGTCGCTGAGCCCGTCCTTGTCGCCGATGCCGAGCTGGCCCAGCGTCTGGTCCAGGTCGATCTCGCCGCGGCCGACGTGAATGCCGTAGAGCACGCTCTGCACGCTCTTGCGCACCGAGGCCAGGTTCATCGGCTTGTCGATGTCGCCGTAGGCATGCACGAGCACGCCCTTGTCGATCACGAGGTAGGCGTCGGACTTGATCGATGCGGCAAACGCATCGGCCACCTTGAGCTTCGCTTCGGACCAGTGGCTCGGTTCAGCCACGCTCGGGGTGGCCCACTGCGCGGCGGGGAACACGCCGGCCGCGGGCACGGCGCGCGCGGCACACAGCAGCAGCACGGCAGACAGCGCGGTGCGCAACACGCCGGGCAAGAGACTGCGCGGAAGACCGGCCATGGGCATCTCGACTCCTGAAAGTCGTGCGCCTTGGAAACGACGTGGGAACCTGGGGGCTGCGGGGCCCGGCGCGACGAGCTTCGCATTCTGACGCAGCGACGCCAGCCTTGCTGCCTCAGCACTCCACCACGTTCACCGCAAGCCCCCCGAGCGAGGTCTCCTTGTACGTGGACTTCATGTCCTCGCCGGTCTGCTTCATGGTGCGGATCACGGCGTCGAGCGAGACGTAGTGGCTGCCGTTGCCGCGCAGCGCCATGCGCGAGGCGTTGATGGCCTTCACGGCGCCCATCGCGTTGCGCTCCACGCAGGGAATCTGCACCATGCCGCCGACCGGGTCGCAGGTCAGGCCCAGGTTGTGTTCCATGCCGATCTCGGCCGCGTTCTCGACCTGCGCGGGCGTGGCGCCGAGCACGGCGGCGAGCGCGCCGGCCGCCATCGAACAGGCCACGCCGACCTCGCCCTGGCAGCCGACCTCGGCGCCCGAGATCGAGGCGTTGGTCTTGTAGAGCATGCCGATGGCCGCAGCGGTGAGCAGGAAGTCGACGATGCCCTCGTCGCTGGCCTGCGGCACGAAGCGCTGGTAGTAATGCATCACGGCGGGCACCACGCCGGCCGCGCCGTTGGTGGGCGCGGTGACGACACGGCCGCCGGCCGCGTTCTCCTCGTTCACCGCCATCGCGAAGGCGTTGACCCAGTCCATGGCCGCGAGCGGATCGGCAGCGCCGGCCTGCGCCAGCAGCTCGCGGTGCAGCTCGGGCGCGCGGCGGCGCATGCGCAGCGGGCCGGGCAGCGCCTGCGCGGCCAGCGGGTTGTCGATGCCGAAGCCGCGCTGCACGCACTGCTGCATCACGCCCCAGATGCGCAGCAGGCCCGCGCGCACCTCGGCCTCGGGCCGCCACACGCATTCGTTGCGCAGCACCAGCGTGGCCACGGAGATGCCGTGCGCGCGGCACTGCGCCATGAGTTCGTCGCCGGTCGTGAAGGGATGCGGCACGGCCGCTGCCGCCGCTGCCGTTTGCGCCACGGCCTGCCCGCCCTCGACGACGAAGCCGCCGCCGACCGAGAAGTAGGTGCCTTCGGCCAGCACGGCGTCGTCGGCCGCGGAGGCGGTGAAGCGCATCGCGTTCGGGTGCTCGGGCAGCGATTCTTCGCCGCGAAAGGCGATGTCGCGCACGCGGTCGAAGGCGATGGGCGTGGTGCCCAGCAGCGCGAGCTGGCCGCTGCGGCGCAGCGCGTCCAGGCGCGGCTGCACGGTCTCGGGCCGCACGGTGTCGGGCGCGTCGCCGAAGAGGCCCAGGATCACGCCCTGGTCGGTCGCGTGGCCATGGCCGGTGGCGCCGAGCGAGCCGAACAGGTCGACGTGCAGCCGCGCCACCTGCGCGAGCAGGCCGCGCCGTTCGAGCGATTGCGCGAACAGCAGCGCCGCGCGCATCGGCCCGACGGTGTGCGAGCTGGACGGCCCGATGCCGATCTTGAAGATGTCGAAGGCGGAGAGCATCAGCGCATCATGCGACCGGAAGCTGCTGTTTGACCAGCGCCACCCAGTAGGCCGCACCGAGCGGCAGGATGTTGTCGTTGAAGTCGTAGTACGGGTTGTGCACGTTCGGGTCGTTCGGGCCCTCGCCCGCGCCGATGCCGATGTAGGCGCCGGGGCGCTTCTGCAGCATGAAGGCGAAGTCTTCCGAGCCCATGGCGGGCGGGATGTCGGTGTGCACCTGCTCAAGGTCGACCAGGCTGGCCGCCGCCGCGATGGCCGCGTCGGTCTCGGCCGGCGTGTTGACCACGCCGGGGTAGCCGCGCCGGTACTCCAGCGCCACCTTGGCGCCGTGCGTGGCGGCCACGCCGTCGCAGATCTGCTGCATCGCCGCCTGGGTCTTGTCCTGGATGGCGGCGTCGAGCGTGCGCACGGTGCCGCGCAGCACCACGGTTTCGGGAATGACGTTCCAGGTGTCGCCGCCGTGGATCTGCGTGACGCTGACCACGGCCGCGTCGGTGGCGCCGGTGCGCCGGCTCACGATGGTCTGCAGCGCGTTGATGAGCTGGGCCGAGATCACCACCGAGTCGATGCCGGTCTCGGGCATGGCGCCGTGGGCGCCCTTGCCGGTGATGACGATCTCGAAGGTGTCGAGAAAGGCCGTCATGGTGCCCTTGCGGATCGCGAAGCGCCCGCGCGGCAGGCTCGGAAAGTTGTGCATGCCGTAGACGGCGTCGGCCGGGAACTGCTCGAACAGGCCCTCTTCCACCATCACGCGACCGCCGCCTTCGTTTTCCTCGGCGGGCTGGAACACGAAGTGCACCGTGCCCTGGAACGGCTTGTGGCGCGACAGGTGCTCGGCCGCGCCCAGCAGCATGGCCGTGTGGCCGTCGTGGCCGCAGGCGTGCATCTTGCCGACGCACTTCGAGGCGTGCGCCTGCGTGCCGAGCTCCTGCATGTTGAGCGCGTCGAGGTCGGCGCGCAGCGCGATGCTGGGGCCCTCGCCGTTCTTCAGCGTGCCGACCACACCGGTGCCGGCCAGGCCGCGGTGCACGGGCAGGCCCATGAGCATCAGCGCGTTGGCCACCACGTTGGCGGTGCGGTGTTCCTCGAAGGCGGTCTCGGGGTTAGCGTGGATGTCGCGGCGCCAGCTGAGCATGCGGGCACGGGTGTCTTCGGCAATCTCGGGGTCGCGGTACATGGCGTGTATCTCGTGGAGTGGGATGAAACGAAACGGTCTTTTCGGGGAACACCGCGGAACCGGCTTTGCCGGGCCGCTGGTGTTGCCCCCGGTAGGGGGTTGGCGAAGCGACACGAAGTGCGCGTAGCCTGGGGGCGAGCTCTATTTCTAGTGGAAGAACTCGGCGATGAAGGTCGCGCCGAGGAAGGTGCCGGCCGTCGCGGTGAGCGACACCACCACGATGCGCCAGCCGAGGCGGCGGAACACGGGCAGGTCTTTCGCGACCGAGAAGCCGGCCAGCGCCAGCACCGGCGTGGTGAAGGCCAGGAAGTTGAGCTTGGCGGTGATCGCGATCAGCGCGTCAGAGAAGGGGAACAGGCCCGGGATGCCGACCACGGTGGCCACCACCGACAGCACCAGCACCATCGGCAGGCGCGGCACGAAGCGCTTGATGGCTTCGACGGCGCCGGCAATCGCCACCACGGCGAGCACGCCTTCGAGCGACACCAGCACCGGCACCTTGTAGGTCACGGCATTGCCGATGAGCACGCCGCCGCCCACCACCAGCCAGGCCAGCAGCGTGTCGCGCAGCGAGGTCGGCGCGGCGTGGGCCACGTCGGCGCTCGAGACGTTCGCGCCTGCGTCCACGGCGGCGCCTTGTTGTGCGCCATGCTTCGAGAAGCGGCCCAGCACCGGCTCCAGCTTGCCGTAGAGCCACGAGCACAGCGGCAGCGAGAGGAACAGCGTGAAGTAGAAGCCGGCCACGGTGGTCAGCAGGTTCGACGCGGCGGCAATCGCCGTGAGCTGCGGCAGCATCTCGGGCGGGCTCTGCGCGGCGATGGCGCCCAGCGCCGCCGCCATCAGGCTGCCCGAGCCCACGCCGGCGCCCATGGCCAGCGAGCGCGGATCGAAGATGTGCAGGCTGGCGATGAAGCCCGCCAGCACCGCGATGAAGAGCGCGCCCAGCACGGTGCCGGTGATGTACTCGGCCAGCACGCCGCGGCCTTCGGGCGAGGCCATGCCGTACTTCTCGCCGATGATCACGAGGTTGCCCTCGCGGCCCACCGAGAAGGTGGCGCCCACGGCCTCGCGCTTGATGCCCAGCAGCAGCGCCAGCGGCAGGCCCAGCGCCAGGGTGCCCAGCGCATGGCCGAACTCCTGGAACAGCAGCGCCCAGCCGGCCTGCTTGACCTGCGGCAGCGCGGCGCCGACCGTGAGGCCCAGCTTCACCACGAACAGCAGCAGGCCCGCGTTGAGCAGGCCGCCGGCCAGCGACTGCTGCGCCGTGGCCACGCGCACCACGCCCGGCACGCGCCGGTGCGCGATGCCCCAGGCGGCGGCCATGAGCAGTGCCCACAGCATCGGCAGCAGCACCACCTTGCCGGGGCCGACGCTGAACTGCGTCGGGCCGATGAGTTCGGCCACGGCCACGAGGACCAGGGTGACGACGAGGAGCTTGAATTTGCCGGCGGCGCTGGAAGGCGCGACGGCTGCAATCGTGGAGGCAGCGGAGGTCATGGGTGGGCGTTTTCGAGGGGTGCCGGCGAGTTTCAGGCGGCGAGCCTCTTGCATCAATGACCGCAAATAAGGATATTCGTTGCATTGAATGCAACACTCGGAGACGACCGCCATGGACGACAAGCTCGACACCCGCCGGGTGCGCTACTTCATGCAGGTGCTCGACAGCGGCTCGGTGCGCGGCGCGGCCGACGTGCTCGACATGGACCCGTCGGCCGTGAGCCGCGCCATCGGCATCCTCGAAACCGAATGCGGCCTGCCGCTGCTGGAGCGCCACGGACGCGGCGTGGTGCCCACCGACGCGGGCCAGCTGCTGGCCGGCTACGTGCGAAGGCAGCAGGGGCAGAAGCAGCACCTGCTGGCGCAGATGGACAGCATCCGCAAGATCGAGAGCGGCCACATCGACATCGTGGCCGGCGAAGGCTATGTCGACTGGCTCATGCGGCACAGCCTGCGCATCTTCATGGCCAGCCACCCGAAGATCACGGTGAACCTGGACGTGGCCAGCACCGACGAGATCGTGCGCCGCGTGATCGAGGAGCGCGCCCACATCGGCATGCTGTTCCAGCCGCCGAAGGACGAGCGGCTCACCTCGCACCAGTCGCACGCGCAGCCGATCCAGGCCATGGTGCTGGGCTCGCACCCGCTCGCGCAGCTCGATCGCCCGCTGAAGCTGGCCGACCTGCTGCCCTACCCCGGCGCCACGCTGCACCGCAACTTCGGCGTGCGCCAGCACATCGAGGCGGCCGAGATCAGTGAGGGCGTGCGGCTGCCCGCGCTGCTGACCACCACCTCGTTCAGCGCGTTGGGCCACTTCGTGTCGGCAGGCCTGGGCTACACGCTGGGCACGCGCATCTCGCTCACGCCCAATGCCGACCACCCGTCGCTGGTCGAGCTGCCGATGAAGAACCCGCTGCTGTCGCAGGGGCGCTCGCACATCGTGTCGCGCCACGGCCGCCTGCTGCCGCCGGCCGCGGCGACGCTGCTGCGCCAGGTGGTGGCGGACATGACGCGCTATGCCGATTCGATCGCGGGCACGGGCATCGGCAAGCCCCGTGCGAGCACGCGCGGGCGCGGCGCGACGGGTTGAAGGGCATGGGGGCTTGCGTTGCGTGCGCGCACGGTTCGGTGTTCTGATCGGAGCCCATGTCCTACCTCGCTCCCCTCTTCATTCACCTGCTGTGCGCTGCCTTCTGGGTCGGCGGCATGGCCGTCATGCACTTCGCGGTGCGCCCCGCCGCCGTCGCCACGCTGGAGCCGCCGCTGCGCCTGCGCATGATGGCCGCGACGCTGCGACGTTTCTTCATCGGGGTGGACGCGTCGGTCACGCTGCTGTTCGTGAGCGGCTTCGCGATGATCCTCGCGACCGGCGGCTTTCGCGCGGTGCACTGGCGCGTCGAGGCCATGATGGGCATCGCGCTCGTGATGGCGGCGATTTACGTCTACATCCGCGCCTCGGTGTTCCGCGCCCTGCGCCGCGCGGTGGACGACAGCGCCTGGCCCGTGGCGGCCGCGCGGCTGAACACCGTGCGCCAGCTGGTGACGCTGAACCTCGCGCTGGGCGTGGTGGTGTTCGCGGTGGCGGTGTTGGGGCGCGGCGCTTAGGCCGCAGGGCCCTTCAGCTCCACGCCGTTGCCGTCGGGGTCTTCGAGGTAGATCGAAGGCCCGTTGCCCTCGGCCCCGAAGTTGTTCTGCACCTCGCCCTGCACCGGCACGCCGTGCCGCGCCATGCGCGCGCGGATCGCCGCTTCGTCGAAAGGCTCGATGCGCAGGCAGAGGTGATCGACGTTGCGGCCTTCGCGCCCGGCCAGTGCGCCGCCCTGGCGGCCCAGCTTGCCGTCGTGCGCGACGAGGTCGATGAGGCTGCTGCCGGCGCGCAGGTGCACGAGGCCGAGGTCGTCGCGGCGCTTCTCGAGCGTGCAGCCGAGCACGTCGCAGTAGAAGGCCATGGACCGCGCGGCGTCGCGCACGCGCAGCACGACATGGTCGATGCGCAGCACCGCGAACGGGGCCGCATCGGCAGCGGAAGCAACAGGAGACGAAGCAGGCGGGCGCGTCATGCCCGCCAGTGTGTCAGACCACCCCGGCCGCGCGCAATGCCTCGAAGCGCGAGGCGTCGACGCCCATCTCGGCCAGCACCTCCTGCGTGTGCTGCCCGAGCGCGGGCGGTGCGCGGCGCAGCACGGGCGGCGTGGCCGTGAGGCGCAACGGGCTCGCCACGCCGGTGATGCTGGCGATGCCGTCGCCCGCATCGCGCGGCAGCGTGACGGCCAGGCCGCGCGCCTGGACCTGCGCGTCGTCGAAGGCCTGCGCGATGTCGTTGATGGGGCCGCAGGGCACGGCCTTGTCTTCGAGCAGCGCCACCCAATCGGCGGTGGTGCGGGTGCGCGTGAGTTCTTCCATCATCGGGATCAGCACGCCGCGGTGTTTCACGCGCAGCGTGTTGGTCGCAAAGCGTTCGTCGGCGGCCCATTCGGCGTGGCCGGCGGCTTCGCAGAAGCGCGCGAACTGGCCGTTGTTGCCGATGGCCAGCAGCATCGCGCCGTCCTGCGTCGGAAAGTCTTGATAGGGCGCGAGGCTCGGGTGCGTGTTGCCCTGGCGGCCCGGCGCCTTGCCGGTGTTGAGAAAGGCGCTCGCCTGGTTGGCGAGGATGGCCATGCCCACGTCGAGCAGCGCCATGTCGATGTGCTGGCCTTCGCCGGTGCGGTCGCGCACCTGCAGCGCCGCGAGGATGGCGGTGCTGGCGTACACGCCCGTGAAGAGATCGGTGAGCGCCACGCCCACGCGCAGCGGGCCACCGCCAGGCTCGCCGTCGGGGCGGCCGGTGATGCTCATCATGCCGGTCATGGCCTGGATCATCAGGTCGTAGCCGGCGCGCTCGGCGTAGGGGCCGTCGTGGCCGAAGCCGGTCACGCTGCAGTAGATGAGGCGCGGGTTGGCCGCACGCAGGCTTTCCTGGTCGAGGCCGTACTGCTTGAGGCCGCCGGTCTTGAAGTTCTCGACCACGATGTCGGCCTGCGCCGCCATCTGCTGCAGCAGCGCCTGCCCTTCGGGCGTGGCCATGTCGATGGTGACCGAACGCTTGTTGCGGTTGCAGGACGTGAAGTAGCTGGCCTGGTCGGTGTCGTGGCCGTTCGCGTCCTTCACGAACGGCGGGCCCCAGGTGCGCGTGTCGTCGCCGACGCCGGGGCGTTCGATCTTGACGACGTCGGCGCCCAGGTCCGCAAGGATCTGCGTGCACCACGGGCCCGCGAGCACGCGGGACAGATCGAGGACCTTGATGCCGTCGAGTGCTGCGGGCTTGGTGCTCATGCGTTCGTTCAGTTGGCGAAAGCTGCGATGCCGGTGATGGCACGACCGAGGATGAGCGCGTGGATGTCGTGCGTGCCTTCGTAGGTGTTCACGACTTCGAGGTTCACCAGGTGGCGTGCCACGCCGAACTCGTCGCTGATGCCGTTGCCGCCCATCATGTCGCGCGCCATGCGGGCGATGTCCAGCGACTTGCCGCAGTTGTTGCGCTTCATGATCGAGGTGATCTCGACCGCGGCGATGCCTTCGTCCTTCATGCGGCCCAGGCGCAGGCTGCCTTGCAGGCCCAGCGTGATCTCGGTCTGCATGTCGGCCAGCTTCTTCTGGATGAGCTGGTTGGCGGCGAGCGGGCGGCCGAACTGCTTGCGGTCCAGCGTGTACTGGCGGGCGCGGTGCCAGCAGTCTTCGGCGGCACCGATGGCGCCCCACGAGATGCCGTAGCGGGCGCTGTTCAGGCAGGTGAACGGGCCCTTGAGGCCTTGCACTTCGGGGAAGGCGTTTTCTTCGGGGCAGAACACGCCGTCCATGACGATTTCACCGGTGATGCTGGCGCGCAGGCCGACCTTGCCGTGGATGGCGGGGGCGCTCAGGCCCTTCATGCCCTTCTCGAGCACGAAGCCGCGGATCGGGCCGACGGTGCCGCTTTCGCTGACTTCCTTGGCCCACACCACGAACACGTCGGCGATGGGCGAGTTGCTGATCCACATCTTCGAGCCGCTGAGCGAGTAGCCGCCCGGCACCTTCTTGGCGCGCGTGGCCATGCTGCCGGGGTCGGAGCCGTGGTCGGGCTCGGTCAGGCCGAAGCAGCCGATCCATTCGCCGGTGGCGAGCTTGGGCAGGAACTTCTGCTTTTGCGCTTCGGTGCCGAATTCGAAGATCGGCACCATCACCAGCGAGCTCTGCACGCTGGCCATCGAGCGGTAGCCCGAATCGACGCGCTCGACTTCACGGGCGATCAGGCCGTAGGCCACGTAGTTCAGGCCGGGGCCGCCGTACTGCTCGGGGATCGTCGGGCCGAGCAGGCCGAGCGCGCCCATTTCGCGAAAGATGGCAGGGTCGGTTTCGCCGGTGCGGAAGCCTTCGATGACGCGCGGCGCCAGGCGCTCCTGGCAGTAGGCGTTGGCCGCGTCGCGGATCATGCGTTCTTCGTCGGTCAGTTGCTGGTCGAGAAGAAGGGGGTCGTCCCAGTGGAATTGCGCTTTGGCGGCCATGTGGATGTCTCCGGAAAAGGAAGAAGAAACAAAAGAAGGGGGAATGCGGTCGATCGTAGCCACGCAGGAGGCCCGGCGCAAACGATGAATCCTCACCCAGATATGCGTCCTGCGCACATCTTGAGAGATACATCTTGTTGATTTACTGGTGAAACCAATCCGCCAGTCATACACTCCCGGCATACATGCGCCGCAAGATCCCACCCCTGCAGACCCTCGTGTGCTTCGACGCCGCCGCGCGCCACGAGAGCTACACGCGCGCCGCGCAGGAACTGGCGCTCACGCAGAGCGCGGTGTCGCGTCAGGTCGGGGCGCTCGAGGCCTTCCTGGGCGTGGCGCTGTTTCGCCGCACGCGGCACGGCGTGGCGCTCACGGCCAGCGGCGCCGCCTACGCACGCCAGATCGCCCGCCGCCTGGAAGCCATGGAGCGCGACACGCTCGACGCCATGGCGCACCAGGGCGAAGGCGGGTCGCTGTCGCTGGCCGCGGTGCCCACCTTCGCCACGCGCTGGCTGGTGCCGCGCCTGCGCGGTTTTGCGGCGCTGCAACCCGACGTGGTGGTGCACATCGAGACGCGCACCCGCCCCTTCCTGTTCGCCGACGCGGAGTTCGACGCCGCGCTGTACGCCGGCACGCCCGCGCAGGTCGAGAACTGGGCCGGCACGC
Organism: Variovorax sp. GW821-FHT09D07; assembly: GCF_059416345.1. NCBI lineage: Bacteria > Pseudomonadati > Pseudomonadota > Betaproteobacteria > Burkholderiales > Comamonadaceae > Variovorax > Variovorax sp. GW821-FHT09D07. The sequence goes on from NZ_JBWKOY010000013.1 coordinate 51,643, forward strand.
GCGCGCTGCTGCTCATGCATGAAGACGTGGTGCCCGTGTGCAGCCCTTCGCTGCTGCCCCACGGCAAGGCCGTGTCCCCCGCGGCCATCGCGCGGATGCCGCTGCTGCAGCAGAGCACGCGCCCCGACGGCTGGCGCCAGTGGTTCGACGCGCAGCAGGTCGACGCGCCCACCGCCCGCGGCGGCCCGCGCTACGAGCTGTTCTCGATCCTCGCCGCCGCCGCCTCGCACGGCCTGGGCGTGGCGCTGATGCCGACCATGCTGGTGGCCGACGAGTTGGCGCGCGGCGAGCTGGTGGTGGCCTGCCCGCGGGCGCTGTCGGCGGAGCGCAGTTATTACCTCGTGACGCCGGAGCGGGCGGACCAGCGGCCGTTGCTGAAGCTGTTCAGTGATTGGTTGCTCGCGCAGGCCCGCCAAGGTTGAGAATGCGCGCCATGCCGCGCGACAGCCGCTCCGAGTACGAATGGCGCATGCACAAGGTGCTGACGCACATCGACGACCACCTGGACGAGGCACTCGATCTCGCGGCGCTGGCCGACGTGGCGCATTTCTCGGCGTACCACTTCCATCGCCTCTTCGCGGCCTGGGCCGGCGAGACGCTGGGCGACTACATCCGGCGCCGCCGCGTGGAGGTGGCCGCGCTGCGGCTCGCGACACAGCCGCGCCTGTCGGTGCTCGAGGCGGCGGTGTCGGTGGGCTTCGGTTCGGGTGAGGCGTTCACCCGCGCGTTCCGCGCGCATTTCGGCAGCGCGCCCAGCGCGTGGCGTGCATCGCACGACTGGGCGCTGCCCTGCGACGATCCCGCACGCAAGAGCAATCCTGATCAGATCGCCCTGCACGGCTTCACGAAGAATGGATCTCCAACGCGCAACGCCGCGCATCATCAGGAGCCACCCGTGAATGTCCAGCTGATCACCCGCTCTCCCGTCACCATCGCCTACCTGCGCTACACCGGCCCGTTCGGCGCGCCGGTGGGCGCGTTCTGGGCCGAGAAGGCCGCGCCCTGGATCGGCGCGCACAAGCTGTGGTCGCATGCGCGCTACGGCATCAGCCACGACGACCCGAGCATCACCGCGCCCGAGCACTCGCGCTACGACGCTTGCGTGGAAGTGCCCGACGATTTCGTGCCCGATGGCGGCTTCCAGAAGACGGTGCTGCCGGGCGGACGCTATGCCGCGCTGCGGTTCCAGGGCCTGCCCGAGGAGATCAACGACGCATGGACGCGCCTCATGCGCGACTGGCTGCCCGCGAGCGGCTTCCAGTTCGACAGCCGGCCCGCGTTCGAGTACTACGCCCCCGACATGGCCTTCGACGAGAAGACGAACGCGTTCGAATGCGACATCTGCATTCCGATCGCACCGCTCTGAAAGGCGCGGGCCGGCAACTGGCCAGCGCGGCGCGATCAGCCCTTCGCGGGCCGGGCGCCTTCCCGCGCATAGGCTTCGATCATCGCCGGAAAGGCGTCCATCGCAGGCAAGGTGCCGAAGCTGTGCTTCGCAGGCGTCGTGGCCCAGGGCAGCTTCTCGTCGGTCCAGGTTTCCGCAAAGGGCACGACCCATTCGTGCCGGTCGAGCATGGTGGCGCGCAGGTTGACGAAATAGTCCATGCCCTCGGTGCGCGTGAACATCCAGCTCTTGCAGTGCGGGCAGAAGAAGTGGTGCGACTCCTCGCCGTGCAGCCCGCCGATGACGGGCTCGCCCGACACCACTTCGAAGCCCGGCGCGGGGATCGCCAACGACAGCGAGAACGCACTGGCGCTCATGCGCTGGCAGCCGGTGCAGTGGCAGGCCATGGCCAGCAGCGGCGGTGCGGTGATCCGCAGGCGCACCTGGCCGCAGCGGCAGCCGCCGGTCCAGGGGAGTTGCCAGTCGCTGGCGGTGTCTTGGGGGGTGGGGTTCTGGGTGCTCATTGGATGCTTTCGGGCTGGGTCTCCGGGATGATCGCTCAAGCCGGGACCAGCTTCACCGAAACCCGCGTCCGAAAACGGCCAGCCCCCATCCCGCCGCCGCGCGACACTGCCCGCATGAGTTCTTCCGTCGCCGCCCGCATCCACGCCCTCGACTGGCCCCGCATCGATGCCGACCTCGCCGCCCGCGGCTGTGCCGTCACCGGGGCGTTGTTCACGCCCGCGGAATGCGCCGCGCTCACGGCCATGTACGACGAGGGCGCGCGCTTTCGCAGCCGCGTGGTCATGCAGCGCCACGGCTTCGGCCAGGGCGAGTACCAGTACTTCGCGAACCCGCTGCCTTCCAAGCTGGTCGCGTTCCGCAGCGCGCTGTACGAGCGCCTCGCGCCGCTGGCCAATGCCTGGGCCGCCGCGATGGGCCAGCCGGCCGACTACCCGCCGGACCATGCGGCCTACCTCGCGCGCTGCCATGCGGCGGGCCAGCTGCGCCCCACCCCGCTGCTGCTGCGCTACGGCGAGGGCGACTACAACTGCCTGCACCAGGACCTGTACGGCGACCTGCAATTTCCGCTGCAGCTCACGGTGCTGCTGAGCCGGCCCGGCGAAGACTTCACGGGCGGCGAGTTCGTGCTGACCGAGCAACGCCCGCGCATGCAGTCGCGCGCCGAGGTGGTGTCGCTCGCGCAGGGCGAGGCCGTGATCTTCGCGGTGAACCAGCGGCCCGTGGCAGGCACGCGCGGCAGCTACCGCGTGACGATGCGCCACGGCGTGAGCCGCGTGCGCAGCGGACAGCGCCACACGCTGGGCCTGATCTTTCACGACGCGCGCTGAATAGAACGAACGTCCGTTCGCAATCAAGCCCTCGGGCGCAGCAACATCGCACCAAGCGTGCAAAGTTGCACACATGTATCAAATACAGGCGAAAATCCCGCGCGCATCCGGGGGATTGCCAGGATGGCCGGCGCACACGATCGGCCCCGCAACACCCTCCGGACGCCGGACCACGACCTCGTGAGGAGGAGCCGGGGTCCGTTCCGAGTTGTCGTCAGGGAGCTGTATGTACAAGGAATCGTCCGGGCCTCCGGATGCGGCGGGTCGCCCGTCTTTCGCGCACGTCACCACGCCGTTGCCACCGTCTCCGTCACCCTCTTCCGCTGAAATTCCACCGCCCCGGCGCCCCCGTCGCTTCCGGGTCGATGTCGGGTCCATCGTCAGTGCCGTAGCGCTCGCGCAGTCGCTGCTGCTGGTCACGCTGGGCTACTGGGGTTCGCAGCGGCTGGTGACGACGATCGGTACCTCCGCGCACAAGTCGAACCACGACCGCATCGAGGACAAGGTGCTGGCCTTCCTGGCCAAGGCCGAGTCGGCGGTCGGCGCGATCGGCAGCTCGCCCAGCCTCACGCCCGCGGGCGAGAACGTCGAACGCACGGCAGAGCTCCTGTGGACGCTGCTACAGCAATCGCCCGAACTCGACAGCGTCTACGTGGCGAACGTCGAGGGCAAGATGCTGATGGCGCTGCGCTACCCCGTGCCGGCGATCCGGCACATTGCGCGCAGCGCCGACTTCACCACCGAGACCTGGCAGTACAAGCTGCCGCTGGGTTCCGAGGCCGATGTGCAGCAGCGCTTTGCCACGCAGCGCGTCGAGGCCTACCGCAGCAACTACAACCCGACGCAACGCAGCTGGTTCGTGCAGGCGCGCAAGACGCAGGGGCCGGTGTGGACCAGCCCCTATGTGTTCGCCGCCGCACAGGAACTGGGCGTGACCTACGCCTTGCCCAGCCAGCGCCGCCAGGCCGAAGGCAGCCCGCAGGCGATGGTGGTGGCGGGCGACGTGTCGCTGGGCCGGCTGTCGGAGTTCGTGCGCCTGTTCAGCCGCAACGGCAACGGCAACAGCGCGCTGCTCAGTGCCGACCACAAGGTGCTCGCGCGCAGCGACATGCCCGGCGTGCTGCACACGCTGGAAGCGCCCACGGGCGCACTCGGCGCGCTGGACGCACAGATGACGGCCGACGGCATCGCCGGCAGCGGCAGCGACAAGGCCTTCGCCTTCAGCCACGAAGGCCGGCGCTACCTGGTGCAGGCCTCGCGCATTCCCGCCACCGGCTGGCAGCTGGTGAGCTGGGTGCCCGAAGACGTGCTGCTGGGTGGCCTGCGGCGCGCGGTGGCGTGGTCGCTGCTGCTGGCGCTGGTGTTCCTGGGGCTGGCGCTGTACATGTCGCTGAAGCTGTCGAAGCTGGTGACGGCGCCGGTCGAGAACCTCTCGCGCATCGCGCACCGCATCGGCCGGCTCGAGCTCGACAACCTGCCGCGCGAGCCCAGCCGCGTGCTCGAGATCCAGCACCTCGATCAGGCGCTCGACGATTCGGCGCGCAGCCTCAAGGCCTTCAGCAAGTTCGTGCCGGTGGACGTGATCAATCAGCTGGTGGCACAGGGCCACGCGCTCGCGCCCAACGGCTCGCCGCGCCAGGTGACGGTGATGTTCACCGACGTGGAGGGCTTCACGTCGATCTCCGAATCGATCGCGGCCGACGTGCTGGTGCGCCAGCTGACCGAGTACTTCAACCTCGCAGCCGACGTGTTCGCGCGCCACGGCGGTGTGATCGACAAGTTCATCGGCGACGGCATCATGGTGCTGTGGGGCGCGCCGGCCGACCTGGAAGACGCCGAGTACAAGGCCTGCCGCGCCGCGCTCGAGCTGCATGCCGAGATGCACCAGCTCAACCGGCAGTGGGCCGAACAGGGTCTGCCCGAGTTCCGCACGCACATCGGCATTCACACGGGCGTGGTGGTGGCGGGAGTGCTGGGGTCGAACGACCGGCTGTCGTACACGGCGTTCGGCGACGTGGTGAACGTGGCCAGTCGCATCGAAGGCGCGAACCGCCAGCTGGGCACGCGCATGCTGATCTCGGAAGTCACCTACGCGGCCCTGAACGGCCGGCTGGCCACGCGGCGCATCGAGGAGCTGGTGGAGCTGCGCGGCCGGCAGACGCGCATGGTGCTGCACGAATTGCTGACCTGATCTGAACTGACCCGCGCGAACGTCGTGTCGCACGGGTGCTCGATCAGCGCGAGGGGCGCGGCGGCGGCGGTGGCGTGGCCACGCGCACCAGCATCAGGTTGGCGGTCGTGCCGTTGCCCTGCGTGAGCACCGAATACTGCGTGTCGTTGATGAACAGCAGCTGCTCGCCGCGCGTGATGCGCGCCGCCACGGCGTAGCGCATGCGCGGGTCGATGCGCGCGGCATCGACGCTGAGTTCGAAGGCGAAGGGCGGCTGCTTGCCGTTGGCGGGAATGCGCTGCTCGGCGAGCACGACCGAGGGCGCGTCCATGCGCGACACGTCGAGCAGCTGCACGCGCACTTCGGCTGCGGGATCGAGTGCGATGCGCTCGCGGTAGGCCACGGTGCCCGTCACGCGCAGCGGTGCGGCGGCGGGTTGGGCCGGCGTGCCCGGCGAGCCGCCCGCGCAAGCGCTCAGGACGGAGGCGCCGGCAACGGCGGAGAGCATGAGGAGGCTGGTGCGTCTTTTCATCGCCCCATTATGCGGAGGCCCGCTGCGCGGCGAAAGCCACATACCAGTCCAGGCTGCCGGGGTTTGCCATCGCCTCGCGGTTCACGACCTTCTCGATCGGCTGGCCCAGCAGCAGCTTCTTGATCGGCAGCTCCTGCTTCTTGCCCGAGAGCGTGCGCGGAATCTCGGCCACCTGGAAGATGTCGTTGGGCACGAAGCGCGGCGACAGCGAGGTCTTGATCGCGTTGTTGAGGCGCGTGCGCATGGCGTCGTCGAGCGCCACGCCGGGGCGCAGCACCACGAACAGCGGCATGTAGCTGTCGCGGCCCAGGTATTCGAGGTCGACCACCATCGAGTCGAGCACCTCGGGCAGGCCTTCGACCGCGCTGTAGATCTCGCTGGTGCCCATGCGCAGGCCCTGGCGATTGATGGTGGCGTCGCTGCGGCCGTAGATGATGCAGCCGCCGTCGCTGCCGACCTTGATCCAGTCGCCGTGGCGCCACACGCCCGGGTAGGTGTCGAAGTAGCTCGACACGTAGCGCGCATTGCCCTCGTCGCCCCAGAAGTACAGCGGCATCGACGGAATGGGTTGCGTGCACACCAGCTCGCCGACCTCGCCGATGACCGGCTGGCCCTGCTCGTTCCAGGCCTCGACCGCGTGGCCGAGTTCGCGGCACTGCATCTGGCCCGGCACTTCGGGCAGCTCGCGGTTGCCGCCGACGAAGGCGCCGCAGAAGTCGGTGCCGCCCGAGATGTTGCACCACCACACCTCTTTCGAGCCCGCATCGAGGATCTGCTGCGAGCCCCAGCGCTGCACCTCGTCGGGCAATGGCGAGCCGGTGCTGCCGAGCGCGCGCACGCGCGACAGGTCGCCGCAGTCTTTCGCGACGAGCCCCGCCTTCATGCAGTTGGTGAAGTAGGCCGCGCCCGCGCCGAAGAAGGTGACGCGGTGCTTGGCGACGAAGCGCCACAGCACGCCCCAGTCGGGCTTGTCCTTGCTGCCCGCCGGGTTGCCGTCGTAGATGCAGATGGTGGCGCCGAAGGCCAGGCCCGAGAGCTGCGAGTTCCACATCACCCAGCCCGTGGAGCTGTACCAGTGGTAGCGCTCGCCGAAGTTGTTGGCGCCGTAGCTCGCGCCCACGTCGTTGTGCAGGCCGCAGGCGTGCATGGTGAGCAGGATGCCGCCCTGCCCATGCACGATGGGCTTGGGCAGGCCGGTGGTGCCGCTCGAATAGACGATCCAGATCGGGTGGTCGAAGGGCAGCCACTCGGGCTCGAAGGCTGCGACTTCGGCGTCGTCGCGCGCGATGGCCTGCTGCCATTCGACGTCGTGCGCCACGGCGTTCGCAGCAAAAGGCGACTGCACGAGCAGCAGCTTCTGCACGCTCGGCAGCTGGCCGCGCAGCTCCTGCAGCACGGTGCTGCGGTCCAGCGGCTTGCCGCCGTAATGCACGCCGTCGACCGCGATCAGCAGCGTGGGTTCGATCTGGCGGAAGCGGTCGGCCACGGCGGCCGTGCCCATGTCAGGCGCGCACACGCTCCACACCGCGCCGATGCTGGAGCACGCGAGAAACGCCACCATGGTCTCGGGCACGTTCGGCATGTAGGCGGCCACGCGGTCGCCGCGTCGCACGCCGAGCGACTTCAGCGTGAGCGCCACCGAGGCCACCTGCCGACGCAGCTCGGGCCACGACAGCTCGCGCACCTCGCCGCGTTCGTTGTCGCTCACGATGGCGGGCAGGCCGGCCGCATGGGCCGCGTCGGCGTGGCGCAGCACCTCGCGCGTGTAGTTGACCTGCGCACCGGGAAACCAGCGCGCACCGGGCATGCGGCGTTCGGCGAGCACCGCGGTGTGCGGCGTGGGTGAGCGCAGGCCGGCGTAGTCCCAGATGCTCTGCCAGAAGGCATCGAGGTCGGTGACGGACCAGCGCCACAGCGCGTCGTAGCTGTCGAAGGCCAGGCCGCGCGTATCGCGCAGCCAGTTCTGATAAAGGCGGATCTGGGGGATGTTGGGAGCGGGCATGCCACGAGCGTAGCGCCGCGAACGGCCGTGCTCAATGAGGGTTGACCTCAGGGTTTGTACGTGTGTTCAACATTTTTGTACAGCCGTTCAATACGCCCCCATGAACGCTCGCACACCGCCGGCCCGAAAACGCAGCGCCTCGCCTGCATCACGCGCCCCGACCGTCGCGCCCGAGCCCGCGCGACCCGACCGCCGCCAGGCGATCCTGCTGGCGGCCGAGAAGCTCTTCGCGCAGCACGGCTACCACGCGGTGACGATCCGCCAGATCGCCGAAGAAGCCGGCGTGCCGCTCGCGCTGGTGGGCTACTACTTCGGCCCGAAGCACGAGCTGTTCCACGCGATCTTCGAACACTGGAGCCACACCATCGAGGAGCGACTGGCGCGCCTGGCGGCCGTGACCATCGACCCCGACGACGCGCGCACGCTGCCGCGCATCATCGAGGCCTTCACCGCGCCCGTGCTGGCGCTGCGCGCGAGCACCGAGGGCGAGTACTACGCACTGCTGGTGGCGCGCGAGCTGTACCACGCCACCGAGGAAGCCGACCGCGTGCTGCGCGGCTACTTCGACCCGCTGGCCGAGGCCTACATCGACGCACTGCACGTGGCGCTGCCGCACGTTTCGCGCAGCCAGGTCGCGTGGGGCTACCAGTTCGCGCTGGGCGCGCTGCTGCACCACCTGAACGACAGCCGCATCGAGCGGCTCTCGCGCGGCGAGAACACGCGCGCCGACCCGGCCGCGGCGCCGATGCTCGTGAACTTCATCGTCGGCGGGCTGCGCGCCGCGCTGCCGAAACCGAAGGCGGCATCGAAAGCCCCCGCCGCCAAGTCCTCACGCACGAAAAAGACCATCCCCAGGAGACCCCAGCCATGATGAAAAGACGCACCCTGCTGTCGGCGCTCGCGGCCGCATCGGCCACCGCCTCGTTGCCTTCGCGCGCACAGCAGGCCCACCCGAAGATCGTGTTCGGCTACACGGCGGTGACCGACTTCGCCTCGGTCTTCGTGGCGGCCGAAGAGGGCTACTTCAAGAAGCGCAGCCTCGACGTGGAGCTGAAGTTCATTCCGCTGAACTCCACCATCCCGGCCGCGCTGCAGTCCGACTCGCTGCAGATCGGCGGGCCCACGCCCTCGGTGTTCTTGCAGGCGGTGGACGGCGGGCTCGACCTCGTGCTGGTGGCCGGCGGCGGCCTCACTTCGAAGACGATCACGGGCTTCGGCCTCGTGGCACGCGCGGGCTCGGGCATCAAGAGCGCGCAGGACTGCGTGGGCAAGAAGATCGGCGTGCCGGGGCTCGGTGCCTTCCTGCACGTGACCTTCCGTGCGTGGCTGAAGGACAGCGGCGTCGACTACCGCAAGGTCAATTTCATCGAGGCCGCGTTCCCGCAGCATGCCGACCTGCTGCGCGGCGGCTCGGTCGACGCGGTGGTGTCGGCCGACCCGTTCATGAGCCGCATCACCGAGAGCGGCGCGGGCTACGTGGCCTCGTACTACTCGACCTTCCTGCCCGAGAACAACCAGACCATCGTGCACGCGGCCAAGCGCGAGTGGGTGGCGAAGAACCCCGCCACGGCGCGCGCCTTCCGCGAGGCGCTGGTCGAGGCCGGCGCCTTCATCCAGCAGCCGAAGAACGACGCGAAGGTGCGCACGGCCATCGGCAAGTACATCAAGCTGCCGCCCGAGGTGCTCGCCAAGGTGCAGGTCTCGCCGCCCGGCCCCGTGGTCACCGACAAGCAACTGGGCTACTGGACCGGGCTCATGAAGGAGCAGGACATGCTCAAGACGAACATCGACGTTGCGAAGCTGATCGCCAAGTGAGCGCGGCCGCCGATTCCTTTTTGCGCTTCGACGGCGTCACCATCCGCCTCGGCGGGCGCGAGATCCTGTCGCCCACGTCCTTCGACGTGGCGCGCGGCGAGTTCGTCTGCATCGTCGGCCCGAGCGGCTGCGGCAAGACCACGCTGCTGCGCGCGGCCAGCGGCCTCGTCACGGCCAGCGCCGGCGAGGTGCGGCGCAAGGGCGTGCCGATGACGGCGCCCTCGCGCGAAGTGGCCTTCGTGTTCCAGGACTACGGCCGCGCGCTGCTGCCGTGGCGCACGGTCGAAGGCAATGTGAGCCTGGCGCTCGAAGCGGCCGGCGTGCCCGCCGCCGAGCGCGCGCCGTGCATTGCCGACGTGCTCGGCAAGGTCGGGCTCGCGAAGCACGCGCACAAGTTTCCGGTGCAGCTGTCGGGCGGCATGCAGCAGCGCGCGCAGATTGCGCGCTGCCTCGCGCAGAAGCCCGAGCTGATGATGATGGACGAGCCCTTCGGCGCGCTCGATGCACTCACGCGCCAGAGCCTGCAGGACGAGCTCGCGCGGCTGGTGCGCGACGACGGGCTCACGGTGCTGTTCGTCACGCACGACCTGGAAGAAGCCATCTACCTCGGCGACCGCGTGATCGCGCTGCAGGCCAATCCCGGGCCGGGACGGCCGAGCCTGGCGCGGATGATCGACGTGAAGATCCCGCGTCCGCGCGACCAGCTCACGACGAAGGAGCATCCGGAATACCTGCAGTTGCGGCGTGAGCTGTTCGCCTTCATCGAGCAGGGTCATGACTGAAGGCCGTCTCTTTCGCTGGCTGCGGCCGTGGGTGTTTCCCGCGCTGCTGGTCGGCGCCTTCGAGTGGTACGCGCGGCGCGCGGCGGCGTTGGGCAGCGATGCGCTTGCACCGCCCAGCGCGGCCGCCAAGGCCTTTGTCGGCGCGGCCATGGACGGCTCGCTCTGGCAGGCCACGGGCTTCACGCTGGGCACGGCGGCACTGGGCCTGCTGCTGGGTGCGGTGCTCGGCATTGCATTCGGGCTGGTGCTCGGGCTCTCGCGCCGTGCGGCGCAGCTGGGCGCCGTGTCCATCGAGGTGCTGCGCCCCGTGCCGTCGGTCGCGCTGATCCCGCTTGCGATGCTGGGCTTCGGTTTCGGCGTGCGCATGGAAGTGGCCATCGTCGCCTTCGCCACCTTCTGGCCGCTGCTGGTGCTGGTGCAGTCGGCGGTGCAGCAGATCGAGCCCCGGCTGCTCGAGGTGAGCCGCGTGCTCGGGCTGTCGGCGCGCGAACGTGCCTTCAAGATCGTGCTGCCGGCCATCGTGCCTCGCCTGTTCGTCGCGCTGCGCCTCGGTGTGGCGGTGGCGCTGGTGGTGGCCGTGACGGTCGAGATCGCCGCCAATCCGCACGGCATGGGCTACGCGATGATGATCGCGCAGCAGAGCTTCGACCCCGCGCTGATGCTCGCGTGGCTGGGCTGGATCGGCGTGGTGGGCTTCGCGGTCAACGCGGGCATGGTGCGCCTGCAATCCCTGGTCGCGCGCCGCATGGGGGTGCAGCCATGAACAACAACCGCAACGACCGACTGGGTCTGGGGTGGCTGGGCTCCGTGGGCGTGCTGCTCGCGCTGGTTGCGCTGTGGTGGGTGGCGAGCAACGCGGGCTGGGTCAGCCGCGTGTTCCTGCCGACGCCGCAGGCCACCTTCGCGAGCCTGCTCGAAGGGCTCAATCTCTCTTCGGGCAACGATGGCAACGGCGAACTGCTGGCCTTCACGCAGGCCACGGTGGGCCGCATGGTCGAAGGCTGGTTGCTCGCCTCGCTCTTCGGCGTGCTGCTGGGCGCAGCCATCGGCGTGTCGCCCGCGGTGCGCGCGTGGGTGCAGCCGACGCTGGAGTTCATCCGCCCGCTGCCCGCCTCGGCGCTGCTGCCGCTGGCCATTTCGATCTTCGGGCTGAACCCCGGCATGGTGCTGTTCGTGGTCGCCTTCGGCGCGATGTGGCCGGTGCTGTTGGCCACGGTGCACGGCTTCGCCGCGGTGGAGCCGCGCCTGTCGGAGGTGGCGCGCTGCCTGCAGATGTCGCGCACCGCGTACATCTGGAAGATGGGCCTGCCCAACGCCATGCCCGACATCCTGGCCGGCATGCGGCTGGCGTTGACCATCGCGCTCATCGTCGCGGTGGTGGGCGAAATGATCGCCTCGCAAAGCGGCCTGGGCCAGGCCATCCTGCTGGCGGCGCGCGCCTTCCGCGCCAGCGATCTGTTCGCCGGCATCGTGCTGCTCGGGCTCATCGGCTTCGTGAGCAACGCGCTGCTGGCCTTGGCCGAAAAGCGCCTGCTGCGCTGGCAGCAGCCCTGACCAATTCCCTCCAATCCAACACCCCACAAGGAGCCTCGCCATGCCACGCAAGTTCGTCGACCTGTCGATCTTTCTCGAAAACGACGTGCTGTCCGATCCGCCGGCCTTTGCGCCGAAGATCCAGTACTTCACGCACGACAACACCTTCGAGCAGATCGAGCCCTTCTTTCCCGGCCTGAAGAAAGAAGACCTGCCCGACGGCGAAGGCTGGGCCGTGGAACTGGTGCAGCTGTCCACGCACAACGGCACGCACCTCGACGCGCCCTATCACTTTCACTCGACGATGGACAAGGCGCTGGGCGAGAAAAAGCCCGCCATCGCCATCCACGACGTGCCGCTCGAATGGTGCTTCCAGCCCGGCGTGAAGCTCGACTTTCGCCACTTCGCCGACGGTTACGTGGTCACAGCGGCCGATGTCGAGGCTGAGCTGAAACGCATCAACCATACGCTGAGCCCGCTGGAGATCGTGGTGGTCAACACGCGCGCCGGCTCGCGCTACGGCAACCCCGACTACGTGTCGGCCGGCGCGGGCATGGGCTACGAAGCCACGATGTACCTGCTGGAGCGCGGCGTGCGCCTCACGGGCACCGACGCCTGGAGCTGGGACGCGCCCTTCGTGCACACCGCGAAGAAATACGGCGAGACGCACGACGCCTCGCTCATCTGGGAAGGCCACAAGGCCGGGCGCGACATCGGCTACTGCCACATCGAGAAGCTGCACAACCTCGAGGTGCTGCCGCCCACGGGCTTTTTCATCAGCTGCTTCCCGCACAAGATCCGCGGCGCGTCGGCGGGCTGGACGCGCGCGGTGGCGATCTTCGATGACGCGCTGATGGCGTCGGTGTAAACATGATCGAACTCAACCACACGCACGACGTTGGCGCCCGCAGCTGGGTCGCCTCGGCCAACGTCGCGGGCAGCGACTTTCCGATCCAGAACCTGCCGTATGCGATGTTCCGCCGCACCGGCAGCCCCGAGCCGTTTCGCGGCGGCGTGGCCATCGGCGACCAGGTGCTCGACCTCGCGGCGCTGGCCGCGGGCTCACACGTCGACGGCCTGGCGCTCGATGCGGCGCGCGCCGCCGCCCTGCCCGCGCTGAACGATTTCTTCGCGCTCGGCCCGCCCGCCTGGCAGGCGCTGCGCCATGCGGTCTTCGCACTGCTGCACAGCGATGCGCCGGCCGCGACGGCGGACGACCTGCGCGGCTGCCTCGTGCCGCAGGCCGAGGTCGAATACACCGTGCCCGCGCGCATCGGCGACTACACCGACTTCTACACCTCGATCGACCATGCACTGAACATCAGCCGCCTGATGAACCCCGACGGCGACGTCACGCCCAACTTCCGCTGGGTGCCGACGGCATACCACGGGCGCGTGTCCACCATCGGCGTGAGCGGCCAGCGCTTTCACCGGCCGATGGGCCAGGCCATGGCACCCGGCGCGAAGGCGCCGACCTACCAGGCCTGCGCGCGGCTCGATTACGAGCTGGAGCTGGGCGTGTGGATCGGCCAGGGCAATGCGCAGGGCGAGGCGATTCCGCTCGCGCGCGCGGAAGACCACATCTTCGGTCTCTGCCTGCTCAACGACTGGTCGGCGCGCGACATCCAGTTCTGGGAAATGGCGCCGCTCGGGCCCTTCCTTGCAAAGAACTTCGCCACCACGATCTCGCCGTGGATCGTGACGATGGAAGCGCTGGCGCCCTACCGCCAGGCGTGGACGCGGCCCGTGAACGAGCCGCAACCGCTGGCGTACCTGGAGAGCAGCGCGAACCGCGAAGGCGGCGCGCTCGACATCCGGCTCGAGGTGTGGCTCGAAAGCGAGACAGCGCGCCAGCAGAAGACCGGGCCGTCGCGCCTGTCGGGCACGAGCTTCCGGCACCAGTACTGGAGCATTGCGCAGATGGTGGCGCACCACACGGTGGGCGGCTGCAGCCTGAACCCGGGCGACCTGTTCGGCAGCGGCACCATCTCGGGCCCCGGCGAGGGCGAGGCCGGCGCGATCATCGAGCTGACCCGCGCGGCCCAAACCCCGGTGACGCTGGCCAACGGCGAGACGCGCGGATTCCTGGAAGACGGGGATGCGGTGCTGCTGCGCGGCTGGTGCGAAAAGCCCGGCCATGCGCGCATCGGTTTCGGCGAGAGCCGGGGGACCGTGCTGCCGGCGCGAGGTTGAAAGCGACGCGCCAATGAAAAAGGCCACCTGGTGAGGTGGCCTTTTCATGCGATTTGGAGCGGGAAAAGAGTCTCGAACTCTCGACCTCAACCTTGGCAAGGTTGCGCTCTACCAACTGAGCTATTCCCGCGTGAGCCTCAGATTATAGGGTGGTTTGAGGCGGTTTGCCACCCTCCCCCGAAAAAATTTGAAATCAGGCGCCGAACACCAGCGCGCGGTGCATCGACACCCCGGCGAACAGCCCGTCGGCCGAGGCCAGCGTGGCGTTGGAAAAAGCCATCGCCACATCGCCCGCCGCATACACGCCGGGCACCGTGGTCGTCTTCATCGCATCGACGCGCAGCACCGGGCCCGTGGGGCCGTCGTCGAACGCGCAGCCCAGCTGCTCGGCCAGCGCACTGGTCGGCCGCGTGTGCGGCGCCACGAACAGCGCCTCGATCGGCACGCGCCGGCCGTCGTCCAGGCGCATGGTCGCGAGGTCCGTCCCGTGCCCTTCGAGGCCGGCGATGCGCCCGGGCTCCACGGCCACGCCGCGTGATTGCAGCCGGGCGCGTGCCTCGGCATCTGGCCCTTCCTCACCATTCAGGAAGAGCGTGGTCGGGCCCCACTCGGCGATCAGCAGCGCGTGGTCCGGCGGGTGCGCGCTGTGAAAGAGCATGCCCAGCGGACGGTCGCCGAACTCGTAGCCGTGGCAATAAGGACAGTGCAGCACGCTCTTCCCCCAGCGCTCGCCGAGGCCCGCGATGTCCGGCAGGCCGTCCTGCACGCCGAAGGCCAGCAGCAGCTTGCGCGTCGACAGCTGTTCCCCGCTGTTCAACAAGACCGTGAAGCCCTCCGCGCCATCGGCCGTCGCTGCGGTCACCGTGCCTTCGACGAAGGTGACCGACGGATAAGCGAGCAGCTTGTCGCGCGCATCGGCAATCATCTGCAGCGGCGGCATGCCGTCCTGCCCGAAGAAGCCATGCGAGGCCGCGGCGAAGCGGTTGCGCGGCGCCCCCGCGTCGACCACGCAGACCTTCCTGCGTGCGCGCGCCAGTTGCATGGCGGCGGAGAGGCCGGCAAAGCTGCCGCCCACGATGAGTGCGTCATGGCGCATGTGCGATGTCCTTCGCGGTGAAGCCGCCACCCGTCATGCGGCGATGAAAGTCCCTGGAGAGATCGGCCAGCGTGATCCCGTTGAGCCGCCGCAGTAGCAGCGCCTCGGCCTCCTGGCACGCCCCGTCGAGCGCCGCGTTCACCGCCTGCTCGACGATGCAGCCCGGGCTCTCGGTGCGGTTGCCCATGGCCAGCAGCGCAGGCGCGCCGACGGCGTTGTGGATGTCACCCAGCGTCACCGAATTCAACGAACACGACAGCACCCAGCCGCCGCCATGCCCCTTGGCCGAGCTGACGAAGCCGGCCTGCCGCAGCCCCGCCATGAGCCGTCGCACGACCACGGGGTTGGTCTGCATCGCCGCGGCGAGCGCCTCGGAGGTGATGGGGGCGTCCAGCTCGGCCATGTGCAGCAGCACGTGGAGCACGCCGGAAAGCTTGCTGTCTCGTTTCATGCAACATTATGAGTTGCATGTTTTCGATGGCATGGCACGTCGCGCCAAGAAACCCCGGATCGGGCGGGGATTTGCAAACGCCGCCCTAACGCACGAGCCCCCGATTCCGCCGACGGCCGATTCCCACAGCGTCGAGCGAACGCGCCGCACATGGCGACAACCTGCCGGCCCGTCATGGTTGCCCCCGAATCGATCGAACCCCGGTCGGTTCTGCAAACCGTGACTCAGCAACGAAAGGAACTGTCACTCATGACTACACATGCAACCAACCGCATCTTCATCGGCGCCATGCTGGCGGGCCTGCTGGCCCTCGGCGGGACGGCCCAGGCGCAAGGCGTCGGGGTCGGCGTGGGGGTCAACGCCGATGTGAAGGCCTCGGGCAGCACCGGCGCGACGCAAGGCGGCGCCGCAGGCGCACGCACGCAGGCCGGTGCGTCGGCCGATGCCAACGCGGACACCTCCACCTCCGGCGCGACCGGCGGCGTGGGCAATGCCGTCGGTGGCGTGCTCGGCACGGCCACGGGTGCGGTCGGCGGTGCCACCGGCGCCGTGGGCGGCGCGACGCAGGCCGTCGGCGGTGTGACCAACACCGTGGGCAGCACCGTGAACAGCGCGACCGGTGCCGCTGGCGCCGTGGGCGGCGCCGTGAAACCGGCCACGGCCGGCGCCAAGGCGAGCGGCAAGGCCCAGGGCTCGGGCGCGGTCGACCTGCACAAGAAGTAAGCAGGTCCAAGCTGCAGCGGCCGGACGCGGCTGTTGCAGCGCATCGCTCCGCAAGTAATCAAGCCCGCAGCGCCAAAGCGTTGCGGGCTTGTGTCGTTCAGAGGTCGGGGGCAGGCAGCTTGAAGAGGCTGGTGACTTCGGTGTCGAGCACCACCAGCGCGCGCTGGTTGAACAGCCGCCAGCGCCAGCGCAGGATGCCGAGCGTGGGGCGCTTCTCGGAGCGGCGCACCTCGATCACGTCGGCCACGAGCCGCAGCGCATCGCCGGGCCGCACGGGGTTCGGCCAGCGCACGTGTTCGAGCCCGGGCGACGCGAACGATTCAGAACCCGCCAGCGCCGCCTCGACCACCAGCCGCATCGCGATCGAGCAGGTGTGCCAGCCGCTCGCGATGAGCCCGCCGAACGGGCTGCCGGCGGCCGCCTCGGCGTCGGTGTGGAACCACTGCGGGTCGTAGGCCCGCGCGAACTGCACGAGTTCGGCTTCGGTGAGCACATACGGCCCGGCCTCGATGACCTGGCCTGCATGGAAGTCGGCGAACTGCATCCGCCGCAGCTTAGTACGTTTCGAGGTGCAGACGGCCTTCGCGCTTCAGCGCGGCGCCCACCGTATCCCAGTCGAGCCCCGCTTCCTTCGCCACGTCGCGCAGTGCGAGCACCACGCCCTCTTCCATGCTCTTGAGGCCGCACACGTAGAAGTGGCTGGCGCCGTCCTTGAGCAGCGCGGCCAGGTCGGCGGCGCGTTCGCGCATCAGGTCCTGCACGTAGCGCTTGGGTTGGCCCGGCGTGCGCGAGAACGCGAAGTTGATGTCGATGAAGTCTTTCGGCAGCGATTGCAGCGGGCCGAAGTACGGCAGTTCCTGCTGCGTGCGTGCGCCGAAGAACAGCATGAGCTTGCCGCCTTCGAACTTGCCGCTCTTGCGCAGGCGGCGGCGCCATTCGGTCATGGCGCGCATGGGCGCGCTGCCGGTGCCGGTGCAGATCATCACGATGTGCGACTTGGGGTGGTTCGGCATCAGGAACGAGGCGCCGAAGGGCCCCACCACCTGCACCGTGTCGCCCACCTTGAGGTCGCACACGTAGTTGGAGCACACGCCGCGCACCGGGTCACCTTCGTGGTCCTCGGTGACGCGCTTCACGGTGAGCGAGACGTTGTTGTAGCCGGGCCGCTCGCCGTTGCGCGGGCTGGCCACCGAGTACTGGCGCGCATGGTGGCGCTTGCCGATGGCATCGACGCCCGGCGGCACGATGCCGATCGACTGGCCTTCGAGCACCGGGAACGGCACCACGCCGAAGTCGAGCACGATGTGGTGCGTCTCGCTGTCGAAGCCGGCCTCGGTGCAGTTGAAGTTGCCCACCACGGTGGCGGTGGTCGGCGTCTTCGGCGGAAAGAGGTTGGTGTAGGCGTGCGCGGCCGACCAGGGCGGCACGCTGGCGCCGTACTGCGCGGAATTGAAGGCGGGCTCGGTGCCCTGCACGGCAGCCTGGGCCTGCGTCTGGGCAGGCACTTCCGCGGCCTCGGCGGCGGCGCCGGACACGCCCGCCGCCTCGAGTTCCTCGGGCGAGAGCTCGGCGGGGAGTTCTTCCCACGTGAGCTGTTCTTCGATGGTGTACGCACGCACCAGCGGCATGGTGCGCCAGTTGTCGATCGAGCCCGTGGGGCACGGCGAGATGCAGGCCATGCAGCCATTGCAGACGTCCGCACGCACGACATAGTTGTTGTCGTCGTGCGTGATCGCATTCACGGGGCAGGTCGCCTCGCAGGTGTTGCAGCGGATGCAGATCTCGGGGTCGATCAGGTGCTGCTTGATGACCCCGGCTTCAACGACCATGTCCATGTTGTTCTCCATGCCCTCGCCGTGGGGACGAGGGCTTCATATCCAGGTGCTCAGCCGAAACGCACGTACTCGAAATCGACGGGCTGGCGGTTGATGCCCATCACCGGCGGCGAGATCCAGCCTGCGAACTTGCCCGGCTCGATCACGCGGCCCATCAACGATGCCACGAAAGCGAAGTCTTCGGAACTCGGCAGCCATTCGTCGCGCTTGGCGGCCCATTCGATGTCGTTCACCACGCGGCCCTCGGGCGACATCTTGATGCCGGCGAGTGCGCCGATCTGGCGGTTGAAGGCCTTGTGCGGCACGACCAGGCGGGTGGGAATGCCGGCCTTCTCGAGCACCTTGTTCCAGCGGCCGACGCCGGCCACCGAGTCCTTGATGAAGTCGTCGCGCAGCACTTCGTTCAGGGCGTTGAGCATCGGCACGTCCTTCTCGACGAGCTGGCCGTCCTTGACCTCGAGCACCTTGTAGGTCTGGCCCTTGAGCACGTGATCGTCGTCGCGCTTGCCTTCTTCGTAGCGGCCCTTCAGGCCCGAGCTGTAGAAGATGGCGGCGTTGCTCGACTGGTCGGCGCCGAACAGGTCGATGGTCACCGAGTAGTGGAAGTTCAGGTAGCGCTGGATGGTGCCCAGGTCGATGCAGCCGGCGGCGCGGATCTTCTGCGCGTCGTCGGTCTTGAGCTCGTTCATGACCTGCGCGGTGCGCGCGATGACGCGCGACACGCCGCTCTCGCCCACGAACATGTGGTGCGCCTCTTCGGTCAGCATGAACTTCGTGGTGCGCGCCAGCGGGTCGAACGCGCTCTCGGCCAGCGCGGCCAGCTGGAACTTGCCGTCGCGGTCGGTGAAGTAGGTGAACATGAAGAACGCGAGCCAGTCGGGCGTCTTCTCGTTGAAGGCGCCCAGGATGCGCGGGTTGTTGGCGTCGCCCGAGGTGCGCTGCAGCAGCGCGTCGGCCTCTTCGCGGCCGTCGCGGCCGAAGTGCTTCTGCAGCAGGTAGACCATGGCCCACAGGTGGCGGCCTTCTTCGACGTTGATCTGGAACAGGTTGCGCAGGTCGTACATCGACGGCGCCGTGAGGCCCAGGTGGCGCTGCTGCTCGACCGACGCGGGCTCGGTGTCGCCCTGCGTGACGATGATGCGGCGCAGGTTGGCGCGGTGTTCGCCGGGCACGTCCTGCCAGACCTTCTCGCCCTTGTGGTCGCCGAAGTGCACTTCGCGGTTGGCGTCGCCCGGGTTCAGGAAGATGCCCCAACGGTAATCGCGCATCTTCACGTGGCCGAACTGCGCCCAGCCCTGCGGGTCGACGCTCACGGCGGTGCGCAGGTACACCTCGTGGTTGGTCGAGCCCTCGGGGCCCACGTCGTCCCACCAGTTGATGAAGTTGGGCTGCCAGCCTTCGAGCGCGCGCTGCAGCGTGCGGTCTTCGCCGAGGTTGACGTTGTTGGGGATCTTCTCGCTGTAGTTGATCGTGCTCATCGTTGTTCCTTGGGTTGTGCGGACTGCTCTGTGCTCAAACGCGGTTCAGGTCGAAGCCGGCTTTCTGGCCGGTGCCGTAGACCTTCAAGGCGCCCTTTTCGCCGACGGCGTTGGGGCGGTTGAAGATCCAGTTCTGCCAGGCCGTGAGGCGGCCGAAGATGCGGGTGGCCATGTTCTCCTTGCTCGCGAAGCGCAGGTTGGCTTCGAGGCCGGTGAGTGCGTCGGGCGACATGGCGGCGCGCTCTTCGATGGCGATGCGGATCTCGTCGTCCCAGTCGATGTCGTCGGGCGCGGCGGTCACGAGGCCGAGCTTCACGGCTTCGTCGGCGTCGAGCGCCTGGCCGGCGGCGGCGCGCGCGGCTTCGAGCGGCGCGGTCTCTTCATAGAAGCGGCGCTGCAGGCGGCTCTGGTCGTTCACCATCGGGAAGAAGCCGAAGTTGAATTCGTTGAGCGTGAGCTTCGGTGCGCGCGCGGCGTCGTCGGGCAGCGCGAGCATGTAGGTGCGGTCGGCCGCGAAGGCCAGTTCGGCCAGCGTGCCGGCGAAGCACGAGCCGGCCTCGACCAGCGCGAACAGGCTGCGCGACGACACATCGAGGCGCGCCAGCGTGCGGCGCAGGCCGCCGATGGTTTCGCGCACCAGCCAGTGGTCCTTGTTCGCGAACATCACGGCATCGGATGCGAGCACGGCGGCGGCGTCGCCTTCGGTCTTGAGCAGCCAGGTGCCGACGTCGAGTTCGTTGGTGCGCAGGTTGAGGATGGCGTCATCGAGTTCGCGGCACACGGCCAGCGGCCACCATGCGGCGCCGGCGGCTTCGATGGCGGCGATGTCGGCCGGCTGCGCGCCGGTGGGTGCCTTCACGGTGATCGTCGCGGTGCGCTTGCTGCGGTCGATCTGCACGTTGACGTTGGCATACGCGATGCCGTCGGCGCTGTCGGTGCGCTCGACGCGGGTCAGGGCCACGCCCTTGGCGCCGGCGGGGCGGTCGCTGCCGGCGGCGAGTTGCGTGGCGCGTTCCTGCACGGCGGCGGGGAACTGCGCGGGCTTGGCCACGGCATCGACCAGGCGCCAGTCGACCGCGCGCTGGCCTCGCACGCCTTCGACGCTGGTGCAGAAGATGTCGGCGAGGTCGTGGCGCACGTGGCGCTTGTCGGTCACGCGGGTCAGGCCGCCGGTGCCGGGCAGCACGCCGAGCAGGGGCACTTCGGGCAGCGAGACGGACGAGGAGCGGTCGTCGACCAGCAGGATTTCGTCGCAGGCCAGTGCCAGCTCGTAACCGCCGCCGGCGCAGGCGCCGTTCACAGCCGCGAGGAACTTCAGGCCCGAGTGCCTGGAGGTGTCTTCCATGCCGTTGCGCGTCTCGTTGGTGAACTTGCAGAAGTTCACCTTCCAGGCGTGGCTGGAAACGCCGAGCATGAAGATGTTGGCGCCGGAGCAGAAGATGCGGTCCTTGCCGCTGGTGACGATCACGCTGCGCACTTCGGGATGCTCGAAGCGGATGCGGTTGAGCGCGTCGTTCAGCTCGATGTCCACGCCCAGGTCGTAGCTGTTGAGCTTGAGCTTGTAGCCGGGGCGGATGCCGCCGTCTTCCGCGATGTCGAGCGTGAGGCGCGCAATGGCGCCGTCGAAGCTCAGCGACCAGTGGCGGTACTGGGCGGGTTCGATGCGGTAGTCGACGCGCTGGGGCGCCTGGAGCGTGGTGTCGGTCATGCGGAAGTCTCCTGTGGGGCTGTGTTCAGAAAACCGTGAACAGGAATAATAATGCACTTCCTTGTTCCGATGACATGCATCATGCTGCATGCAAACAGGCAAGTCAATGCCTGTTGTGCTTTTTTTCAGATTTCAGGATCGGGCAGGGCTTGTGCGGGGCGCACGACGGATCAGGGGGCGTGCGCAGGACACCGGGTACTTCCCTCCGCGAATGTCCCCCGGGCTTCGCCCTCCTCCTTGATTTCGCTGCGGGAAGCACCCAGTGCCCTGCGCACGGGGGCACGCGGTCGGTTCACGGCCGATCAACAACTGCTCTGAAACGCTCACGCCGATGGGGTGCCTTGCGCAGCGAAATCAAGGAGGAGGCCGCAGGCCGGGGGACATTCGCGGAGCAAGGTACCCCGTCGGCGTGAGCGTCGCCCTGAACGACGCCGCCAACGCCAGCAAGCGGAAAACTCAGGCCAGCCCCATCGACTGCCGAGCGACCGCGCGCAACGCCTGAAAGCTCTGCGGCAAGGTCTTTCCACTGGTATCGACCGACAGATCGGCCTTCGAATAAAAGGCGGCACGCCCATTCAGGATGCGGCGCAGGTCTTCCATGGCTTCCTTGCTGGCCGCCATCGGGCGGGTGTCGCCCTGCGCGGCCACGCGGCCCATGTGCTCTTCGGGCGCGGCCTGCAGCCACACGGTGGTGCAGTGGGCCAGCAGCTCGTTGAAGGTGGCCGGGTCGGACACGATGCCGCCGGGCGTGGCGATGACCACCTCGCTGTAGATCTGCACCGCCTCTTCCAGCGCGCGGCGCTCGTAGCGGCGGTAGGCGTTGGTGCCGTACAGGTCGTGGATTTCGCGCACGCTGCAGCCCGCGAGCTTCTCGATCTCGCGGCTCAGCTCGATGAACGGAATTTCGAGGTCTTCGGCCAGCATCTGGCCCAGCGTCGACTTGCCCGCGCCGCGCAGCCCCACGAGCGCGATGCGCCGGTGCCGCGCCGGGTCGACCGAGGCTGTGCCCAGCATCTCGCCGAGCGCCACGCGCACGCGGCGCAGGTCGGCCTCGCTGCGGTGCTCGAGCAGTTCGCGGATCAGCAGCCACTCGGGCGAACTGGTCGTCACGTCGCCCACCAGCTCGGCCAGCGAGCAGTGCAGCGCCCCGGCCACCTGCTGCAGCACCAGGATCGATGCGTTGCCGATGCCGTATTCCAGGTTCGCCAGGTGGCGCTCCGACACGTCGGCCGCCAGGGCCACCGCCTTGCGCGTGAGGCCGCGCTGCGCGCGCAGGTTGCGCACGCGGTCACCCAGTGCCACCAGCAATGGGTTCTTGGCCTCCCCGGCCACGGCGGCGCCGTGGTTGCCGGTGCCGCCCTCGGGCGCGGTGGCCAGCACCGCGTCTACATGCTCGTTCATGCCATTCCTCGTTCTTCGCCGGGATTGTGCGCGCTCAGGGTAAACACCATAGATGCACTATATTGCTTGACACCTGTTGTCTCGCTGCTTATTGTTCGATCACACGCAAGATACTGCACACGCAGACGTCCTGCAAGAAGTCGATAGTTCATCCGTTCGAGGCCCACGATGTCCGACACCCCCACGCCCGCCACCGGCAAGGCGGCATTTCACCAGCTGATCGCCGACCTGACCGCCGAGATCGCCGGCCAGCCGCTGGACGACACGCTCGACCAGTGGCTCAACGCCACCCACGGCGCCGGCAGCGCCCGTTTTGCGCAACTGCGCCAGGCCTGCATCGGCGGCGTCGCCGAAGGCTGGCTGTGCGATCGCGAAGGCGGCGGCATCAAGTACGGCCGCGTCTTCAAGGCCGAGGACGCATTGCACCGCTTCTCGGTCGACGTGGTCGACATGCAGGACCTCGCCGGCCCGCACCACACGCACCCGAACGGCGAGATCGACCTGATCATGCCGCTGGACGACACCCCCGCCGCCACCTTCGACGGACGGCCCGCGGGCTGGTGCGTCTACGGGCCCGGCACCGCACACCGCCCGACCGTGGCCCAGGGCCGCGCACTCGTCCTCTACCTGCTGCCCGAAGGGCAGATCAAGTTCACTTCATGACCGACCTTCTCGCCAACCACGTCGCCGGCCGCTGGCAAAGCGGCACGGGCGCCGGCACGCCCCTGTTCGACCCGGTGCTCGGCACCGAACTCGCGCGCGTCGACGCCACCGGCCTCGACCTGCCCGAAGCTTTTGCCTTTGCGCGTGAGCAAGGCGGCCGCGCGCTGCGCGCCCTCACCTACCGCCAGCGCGCCGGCCTGCTCGCCGCGCTCGTGAAGGTGCTGCAGGCGAACCGCGACGCGTACTACGAGATCGCCACCGCGAACTGCGGCACGGTGAAGAACGACTCGGCCGTCGACATCGACGGCGCGATCTTCACGCTCGGCCAGTACGCCAAGTGGGGCGATGCACTCGGCGACGTGCGCGCGCTGCGCGACGGCGAGGCCGTGAAGCTCGGCAAGGAGCCGGTGTTCCAGTCGCAGCACCTGCAGGTGCCGACGCACGGCGTGGCGCTGTTCATCAACGCCTTCAACTTCCCCTCGTGGGGCCTGTGGGAAAAGGCCGCGCCCGCGCTGCTGTCGGGCGTGCCCGTGATCGTGAAGCCCGCCACGGCCACCGCCTGGCTCACGCAACGCATGGTGAAAGACGTGGTCGATGCGGGCGTGCTGCCGGCCGGCGCGCTGTCGGTCATCTGCGGCAGCTCGGCCGGCCTGATGGACCAGCTCCAGCCCTTCGACGTGGTCTCGTTCACCGGCTCGGCCGAGACGGCCGCCATCATCCGTTCGCACCCGGCCGTGGCCGAGCGTTCGGTGCGCGTGAACATCGAGGCCGACAGCCTCAACAGCGCCCTGCTGCTGCCCGGCGCCGCGCCCGGCAGCGAGGCCTTCAACCTGCTCGTGCGCGAAGTGGTGCGCGAGATGACGGTCAAGTCGGGCCAGAAGTGCACCGCCATCCGCCGCATCCTGGTGCCGGCCGAGATGTACGACGCCGCCGCCGAAGCCATCGGCGCGAAGCTCGCGGGCGTCACGGTCGGCAACCCGCGCAACGAGAACGTGCGCATGGGTTCGCTAGTGAGTCGCGCGCAGCTGAACGCGGTGCGCGACGGCCTCGACGCGCTGGCCGCGCAAACCACCGTGCTGCACGACAGCCGCAACAAACCCCTCATCGACGCCGACCCCGCCGTGGCCGCCTGCATCGGCCCCGTGCTGCTGGGCGCGCGCGACGCCGATGCGGCACAGCGCGTGCACGACGTGGAAGTGTTCGGCCCGGTCGCCACGCTGCTGCCCTACAACGACCTCGCGCACGGCATCGCGCTCGCGCACCGTGGCCAGGGCTCGCTCGTCACCTCGCTGTACGGCAGCGACGATGCCGCGCTGGCCCAGGCCGCGCTGTCGGTCGCACCGAGCCACGGTCGCGTGCACGTCATCACGCCCGAAGTCGCGCAAGCCCACACCGGCCACGGCAACGTGATGCCGATGTCGCTGCACGGCGGCCCCGGCCGCGCGGGCGGCGGCGCCGAACTGGGCGGCCTGCGCGCGCTCGACTTCTATCACCGCAAGAGCGCGGTGCAGGCGAGCCCCGGCGTGCTCGCCGCCCTCGGCCTCTAGAGCCAGCCACGCACAGGCCCCAAGGAGACACACGATGAACAGCAGCCTGCCCGCACGATTCAACTTTGCCGAACACCTGTTCGCCCTCAACCGCGGCCGCGCCGAGCGCACCGCCTACATCGACGACCGCGGCACGCTGGGCTACGGCCAGCTCGAAGACCGCGCGCGCCGCCTGGCCGCCGCGCTGAAGGCCGCGGGCATCCGCCGCGAAGAGCGCGTGCTGCTGCTCATGCTCGACGGCAACGACTGGCCCGTGAGCTTCCTGGGCTGCCTCTACGCGGGCATCGTGCCGGTGGCCGTGAACACGCTGCTCACGCCTGACGACTACGCCTACATGCTCGACCACAGCCGCGCGCAGGCGGTGCTGGTGTCGGGCGCACTGCTGCCGACCTTGCAGGATGCGATGGCGCGCGGCGGCCATGAAGTGCAGACGCTGTTCGTGTCGCAACCGACGGGCGCGCTGCCCGAAGGCGCGCAAGAGTTCGAAGCCGCGCTCGCCGCCGCCGAGCCCCTGACCGCACCGGCACCCACCGCGTCGGACGACCCTGGCTTCTGGCTCTATTCCTCCGGCTCCACCGGCAAGCCCAAGGGCACGGTGCACACGCACGCCAACCTGTGGTGGACCGCCGAGCTCTACGGCAAGCCCGTGCTCGGCCTCACCGAAGGCGACGTGTGCTTCTCCGCCGCCAAGATGTACTTCGCGTACGGCCTGGGCAATGCGCTGACCTTCCCGCTGTCGGTGGGTGCCACCGTCGTGCTGATGGCCGAGCGCCCCACGCCCGACGCTACCTTCCGCCGCTGGACCGAGCACAAGCCCACCGTGTTCTTCGGCGCGCCCACCGGCTTCGCCGGCATGCTCGCGTCGCCGAAACTGCCGGCGCGCGAAGCCGTGGCGCTGCGCATGTGCTCGTCCGCCGGCGAAGCACTGCCGGGCGAGATCGCACAGCGTTTCAAGGCGCACTTCGGCTGCGAGATCATCGACGGCATCGGCTCGACCGAGATGCTGCACATCTTCATCTCCAACCGCCCCGGCGACGTGCGCTACGGCACCACGGGCAAGCCGGTGGACGGCTACGAGGTCGAACTGCGCGGCGAAGACGGCCGCCCCGTGCCCGACGGCGAGGTGGGCGACCTGTACATCCGCGGCCCGAGCTCGGCGCTCATGTACTGGTGCAACCGCGAGAAATCGCGCGACACCTTCCAGGGCGGCTGGACCAAGAGCGGCGACAAGTACACACGCGACGCCGACGGCTACTTCACCTACGCCGGGCGCAGCGACGACATGCTCAAGGTCAGCGGCATCTACGTCTCGCCCTTCGAGGTCGAGGCCACGCTGATGCAGCACCCCGCCGTGCTCGAGGCCGCCGTCATCGGCAAGGACGACGCCGACGGGCT
Organism: Variovorax sp. GW821-FHT09D07; assembly: GCF_059416345.1. Lineage (NCBI taxonomy): Bacteria > Pseudomonadati > Pseudomonadota > Betaproteobacteria > Burkholderiales > Comamonadaceae > Variovorax > Variovorax sp. GW821-FHT09D07. The sequence continues at coordinate 77,703 of NZ_JBWKOY010000013.1, forward strand.
CACGAAGACCAAGGCCTTCGTGGTGCTGAAAGACGGCGCCGCCGCCACCGAGGACGAGCTCAAGGCCTTCGTGAAGGAGCGCCTGGCGCCCTACAAGTACCCGCGCTTTCTGGAGTTCGTGAGCGAGCTGCCGAAGACGGCCACCGGCAAGATCCAGCGCTTCCGGCTGCGCGAACGCGAGAAGCAGGCATGAGCACGCCGACGGTTGCCACCGACTTCGCCACCATCGACTGGCGCGGGCGCACCGTGCGCATCGAGTGCCGGTGGATCGCCCCCGAGCGCGGCGCCGACACCCCGCTCATCGTGTTCCTGCACGAAGGCCTGGGCTCCGTCGCGATGTGGAAGGACTTTCCCGCCCAAGTGTGCGAGGCCGCCGGTGCGCGCGGCCTCGTGTTCTCGCGCCCCGGCTACGGGCGTTCCACGCCGCGCGCCGAGGACGAGATCTGGGACGTCGACTTCATGCACCGCCAGGCGCACGAGGTGCTGCCCGCGCTGTTCGCCGCGCTGAAGCTCGGCGACGAGAAGCCGTGGCTCTTCGGCCACAGCGACGGCGGCTCGATCTCGCTGCTGTACGCCTCGCGCTTTTCCGACAAGGTCGCGGGCCTCGTGGTGCTCGCGCCGCACATCTTCGTGGAAGACAAGACCGTCGCGAACATCGAAGTCGCGCGCACCGCCTACCGCACCACCGACCTGCCCAGCAAGCTCGGCCGCTACCACGACAGCGCCGACTCGGCCTTCTGGGGCTGGAACCGCATCTGGCTGCACCCGCCCTTTCGCGACTGGAACATCGAGGCCGAGCTGGCCACGATCCGCTGCCCCGTGCTCGCGATGCAGGGCATCGACGACGAGTACGGCACGCTCGCGCAGATCCGCGACATCGCACCGCGCGTCGGTGGGATTTGCGAGCTGCTCGAAATCCCTGAATGCGGGCATTCCCCGCATCGCGATCAGCCGGATCGTGTCATCGTCGCGACCGCTTCTTTCATCACCAACAACAGGAGACAGACACCATGACGAACCTTCGCACCGCGCGCCTGGCGCTCACGGCCATCGCCTTCGCCGCCCTGGCCTCCGCGGCCGGCGCACAGGGCACGGCAAAGCTCAAGGTCGGCCTCATGCTGCCCTATAGCGGTACCTACACCGCCCTGGGCGTGGCCATTGAAAACGGCTTCAAGCTCTACGTGGAACAGCAAGGCGGCAAGCTCGCCGGCCGCGAGATCGAATACTTCAAGGTCGACGACGAGTCCGACCCCGCCAAGGCGACCGACAACGTCAACAAGCTCATCAAGCGCGACAACGTCGACGTGATCGTGGGTACCGTGCACTCGGGCGTGGCCATGGCCATGGCCAAGGCCGCCAAGGAAAGCGGCACCGTGCTCATCGTGCCGAACGCCGGCGCCGACGCGGTGACGGGCCCCATGTGCGCGCCCAACATCTTCCGCAGCTCGTTCAGCAACTGGCAGCCGGCCTACGCCATGGGCGAGGTGGCGGCCAAGCAGCAGGGCAAGAAGAAGGTCATGACCATCACCTGGAAGTACGCGGCCGGCGAAGAGTCGGTGAACGGCTTCAAGGAAGGCTTCGAGAAGAACGGCGGCAAGGTCGACAAGCAGCTCACCCTGCCCTTCCCCAACGTGGAATTCCAGGCCCTGCTGACCGAGATCGCGGCAGCCAAGCCCGACGCGGTGTACGCCTTCTTCGCGGGCGGCGGCGCGGTGAAGTTCGTCAAGGACTACCAGGCCGCCGGCCTGAACAAGACCATCCCGCTGTACGGCCCCGGCTTCCTGACCGACGGCACGCTCGACGCACAGGGCGAATCGGCGCAAGGCATGCTCACCACGCTGCACTACGCCGACGGCCTGAACACCCCGCGCGACAACGCCTTCCGCGTGGCGTATGCCAAGTCGTTCAAGCTGCAGCCCGACGTGTACGCGGTGCAGGGCTACGACGCCGCGCAGATGCTGGGCGTGGGCCTGAATGCCACCAAGGGCGACATCTCGAAGAAGGCCGAGTTCACGGGCGCGATCGAGAAGGCGAAGATCGACAGCCCGCGCGGCACCTTCACGGTGAGCAAGTCGCACAACCCGGTGCAGGACATCTACCTGCGCAAGGTGGAAGGCAAGGAAAACAAGCTCGTCAGCACGGCCATCAAGGGCCTGTCTGATCCGGCTCGCGGCTGCCGGATGTAAGCAGGGCCACGGGCCTTCGGTTCTCTCTCGTTCCCTCGCGGCCCCGATCCATTTCACGGGGTTGCGAGCCGCCTTGCGGCAACCACACTCAACTGGGATCACACGGTGGATTTCGGAACCTTCTTGGTGCAGTGCCTGAACTCCGTTCAGTACGGCCTGCTGCTCTTTCTCGTGGCCTCGGGGCTGACGCTGATCTTCGGGATCATGGGCGTCATCAACCTCGCCCACGGGAGCTTCTACATGATCGGCGCCTACATGGCGTTCTCGCTGGCGCCGCTATTCGGCGACCAGTTCCTGCTGATGCTGGTGGCCGGCGTGGTGCTGGCCGCAATCTTCGGCTACGTGCTGGAGTGGGCCTTCTTCAGCTACCTCTACCAGCGCGACCACCTGCAGCAGGTGCTCATGACCTACGGGCTCATCCTGGTGTTCGAGGAACTGCGCTCCATCTTCGTGGGCAACGACGTGCACGGCGTGAAGGTGCCCGCGTGGCTGGACGGCAGCTTCGCGCTGGGCAACGTCATGAGCTACCCGTGGTATCGCCTGTTTGCCTCGGCCGCCTGCATCGTGCTGGCCGTGGGCCTGTACTACGTGGTGAACCGCACGCGCCTGGGCATGATGATCCGCGCCGGCGCCAGCAACCGCGACATGGTGCGCGGCCTGGGCATCGACGTGAAGCGGCTGTACCGCATCGTGTTCGCGGCCGGCGTGGCGCTGGCGGCACTGGCCGGCATGATCGCCGCGCCCATGTCCTCGGTGTACCCCAACATGGGCGCGAGCGTGCTCATCATCTGCTTCGTGCTGGTGGTGATCGGCGGCATCGGCTCGATCACCGGGGCGCTCGTGGCCTCGCTGCTGGTGGGCTTCGTCGACACCTTCGGCAAGGTGTTCTTCGCCGACCTGGCGGGCATCGGCATCTACCTCTTGATGGCCATCGTGCTGATCTGGAAGCCCGAAGGCTTGATGGGGAGGCGGCCATGAGCCCCGTGGTTGCATCCGCACCTTCGTCGCCGCGGCGTGGTGCCTTCATCGTGCCCGTGCTGTGCGCCATCGCGCTCGCCGTGGCCGGCCCGCTGCTGGGCAACTACGCGTCGGACTTCATCGTCAAGGTGATGATCCTGTCGATCTTTGCGCTCAGCCTGGAGCTGCTGGTGGGCATGACCGGGCTCGTGAGCCTGGGCCATGCGGCCTTCTACGGCATCGGCGCCTACGTCACCGTGCTGGCCTCGGGCAACGAGGGCGGCAACTTCGCAGTGCTGCTGGTGCTGTCGATGGGCGCGGCGGCGCTGTATGCGCTGTTCGTCGGTGCGCTGAGCCTGCGCACGCGCGGCGTGTACTTCATCATGGTCACGCTGGCCTTCGCGCAGATGGCGTTCTTCGTGTTCCACGACACCAAGGTCGGCGGCGGCAGCGACGGCATCTACCTGTACGTGCGCCCGGCCCTCGGCGCGCTCGACATGGAGAACCGCACGGTGCTGTTCTACGTGGTGCTGGCGGCGCTGGTGTTCACCTACGGCCTGCTGGCGCTCATCCGCCGCTCGCGCTTCGGCGCGGCGCTCGCGGGCATCCGCGTGAACGAGCAGCGCATGCGCGCGGCGGGCTTCGCGGTGTACGGCTACAAGCTCGCAGCCTTCGTGCTCGCGGGCGCGCTGGCCGGGCTCGCGGGCTTCCTGCTGGCCTCGCGCGACGGCGTGGTCAACCCCGAGCTGATGGCCTGGCACAACTCGGGCGAGGTGCTGCTGATGGTGATCCTGGGCGGCCTCGGCCACCTGCGCGGCGCGGTGATCGGCGCCGTGGCCTTCACGCTGCTGAAGGAAATCTTCTCCACCCACGCCGTGATGGGCCCGCTGGCCGACCACTGGCAGCTCACGCTGGGCATTGCCATCATCGTGTTCGTGGCGCTGCTGCCCAAGGGCCTGATCGGCCTGGTGCAGCGCCTGTCGCCGAAGGGAGGCGCATGACCACCGCACTGCTGTCCGTGGACAAGCTCACGCGCCGCTTCGGCGGCCTCACGGCCGTCAACGCCGTCACGCTCGACCTGCACGTCGGCGAGGTGCATGCGGTGATCGGCACCAACGGCGCCGGCAAGTCGACGCTCATCAACATGCTCTCGGGCGAGATCGAGGCCTCCGAAGGCCGCATCGCGCTGGACGGCGTGGACATCACCGCGCGCGCGCAGTCGCGCCGCGCCCGCGACGGCGTGGGCCGCAGCTACCAGCGCACCACCATCTTCCCGGAGTTCACGGTGCACGAGAACTGCCGCCTCGCCGCACAGGCCGCCACGGCGAAGCCCTGGGCGATCTGGCAGTCGTCGCAGCGCTGCGCCACCAGCAACGCGTCGGCCGACGCCGCGCTCGAAGCGGCGGGCCTCACGGCCGAAGCCCGGCGCGTCGCCGGCACGCTGAGCCACGGCGCGCAACGCCAGCTCGAAGTGGCAATGTGCCTGGCCACCCACCCGCGCGTGCTGCTGCTGGACGAACCGCTCGCCGGCATGGGCGCGGAAGAAACCGACCGCATGCTCACGCTGCTCGCGCGGCTGAAGGCCACGCACGCCATCCTGCTGGTGGAGCACGACATGGACGCCGTGTTCCGCATCGCCGACCGCATCACGGTGATGGTGAACGGCACCGTCATCGCCACGGGCAACCCCCAGGAAATTCGCGAGAACCCCGAGGTCCGCACGGCCTACCTCGGCGAGGAGCAACACTGATGCTGATCGTTCGCGACCTCAACACCTACTACGGCAACAGCCACATCCTGCGCGGTGTGCACGCCGGCATTCCGGCGGCGACCTCCGTCGGCCTGCTCGGGCGCAACGGCATGGGCAAGACCACGCTGATCCGCACCATCATGGGCTACGTACGGCCCGCGTCAGGCGAAGTGCAGGTCGACGGCCGCACGGTCACCGGCCTGCCGCCCGAGAAGATGGCACGCCTGGGCATCGGCTACGTGCCCGAGGGGCGCGGCATCTTCCCGAACCTGTCGGTGCGCGAGAACCTCGTGATGAGCGAACGCGCCGGCATCGACGGCCAGCGCGCCTGGACCTTCGACCGCGTGATGGCCACCTTCCCGCGCCTGTCGGAACGGCTCACGCACGGCGGCCAGCAGCTGTCGGGCGGCGAGCAGCAGATGCTCTCCATCGGCCGCGCGCTCATGACCAACCCGCGCCTCCTGATCCTCGACGAAGCGACCGAAGGCCTTGCGCCGCTGATCGTGGCCGAGATCTGGCGCGTGATCAGCGAGATCCGCGCGACGGGCATCGCCACGCTGATCGTCGACCGCGACTACCGCAAGGTGCTCGCGCACACCGACCTGGCGGTGGTGATGGAGAAGGGGCAGATCGTGCGGCATGGGGCGTCGGCCGATCTGCTGGCAGAGCCAAAGGTGCTGGAGGAACTGCTGGGCGTGTGAGCACGCGTGGCGGGCATCACCCGGTCCGCTGCGCCATCAGGAAATCGATGAACACCCGCATGCGCAGCGGCACGTGGCGCCCGTCGGGGTACAGCAGCGTGTAGGGCCGCGAACGGCCCGCGAAGGGCTTCAGCACCTCGACGAGCGAGCCGTCCGCCAATTCCTTCTCCACGACGAAGCGGTAGGTCTGGAACAACCCGGCGCCGCTTTTCGCGAGCGTGACGCCGCCAAGCACGTCGTCGGAACAGCTGTAGGCGCTGTCCGCGAAGACTTCGCGGTCCTTGCCGTTCTCCTTGAAGAGCCACGAAATGCGGCGGCCACTGCTGGGCAGCTCGAACTGGATGCACTCGTGCGCGGCGAGATCGTCCAGCGTGCGCGGCGTGCCGGCCTTCCGCAGGTATTTGCGCGTGGCGACCACGACCAGGTCCGCATCCTCGAGGTGCCGCGCGATCAGCGTGGAGTCGGGCTGGGCCCGCACGCGCACAGCCATGTCGTAGCCCTCTTCCACGAAATCGATGTTGCGGTTGCTCAGGTGCACGTGCAGCCGGATGTCGGGAAAGCGTTCGCGAAACGCCGGCAGCAAGGGCAGGATGCGGTGGTGGCCGTAGGTGGTCGGCACGCTGATGCGCAGCGTGCCCGAAGGCAGCGCCTGCTGGCCCGTCACCTCGCGCTCGGCCTCGGCGAGCTGCGCCAGCGCCTGTCGGCACTGTGCAAAGTAGGTGCGGCCCGCGTCGGTGAGCCGCACGCTGCGCGTGGTGCGCACGAAAAGCCGCAATCCCAGCCGCTTCTCGAGCCGGGAGATCGATCGGCTCACGGCCGCCGGCGTCACACCAGCGGCGAGTGCCGCCGAGGTGAAGCCGCCGCTCTCCGCAGCGAGGCAGAACAACTCGATGCTGCCCAGAAGGATGTCGCCGAACTGCCGCTGCATGGATTGATTACCTTGTGTATCAAGTGAAGTTCGAGTCTAGTGATTTATCTGTTTCGCTGTCATCAATACAGTTCTCCCCACGTCATCAACTTCCCTGGAGAACCGACATGCAGGACAACTCTTCCCTCACCGTGGTCATCACCGGTGCCTCGAGCGGCATCGGCCTGGGCCTTGCGCAGGCGTATCTCGCGCGCGGCTTCAACGTGGTCGCGAACGCGCGCACCGAAGAGCGGCTCGCAGCCGCCGCGAAGCAGCTCGGCAACCCGGCGCGCCTTCTCGGCGTGGCGGGCGACATCGGCCGCCGCGACACGGCGCAGCAGCTCGTCGACCGCGCCGTGGCGCGCTTCGGCCAGGTCGACGTGCTCGTCAACAACGCGGGCATCTTCAACGCGAAGCCTTTCGTCGACTACACCGAAGACGACCTCGAGCACATGGTGGCCACCAACCTCAAGGGCTTCGTCTACGCCTCGCAGGCCGCGGCAAAGCACATGGTTGCGCGCCGCCAGGGACACATCGTCAACATCACGGCGAGCATCGCGCTGCAGCCGAACCAGCAGGTGCCGGCCGTGTTGCCGGTGCTGATCAAGGGCGGCATCAATGCCGCGACGCGCGCGCTGGCGCTCGAACTCGCACCGCACAACGTCAAGGTGAATGCGGTGGCACCCGGCATCGTGGACACGCCGCTGTACACGCCCGAGCAGCACGGCTTCCTCAACGGCCTGGCGCCCGCCGGCCGCATCGCGACCGTGCAGGAGATCGCCGATGCGGTGCTCTACCTCACGAGCGCCGATTTCACGACCGGCATCGTGCTGCCCGTGGATGGCGGCATGAGCACCGGCAAGTGGTAATCACCTCAGTCATTCACCCAAGGAGCACACCATGCCTTTCATCAACCTGAAGATCACCCGCGACGGCGTCACGCGCGAACAGAAAACCCAGGTCATTGCCGAGTTCACGGAAACGCTCGAACGGGTGCTGAAAAAGCCGCCGGAATGGACGCACATCGTGATCGAGGAGATCGACACCGACGACTGGGGTTTCGCGGGCCTGACGACCACCGAGTACCGCAAGCGGCTGGCCGACCGTGCGAAGCCGCCGCAGTGAAGGAATGGCGCCGGACCGGGCCGCATTGCCCTCGATGTGAGGGGGAGTAACACGTCCGTTCCACCGGGTTTCACCTCTGTCCTGCGACAGCGCGACAGCCGAATCATGTCCGGCTGCGCAGCCCCTCCCCGTGCCGCGCCCACCCACGCACGAGGCTGCGCATGACGTCCCTGCAATCGCGCCACATCGACAACGTCTATTCGATCGCCACCGGCACGGCGCTGCGGGCCGATCCGGCGGCGAGCCTGGTGCACAAGTCATGGGCGCGCTGCGTGCGCGACCATGGGCTCGATCCGTCCCGGCCGACGCCCGCGCGCATCCTGCCGGCGCAGGAGGTGCGCGTGCACCAGCAGCAGCTCGAACACTTTTTACGTGCCGCGCGTGCGGGCATGGAAGACATCTACCGCCGCGTGGCCGAGCTGGGCTACATGGTGCTGCTGACCGACGCCGAGGGCATCACGGTCGACTACATCGGCAACCCGGCCTGGGACGACCAGCTGCGCCGCGCCGGCCTGTACCTGGGCGCCGACTAGAACGAGGCGCACGCCGGCACCTGCGGCGTGGGCACCTGCCTCGTCGAGCGCCAGCCGATGACCTGCCACCAGACCGAGCACTTCGACGCCACGCACATCGCGCTCACCTGCACGACGGCGCCGCTGTTCGACCACAGCGGCAAGCTCACGGCCATCCTCGACGTGTCGGCGCTGCGTTCGCCCGAGGCGCGCGAGAGCCAGCACCTGGTGCGCCACCTGGTGTCGATCTACGCGCGGATGATCGAGGACGCCGACTTCCTGCGGCACTTTCGCGGCCACTGGATCCTGCGGCTTGGCAGCGCCTTCGGGCTGGTCGACGTGGCAGGCGAAGTGATGCTGGCCTTCGACGAGGGCGGCACGGTGGTGGGCGCCAACGGGGGCGCGCGCGAGGTCTTCCTGGGGCGCCAGCCACCGCTGCTGGGCGGCGCGGTGTCGGAGCTGCTGCACCTGCCGATGGACGCGATCTGGCGGCTGGGCAACGGCGGCGCGTCGGCCCTGCCGTTTGCGCACACGGTGCTGCTGCCCGGCGGCGGCGAGTACCACGCCTCGCTGATCGCGCCGCGCCTGCGGCGCTCACCAGTCACGACGCCCGCATCGCCGCCGCCCCAACCTTCGGACCGCTTGCCGCCGCTCGAACGCATCGCGGGCGAGGACGACCCCGCCATGCAGCAACTGATCGCGCAGGCGCGCCGCCTGGTGGACCGCGGCATCCATGTGCTGGTCGAGGGCGAGACCGGCAGCGGCAAGGAGGTGCTGGCGCGCGCGCTGCATGGCGCGAGCCGGCGTGCGGCCCTGCCCTTCGTGGCGGTGAACTGCGCGGCCATTCCCGATTCGCTGATCGAGAGCGAGCTCTTCGGCTACACGCCCGGCAGCTTCACGGGCGGGCGCGCCAAGGGCATGAAGGGGCTGATCGCGCAGGCCGACCGCGGCACGCTGTTTCTCGACGAGATCGGCGACATGCCGATGGCGCTGCAGACGCGGCTGCTGCGCGTGCTGTCCGAAGGCGAGGTGCTGCCGCTGGGCGCCGAGTCGCCGCAGCGCGTGGACCTTGCGGTGGTGGCGGCCACGCACCGCGACCTGTCGGCGCTGGTCGCGGCCGGGCGCTTTCGCGAAGACCTGTACTACCGCCTGTGCGGCGCGGTGCTGAAGCTGCCGCCGCTGCGCGCGCGACGCGACCGGCGCTACCTGATCGAGGCGATGTTCCATGAAGAGGCGGCGGCGATGGGCTCGACCGCGCGGCTGTCGGAGGCGGCAATGCTGCGGCTGATGGCGCACGACTGGCCGGGCAACCTGCGCGAGTTGCGCAATGTGCTGCGACTGGCGCTGGCGCTCTGCACGGGCGCGAGCATCACGCCCGAGGAGCTGCGCCTGGCGCCGCATCGTCTGTCGCTCGACCACCGCGACGCCATGCCTTCCACGGTCGACGATGAAGACAGCGCCGCCGATGCCACGCGCCTGCTCGACGCGCTGCAGCGCCACCGCTGGCATGTGGCGCGGGCCGCGCAGGCGCTCGGCATCAGCCGCGCCACCGCGTACCGCCACATGAAGCGCTTCGGCATCGTGGCGCCGCAGCGCGGCTAACGCCTCAGGATCTGCTCGACGGCGCGCACGGCCGTGCCCAGGCCGTCTTCCGCGCGCATGCGTTCGCCCATCGCCCGGGCCCGCGCGCGCACCTGCGGGTCGTGCGCGAACGCGATGCCGCGTGCCAGGTCGTCGGCGCCGAACCGGGCACCCGCCACCGCGGGCGGTGCCGCGCCCGCCTGCGCGAGGTGGTGCGCCCAGAACGCCTGGTCGCCCGCGAAGGGCACGACCACCGAGGGCACGCCCGCGCGCGCGGCCGAGTGGCTGGTGCCCGAGCCGCCGTGGTGCACCACCAGTGCCATCTGCGGAAAGAGCCAGTCGTGCGGCGTGTCGCCGATGGCGTGGAAGTTCGGTGGCAACTGCTGCACATCCAGACCGCTCCATCCGGGGTGCAGCACCGCGCGCCGGCCGGCCACGCCGTCGACCAGGGCCGCGAGCAGCCGCGCCTTGTCGAAGCCCGTCATGCTGCCGAAGCCGATGTAGACGGGCGCCTCGCCGGCCGCGAGAAAGTCGCGCAGCGCCGTCGGTGGCTGCCAGTCGGGCGCGGGCGCGAGCCACTGCCCGCACACCGTCGCGTTGGCGGGCCAGTCGGCCGGGCGCGGCAGCAGGCTCGGCGAGTAGCCGTAGAGCACGGGATGCGTGGTCCACAGGCGCCGCCGCGGCGGCAGGCCGCAGACCTCGGCGCGCGCGGCATTCACGGCCGGCCGGAAGGCGCGCCAGAGCAGCCCGTTGACGAGGTGGTGGCTCGCGCGGTTCAAAAAGCGCGGCACGCGGGCAGGCGGCAGAAAGGGCGAGGCGAAGGCGGCCGTCGGCGTGAGCGGGAACATGCCCGCGCCGATGGCCGGCACGCCCAACGCCTCGGCCGCCGACAGGCCCACGAAGGCCGCGAGCCCCGCGCAGACGATCGCGTCGCAGCCCTGCGCGGTCTCGACGGTCTGGCGCAGCCAGGGCGTGGCGTTGGCATTGGCGATGTCCGCGAGCGCCTTGGCGGCGGCAGCCGGCTTGTCGCCTTGCGCGATGACACCGCCGAGCGCCTGCCGGATGTCGCCGGCCAGCGCCTGCGAACGCACGCCGAGCCGTTCGGCCGCGCCGAGCGTGGTGGCGTCCGCCAGCAGCACCGACGCATGGCCCGCGTCGTCCAGCGCGCGGCACAGCGCAGCGAGCGGGCGGGCGTCGCCCTCGGTGCCGTAGGTGAGCACGGCGAGTTTCATGGGGCGCGCCTCCTTGCAGCGGGTGGCTTCGGGGCCGTGCGCGCGCCGCCGACGAAGAGGTCGACGACCACCGCGAACTCGTCGCGCAGCACGAGGCCGGGCAGCGTGAGCCAACGCATCAGCGCGCCGAAGTACAGGTGGTGCAGCAGGCTCGCGAGGTGCGCGGCCGGCACATCGGTGCGCAGCGTGCCGGCCTGCTGGGCGGCGGCGATGAGCGCCTCGAACAGCCCCGACAGGTCGCGCGGCGTGCCGCGGTCACCGCCGCCGAGTTCGCTCTCGATGTTGAGAAAACGAAAGCGGAAGTAGTCGAGCAGGTAGGCGCGGTAGCGCTCGGACCATTCGGCCGAGGCATCGAGCAGGCCAGTGAGCTGCGCCGTGAAACCGGCCTTCGGGTCGATGGCCTCGTGCAGGCGCTGCGCATCGACCACGAGCTCGAGGTGCACCCAGTGCGCCAGGATCGCTTCCTTGGTCGGGAAGTGGTTGTAGAGCGTGCCCTTGGCCACGTCGGACTGCTGCGCGATCTGCTCCATCGTCGTCGCGTCGTAGCCCTGGGCTTCGAACAGGCGCATGGCGGTGGCGGCGACGTGGTCGAGCGTCTGGGTGCGGCGGCGTTCGCGGCGGCCGGGGGGTTCTGGTTCGGTCACGGTTCGGGGCCCTTGAATTTGAACGTCGTCCAATTTTATACGTCGTTCAAATTCTCATGCATCGTCTCAGTCTCGGTGAGACAGCGACAGGCACCTGCGACAAAACCCCCGCCAACCCCTTGATTCTTCGTCGCCTTCCGCACGGCACGAAAGCTGCGCCACGAACCCCGCGTGCGCCTTGCCGCGCCGCGATTCGATTCGATTCGTTCAACGACACAACGGAGACATGCAATGACAGACCCGACCACCGGCCCCACCCGGGCCGCCGCCCAATGGCTGGCCGACTTCGCCGCCGCGCTCGCACGCGGCGACATCGATGCGGCCGTCTCGCTGTTCGAGGCCGACAGCTACTGGCGCGACCTCGTCGCCTTCACCTGGAACATCCGCACGCAGGAAGGCGCGGGCGCCATCCGCGCGATGCTGCAGGCGCGCCTGGCCGACACGCAGCCCACGGCCTTCGCGCTCGAAGGCGAGGCGACCGAGGCCGACGGCGTGGTCGATGCGTGGTTCGGCTTCGAGACGCGCGTGGCGCGCGGGCGCGGCCATCTTCGCTTGCGCGATGGCAAGGCCTGGACGCTGCTCACCACCATGACGGAGCTGAAGGGCTTCGAGGAAAAGACCGGCGACAACCGCATCAAGGGCGCGGAGCACGGCGTGCACAAGGGCCGCAAGAACTGGCTCGAAAAGCGCCGCGACGAAGAGGCCGCGCTGGGCTACACCGAGCAACCCGAGGTGGTGATCATCGGCGGCGGCCAGGGCGGCATCGCGCTGGGGGCGCGGCTGCGTCGGCTGGGCGTGCCGACGATCATCGTGGAGCGCAACGCCAAGGCCGGCGACTCCTGGCGCAAGCGCTACAAGTCGCTGTGCCTGCACGATCCGGTCTGGTACGACCATCTGCCCTACATGCCCTTCCCCGACGACTGGCCGGTGTTCGCGCCCAAGGACAAGATCGGCGACTGGCTCGAGATGTACACGAAGATCATGGAGCTCAACTACTGGAGCTCCACGAACGCGACCAAGGCGCGCTTCGACGAGGCCACGCAGCGCTGGGAGGTGCAGGTGGAGCGCGAGGGCAAGCCGGTGACGCTGCGCCCGAAGCAGCTGGTGTTCGCGCTCGGCGTGTCGGGCTATCCGAACGTGCCGAAGGTGGCGGGCGCCGAGAACTTCCTGGGCGACCAGCACCACTCCAGCCAGCACCCCGGGCCGGAGGCCTACGCCGGCAAGAAGTGCGTGGTGCTGGGCTCGAACAACTCGGCGCACGACATCTGCGCGGCGCTGTGGGAGCACGGCGCCGACGTGACGATGGTGCAGCGCTCGTCCACGCACATCGCGCCCTCGCAGTCGCTCATGGAGCTGGCGCTGGGCGGGCTGTATTCCGAGCAGGCGGTGAAGAGCGGCATCGACCACCACAAGGGCGACCTGATCTTCGCCTCGGTGCCCTACAAGATCATGCACACCTTCCACATCCCGGTGTACGAGGAGATGAAGAAGCGCGACGCCGACCTGTACGCGCGGCTGGAGAAGGCCGGCTTCCTGCTCGACTTCGGCGTGGACGGCTCGGGCCTGTTCATGAAGTACCTGCGGCGCGGCTCGGGCTACTACATCGACGTGGGCGCCTCGGAACTGGTGGCCAACGGCAGCATCCACCTCAAGAGCGGCGTGAACATCGAGCGCGTGAACGAACGCTCGGTCACGCTCACCGACGGCACCGAGCTGCCGGCCGACCTGCTGGTGTACGCCACGGGCTACGGCTCGATGAACGGCTGGCTGGCCGACCTGATCTCGCCCGAGACCGCCGACAAGGTCGGCAAGTGCTGGGGCCTGGGCTCCGACACGCCGAAGGACCCGGGTCCGTGGGAAGGCGAGCTGCGCAACATGTGGAAGCCGACCCAGGTCAACAACCTGTGGTTCCACGGCGGCAACCTGCACCAGTCGCGCCACTACTCGCAGTTTTTGGCGCTGCAGCTGAAGGCGCGCATGGAAGGGTTCGACACGCCGGTGTACGAGCTGGCGGCGTCGCACCACAAGCGCTGAGCGGCCCGGCTTCCTCTCCCCTCGGGGAGAGGGAGTCATTCACTCCTGGATGAAGCGGCGCAAGCCTTCGAGGTCGGTCACGGTGATGCCGCCGTACTCGATGTGCAGGAACCCGGCCTCCTTCAGCCGGTTCAGCGCCGCGTTGCAGCGCTGGCGCGACACGCCCGACAGGTTGGCGATCTCTTCCTGCGAAGTCTGCAGATGCGGCTCGCTGCCCGGATGCAGCCACGGGTGGAACAGGCCGGCCAGCGCGCGCGCCACCTGGCTGTCGGCGTCGAGCAGGCGGTGCGCGGCGTAGCTGCCCATGAACCAGTGCAGCCGCTCGTTGATCTGCTGCAGCAAAAAGTGATCGAAGCCGCGCTGCGTGCGGTGCAGCCACTCGAAGGTCTCCAGCGGCAGCTGCGCCACGCGGCTGGGCCGAAGCGCAATGATGTCGGCCGAGCGCGGCACGGCGCGCAGCAGCGTGCCTTCGCCGAACCAGCTGCCCACCGACAGCCCGCCCAGCGTGACCGAGCGGCCGTCGCTGGAGGTGATCGACCACTTGAGCAGCCCTTCGAGCGTGCCGTACCAGTGCAGCGGCGTGTCGCCGCGCCGGCACAGCGCGGCGCCGGCGGCCACCTCGACCTCGCGCATCTCGTCGAGCACGCGCTCGCCCGCGCCCACGTCGAGCAGCGGGAACCAGGCCGAGCCCTGCAGCAGCTGGGGAATGGTCAGGGAGGCCGCGGGGATCGCCGGCTTGGTCGAGGGCATGCCGTCTTTTTTATTTACCGCGCGCCCTTGAGCTGCTGCAGCTCGGCCTGCGCCTCGTGCAGCTTCTTCTCGCGGTCGGCGATCTTGCTGGCGCGTCCCTTCTCCTGGGCTGCGCGCAGGTCACGTTCGCGCTCGGCCACCTTGCGCTCCTGGGCGCGGATGCGCTTCTGGTGCTCGGCCGCCAGCTTGGCGTCGGTGCAGTTGCGGTTCACTTCGGCCAGCGCCGTTTCGAGCCCGCGCACGCGCTGCTTCTGGCCCTTGGACTTGGCCATCTCGATGTCGCGGCCGATGGCTTCGCGCTTGGCGTCGCAGGTGGCGGGGCCGGCGGGTTGCGCGGCGGCCCCGAGGGCGGTGAACGCGGCCGCGGCGGCCAGCACGAGGGGCAGAAATTTCATGGAGAGGTTCCTTGTGTGCGCAACGGCGCAGGGGCAACTTTAGCGGCTGGCGCCGCGTAAACCCTGCCCCTGAATGTCGTCGCGATGACTGAGTACGAACGCATCACAAAAAATAATGGCGCGCCCCCCTGACTGACTGACCGAACGACCGACCCCAGGAGCCCCGAGCATGTCGAAGCGCAAAGTGATCGTGACCATCGCCCCCACCGGCGGCATGGCGCACAAGTCGCAGAACCCCCACCTCCCCACCCAGCCCGCCGAGATCGCCGCCGACGTGCTGCGCTGCTGGAACGCCGGCGCCAGCGTGGTCGCCATCCACGCGCGCCGCCCCGACGACGGCGCCACCTGCAACGCCGAGGTGTACCGCGACATCAACAGCCGCATCCGCGCGGCCGGCAGCGACATCGTGCTGAACAACTCCACCGGCGGCGGCGTGCACGGCGACATGGTGAAGCCGCTGGCCGGCGACCGCTGGGAGATCGCGTGGGAAGAGCGCATCAAGGGCATGGACGCCGGCGCCGAGATGTGCACGCTGGACGCCACCACGCTCAACCTGAGCTTCGAGGGCAAGCAGATCCTGATGGACACGCCGATCACGCGCGGGCGCGAGCTGGCCGCCGGCATGAAGGCACGCGGCATCAAGCCCGAGTGGGAGGTGTTCAGCCCCACGCACATCCTGCAGGACACGACCACGCTGATCGAGGAAGGCCATGACGACGAGCCCTACTTCGTCAACCTGGTGATGAACGTGCACCGCAACTTCCAGAACGCGATGCCGTACTCGCCGCGCAACCTGCAGATGATGGTCGACACGCTGCCCAAGGGCGCCATCTTCGGCGTGAGCGGCATCGGCATGTCGCAGCTCGAGGCCAACGTGGCGGCGCTGCTGCTGGGCGGCCATGCGCGCGTGGGGCTGGAAGACAACCTCTACTTCCGTCACGGCGAACTCGCCACCAACGTGCAGCTCACCGAGCGCATCGTGCGCGTGATCCGCGAGCTCGACATGGAAGTGGCCACGCCGGCCGAGGCGCGCCAGATCATGGGCCTGCCGCGCGTGGGCGGCCCGCGGCCCGAGTTCGCGCTCGGTTGAAGACAGACAACAACGACAACGACAACGAACGGAGACACCGCACATGAACATTCCCCGCACCGCCCTGGCCCTCGCGCTCGGCGCCCTCTTTGCATCGAGCGCCTTCGCCCAGGTGTCCGACGACACCATCCGCATCGGCTTCATCAGCGACATTTCGGGCATCTACCGCGACTACGACGGCCCGGCCGGCGCCGAGGCGATCCGCATGGCCATCGCCGACATGGGCGGCGCCATCAATGGCAAGAAGATCGAGCTGGTCACGGCCGACCACCAGAACAAGCCCGACATCGCCGCTGCCAAGGCGCGCGAATGGTTCGACGTGAACAAGGTCGACATGCTGATCGGCGGCGTGAACTCGGGCGCGGCCATTGCCATGGCCGGCGTGGCGGCCGACAAGAAGAAGCCGTACTTCGTGGTGGGCTCGGGCGCGTCCAGCCTCACCAACGAGTACTGCTCGCCCTACACCGTGCACTACGCCTACGACACGGTGGCCATGGCGCGCGGCACCGCGAGCGCGGTGGTCAAGGCCGGTGGCAAGAGCTGGTACTTCGTGGCGGCCGACTACGCCTTCGGCGCCGCGCTGCAGAGCGACGCCACCAAGACCGTGCAGGCCAGCGGCGGCACGGTGGCGGGTTCGGTGAAGCACCCGCTGGGCGCGAGCGACTTCTCGTCGTTCATGCTGCAGGCGCAGAGCTCGAAGGCGCAGGTGCTGGCCCTGGCCAACGCGGGCGGCGACACGGTGAACGCCATCAAGTCGGCAGCGGAGTTCGGCATCAGCAAGAACATGAAACTCGCCGGCATGATCATCACCATCAACGACGTGCACGCGCTGGGCCTGAAGGCTTCGCAGGGCATGTACCTCACCGACAGCTGGTACTGGAACCAGAGCCCCGAGTCGCGCGCCTGGGCGCGGCGCTTCTTCGACAAGCACAAGCGCATGCCCTCCTCCTTCCATGCCGGCGACTACTCCGCCGCGCTGCAGTACCTGCAGGCCGTGAAGGCCGCGGGCAGCGACGACGCCGACAGGGTGATGGCGCAGCTGCGCAAGACCAAGTTCAACGACATGTTCGTCAAGGGCGGCTGGCTGCGCGACGACGGCCTCATGGTGCACGACATGCACCTCATGCAGGTGAAGACGCCGGCCGAGTCGAAGGAGCCGTGGGACTATTACAAGGTGATCGAGAACATCCCCGGCGAAGCCGCGTGGACCACCAAGACGGAGAGCCGCTGCGCGCGGTGGAAATCGGCATGAACCTCACCACCGACGTGAAGCGCGTCGCCGTCGTCGGCACCGGCGTGATCGGCGCCAGCTGGGTCGCGCACTTCCTCGCGCACGGGCTCGACGTGAACGCGACCGACCCCTCGCCCGGCGCCGAAGACCGGCTGCGCGCCGCCGTGGCGCAGCACTGGCCGACGCTGGAACGCTTCGGTCTGGCCGAAGGCGCCTCGGTCGATCGCCTGCGCTTTCACGACAGCCTGGAAGACGCCGTGGCCGTGGCCGACTTCGTGCAGGAGAACGGCCCCGAGCGCATGGATTTCAAGATCGACCTGTTCCGCCGCATGGACGCGGCCGCGCCGCCGGAGACGGTCCTCGCGTCGAGCTCGTCGGGCCTTGCGATCAGCGGCGTGCAGTCGGGCTGTGCGCACCCGCAGCGCGTGGTGCTGGGGCATCCGTTCAACCCGCCGCACCTGATTCCGCTGGTGGAGGTGATCGGCGGCGAGCAGACCTCGCCCGGCACCATCGCCCGCACGATGGCCTTCTACGCCGCCATCGGCAAGCGGCCGATCCACGTGAAGCGCGAGGTGAAAGGCCACATCGCGAACCGGCTGCAGGCCGCGCTGTGGCGCGAGGCGTTTCACCTCGTCAACGAAGGCGTGGCGAGCGTGGCCGACATCGACACCGCCATCGCGCACGGCCCCGGCCTGCGCTGGGCCGTGATGGGGCCGTTTATGAACCTGCACCTCTCGGGCGGCGCGGGCGGCATCGCGCACCTGCTGGCGCACCTGGGCGGTCCGATCGAAGACTGGTGGAAGGACCTGGGAGCACCGTCGATGACGGCCGAGCTAAAGCAGCAAGTGGTGCAAGGCGTGGACGACGCCCTGGGCACGCGCCACACCGCCGACCTCGAAGCCGCGCGCGACACCCTGCTGTTGAACCTGATTCGCGCCAAGGCCGAGACGGGTACGCTGGATTGACATGACCGACTTCCTTCTCGACGACACCCTGGTCGCACCGCCCCGCACGGTGCGCATCGACTTCGACGACGGCTCGTTCGTGCTGCGCTCGCCGACGGTGCTGCAGCCGTATGCGCGCTGCATCGGCGAATGGATCGAGCGCTGGGCGCGCGAGACGCCCGATGCGCTGGCCTTTGCCGAGCGCGACGAAACCGGCGAAGGCTGGCGCACGCTCGACTACCGCGCGCTGCGCGCAGCCGTCGGCGCGGTGGCGCAGGGCCTGCTCGACCTGAACCTGCCGCCGGGGCGACCGGTCGTGATCCTCTCGGACAACGCCATCGACCACGCCGTTCTGATGCTCGCGACGATGCACATCGGCCGCACGGCGTGTTCACTGTCGAGCGCCTACTCGCGCATGACCAAAGACCCATCGCGGCTGCACGGCATGCTGCAGGCGCTGCAACCTGCGCTGGTCTACGCGTCCGACGCGAAGGTGTACGGCGCATCGCTCGCAGGCAGCGACATCGAGGCAGTCACCGTGTTCAGCCGCAATGCCAACACGCATCCGGGCGCGCTGGCTTTCGACCAACTGCTCGACGCGAAGGAAACACCCGCCGTCATGCAGGCCTTCGCCGCCGTGGGCCCCGACACGCACGCCAAGTACCTGCTGACCTCCGGTTCCACCGGCCAGCCCAAGGTGGTGATCAACACGCACCGCATGCTGTGCGCCAACCAGCAGATGATGGCGCAGACCTGGCGCTTCCTGTCGCAAGAGAAGCCCGTGCTGGTCGACTGGCTGCCGTGGAGCCACACCTTCGGCGCGAACCACAACCTGCACATGGTGCTGTGCCACGGCGGCGCGCTCTACATCGACGAAGGCCGGCCCGCGCCGGGCCTGATCGAGAAGACCGTGCGCAACCTGCGCGAGGTGAAGCCCACGCTGCTGTTCAACGTGCCGCGCGGCTTCGACATGCTGCTGCCTTTTCTCGAAGCCGACGACGCACTCGCCGCCGAAGTGCTCTCGCGGCTGCGCCTGGCCTTCTACGCGGCGGCCGCGCTGGCGCCTTCGACCTGGCAGCGCCTCGAAGCCGTGGCGCGGCGCGTGCGGCCCGCGCGCCCGCTGTGGCTCACGACCTCGTGGGGTGCCACCGAGACCTCGCCCGCCATCACCTCGGCGCACTGGCAGCTCGACGGCGCCGGCTGCATCGGCGCGCCGCTGCCGGGGCTGGAGCTGAAGTTCGTGCCCAACGGCGAGAAGCTGGAGATGCGCGTCAAGGGCGTCTCGGTGTTCCCCGGCTACCGCGACGCACCGCGCGAGACCGCCAGCGCCTTCGACGCCGAGGGCTACTACCGCATCGGCGACGCCGGCTTTCTGGCGAACCCCGGCGACCCGACGCAGGGCGTGATCTTCAACGGCCGCGTGGCGGAAGACTTCAAGCTCTCGACCGGCACCTGGGTGTCGGTGGGCACGCTGCGCGTGAAACTGGTGTCGCTGCTGGCGCCGCATGTGCAGGACATCGTGCTCACGGGCCACGACCGCGACGCGATCGGCATGCTGGTGTTCGCCAGCCCGCAAGGCGCCGCGCTCGCGCCCGAAGCCCTGGCCGCGCGCATCGCCGGGGTGCTGCGCGCCCTGCGCGACGAAGGCGCGGGCTCGTCGCAGTGCCCGGCCTGCGCGCTGGTGCTGGCCGAACCGCCCAGCCTCGATGCGGGCGAGATCACCGACAAGGGCTACATCAACCAGCGCGCGGTGCTCACGCGGCGCGCGGCCGAGGTGGCGCGGCTGCATGCGCCGGCGCCGGGCGATGCGGACGTGATCCGCGCCACCTGAACGCGGCGGGGTTGGAGAACCCGGGAATGTTTTCTACGATGGCCGGGCCACCCGCCATTTCAACTTCCCGGAGACGCCGCCCATGTCCACCCCACCCTGCGTGACCTTCGAAGCGGACGGCCCCGTCTGCACACTCACGCTGAACCGTCCCGACAAACGCAACGCCGTGGACGGCGTGGTGGCCGCCGCGTTGCGCGCGGCCTTCGAACGCTTCGAGGCCGACGACGCGCTGCGCGTGGCCGTGTTGACGGGCGCGGGCGGCCATTTCTGCGCGGGCGCCGACCTGGGCGCGGTCGGTGATCCGGCGCGCCGCAATGAGCTCGACCCCGATGGCGGCGGCACCGGCCCGATGGGCCCGACACGCATGGCGCTGTCCAAGCCGCTGATCGCGGCGGTGAACGGCTACGCGGTCGCGGGCGGCCTCGAACTCGCGCTGCTGGCCGACCTGCGAGTGGCCGACGACGACGCGGTGTTCGGCGTGTTCTGCCGCCGCTGGGGCGTGCCGCTGATCGACGGCGGCACCGTGCGGCTGCCGCGCCTCGTGGGCATGGGGCGCGCGCTCGACCTGATCCTCACGGGCCGCCCCGTCGGCGCGGTCGAGGCGCTGGCGATGGGCCTCGTGAACCGCACCACGCCGCCGGGCGGCGCGCTCGCCGCCGCGCAGGAACTGGCGCGGCAGATCGCCGCCTTTCCGCAGCAATGCATGCTGGCCGACCGCCGCTCCGCCTTCGAACAGTGGGACCTGCCGCTGGCCGAGGCGCTGCGCCGCGAAGGCGCGCAGGGCGTGCCGATCGTCGCGGCCGAGGGCGAGGCCGGCGCCGCGCGCTTTGCCGGCGGCGCGGGCCGGCACGGCACCTTCAAGGGCTAGTTCAGGCGCGCCGCCGCAACGCGGTGCGCAGCGCCTTGGCAAAACGCGGGTCGGCCATGGCGCCGACATTGAAGCGCGACCAGCGCGAGACCTGCGTCGAATCGACGCTGAAGATGCGCCCCGGCGCCATCACGATCTTGCGCGGCAGCAGCTCCTTCGCGAAGGCCAGCGAGTCGTCCACGCCGGGCAGCGCGGCCCAGATGTAGAGCGACTGCGGGCTGCGCGCGAAGACCTCGGCGTCCACCGCGTCGAACAGCTTCAGCGCGTCGCGCGTGGCCTCGCCCAGCCGCTGCTGCAGCCGCTTGAGGTGCCGCTGGTAGTGGCCCTCGCTCAGGATGACGTCGACCGTGCGCTCGCTGTACTCCGAGCTGCTCACGTGGATCAGCGCCTTCAGGTCGGCGAGGTCGCTCGCCAGGTCGGCGCCGCAGGCGATGAAGCCCACGCGCAGCGCGGCCGAGAACGACTTGGAAAAACTGCCGATGTAGATCGTGCGCTCCAACTGGTCGAGCGCCGAGAGCCGCGGCAGCGCCGTGGGCTTGAAGTCGGCCAGCGGGTCGTTCTCGACGATCAGCAGGTCGTACTTCTGCGCCAGCTGCAGCACGCGAAAGGCCTTGGCCGGCGAGATGTCGGAGCCCGTGGGGTTGTGCGCGAGCGACTGCGTGAAGAACAGGCGCGGCCGCTCGGCGATGAGCAGCTGCTCCAGCACCTCGAGGTCGGGCCCGTCGGCCAGGCGCGGCACCGCGAGCATCTGCGCGCCCGCGAGCTTGAGCTTGCCGAACAGCGGGTAGTAGCCCGGGTCGTCGACCAGCACCTTGCCGCCGGGCGGCACGAAGTAGCGGATGACGATGTCCATCGCCTCGTTGGCGCCGTGCGTGAGCACGATCTGCCGCGGCTCGGCGCCGATGCCGAAGTCCGCGAGCTTGCGCACGAGGTGGTCGCGCAGCGGCGCATAGCCGAAGCGGCTGCCGTAGCGGAACAGCGCACCGAGCCCCGTGCGCACGACCTTCGGGTGGTACTTGTCCAGCCGCACGTCGGCCAGCCATTCGACGGGCGGAAAGCCGTCGCCCACCGCCACTGCATCGGGCTGCGTCTTGAGCTGCTCGCGCATGAGCCACACGATGTCCATCGCGCGGCCGAGGCTGCCGGCGTCGTCCTCGGCGGGCTTGGGCGTGGCCGTGGCCTGCGCCAGCACGTAGTAGCCCGACCCGCGCCGCGGCTCGACGAGGCCGCGCGACACCAGCAGCTCGAAGGCGGCCACCACGGTGTTCTTGGCATAGCCGTGCAGCTGCGCGAGTTCGCGCAGCGAGGGCAGCTTGTCGCCGGCCTTGTAGGCGCCGCTCGCGATCTGGCGCGCGAGGGTGTCGGCGAGCGAATCGGCGATCGTGGTCATGGGTTTGGACTGTGACACAGCGAGGCGTGGCGGCGCACCACTGTCCGCACTGTCCCGCCAAACTGTGCCTTCCGCGGGCGGTACAGCCGGCCTAAATTGCCTGCTCCCGAATTCACCTTCCGAAGAGACACGCACCGATGGCCGCCGATTCCCGCATTCCCAATTTCCGCGCACTCACGCCCGCCCAACGCCTGGCCCACATCGCACAGGCCGCCGCGCTCACCGACGACGAGGTGGCGCTGCTCGCCCAGCCCGGCGCGCTGGGCGTGGAGCGCGCCAACGGCATGATCGAGAACGTGATCGGCACCTTCGAGCTGCCGCTGGGCGTGGCCGGCAACTTCACCGTGAACGGGCGCGACTACCTCGTGCCGATGGCGGTGGAAGAGCCCTCGGTGGTCGCCGCCGCCTCCTTCATGGCCAAGCTGGCGCGCGAAGGCGGCGGCTTCGAGGCCTCGAGCACCGGCCCGCTGATGCGCGCGCAGGTGCAGGTGATCGGCATCACCGACCCGTACGGTGCGCGGCTCGCGCTGCTGCGTGCGCGCGACGAGATCCTGGCCGTGGCGAACAGCCGCGACAAGGTGCTGATCGGCCTGGGCGGCGGCTGCCGCGACATCGAGGTGCACGTGTTCGGCGACACGCCGCGCGGCGCGATGGTGGTGATGCACCTGATCGTCGACGTGCGCGACGCGATGGGCGCGAACACCGTCAACACGATGGCCGAGGCGGTGTCGCCGCTGGTCGAGAAACTCACGGGCGGCACGGTGCGCCTGCGCATCCTGTCGAACCTGGCGGACCTGCGGCTGGCGCGTGCGCGCGTGCGGCTCGCACCCTCTGTGCTGGCCACGCGCGAGCGCAGCGGCGAAGAGGTGGTCGAGGGCGTGATCGACGCCTACACCTTCGCGGCCATCGACCCCTACCGCGCGGCGACGCACAACAAGGGGATCATGAACGGCATCGATCCGGTGATCGTCGCGACCGGCAACGACTGGCGCGCGGTGGAAGCCGGTGCGCATGCGTACGCCTGCCGCAGCGGACGCTACACCTCGCTCACCACGTGGGAGAAGGACGCGGGCGGCGCGCTGGTCGGCACCATCGAGATGCCGATGCCCGTGGGCCTCGTCGGCGGCGCGACGAAGACGCACCCGCTCGCACGGCTCGCGCTGAAGATCCTCGACGTGAAGTCGGCGCAGGAGCTCGGCGAGGTCGCCGTGGCCGTCGGCCTCGCGCAGAACCTCGGCGCGTTGCGCGCGCTCGCCACCGAAGGCATCCAGCGCGGCCACATGGCGCTGCACGCCCGCAACATCGCGCTCGTCGCGGGCGCCACCGGCGACGAGATCGACGCCATCGCCAGACAGATGGCCGCCGAGCACGACGTGCGCACCGACCGCGCCGTGGCGCTGCTCGACGCGCTGCGCAAGAAGTAAGCAACGCGGGAGCCTCCCGCACCACGGTCCGCGGCCGACACCGCGGCGGTCGCGCACGCGGCCGTCACACAACCACAGACGGAGACAACTCGAATGAACGCAGACAGTGCAACGCCCGCCCGCTGGCGGCTGGTGGAGATATGGGGCGACACGGCCGACCTGGGCCACCTCGCGTGGTCGATCGCGATCGGCGTCGCGGTGAGCCTCACGGGCTACCTCGTGGCGAGCCGCGTGCTCGCGAGCGTGGTGAGCACGCCCGAACTGGCGCGCGCCTACGCGATGCTCGCGGGCCTGGGCGGCTGCGTGGTCTCGGGCGTGATCTGCGCGAAGCTCTTCACGCCCAAGCGCGAAGTGGTCGAAGGCACCGCCGCCGATCCGCGCTGGCGCGAGGAGGTGCTGGCCGAACTGGCCGCCGAGCACGGCGACCTGGGCTCGGTGGACGACCTGCCGCCCGTGGTGGTGCGCGAGATGAAGGAGCTCGAGATCTACGAGCTGTTCGCGTCGTACAAGCCCCAGGCCGCCAAGGCCGCCGAAGGAGCCGCCTCGTGATCGACGCCGCCCTCTTCAACCAGATCCTCGTCGCCACCGGCATGGGCCTCGTGGGCGCCATCGTGTTCGCGGCCATCGGCCTCGTCTCGGGCACCGACGAAACCACCACGCTCGCACCGCTCACCTTGCTGGTGGTGCTGCTGGGCGTGCCGCCCGAAGGCGTGTTCACCTTCTTCCTGGCCGCCGCCGTGGCCAAGCACATGACGCACGCGGTGCCCACCGCGCTGCTGGGCATTCCGGGCGACACCATGGCCACGCCGCTGCTGCAGGACGCCAACGTGCTGCGCAACCTGGGCGTGCCGCACATCGCGCTGCGCAAGATGGTGTCGGGCGCGATCATCGCGGCCTTTCTCGCGGTGCCGCTGGCCGTGCTGTTCGCGGTGCTGCTGGCGCCGTACGGCGCGGCCATCACCAAGGCGGCGCCGTGGATCTTCGTGGTGGCGGCCGTGGCCATTGCCTACTTCTCGAGCGGACGCTGGGCCTCGGTCGCCACGCTGGTGCCCTTCGTGATGGTGATCGTGGCGCTGCAGGCGCTCACCGGCAAGTACGGCGTGAAGCTCAGCATCAGCTACTTCCTGGGCATCGCCATCGGGCCACTGGTGGCCGATTTGTTCTCGGTGATCTCGCCCGCGGCGCGTGCGCGCATGAAGCGCGACAAGGTCCGCACCTTCTCGCTCGCGCCGGACGTGAAGGGCTGGTCGGGCTACTTTCCCAACCCGTTCAAGGTGCTCGACCGCGGCCAGGTGAAGTGGACCTTCGCGACCGCCGCGATCTCCAGCGCCACCTTCGTGTTCAGCCCCGTGGCGATGACGGTGGTGCTGGGCGAGCTGGTCGGCTCGCGCATCAAGCATGCGTACCACCGCCTCACCACCACGCTGGCCGCGCGCAACGGCGTGACCGAGGCCACCTACATCGCCGAAGCGCTGATCCCGCTGATCGCCATCGGCCTGCCGCTGAGCCCCGTGGCGGCCGGCCCTGCGGCGCCGCTGTTCAACGCACCGCCGGTGTTCACCATCGACTCGGCCACGGGCCAGACGCACAACCTGCACAACCTGCTGAACCACTGGGAGTTCCTGGGCTACGGCATGCTGGCCGTGGTGCTCGCGGCGCTGGTGGCCTACCCCTTCACGATGAACTTCGCGCGCCGCGCGGCGTTGTTCGTGTCGCGCAAGGTGAGCCACGAAGCGATCATCGCGACCTTCGTCGGGTTGATCGTGGTGATCAGCGTGTGGGAAGGCCAGCTGCTCGGCCTGCTGGTGATCCTGACGATGGGCCTGCTCGGCGGGCTGCTGTCGCGTGCCATCGGCTTCAACACGGGCGTGCAGTTCATGGGCTACTACACGGCGGTGCTGACGGTGCCGGCGGTGATCAAGGCGTTCTCCTGATGGCTGGAAGCGCTGTTCAGGGCGACGCTCCCGCCGACGGGGCACCTTGCTCCGCGAATGTCCCCCGGGCTTCGCCCTCCTCCTTAATTTCGCTGCGCAAGGCACCCCATCGACGTGAGCGTGTTCAGTGCAGTCGTTGATCGGCCGCACACCGCTGCCGCTTCCCGTGCCCAGGACACTGGGTGCTTCCCGCAGCGAAATCAAGGAGGAGGCCGCAGGCCGGGGGACATTCGCGGAGGGAAGTACCCGGTGGCCTGGGCACGCGCCCTGAACGCGACGGCAACCAGCGAGTCAGCGCTGCGATGCAGAGGGTTTCGGTGGCGTCTTCTTCTTCGCCGGTTCATCCCCACCGAACAGCTTCTCCACCTGCTGCCCCACGCGCGCCCCGATCGCCGTGCCCACCCCCGGCAGCACCGCACTGCCGACCGCCGCCCCCGCGAGCGCGCCGCCGGTCATCGACACCTCGGGCTCGGCCACGCTGCCGCCGATCTTCAGCGGCACGCCGACCACGCCATCGACCAGGTCCACCGCCATCTCGCCCGACATCTGCCGGTTGAACAGCCGCAGGTTGCCGCTCGCGGTGAGCACGCCCGAGCGCGCCTTGAGATTCGTGTAGCGCATCACGATGCCGTCTTCGGTGCCCTGGGTGTCGAGCGTGCCCGTGAGCTCGTCCAGCGCCGTGGTGCCGCCGCGGCTGATGCC
The DNA here is from genome assembly GCF_059416345.1 of Variovorax sp. GW821-FHT09D07. Classification (NCBI taxonomy): domain Bacteria; kingdom Pseudomonadati; phylum Pseudomonadota; class Betaproteobacteria; order Burkholderiales; family Comamonadaceae; genus Variovorax; species Variovorax sp. GW821-FHT09D07. Next base: position 103,891 of record NZ_JBWKOY010000013.1, read on the forward strand.
GGCGGTGGTCACGGCCTTGGCCAGGTCGAGGCGGGTCAGCGTGGCGGGCTGCACCGAGAAGGTCGTGCGCGTGTGCAGGCCGCGCATCAGCGCGCCCACCTCGCGGGCCTCGGCCACCAGCGAGGTGTGGCCCGAGACCTTGCCCGCCACCGCCGAGCGGCGCCCGAAGGCCTGCACCAGCGGCTCGATGTCGACCTGCCGCGGGTCGAGTTCGGCCGACACGCGCAAGCCCCGCCCCTCGGGCAGCACCTCGAGCCGCGATTCACCGTTCCACGTGCCGCCCCCGGCGTCGATGCGGGTGCGCCAGCGGTCTTCCGTGCCCTCGCGGTCCAGCCGCAGGCGCACGGGCGATGCGGCGCCGGCGCGCTCCAGACGCAGCTCGCGAGGGCGCCAGTTGTCGTCGAAGGCCACCTCGCCGTCGTAGGCCAGCGCGATGTCGCGGCGGTCGATCCAGACCACGTCGCGCCAGCGCACGCGCTCCACCGGCACGGCCGCCAGGGTCCAGGGCGCGGGCAGCGGCACGATGCGCTCGCTTTCCTGCGGCTCGGGGCCTTTGTCCCGAAAGGCACGCACCGAGGCGCGCGGCAGCACCAGGCTCTCGAGCGCGATCTCGTCGATGGCCACCTCGCGGCGCAGCAGCAGCGGCCACAGGTGCAGCCGCACGCTCACGCGGCGCAGCGTGATGGGTTGCGGCTGGTCGGTCGCCAGCTCGGACAGCGCCAGCACGGGCACCGGCCACAGCGACCAGTGGGCGCCGCCCACGGTCAGCTCGACGCCGTAGCGCTGCGAGAAGCCCGCGGCGATGCGGGCCGCCACCTCGTCGTCGTCGGGCAGGCGTGCGGCCACCACGAGCGCCAGCGCGCCGATGCCCAGCAGCAGCACCGCCACCGAGCCCAGGAGCCACCGCCGCACCGAAGGGAAGGTCATCGGGCCAAGGTAGCACGCAAAGGCGACTGCGGTTGTCAGCCGTCGTCGCTATAGTGCCCTCGCACCCCCTGTATCGGAGACCCCTGCATGCGTATCTGGAAGAAAGAGATCTCGGTCGAATCGCTGACCGCCAACCACGTGGGCACGGCCGTGGCCGCCCTGGGCATCGAATTCCTGGAGGTGGGCGATGACTTCATCCGCGCCCGCGTGCCGGTGGACGAGCGCACCCGCCAGCCCTACGGCATCCTGCACGGCGGCGTGTCGGTGGTGCTGGCCGAGACGCTGGGCTCCTGCGGCGCGCACTACTCGGCCCCCGAGGGCGACCGCGCCGTGGGCCTGGACATCAACGCCAACCACATCCGCTCGGCCACCAGCGGCTGGGTCATCGGCACGGCACGGCCAGTGCACCGCGGGCGCACCACGCAGGTCTGGCAGATCGACCTGACGAACGAGGCGGGCGAGCTGACCTGCGTCTCGCGCATCACCATGGCGGTGCTGCAGCCGCGCTGAGCGCGGGCGCGCCTTCCGGGCGCTTGTTCTTTTTTCTTCTCCCGCTGGTACGCCTCTTGCGGGTGGCACCCGTGTTCAGCACGGGGTGGATCGACCACAATCTCGCCCCAGGGAGCGCGTCGACCCCCCAAACACACACCAACCGAGGAGAAGAAAACACATGTTCAACTGGACTGAAAAGCCGGTGTCCACACTGGCCAACGGCGCGGTCATCGCGCCCGACGAGCGGCTGCCCTGGCTGCAGACCGGCGCGATGGGCATCCAGCACGTGATCGCCATGTTCGGCGCCACGGTGCTGGCGCCGATCCTGATGGGCTTCAACCCCAACATCGCGATCCTGATGAGCGGCATCGGCACGCTCATCTTCTACCTCGTGACGGGCGGCAAGGTGCCCAGCTACCTGGGCTCGAGCTTCGCCTTCATCGGCGTGGTGATCGCGGCCAGCGGCTATGCCGGCAAGGGGGCCAACGCCAACATCGCGGTGGCCCTGGGCGGCATCGTGGCCTGCGGGGTGGTCTACATCCTGATCGGGGCCATCGTGCAGGCCGTGGGCGCGGGCTGGATCGAGCGCTTCATGCCGCCCGTGGTCACGGGCGCCGTGGTGGCGGTGATCGGGCTGAACCTGGCGGGCATTCCCATCAAGAACATGGCGGCCAGCAACTTCGATTCGTGGATGCAGGCCGTGACCTTCCTGTGCGTGGGCCTGGTGGCGGTGTTCACGCGCGGCATGGTGCAGCGCCTGTTGATCCTCATCGGCCTGATCCTGGCCACGCTGGTGTACGCCGCGCTCACCAACGGCATGGGCCTGGGCAAGCCGGTCGACCTGAGCGGCATCGCCAACGCGGCCTGGTTCGGCCTGCCGACCTTCACGGCGCCGGTGTTCACGGCCAACGCGATGCTGCTGATCGCGCCCGTGGCGATCATCCTGGTGGCGGAAAACCTCGGCCACCTGAAGGCCGTGACGGCCATGACCGGGCGCAACCTCGACCCGTACATGGGCCGCGCCTTCATCGGCGACGGCATTGCCACGGTGGTGAGCGGCGCCGCGGGCGGCACGGGCGTGACCACCTACGCCGAGAACATCGGCGTGATGGCGGCCACGCGCATCTACTCGACGGCGGTGTTCGTGGTGGCGGCCTTCATTGCGCTCATCCTGGGCTTCAGCCCCAAGTTCGGCGCGCTGATCCAGGCGATTCCGCTGCCGGTGATGGGCGGCGTGAGCATCGTGGTGTTCGGCCTGATCGCCATTGCCGGCGCCAAGATCTGGGTCGACAACAAGGTCGATTTCTCGCAGAACAAGAACCTGATCGTGGCCGCGATCACGCTGATCATCGGCACCGGCGACTTCACGCTGAAGTTCGGCGACTTCGCGCTCGGCGGCATCGGAACCGCCACTTTCGGCGCCATCATCCTCTACGCCCTGCTGGGCCGTTCGCGCAACGCCTGAGCGCAGACAAAGTGAAACCTCGTGCAATAACTGTTGTGCGGGGTCAGTGAACACAGCGCCGGCCACCGGGCTTTGGCCGGCGCCCGTTAGACTCCAACGCTTTTCGCACCGACGTTCACACACGTTTTCCAATGGCCGATGTTTCCGCCGCTCGTACCAAGGCGGTTTTCGAATTCAAGAGCGCCACACTGCCGCTGATCGCAGTGATCCTCAAGACAGCCGACCTCGACGTGCTGGCCGAGGCGCTCGACGCCCAGTTGGCGGATTCGCCCGACTTCTTCGAGCAGGAGCCGGTGGTGATCGACCTCTCGCTGCTGCAGGAACAGGCGGCCGAGGGCGGCACCGACGCCCCCGAAATCGACTTTGCCGCCCTGCGCAGCCTGCTGGCGCGCCACCAGACCCAGCCGATCGCCGTGCGCGGCGGCAGCCCCGAGCAGCACGCCGCGGCACGTGAAGCCGGCCTGTCGGTGGCCGCCATGCCCGCGGCCCCCGCGCCCCGCCCGCCGGCCCCGCCCGCCGAGGCGCCCGCGCCGTCGGAAGCCCCGCAGATCGTGCGCGAGCTGCCGGTGCCGGCCAACGGCACGCTGCTGATCGACAAGCCGCTGCGCTCGGGCCAGCAGATCTACGCGCGTGGCGGCGACGTGGTGGTGACGGCCATCGTGAGCTTCGGCGCCGAAGTCATCGCCGACGGCAACGTGCATGTGTACGCGCCGCTGCGCGGCAAGGCCATTGCCGGCGCGCGCGGGAACACCGAGGCGCGGATCTTCTCGACCTGCATGGAAGCGCAGCTGGTGGCCATCGCGGGCATCTACCGCACGAACGAAGTGCCGCTGCCCGAGCCCGTGCTGGGCAAGCCCGCCCAGGTGCGTCTGGACGGCAAAAAAATAGCGATCGACGCGATTCCCTGATGAAAAACCAGGAACGCGGCAGCGCTGAGCATCAATCGACAACTGAATCGAAACAAGAAGGAATGGCGATGGCCAAAATTGTGGTGGTGACCTCGGGCAAGGGCGGCGTCGGCAAGACGACCACGAGCGCCAGCTTCGCGTCGGGCCTTGCGCTCGCCGGCAAGAAGACGGCCGTGATCGACTTCGACGTGGGCCTGCGCAATCTCGACCTGATCATGGGCTGCGAACGCCGCGTGGTGTACGACCTGATCAACGTGATCCAGGGCGAGGCCAACCTGAGCCAGGCGCTCATCAAGGACAAGCAGTGCGACAACCTGTTCGTGCTGGCCGCCTCGCAGACGCGCGACAAGGAAGCCCTGTCGCAGGACGGCGTGGAGAAGGTGCTGACCGACCTGGCCGCCATGGACTTCGACTACATCGTCTGCGACTCCCCCGCGGGCATCGAGACCGGCGCCATGATGGCGATGCACTTCGCCGACGAGGCGCTGATCGTCACCAACCCCGAAGTCTCTTCGGTGCGCGACTCGGACCGCATCCTGGGCATGCTCAGCAGCAAGACCAAGCGCGCCAAGGACGGCGGCGAGCCGATCAAGGAGCACCTGCTGATCACCCGCTACAACCCGAACCGCGTGGCCGGCGGCCAGATGCTCTCGCTGGAAGACATCCAGGACATCCTGCGCATCAAGCTGATCGGCGTGATCCCCGAGTCGGAAAGCGTGCTGCACGCCTCCAACCAGGGCGTGCCCGCCATCCACGACAAGGACACCGACGTGGCCCAGGCGTACAGCGACGTGGTCGCGCGCTTCCTTGGCGAAGACAAGCCGATGCGCTTTGTCGACGCCGAGAAGCCCGGCTTCTTCAAACGGATTTTCGGGAGCAAGTAGGCATGTCGTTTCTTTCGTTCCTGCTTGGTGAGAAGAAGAAGACTGCGAGCGTCGCCAAGGAGCGCCTGCAGATCATCCTCGCTCACGAGCGCTCCAGCCTCAGCGGCAAGAAGCGCCCCGATTACCTGCCCGAGCTCCAGCGCGAGCTGGTGGCGGTGATTTCCAAGTACGTGTCGATCAACGCCGACGACATCAAGGTGCACCTGGAAACCCAGGACAACCTCGAAGTGCTGGACATCAAGATCGAACTGCCCGATCCGGTTCCGGCGCGCTGAGCGCCAGAGCCCCGATCAACCGGCTCACGCCGGTTGATCCGGGGCCGCAGCGGGCAGCGCCTCCAGCCGCTGCGTCCACGCGCGGGCCTTGTCTTCGTCGAAGAGCGGACTTTCGCGGTCGCCGTAGAACTGCTCCGCCAGGGATTCCACGCAGGCGCGCTGGCTCTCCAGGTTCTCTTCGCAGTCATCGAGCGCGGCACCGGTGAGCAGCCAGCGCTCGGCGGCTGCCGCGTCTTCCGGCGCGCCCTGGCCCTGCATGCGCATCCAGCCCAGCTCGTAGCAGGCCCAGCCCTGCTGGCGCTGCGTACTGTCTTCCGCCACCTTCTGCAGCGCGTAGAGGGCTTCGGCGTACAAGGCCTTCACTTCCGTTTCTCCCTGGCCCTGTTCGGCCAGCGCCCCTGCGTGCAGGCACAGCGTGCGACCGAGCTGCATCGTGGCGCTGACGTCGCCGGCTTCGTGGCCACGGCGGAAGTAGCCGATCGCACGGGCCAGGTCGGGCTCCCCGGGCTCCCCGGGCTCCCCGGGTTCGCCGGGTTCGCCGAGCTTGTACGCCAGGCCGAGGTTGTAGAGCGCCATCGTGTGGTTCTGCCCGGCGGCCCGTTCGTAGTGCCGCATGCCGCCTTCCAGGTCGCGCTCGCCCCCCTCGCCTTCCGTCAGCATGTAGCCGAGATGGGCGTGCGTGGCGGCGTCGTCCTCGCCGCCATGGGCGATGGCGTGCAGCAGCCATGCGCGCGCCAGGGCGGGTTCGGCGCCGAGGCCGGCCGAGTCCCAGCGCAGCATCTTCGAGAACTCGCACATCGCCACGGGCAGGCCATCAGGTGAGGCGGTCGCGGGAGCGTCGCCGGGCGCGCGCACGCCGGCGGCGTGCGCCATCCAGCGCAGGGCTTCGCGCGGGTTGGCCTCGATGCCCTCGCCGTCACGCAGATGGCAGGCCAGCTCGTAGGCGGCCCGCAGATCGCCGGCGGCATGGCGCGCGGCCATGTGCTCGGCGTGCGCCTGCTCGCGGCCGTCGGTGTGCAACCAGACGTACAGGCCGGTGTCGTTGCGCGCAGCCTGCACCGGCTCGCCCGCGCTCCAGCGCTTGCACAGGTCCGAGCGGACCACCGTGGACATCCAGCCGTCGGCGACCGACACCGCGGTGGAAATCCACGGATAGGCCTGCGGGTGCAGCACGGCGCCATCGGCGCGCAGCACGCCCACGGCAAGTTGCCCCTTCTCGACCTTCGCGGCGCGCGGCACCGGATCGGCGACCAGCCAGCCGAAGTCCTGCGTGCCCCAGGCCAGCGGCTGGAGCGTGCGGTGCCGGCACGGCACCAGCTCGCGGCCGGCGGCCACGTCGTAGATGCCACGCAGCCACGGCGCGTTCTTCGCCGTGCGCCCGCCCTTGGACGCCACGCGCACCAGGTCGCGCCGGACCATGGCGTGCCCGCGCTCCTGGCCGGTCAGCGGTTCCAGGGTCTCGAAGCGGCCGTAGTCGAAGGGCACGAGCACACGGCCCTGCCCGTCGATCAGGCCGCACAGGCCGTCGGCGCGTTCCACGGCGAAGCGCTTCGGCCGGGCCGGGGTGCCGCGCTCGTTCGACGGATCGTTGTCTTCGGTCGTCAGGATCTCGATCGGGTATTCCTCGAGCAGGTCGACCTGCTCGTACACCGGCTCGATCATGACGCGGCCTTGCGCATCGAGCAGCCCGGCCTTGCCGTCGCGCTTGGCGTCGAAGCCCTCCCAGTCGTGGCGCCACTGAAGGCTTTCGAAATGCGGCGGCACGGCCCATTCGCCGTCCGCGCCCACCAGCCCCCAGCCGCCCTCGTCGCCGCGCGCGGGCGCGAGACCAAAGGGCGTGAAGTCTTCGGCCTCTTCGAACCGCGGCGCAATCGTCCATTGGCCCTGCAGGTCGATGTACCCGATGCGCTCGCCCACGCGGGCGCGCACCCGGCCTTCGACAAAGCTCCAGACCTCGTCGACCGAGGGCGCGAGCAGCCAGCTGCCGTCGGTGCGCAGCAGGCCGACGTGGTCGCCGACCAGGGCCGTGGCGATGTCGTCCTCGAAGGCCCAGACCTCGTCGAGCTGCGGTTCGAGCAGCACGCGCGGCGCCTCGGCGTCGGCAAGCAGCAGGCCGGAGCGCTCGCCTTGCGAGATCCAGAGAAGGCGCGGATCGTCGGCGCCGGCGTAGCGGATGTCGTCCCACGCGGGCTCGACCACGGTAGTGCGCTGGCTGCGCCCGTCGTCGTCGTACACCACGCGCATCACGCCCCAGCGGCCGTCGACCTCGAAGCGCCAGAGGTCCTCGCCCAGGTGGTTGTCGTAGTCGGGGCGCTCGTCGTCGTCTTCGTCCTCTTCCTCGGGTTCGAAATCGGCAAAGCGCTCGTCGCGTGGCGCCTCGTAGCCGTCGAAGTACGGATGCGACAGGCTGCCGAAGCCGAACTGCCAGGCCCAGGCCTCCCAGTCTGCGAAACGTTGGACGCCCAGCGCCGCGTCCACGCCCGGGTGGTTGCCGCTGTCGATGCAGCGCTGCACCTCGGCCCACAGCTCATTGCACTCGCGGCGGTTGCGTTCGATGAAGCCCTCGCCTTCCGTGTCTCCGCCCAGCCAGGACAGCTCGTCGAGGTTCGCCGAAAAGCGCGGCGCGCTGTCGTCCGGCGTCTCGTCGATCAGCTCGGCCAGGTGCAGCACCACGGCTTCGAACTGCAGCGCGATCTGCGGCAGCGTGTGCAGCATCGGGTGCCGCTCGACAAAGGCGTGCAGCTGCCGGATGCGCGCGAGCGCGGCGTGCGCGTCGCTGGCGAGGTTGTCGGTGCCGGCGTCGCCGAAGACGCGCTGGTGGTCGATGGCGTCGCCGGCCGCGCCATCGGCCAGCAGGAGCTGCCAGAGCACGGGGAAGTTGTTGTTGGCTTCGGCGATTTCGTCGGCCGATGCTTCTTCGGTGTCGGGAAGACTGTGTTCGAGATAAAGCCAGGAACGATTGCCCATGTGTGGTCGGTGCGTGTGTCGTCCATGGCGAAGGCCATGGGTGGCGCCCAGTTTAGGGGCGCCGTTTCACGCACACGTGACCGCCGGCCGCTACGCCAGGAACTGCGTGACCTGCATGAGCACGGCCTGCTCTTTCAGGATGCGCCGGTGGCCCCAGCCCTGCGTGGGAAAGAGCCGCGCGCCGGCGATCGCATCGCGAAAGGCCTCCGCATCGGCGAAGCGGTTCACGCGGTCGTCGCGGTCGTGCACGATGAGCGTGGGCTGCGCGATGCGCGGGCCCACGGCGGCGGGTTCGAGCTGCTGCATCAGGATGCCTTCGCGTGCCTCGATCAGGCGCTGCATGCCCGCACGCGTGCGCTCGCTGAGGCCGAACACCTGCGCGAAGTAGCGCGTGTACTCGCGCGGCGACGCGGGCGGCGCCAGCAACACCAGCCGCTGCGCCGGCAGCCCGCGCCCCGCCGCATAGGCCAGTGCATTGGCCCCCAGCGAATGCGCGACCGCCGCGCGCAGCACGTGCCCGTCGGCGCCGAGCCGCGCCGCCACGTAGTCGATGGCGCGCGCGAACTGCGGCAGGTTGCTGGCCGTGCCCGCGCTGCGGCCGTGGGCCGGCATCTCCAGCAGCACGGGCCGCAGGCCTTGCGCAGCGACAGCCTGTGCCAGCGGCAGCATCTGGCCCGCGTGGCCGCCCCAGCCGTGCACCAGCAGCACGACCGGCGCCGACTCGGCGCCCGAGTCCTGCGCGGCGAGGTGGTAGATGCCGAGGTTCGCGTCCTCGAACGACCAGGCCTCGCGGCGCCAGTCGGCACCGGGCTGCTGGCCCCGGTACAGCCATTTGGGCGGCAGCGGCGTGCCGAACACGCGGTACGCCGCGCGCACGCCGAGCGCGGGCCACAGGCGCTGCGAGGCGCCGAGGCCGAAGCGCATCGCGCGCATCAATGGACTGGCGCTGTAGTAGCCCACGGGGGCGGTGGTGTGGGTGGTGGTGGTCATGGGGAAGGCTTTCGTTCGGGGGGCTCAGTACCAGACCCAGTCCTGGTTGCTGCGCGGCAGGCTGCGCAGCGTGTCCTGCACGCCGCGCACACCGAGGAGCACCGCGTAGGCGGCGAGAAAGAGGGCAATGATCAGCATGGTGCTTCTCCTTTTTATCGCACGGCGGTGCGAAATTAAGGCAAACGAAGAGGCGGTGGCCGTCGTCTGCGGGTGCGCCTCAGGCGCGGTAGCTGGAAAGAAGGCGCTGCCAGGTCTGGCCCGCGCGCTCGGCCGCATGCCCGTCGCGCAGGAAGCGCGCGTCGTGCAGCTGGTTCATCATGATTCCGCTGATCTCGCTCACGAGCTGGGCCGGATCGGTGTCGGCCTGGAGCTCGCCGGTCTCGACCGCCTGCAGCACCGTGCGACGCAGCGCGGCACGCCAGCGCGTGATCTCGTCGAAGAGCAGGTCGCGCAGCTCGCCTTCGCGGTCGTCGAACTCGAAGGCCCCGGCCACGTAGAGGCAGCCGTTCTGCGCTTCGACGTCGCGCGTGCGGGCGATCCAGCGCGCGACGATGTCGTTCAGGCGGGGCAGGCCCTTGGGCTTCTGCATGGCGGGCACGAACACCTCGGCCAGGAAGCCGCGGCCGTACTCCTCGATGACGGCCTTCTGCAGCGCCTCGCGCGACCCTACGCGCGAGAACACGCCGCTCTTGGACAGCCCCAGCCGGCTCGCCACGGCCTGCAGCGAGATCGCCTCCAGCCCTTCGGCCAGCGCGAGGTGCATCGCCGCGCCGACGATGGCGGCGCGGGTGAGTTCGCTTTTCTGGGTCTTGGCGTCCATGCGGCTGACTTTAGCACAATCGTGCGAAATATCAACTTCCCCACGCAGAAAGGCCTCATAGATGTTTTGCTCATGTGAAACCAACAAACGCATCGTTCCCCGCATAAGCGCTTGTGCCGAGAATCGCCGGTCGGCCCCGACCCGGGGTCCGGACCTCTTTTCACCTCCTGCGCGCCCGATGAACTTTCAACAACTGCGCTCGGTACGCGAGGCCGTTCGTTGCGGCTTCAACCTGACCGAGGTCGCTCACACCCTTCACACCTCGCAGCCCGGCGTGAGCCGGCAGATCCGCGAACTCGAGGAAGAGCTCGGCATCGAGCTCTTCGTGCGCGCCGGCAAGCGGCTCACGGGCCTCACCGAGCCCGGCGGCCACGTGCTGCCGATCATCGAACGCATGCTGATGGAGAGCAGCAACCTCAAGCACGCGGGCCAGGAGTTCGTGGCGCAGCAAAGCGGCCTGCTCTCGGTGGCGGCCACGCACTCGCAGGCGCGCTATGCGATGCCGGTGGCGGTGCAGGAATTCCGCGCGCAGTTCCCGAACGTGAAACTGCACCTGCACCAGGGCTCGCCCAAGCAGATCGCGCAGATGCTGCTCGACGGCGAGGCCGACGTGGGCATCGCCACCGAGGCGCTGGGCGACTACCCGCAGCTGGTCGCCCTGCCCTGCTACCGCTGGACGCACTCGGTGATCGTGCCGCCAGGGCACCCGCTGCTCGACGCGCCGCTCACGCTCGAGGCGCTCACGCAGCACCCGCTGATCACCTACGACACGGGCTTCACGGGCCGCTCGCGCATCGACGAGGCCTTTGAACAGCGCGGCCTGCAGCCCAACATCGTGCTGGCCGCGATGGACGCCGACGTCATCAAGACCTATGTGCAGCTGGGCCTGGGCGTGGGCATCGTGGCCGGCGTGGCCTACGAGGCCGAGCGCGACACACAGCTGCGCGCGCTCGATGCGGGGCGGCTGTTCGGCATCAACCTCACCAAGCTGGCGGTGCGGCGCGGCACCTACCTGCGCAAATATGTCTACGCGTTCATCGAGTCGTTCGCGCCGACGTTGACACGCGCGATTGTCGAGAAGGCCTTGGGCGACGAGGTCAAGGTGTCTCACTACGAGATTTAGCTCAAGCGCAACGAAATCGACACTTCCGGCTCCAGGGTTGAAAAGAATGCGCGCAGCTTCACACAAGCGGCGTACATTCGGGTTAATTCCTTGGCTTCCGGAACGGATCAGCAATGGCATCGACTTCGCAGCAGCAGCAGCAACTACAGGCCACCCGGGCCGCCCAAAAGGCGGCCGATGCAGCGGAGAAGCGCGAACGCCTGAAACGTGCCCTGCCCGCCACGGTCGAGCTGCTGCAAAGCCGCCAGGCCGATCGCATCGACGATCGCGACATCGACGCCTACGTCGATCTCAACTGGCTCGAATGGCATGGCGGCGGTTTGCGCCTCACCATCACCGGGCGCAACGTGTGCGCCCAATCGGCCGCCACCGCGGTGGCCTGACAAGCCCCTCCCCCAGTTCCCCAAAGAAAAACCGCCACAGTCTCCTGTGGCGGTTTTTGCATGTGCGCGGTGCGAGCGCAGTGCGAAGGCTTACTGACCCGCGATGATCTGCGCGATGAGGCCGGTGGCAATGGCCGCGAGCACGTAGTCGCCACCCACGCCCACCCACTGGTAGCCGCGCGGCGGCTGCTGCAGGCGGTAGGCGCGCCAGTCGTTCACCACGTAGTTGCGGCCCCGGTACTCGGTCGGCACGCGGCCACCGCGGCGCCACTCGGTGTGCGGCTGCGGGAAGCCCCGGCGGTCGAACTGGCGGCCGTCGCGGAAGTCCTGGTCGCCGCGGTAGCCGGCGTGAGGGCCGCGATGCCCGCGATGGTCGTCGCGCTGGTCATAACGACCGCCGCCAGGACGGTGGTCATCGCGCTGCTCGTAGCGGCCGCCACCCGGGCGGTGGTCGTCGCCCCGGCGATCTTGCGCCAGCGCGCTGCCTGCCGCCAGGGACATTGCGAGCGCCGCAACGGCGGCAGTGGTCAGGCGCTTGGTACGGAAGATCATCTGGAACTCCTTTTGTGTGTCTGTGATGACGCCTCCATTCTGAGCAGCGCGTGTGTCTGCTTCGGGTGCGTCAGGTCACCGTCAGATGAAATCCGGTAAGCGCAGGTATCTCCACGGCGTGTTGTCCTGCACGCGCGTGACGGACTTCACGCGGGCGCATAGCGGTTCACCACCATGCCGCAGTCGTAGGCCCTCGATCCGAGCAGGCGCAGCGCGTGGCCCTGGCGCGTGTCGTGGAACACCGAGCGGCCCGCGCCGACGGCCGTGGGATTCACGAAGAACTGGAACTCGTCGACCAGCCCTGCCGACGTGAGCGACGACGCGAAGCCGACACCGCCGATGGAGAGGATGTCCTGGCCCGGCAGGCGCTTGAGCGCATTCACTTCGTCGGCCATGGCACCGCGTGCGATGTCGGTGCGTTCCCAGCGCGAGGCCCGCAGCTTGTTCGTGAGCACGACCTTGCGTGCCTCGACGATCCGCTGGGCAAAGGCGTAGTCGGGGTTCGCCGGAAAGCGCGTCGCCGCGCGGCCCCAGTGGTCGAGGTAGCCCTCCTCGATGATCTTGCGGCTCAGCAGGACCGTGTCGACGTTTGCGAACACCGCGTTGAAGTCGCGCCTGAGCGCCGCGTCCCAGCGCCACCGGTCGCCCCAGCCCCACAGCTGCCAGTCGATGTCGCCGTTGGCCGGCGACACGAACCCGTCGACCGACATCTGCATTTGCACGATGAGCTTTCGCATCGGAGTCTCCTTCAGGTCGCTTGCGCAAACCGATCTCGAAATGCAAGCAGTTTCAGTATTCTCAAACCGATGCGAAAATGCAAGCAGTTTCTCGACCCGGCGGAATCCCGATGGCCATCCAGCAGAAGTCCCTGTGCCCGATCAACCTCGCGCTCGAAGTCGTCGGCGACCGCTGGAGCCTGCTGATCGTTCGCGACCTGATGTTTGCGGACAAGCGGCACTTCCGCGAGTTCCTGCAGTCCGAGGAAGGCATCTCCTCGAACATCCTCACGGAGCGGCTGAACACGCTGGTCGAACACGGCGTGCTCAGCAAGACCGACGACCCCACGCACAAGCAGAAGGCGCTCTACAGCCTCACGCCGGTGGGCATCGACCTGCTGCCGGTGATCACGCAGATCGGCATCTGGGGGCGCAAGCACCGGCCGGTGACGGCCGAGAGCGGTGCACCCGCAGCCGCGCTGGAAAAGGGTGGGCCGGCGCTGCAGAAGAAGATGCGGGCCGCGCTGCGCAAGGCGCACCTGGGCGGCCGCTGAGGCTGCGCCCTACCCGCCCACCGTGCTGCTCGCCGTGTCGGCGCGCACGCGGCCCTGCGCTTCCAGCGCGTCCACCGGCGGCAGGTCGAGCTCGATCCACGCGCCGTGCGCACGTGCAAGGTCGAAGGTGCCAGTCGACTGCGGCCGGTCGGTGTGCAGCACCAGCGCGTAAGGGCCCTCGCCGCGCACGGCGAGGCGCTGCGCGAGCGCGTCGCCGCCCAGCTCCGCCGCCGGCGCACGGTCGCGCGGCGACGACAGCACGAGCACACTGCTGCCCAAAGCAATCACCGCCACGCGCACCTGGCTGGCAGGCACCGCCACGGGTTCGCCGATGTGCGTGCTCGTGTCGTCGGACACGGTGCCCAGCAAGGCCCGGTAGCGCGCCAGCGTGGCGTCGAGGTCGCGCACTGCGATGGCCAGGCTGGCCACGCCGAGCACGCCGTTGGGGTGCACGCGCGCGGCGCCCTCGGGCACGCGCAGGGCGCGCCGCGTGAGGTCGCCGCACAGGAACGGCAGGTCGGCCGACGGGGCGCGCGCAGTCTGCCAGCGCAGGTGTTCACCGTCGGGGCGAACACGCCCGCCGTCGAGCGGGCCTTCGAGCACGAGGCCGCGCGCCTTCGCGTCGGCCACGGTGACGGCGGTGTCGCGCGGCAGCAAGGCGAAATCGACGATGCCTTCGCCGTGCCGCTGCAGCAGCTGCCACCAGCGCTCGGCGGGCGCCGGTTCGCGCCATGCGATGAGTTCGAAGTAGCTGCCGTCGCTGAACACGACGAGCGCGTTGTGCGTGCTGCGGCCCGGATGGTCGCCGCCGCGCAGCACATGGAAGCCGAGCGCGGCGTAGTCGGCGATGGCGCGTTCGAGATCGTGCACGGCGATCACGACGTGGTCGAGGGTCAGGGGCATGGTGAAGGTCTTCCTCGCGGCAAAGGGGTCGTCGTGGTCAGGAGGCGGTGCGGGCGGCGCCCTCGCCGCCCAGGTAGGCGTCGCGGATGCGTGCGTCGGCCAGCAGTGCGCGGGCCGGGCCCGAGAGCACGATGCGACCCGTCTGCAGCACGTAGCCGTGGTGCGCGATCTGCAGCGCGAGGCTGGCGTTCTGCTCGACCATGAAGACCGAGACGCCCTGCGCGTTGATGCGCGCGATGAGCTCGAGCACCTTGTCGACGTACAGCGGCGACAGGCCCATGGTGGGCTCGTCCATGCACAGCAGCTGCGGCCGGCCCATGAGCGCGCGCGCCATGGCCACCATCTGCTGCTCGCCGCCCGAGAGCGTGCCGGCCAGGAAGCCCAGGCGCTGCGCCACACGCGGGAACAGCTCGAGCATGCGCGCCAGGTCTTCGGCCACGGCCGCGCGGTCGCGGCGCGCATAGGCGCCCATGAGCAGGTTCTCGCGCACGGTCATCGCGGGGAACAGGCGGCGCGCCTCGGGCACCGAGCCGATGCCCTTGCGGATGATCTGCGGCGTGCTCAGGCCGAGCGTCGATTCGCCGTTGAAGCGGACCTCGCCCGAGCGCGGCTTGAGCAGGCCGAGCACGATCTTCATCGTGGTCGACTTGCCGCTGGCATTGCCGCCGAGCAGGCTGACGATCTGGCCCTTGCGCACTTCGATGTCGAGATCGAAATGCGCCTGCACGGGGCCGTAGAAGCTGTTGACCTTGCGCAGTTGCAGCAGCGGCGCAACCGCACTCGCCGGTGCCTGCGTGACGGCGCGTTCAGGCAGATCGTCGTTTCTCCCCTCTCCCCAGAGGGACGAAGGCGACAGGCCGGTGCGGGCAACGGTGGCGATCATGCGGGCACCGCTTCTTCCTGCGCTTCGCCCACGTGGCGATGGCCGAGGTAGGCCTCGATCACCGCGGGGTCGTTGCGCACGTCGTCGGGCAGGCCTTCGGCGATCTTGCGGCCGTCGTCCAGCACGGCCACGCGGTCGGACAGCTGCATCACGAGGTCCAGCTTGTGCTCGATCAGCAGGATGGTCTGGCCGCGCGCCTTGAGGCCGCGAATGATCTCCAGCATCTCGGCCGTCTCGCTCTCGTTCATGCCGGCCGTGGGCTCGTCGAGCAGCAGCAGGCGCGGCCGCAGCGCGAGCGCGCGCGCGATCTCCACGCGGCGGCGGTTGGCATACGAGAGGCTGTAGGCCGGATGGTCGGTGCGCGGCGTGAGACGTTCGCCGAAGAGCGCGATGATCTCGCGCGCCTCGTCGCGCAGGGCTTCCTCCTCGCGCCGCACAGAGCTTGGCTGCACCAGCGCAAGCGCCAGCTCGGCCAGCGCCCCGAGGCCCGGCACGCCGCCCACGCGCGGTTTCACGGCGCGCAGCCGCGTGTGCGCGCCGACCAACACGTTGTCGAGCACCGAGAGGTTCGCGAACACGCGCCCGTGCTGGAAGGTGCGTGCCAGGCCGCGCTGTGCGAGCTGCTGCGAGGGCAGGCCGGTGATGTCGTGGCCGTCGAAGCGCACCTGCCCGGCATCGGGCTTGTCCAGGCCGGTGACGAGGTTGAACAGCGTGGTCTTGCCGGCACCGTTCGGGCCGATCACGCTCAGCAGTTCGCCCTCGCCCACCTGCAGGTCGACGGCGTTGACGGCCGTGAGCCCGCCGAAGCGGCGCACGAGGCCGCGGACCTCAAGCAGCGACGGCATCGGCGACCTTCGCCTTCGAGTTCACGAGCTTCACCTCGGCGCGAATGGCCTGCGGGTTGCGCAGCAGGTTGAGGATGGGGCAGTTGCGCTCCACCGCTTCGAACAGCGCGTCGATCTCATCGCGGCTGGCGGGCGAATCGATGTGCACGGTGTAGCCGATCTCGTGCGGCCAGATGGGCGTCTGCTCATGGCCCGGCTTGCCGCCGCGCGGATCGATGACACCGGTCACCTCGACCTCGAGGCTTTCGAGCGGCACCTGGCGTTCGGCCGCCTGGATCAGGAAGATGTGCGTCACGCAGGTGCCAAGCACGCCCAGCTGCAGCTCGGGCGAACTCGGGCCGAGGTTGTAGCCCGCGAAATCGGGCGGGCTGTCGCTGATCACCTGGTGCTCGCGGATGCGCAGGCGGCGCACGCCGCTGCGGCCTTCGGCGCGCACGCTGGCCTTGAGCTGCGAGGGTTGCGCGGTGCCGGCCGCGACGGCGGCGTTGCGGGCCAGCACGGCGGTGCGTTTCTCGGCGAGGTAGTCGTTGAGGTGGCTCATGGTGTTTGGTGGTTCTTTCAGACGGTGCCGAGCAGGCCTTGGGGACGGAAGCGGATCAACAGAAGCAGTGCCACGCCGTAGATCAACATGCGGTACTCGGCCGTCACGCGGAACAGCTCGGGCAGGCTCACGAGCGCGACCGCACCGAGCAGCGCGCCGCTGATGTTCCCGAGGCCGCCGAGGATCACCATCGTGAGCGCGAGGATCGAGATCTGCGAGCCGAAGGTCTCGTGGTTGATGTACGAGTACATGTGCGCGGTGAAGGCGCCGCTCACGCCCGCCGCGAAGCCGCCGAACCCGAAGGCCAGCGCCTTGTAGCGGTCGGGGCTCACGCCGTAGGCGCGCGCGGCCACCTCGTCCTCGCGCACGGCGCGGAAGGTGCGGCCCAGGTGCGAGCGCAAGAGGCGCCACTGCAGCAGGGCCAGCAGCACCAGCGCACCGAACGAGGCCCAGTAGATCGCCTCGTTCGACGACGCATCGCGACCGAACAGCGACAGCGGCGGAATGCCGGACACGCCGATGGGCCCGCGCGTGAGGCTTTCCCAGTTGAGGATGGTGAGCGCCACGATCTCGCCGATGCCCAGCGTGGCGATCGACACGTAGTGCCCGCGCAGCCGGAAGGCCGGGAAGATCAGCGCCGTGCCGATCAGCGACGTGAGAATGCCCGCGGCCACGATGCCCGTGCCCACGGGCAGGTGCAGGTCGAGCACCAGCAGCGACGAGGCATACGCACCGATGGCCAGCAGCCCCGCATGGCCCAGCGAGATCTGGCCGATGGTGCCGGCCACCAGCGTGAGGCTCAGCGCGAGCGCACCGTAGAGCCACGCGTTGGTGAGCGTCTGCAGCACGTAAGGCGACGGATCGAACAGCGGCAGCAGCACGGCCGCGGCGAACAGCGCGAGCAGCAGGCGCGGCGGCACGCGCCACGGCTTGCTCGGTGCGATGAAGGTGCCGGTGAGCGGCTCGGGCGGCAGCACACGCTTGCGGCCGAACAAGCCATTGGGCTTCCACACCAGAATGACCAGCAGCAACGCAAAGGCAAAGAGGTTGCGGTACGGCGTGCCGAGAATCGCCACGCCGTAGCTTTCGATGAGCCCCAGCAGCAGGCTGCCGACGATGGCGCCCGGCACGTTGCCCACGCCGCCGACCACCGTGGCCACCACGCCCTTGAGCGTGGCCTGGAAGCTCATCGCTGGGCTGATGTTGTTGTAGTACATGCCCACCAGCAGGCCCGAGAGCCCGCCCAGTGCGGCGGCGATGGCGAACACGGTCTGGTTCACGCGGTTCACGTCCACGCCCATCTGCTGCGCGGCGTCGCGGTCCTGCGCTGTGGCGCGCACGGCCCAGCCGAGCTTCGTGAAACGCAGGAAGCCGAACAGCACGGCCGCGCTCGCGATGCCGATGCCGGCGATCAAGAGGTCGAGCGCGCCGATGGTGCCGGTGCCGATCTGCAGGCGCCAGTCGGGCAGCTGCGTGGGCAGCGCGCGCGGGTCGGGGCTGAACACCAGCTGCACGAGGATGTCGAGCACGAAGCTGATGCCGATGGTGGCCAGCAGCGGCGCGATGCGCGCGGCGCCCTGCAGCGGCCGCAGCCCCACGCGCTCGATCAGCATGCCGAGTGCGCCCGAGCCGATCACCACCAGCGCGATGGTGACCGGCAGCGGCGTGTGCAGGTAGGTGATGCTCGCCCAGCCGATGTACGCGCCCACGGTGTAGACCGAGCCGTGCGCGAAGTTGATGAGGTGCGAGACGCCGAAGATCAGCGCGAGCCCGACCGCCAGCAACGCATAGATGTTGCCGATGATCAGGCCGTTGACCGTGTGGTCGAAGAAGGAGGTGAAGCTCATCTACTTGGCCGATGCCAGCGCCGCCGCCTTCTCGTCGATCTGCGCCCACTTGCCGTCCTTCACCACCAGGTTGACGCTCTTCACGCCGATCACGCGGCGCGTCTGCGCATCGAAGGTGGCCTTGCCGAAGATGACGCTGGGCACGTCCTTGATCTTGTAGAACGCGTCGCGCACGGCCTTGCGGTCGGCCTTCGGGCCGGCCTGGCGCAGCGCGGCGGCCGCGTACACCACGGCGTCGTAGGCATAGGCGTTGAAGGCGTCGGGTTCCTTGCTGTACTTGGCGCGGAAGCTCTTCACGAAGGCCTGCACTTCGGTGCGCGGCTCCTCGGGGAAGAAGGCGGTGTTGGTGTGGATGCCGTTCACGGCCGCGCCGCCGAGCTCGATGAACTTGGGCGAGTAGACCGAGCCCACGGCGGCGATCGGCTGCTTCAGGCCCACGCTGCGCACCTGGCCCGCGATGAGCGCGCCGTCGGGGTAGTACGAGATGAGCACCACACCGTCGGGGTTGGCGTCGCGCACGCGCACCAGGGTCGAGCGGAAATCTTTCTCGTCGGGCTGGTAGCCCTCGGCGATGGCGAGCTGCGCGCCGCGCTCCTGCGCGGCCTTCACGAGCACGTCCTTGCTGGTGCGGCCCCAGTCGGTGTTCAGGAAGAGCACGGCGATGCGCTTGAAGCCCAGCGTCTTCACGGCCAGGTCGGCCAGCAGCGGCTGCGCGTCGGCCTGGCTGATCGACGGGCTCCAGATGTAGTCGCCGCCCTTGGTGAAGTCGGGGTGCGAGTTGGTGAAGCCCAGCTGCACGAGGCCCGCGCGCTGGTAGATGGGCGAGGCGGCCATCGAGGCGGGGCTGGAGAAGTCGCCGAGTTCGATGAGCACGCGCTTGTCGTTCACGAGCTTCTGCGCAATGGCGACCGACTGGCGCGGGTCGCTCTGGCTGTCCTCGAAGTTGTAGGCCAGCGGCCGGCCGTGGATGCCGCCCTGTGCGTTGATGTGCTCGAGCGCGAGGTCGAAGCCGGCCTTCCACTGCGCGCCGTACTGCGCGTTCTGTCCGGTGAGCGGACCGCTCACGCCGAACCACACGGGCTCGCCGCTGGCGGGTGCGGCCCAGGCCGCGAGCGGCGCGGCCAGCAAGGCGGCGGACAGTGCGACCGCATGGCGCAGGAAACGATGGCGGGTGAACAGCGGCAGCATGGCGTCGGACCTCGGTGGCAGTGAAGGGATGTGCAGGGCCGCGATTCTTCGCCGCTGACCCGTCGCCGGGAAGGAACGAAAACGGAGAGGCTTATGCGCTTTCCGAGCAAGCGAAGGGGCAAGCGCCAACGGCCGCGCGGCCTCGTTTAAGCTGCGCGCCACATGAAGCGACGCCACCTCCTCCAGATGCTCGCCGGCGTGCCGGCCACCGCCCTGCTGCTCTCCGCGTGCGGCAAACGAAAGGCCTCAGCCAACGCGTTGAAGCCCGATGCCCGCGTGCTGGCGCTGGGCGACAGCCTGACCTTCGGTTACGGTGCGTCGCCCGAGACGGCGTGGCCCGCGAAGCTGGGCGAGCTCACGGGCTGGCAGGTCGAGAACGCGGGGGTCAACGGCGACACCTCGGCGGGTGCGCTGGAGCGCCTGCCCGCGCTGCTGTCCGCCGGCAGCTACGACGCGATCCTGATCGGCATCGGCGGCAACGACATGCTGCGCGGCGTGTCGCCCGCCAGCACGCGCGAGAACCTTGCCGCACTGATCGAGCAGGCGCGCGCGCACACGCCGCATGTGGCGGTGCTGGCCACGCCGGCGCCCGATGCGATGCGCGCGGTGGTCGGCTCGCTCAGCGACGCGCCGTTCTACGAAGAGGTCGCGAAGTCGGGGCAGGCGTTGCTGGTCGCCGGTGTGTATTCGGGCGTGCTGTCGGATGCGGCCCTGCGCTCGGACCGCATCCATGCGAACGCGAAGGGCTACGCCAAGGTGGCGGAGCAACTCGCCGAGCAGCTCAAGGCTGCGGGCTGGCGCTGAGGCCTGCGGCGCGGTCGTCGGCGCGCATCGGTGCGCGTGCCGTGGCGCCGCGCACCGGCAGGCTCTCGAGCACGCCGAACAGCAACTCCATCGCAGTGAAGCCGAGGATGATGAGGCTGGCGCCCTGCGTCACGGCATAGACCTGCCAGGTCGCGAACAGGAAGCGCGCCACGGCGTCGTAGCGGCCATAGCGCAGGCGCGGATCGCGGATGCGCAGCACGGCCCAGACGGTGACCACGGAGCCAAGCAGGTTGGCCATCAGCATGTGCACGGGGTCGAAGGCCGGAAAGCTGCCCGGCAGCTGCAGCGTCTGGATGGTCCACAGCAGCAGAGCGTGCACTGCCGCAAAGGTCCACGGGGTGGCGAAGCCGATGGTCACCACGAGGTCGTACCAGGCGCTGGCGCGGACGATGCGTTGGTAGGTGGGAAGCGCGATCATGAAGAAGAGCCCTGCAGGGAGTGAAGAAGCCCCGGAAGCTAAAGCCTCGGGTACGCTCCAGGGTCAAGCACATTCTTCGGCGAAGGAACCACGACCATGCAGATCGGCCAGCTGGCTTCGGCGACGGGCTTGAGCCGCGACACGCTGCGCTTCTACGAAGAGCGCGGCCTGATCCGCGCGCAACGCGGCAGCAACGGCTACCGGGTCTATGCGAAGGAAACCGTGCAGATGGTGGGCTATATCCGCACCGCGCAGAAGCTCGGCTTCAGCCTCCACGAGATCGGCGACAACCTGCCCGCGGTGTGGGAATCGGCCGCGCCCGACCAGGCGATTGCGGCGCTGCTGGCCGACAAGGTCGCGGTCATCGACCAGAAGATCGCCGAGCTGAACGCGCTGCGGCAAGACCTGCTGACGCGCGTACCCGCCGGCTGCCCGATGGCTCAGGCGGCCTGCGCGCGCAACAGGTCGACGTAGGCGCCCTGCACCAGCTGGCTTTCGGCCACGCCGAGCCGGGCCATGAGCGCATGGGCTTCGGTCACGCCGGCATCCGCAAGCTCGCCGTCTTGCAGCACCACTTCGAGTTCGAGGAATTCACCGAGCCCTTCGACGCGGTCGAGGTGCACGCGCGTGCGGCCCACAAGGAACAGGCGGCGCTGCTTGCGCACGCGGCCGGCCTGGCCCCAGGCGAGCGTGAGCGATTCGCGCAGCGCGTCGGGCGTGGTGATCGGCGTGATCAGGTAGAACGATTCCTTCGGGCCGGTGCTGTCGGCGCGGCGGTAGAAGATGAGCTCGGCGCGGTCGGGCGCGAAGGTGCGCAGCTTGAGGCGGTCGGCGCTGTGCTCGCAGCGGAAGAAGGTGTCGTCTTGCGCGATCTCGATGGGGCCCTGGTCGGCGAGCGTTGCGGCGATTTCTGCGATGCGGTCCACGCTGTCGATGCGGGCCTTGATCTCTATGTTTCTTGCCATGTCTGTGGGCTTCTGTGAGATGGGATTCGGGGCGCGTGCACAGGCCACCGGGTACTTCCCTCCGCGAATGTCCCCCGGGCTTCGCCCTCCTCCTTGATTTCGCTGCGGGAAGCACCCAGTGTCCTGCGCACAGGACGCGGCGCTGGTGTGCAGCCGATCAACGACCGCACTGCCCAGCGCTCACGTCGATGGGGTGCCTTGCGCAGCGAAATCAAGGAGGAGGGGCGAAGCCCCGGGGGACATTCGCGGAGCAAGGTACCGCGTCGGCGGGAGCGTCGCCCTGAAGGAACAGCAGCAAAGACTCAGGGCGCGTTGCCCTGCGGCCCCACAGGCGGCGGCGCCGCGCGTCCGCTGGAGCCCGGTGCCAGCTTTCGTCCGAAAGCTTCGCCCACGTTGCGCACGGGCCGGCTGGCTTTTTCCGACACGTTGCTCACGCCGCGCCGCGTGGCCGCATCGGCGCGGTTGACGCCGCGGCCGGCGGCGTTGGTGCCGCGTTGCACGCTGCCCACCACCTTGCCGCTGCGCGAGGGCGACTTGATCGTGTGGGCGCGTTCGGCCTGGGGCGGGTTGTCGGCGCTCTGCGCCTGCGCGGTGACGGGCAGCCAGAGCGCGGCCGCGATGGCGGCGAGCGATGCGGTGATGTGGAAGGTTTTCATGGCGTCGTCCCCTGGGAATGGTCTTCGGATTCGGCGGCGGCCGCGCGGGCCATGCGCTCGCTCTTCCAGTACACGTCGTCGCCGCCGTTCATGCGGTTGAGCACGCGCGCGAGCACGAAGAGCAGGTCGCTGAGCCGGTTGAGGTACTGGCGCGGCGCGTCGTTGAGTTCAGTGGTGGCGCCCAGCGACACCACGGCGCGCTCGGCACGCCGCGCCACGGTGCGGCACACGTGTGCGAGCGAGGCGGCGCGCGTGCCGGCGGGCAGGATGAATTCGGCCAGGCGCGGCAAGGCGGCGTTGTGGTCGGCCAGTGCGTTGTCGATCTGCAGCAGCGCCTCGGGCTTGAGCAGCATGAAACCGGGCATCGAGAGTTCGCCGCCGAGGTTGAAGAGCTGGTGCTGCACATCGACCAGCAGCTCGCGCACGGGCTCTGGCAGCGGTTCGCACAGCAGCACGCCGATGTGCGAGTTGAGTTCGTCCACGTCGCCCATCGCGTGCACGCGCAGGTGGTCCTTGGGCACGCGGGTGTTGTCGCCCAGGCCAGTGGTGCCGTCGTCGCCGGTGCGGGTGGCGATCTGGGAAAGTCGGTTGCCCATGGGCGCTCCTCGGTTCAGGTCGAAAGGCCGGCGGCGTCGATCTTGCCGGCCAGCCATTGCAGTCCGGCCAGATGCTGATGGTCGTGGCTGCACAGGTAGTGGATGAGGCTGCGCATCGTGAGCGGGCCGTAGCCCTCGAACACGGCCGTGCGCGCCAGCTGCGCGTCGCTCAGCTGCGAGATGATTTCCATCGTCTGCACGCGCGCCTGGCGGAACTCGGCGAGCACCGCTGCAGGGTCGGCCGCGCCGTAATGGCGCTCGATGGCCAGCGGCTCGCTGTCGATCGATGCGAGCGTCGGATGGGTTTCGGCGAGCGTGCGGCGAAAGCGCACGTGGTAGCCCTCGATCTCGATGTCGCGCACATGGCACAGCTGCTCGATGGCGGTGAAGGCTTCGCTGGGCACGCCCTCCCACGACGGCGGCGCCCAATGCCGAAAGGCTTTGGGAATGGCCGCGTAGTGGGCTTCGAGCTGCGAGGGAAAGGCCGCGAGGGCTGCAAGGGTCGTGGGGTTCATGTCTTTTACCGAAGCGCATTATGGTGCGCGCTCCGTAAAATGACCGATCCCCCTCAGCCCCTCCAGGAGACGCCCGATGAACGCCCCGACTTCCACCTCGCACCTGATGCCGGCGCTCCATCTGCGCGACGTTCCCGCGGCCCTGATCGACGGGCTGAAGGCGCGCTTCGGCGATAACTGTTCCACGGCGATGGCAGTGCGCACGCAGCACGGGCGCGACGAGTCGTCGTTCGACGCACCGCCGCCCGCGGCCGTGGTGTTCGCCGAAAGCACGCAGGATGTTGCCGATGCCGTGAAGCTCGCGAGCGAGCACAGTGTGCCGGTCATTCCCTTCGGCGTGGGCTCTTCGCTCGAAGGCCACCTGCTCGCCGTGCAAGGCGGCATCAGCATCGATGTGTCGCGCATGAACCAGGTGCTGTCGATCAACGCCGACGACCTCACGGTGACGGTGCAGCCGGGCGTCACGCGCAAGCAGCTCAACGAAGAGATCAAGAGCACGGGCCTGTTCTTCCCCATCGACCCGGGCGCCGACGCCTCCATTGGCGGCATGACGGCCACGCGCGCCAGCGGCACGAACGCGGTGCGCTACGGCACGATGCGCGAGAACGTGCTGGCGCTCGAGGTGGTCACGGCCAGCGGCGACATCATCCGCACCGGCACGCGCGCCAAGAAATCGTCGGCCGGCTACGACCTCACGCGCCTCATGGTGGGCAGCGAAGGCACGCTGGGCGTGGTCACCGAGGTCACGCTGCGCATCTACCCGCTGCCCGAGGCGGTGTCGGCGGCCATCTGCTCGTTCCCGAGCATTGAGGCCGCGGTGCGCACCACCATCGAGACGATTCAGCTCGGCGTGCCGATCGCGCGCGTGGAGCTGATCGACGTGAACACGGTGCGCATGGTGAACGCCTACGCCAAGCTCAACCTGCGCGAAGAGCCGATGCTGCTGATGGAATTCCACGGCTCGCCCGCGGGCGTGAAGGAGCAGGCGGAGACGGTGCAGGAGCTCGCGAGCGGCCATGGCGGCAACGCCTTCGAATGGGCCAGCACGCCGGAAGAACGCACGCGCCTGTGGACCGCGCGGCACAACAGCTACTTCGCGGCCGTGCAATCGCGTCCGGGCTGCCGCGTGATCTCGACCGACACCTGCGTGCCGATCTCGCGCCTGGCCGACTGCCTGCTCGACTCGGTGGCCGAGGCCGACGCCAGCGGCATCCCCTACTTCCTCGTCGGCCACGTGGGCGACGGCAACTTCCACTTCGGCTACCTGCTCGACCCGAACATCCCCGAAGAGCGCGTGAAGGCCGAAGAGTTGAACCATGCGCTGGTGAGCCGCGCGCTGGCGCTCGAAGGCACCTGCACGGGCGAACACGGCGTGGGCCTGCACAAGATGGACTTCCTGGTGACCGAAGCCGGCGTGGGCGCGATCGACATGATGCGCACGATCAAGCGCGCGCTCGATCCGAAGAACATCATGAACCCGGGCAAGATCTTCAGCCTCTGATCCCTCGCGATCACGCATCAATGAAAAAGCCCGGCGGCTCGCAAGAGCGCCGGGCTTTTTCGTGGCCCGAAGGCCCGCGTCCTGTTCTTACCTGCGGCGACGTGCCGGTGCCGGCTCCGGTGGCACGTAGGTCTGCGAAGGCGCGGCGCCGCCATCCACACCCAAACGGCCACCGCCGCCCAGGCCCTGGCCGCGCACCGTCTGCGCCTTGTAGTTGCGCAGCGAACGGACCATCTGGTTGAAGGCGTCCATGAAGGCTGCGGCAATCACCTTGCCCTGCGCCGTGTTGGTGTAGCCGCCGAGGCCACCGGCGCCGCTGCGGCCGGCCAGGCCGCCGAAGGCGCCGAAGTCGGTCTTGGAGGCGCTGCCCTCGGCTGCTGCGACCTGCACGCCCGAGCGGTTATCGATGAGCGTCAGCAAGGCGCTGGCTTCCTTGGTCTGCAGGCTGCCGCCGACGGCTGCGATGGCACGGCCACGGCCGCCACCCACGAGACCGCCGAGCGCGCCGCCGATGCCGCCAGCATCGCTGTTGCTGAACACGATCTCGGGCGACAGGCCGTAGTCGGACGCCACCATCTGGCCGCGGCCGAAGTTGCTGCCGCCGCGCATCTCGCCCGACTGCTGCAGCGCGCGTTCACGCGTCATGGCGTTCATGCCGGCCGCGCCGCGCTCGACGACGATGAAACAGTTCGACTGCTGCACCAGCAAACGCAACAGATTTGCAGTAGGCGGCAGGCGGTACTCGCCCGTGAGGATGGTGTACCAACCGGCGTTGACGTTCTCGACCAGCGAGACGGTGCCCAGCGGCGATTCGCAGCGCTCGAGCTGGCTGCTCTCGCCCGACGTGGCACCGCCGGCGGCGCTGCCCGTGGCCATGGTCTTGGCCGACTGGCTGCCCATCTGCATGTCGGTGGTGGCGCAGCCCGTGAGCAGCAGCGCGCCGACGGCGACTGCGGCGAGCGGGAACTTGGTGGCGAAGAACGGCATGGTCGACTCCCTCGTTTCGATGGTGGTGGTCTTGCAGGGCTGAAAGAAAAACCGCGATCGAGGATACGCGCAAAGGATTGCAGGAATCAATCAAACGAACGCTGGGGTCCGTCTTCGCAACGCAAGCCGAACTAGGCCGTTCGGCGGATGCGTTCGATGAGCCCGTTGAGTGCTTCGATGGAGCCGAAGTGGATCGCCAGCTCGCCGCTCTCACCGCGCTTCGTGCGCTTCTTGATGCGCACCTCGACCTCGGCCGTCAGCAGGTCGGCCAGCTCTTCTTCCACGCGCTGCAGGTCGCGCGACTTCTCGCCGGCATTGCCGCGCCGCGAGGGCGTGAGCGTGAACTCGGCCGCGAGCTTCTTCACCAACGCCTCGGCCTCGCGCACCGACATCTTCTTGGCGGCGATCTGGTTGGCCGCGGTGATCTGCGTGCCGCGGTCGAGCGACAGCAGCGCGCGTGCGTGGCCCATGTCGATGTCGCCGGCCATCAGCATCAGCTGCGCGGGCTCGGCGAGGTTCAGCAGGCGCAGCAGGTTGCTGGCGGCGCTGCGCGAACGGCCGACAGCCTGGGCCGCCATTTCGTGAGTGAGCCCAAACTCGGTCACCAGGCGTTGCAGGCCTTGGGCCTCTTCCAGCGGGTTGAGGTCTTCGCGCTGGATGTTCTCGATGAGCGACATGGCCGCCGCGGCCTCGTTGGGCACGTCGCGCACCAGCACCGGCACGGTGTCCAGGCCGGCGAGCCGGGCGGCACGGAAGCGCCGCTCGCCCGCGATGATTTCGTACTCGGCGTTCTTGGCCGCGGCCGACTCGGCATCGAGCCGGCGCACCAGGATCGGCTGCATGATGCCCTGCACCTTGATGCTCTCGGCCAGCTCGTACAGCGCGCCCTCGTCCATGCGGGTGCGCGGCTGGTAGACGCCGGCCACCATCTGGTCGAGCTTCAGGGTGTTGGGGTTCTGCGGGGCACCGCCCTCTTCCGTGGCGCGGTCGCCGCCATTGCCGAGCGGATCGGCGGAGGGTGCGGCCGTCGGGCCGAGCAGCGCTTCGAGGCCGCGGCCCAGGCCCTTGGGTTTCTTGGTCGCCATCAGTGCGTGTCTTTCGAGAGGTCGTTCAGGAGTTTCCGGCCTTCGGGCCAGTCGCCCAGGCCGGATTCGGCGTTCAGGTGGCCGCCGGTGCCGGCATCGATGAAGCGTGCGCCCCAGTCGCGGGCCAGCTGCTTCGAGCGCGAGGCTTCGCAGTACGGGTCGTCGTTGGCGGCGATCAGCACGGCCGGAAACGGCAGCGGCTGGCGCACGATAGGTGCCCAGCCGGGAATCAGTTGGCGCAGGTCGTCGCGCTCCAGGTCGCCGGGCGCCACCAGCAGCGCGCCGCGCACCTTGTGCGTGTTGCGCGAGTGGGCCGCCCAGGCGGCGGTGAGGATGCAGCCGAGGCTGTGGGCAGCCAGCACCACTTGGCCCGGCGCGGCCAGCACTTCTTCTTCGAGGCGGATCGACCAGTCGCCGCGCAGCGGGCGCATCCATTCGTGCTGGTCGACGCGGCGGTCGCCGTAGACCGACTCCCAGCGGGTCTGCCAATGGCCGGGGCCGCTGTTCTGCCATCCGGGCAGCAGCAGGATGCGGGGTTCACTCATGGCTGGTTGCTACGAACTTGATAGCGCCTGCCGCCCTTCGGGCGGGCGTCAGACGGGGTTTTGGTCGGTATCGGCGACGGAAGCAGAAGGCGCGGCGGCCAGCACATCGTCGGGAATCGGCAGGTCGGGCACCACGCGCGGCGGGGGCGTGACCGGCGGTGCCACCGCGCCCGAGGCGAAGGCGCTCGCGGGCGGCATCTTGGCGACCAGCTCTTCCGCGAAGGCGATGAAGGCCTGGCTGCCGCGGGCGGCCGGGTCGAACACCACGCCCGGCAGGCCGTAGCTCGGCGCTTCGGCCAGGCGCACATTGCGCGGGATCACCGTATCGAACACCTTGTCGCCGAAGTGGGACTTGAGCTGCTCGCTCACCTGCTGCTGCAGCGTGATGCGCGGATCAAACATCACGCGCAGCAGGCCGATGATCTGCAGGTTCTTGTTGAGGTTGGCGTGCACCTGCTTGATGGTGTTGACCAGGTCCGTGAGCCCTTCGAGCGCGAAGTACTCGCACTGCATCGGCACGATCACGCCGTGGGCCGCGCACAGGCCGTTGAGCGTCAGCAGGCTCAGGCTCGGCGGGCAGTCGATCAGCACGAAGTCGTACTCGGCACCGACCGCGGCCAGCGCGGTGCGCAGGCGTTTTTCGCGGCGGTCGAGCGCCACCATTTCGACTTCGGCGCCGGCCAGCTCACGGTTGGCACCCAGCACGTCGTAGCTGGCTTCGGCCTCGACAAGCTTGTCGGACTTCACCCGCGCCTCGGCCACCGAGGCCGACTCGAGCAGCACGTCGTACACCGTGAGCTCCAGCTGGCGCTTGTCGATGCCCGAGCCCATGGTGGCGTTGCCCTGGGGATCGAGGTCGATCATCAGCACGCGCTGGCCCACCTTGGCCAGGCCGGCGGCGAGATTGACAGTGGTGGTGGTCTTGCCGACGCCGCCCTTCTGGTTGGCGATGCAGAAAATCTTGGCCATGTGTCGTCAGTGCGGGTCGTCGGGGTCGGTCAGCGCGAGATCGCGAGCTTGATGCCGAAGGCAATCAGGAAGGTGCCAGCCAGCTTTTCGAGCGTGGCCGAGATGCGGGGATTGGCGCGGATGCGCTCGGCCAGGAAGTGCGTGAGCAGCGTCGAGGTCAGGCCGTACAGGAAGGTCAGCGCGGCGATGGTCACGGCCATGGCGCCGAAGGTGATGACACCCTGGTGGCGCGCCGGATCGACGAACAGCGGGAAGAAGGCCATGTAGAACACGATCGCCTTGGGGTTCAGCAAGGTGATCGTCAGCGCCTGGCGCAGAAAATGGCTCGGGCGGATGTTCAAAATCGGTGCCGCGCCGGGCTTGGCCAGGAGCATCTTGAGGCCGAGCCACGCCAGGTAGGCGGCGCCCAGCCATTGCACCGCCTTGAAGGCGGCCGGGTAGGCAGCCAGCACGGCGGACACGCCCGCCACCGCCGCCCACATCAGGACCTGGTCTCCCAGGATCACGCCGAAGGTCGCTGCCAGGCCGCCACGAATGCCGCCTTTGCTGGTCGAAGTGATCAGCGCCAGATTGCCCGGACCGGGAATCAGAAGGAACAGGACGATGGCGGCGACGAATGCGCCGTAGTCAGCGATGCCGAACATGGGATTTGCCTCGAAAAAGAGAGCCAGGGGAGGCTTCGAGTCTAAGGCAGGCCAGCGCCGGGAAGATTGCTCCGGCACCGGCTTTTGCCGGTGCCGTCGCATCTTTTACGAAATCAGGCGGCCTCTTTGCGCGCCCAGACGATACAGCGCTCGGCGTCCAGGCCCGGCACCGTCAGTTGTTCCACGTGAAACACTGCAACGCCGGCCGGCAAGACGGCCAGTTCATCGGTCGGCACCTTGCCCTTCATGGCCAGCCAGACGCCGCCCGGTGCCAGCAGGTGCACCGAGCCGTTGAAGAAATCGGGCAGCGACGCGAAGGCGCGTGAGCTGATCACCTCGTAGCTGCCGGCCAGCGATTCGACTCGCGCGTGCAGGCCGCGCAGGTTCGGCAACTCCAGTTCGGCCGCCACTTGTTGCACAAAGGCGGCCTTCTTGGCGACGGCATCGAGGCAGCTGACCTCGATGTCGGGCCGCATGATGGCGATCACCACGCCCGGCAGACCGCCGCCGGAGCCGACGTCGAGCAGCCTGCCCTTCCCTGCCCACTCGCGCTGCAGCGGTGCGACGGCCGCGAGGCTGTCGAGCAGGTGGTGCGTCATGACGCCGGCCGGGTCGCGCACGGCCGTCAGGTTGTAGACCTTGTTCCACTTGAGCATCAGCGTGCCGTAGGCCAGCAGCTGTTCGCCCTGCGTGTCGGACAGGGCCACGCCCAAGGCGGCTGCGCCTGCGCGCAGCGTGTCGAGGGGCGTCGCGCTCATGGTGCGGTGTGCGGCTCGGTGGCAGCAGCTTCGGTGGTTTCTGTGGTCGCGGCGGTATCGGCGGCATCGCGGGCGAAGGCCTTGTGCCCGCCCTTGCGCAGGTGAATCATCAGCAGCGAGATCGCGGCGGGCGTGACGCCGGAGATGCGCGATGCCAACCCCAGCGTTTCGGGTCGGTGCTTGTCCAGCTTCTGGCGCACCTCGAAGCTCAGGGCCTTGACCTGGCCGTAGTCGAAATCGGCCGGCAGCTTCAGGTTCTCGAAGTGGACGGCGCGCTCCACTTCGTCGTGCTGGCGCTCGATGTAGCCGGAGTACTTGGCCGAGATCTCGATCTGCTCGATCTCGGAAGCGCTCAGCGCCGACGACGGGCCGTACTTGCCGCCGTCCAGTGACATCAGGGTTTCGTAGTTCACGTCGGGCCGGCGCAGCAGGTCGGCCAGGTTGTATTCGTGCTCGATGGCCTTGCCCAGCACCCGGGCCGACTCGGTCGCCGGCAGGTTGCGCGGGTTCACCCAGATCGACTTGAGCCGCTCTGTTTCACGTGAAACAGCGTCGCGCTTGCGGCTGAAAGCGTCCCAGCGCGCGTCGTCCACGAGGCCCAGCTTGCGCCCTGCTTCGGTCAGTCGCATGTCGGCGTTGTCCTCGCGCAGCTGCAGCCGGAACTCGGCGCGGCTGGTGAACATGCGGTACGGCTCGGTCACGCCCTTGGTGATCAGGTCATCGACCAGCACGCCCAGGTAGGCCTCGTCGCGGCGCGGCAGCCAGGCGTCTTCGCCCCGGCACTGCAGCGCGGCGTTGATGCCGGCGAACAGGCCCTGGGCCGCGGCTTCTTCGTAGCCGGTGGTGCCGTTGATCTGTCCGGCAAAGAACAGGCCGCGGATCGCTCGGGTCTCGAAGCTGCTCTTGAGTTCGCGCGGATCGAAGTAGTCGTACTCGATGGCGTAGCCCGGGCGCAGGATGTGGGCGTTTTCCAGGCCCGGCATCGAGCGCACCAGCTGGTACTGAATGTCGAACGGCAGGCTGGTCGAGATCCCGTTCGGGTAGTACTCGTTGGTCGTCAGGCCTTCGGGCTCCAGGAAGATCTGGTGGCTGTCCTTGTCGGCGAAGCGGTTGATCTTGTCTTCGACGCTCGGGCAGTAGCGTGGACCCACGCCGTCGATCTTGCCGGTGAACATCGGGCTGCGGTCGAAGCCCGAGCGGATGATGTCGTGCGTGCGCTGGTTGGTGTGCGTCACCCAGCACGGCATCTGCTGCGGGTGCATCTCGACCTTGCCCATGAAGCTGAACACCGGCATCGGCCCTGCCCCACCGGGCATGCCGTCGCCGGGTTGTTCGGTGCACTTCGAGAAGTCGATGCTGCGGCCGTCCAGGCGCGGCGGCGTGCCGGTCTTGAGGCGGCCCTGCGGCAGCTTCAGTTCCTTGAGGCGCGCCGACAGGCTGATGGCCGGCGGGTCGCCTGCGCGGCCGGCCTGGTAGTTGTCGAGGCCGACGTGGATGCGGCCGTCGAGGAAAGTGCCCGCTGTCAGCACCACGGTGCGCGCGCGGAAAGAAATGCCCACCTGCGTGACGGCGCCGACCACGCGATCGCCTTCGATCATCAGGTCGTCGACGGCTTGCTGGAACAGGCTCAGGTTCGGCTGGTTTTCCAGGCGGTGGCGGATCGCGGCCTTGTACAGCACGCGGTCGGCCTGCGCCCGCGTGGCGCGCACGGCTGGGCCCTTGCTCGAGTTGAGGATGCGGAACTGGATGCCCGCCTCGTCCGTGGCAATGGCCATCGCACCGCCGAGCGCGTCGACCTCCTTCACGAGGTGGCCCTTGCCGATGCCGCCGATCGACGGGTTGCAGCTCATCTGCCCCAGCGTCTCGATGTTGTGGGAGAGCAGCAGCGTCTTGGCGCCCATGCGTGCGGAAGCGAGCGCGGCTTCGGTGCCGGCATGGCCACCGCCGACGACGATCACATCGAATTCTTCGGGGTACAGCATTGGAAAAAGGGGGCGCACCACAGACGCGTGCGCGGCGCAAAAAAGGGCACTAATTTTAAGCGGCGATGCCCTGCCGCAACCCCTGTGTGGACAAGCTAGGGAGCCACGCCAAAATCGGCCCGGAGCCTTGTCGGCATTATGTAGATTGCTATATATTTAATAGCAAACAATCCCCGTCAGGCGGGCACTTGCGCGGGCTCCGACACCGGATCGGGCTTTTCGATGCCCCGCAGCTCGCCGCTGGGGGCCGGCGTGCGCGGCGGCACCGCGCGCTCGTCCTGCAGCTCCTGCACCGTGAGCTTCTTGTCGGTCATGCGCACCGCGCCGAAGATCGTGGAGAAGGCCACGTCCTTTGCGTCGCGCCCCGTGCCCACGCGCACCAGCCGATCGACGGGCGCCATGCGTGTCGGATCGAACAGCACCCACTGCCCGCCGAGCCAGGCTTCGAACACGGCATGGAAGTCCTGCGGTGGCTCGTCGAACCACACATAGCCCACCACCAGCCGCGCCGGAATGTTGAGCGCGCGGCAGAAGGTGATGCCCAGGTGCGCGAAGTCGCGGCACACGCCGGCGCGCTGCACGAACACTTCGCGCGCCGTGGTGGTCGAGTCGCTGCTGCCCGGCACGTAGACGATGCTGTCGTGGATCCAGTCGGCAATCGCCTGCACGCGGCCGATGCCCGGCGGCAGGTCGCCGAAGAGCTGCTGCGCGCAGCGCGCCAGCAGGTCCGACTCGCAATAGCGCGTGGGCAGCAGGTCGCCCAGCACCGCGTCGGGCAGCTGGCTCACCGGCACCTCGGGCAAGGTAGCCGGCACATGCACCACCGGGCGCCGCACCGTCGCGCGGTAGGCGATGGTCAGCGGCCCGGGCGCCGCGTCGAAGCGCACGAAGCGGTTGCCGCTGTCGGCCTCGCAGCCCACCCGCAGCCGCGCGGGCGGCGCGATGGTGAGCGTCTCGGCCAGCACCGCCTGCGCACCCGTGCGCGCGGCCTCGATGTTCAGCCGCAGGTGCGCCGGGGCGTCCACCTCGTAGTCCAGGCGCAGGTCGACGTGCGACAGGTGCATGGCATGAGGCAAGGCGGTCAATCGAGCGCCTTCTTCACCGCGCCCACGCCAAGTGCGGCCAGCACCACGAACAGCACCGCCAGCACGAGAAACAGGCCGAACAGCAGCTTGGCGATGCCCGCCGCACCGGCCGCCACGCCGCCGAAGCCCAGCAGACCCGCCACGAGCGAGATGACCGCAAAAATGATCGCGTACTTGAGCATGGTGAACCACTCCTTGGTTGCTTTGCGGCGGGCATGCGCCGCCGTGTCCGGACTGTAGGAAGCCCGGCTACGCCGCCCGATAGTCGGCACGCGCGAGCCGCCGTAGGACAAAAACGCGATGCGGCCAAACCCGCTAGCATCCCCTGCGGTCGCACAGATCTTTTCCTTCTATCCATTGGAGTTTTTTCGAATGAAGCTGTACTACTCGCCCGGCGCCTGCTCGCTCTCCCCCCACATCGCGCTGCACGAAGCGGGCATCGCCTTCGAGCCGGTGCTGGCCAGCACCAAGAGCCACAAGCTGCAGGACGGCACCGACTACTACGGCATCAACCCGCTGGGCTACGTGCCGATGCTCGAGCTCGACGACGGCACCCGCCTGCGCGAAGGCCCGGCCATCGTGCAATACATTGCCGACCTCGCGCCCACCAAGAACCTCGCGCCCGCCAACGGCACCATGCCGCGCTACCGCCTGCAGGAGTGGCTGACCTTCATCGGCACCGAGATGCACAAGGGCTTCAGCCCGCTGTTCAACCCGGCCATGCCCGAGGAAGCCAAGACCATCTCCAAGGACAAGCTGAAGGCCCGCTTCCAGTGGCTCGACGGCGAACTCGCCGCCAAGCAGTACCTGATGGGCGAGCATTTCAGCGTGGCCGACGGCTACCTGTTCACCGTCACCAACTGGACCAAGCCCACCGGCGTGGACATCTCGGACTTCCCCAACGTGCTGGCCTGGCACGCCCGCGTGGCTGCCCGCCCCGCCGTTCAGGAAGCGATGAAGGCCGAAGGCCTGCTGAAGTAAGCAAAAGCGCACAGAACGCGACGCCAGCGACGATCCGGGCCACCCCAGGGAAAACCCGGATCACCGCAGCCACAAGCCGCATGCCGCGGCTTTTTTTTCGGGCGACGCTACGGCATCCGTCACCAGGAAGCCGAGCCGCCCATGTCCGAATCCCCTCCCCCTTCTTCCCCGTCCCCCATCGAGCTGCGCGAAGAGATGCGCGGGCCCGTCATGTGGCTCACCATCGATCGCCAGGAACGCCGCAACGCCATCAACGCGGCCGTGCTCGAGGGCCTGTCCGATGCGCTGGCACGCGCCAACCGCGACACCGCCGTGCGCGCCGTGGTCCTCACCGGCGCCGGCACGCGCGCCTTCTGCGCCGGCGCCGACCTGCAAAGCGGCACCTCGTTCAAGTTCGACTACGCCGCGCCCTACCAGGGCATCGCCAACCTCTTTCGCCAGGCGCGGCAATCGACCGTGCCGCTGATCGCGCGCGTCAACGGCGCCTGCATGGCGGGCGGCATGGGCCTCATGGCGATGTGCGACCTGGCCGTGGCCAGCCGCCAGGCCGTGTTCGGCCTGCCCGAGGTGAAGGTCGGCGTGTTTCCCGCACAGGTGCTCAGCGTGCTCGGCGGTCTGCTGCCACGCCGCGTGCTGGCCGAGATGTGCATCACCGGCGAACCGATCGACGCCGCGCAGGCGCTCGAGCTGAAGCTGGTCAATCGCGTGAGCGACGACGTCGACGAGAGCGTCGACTGGCTGCTGGGTCGGCTGCTCGACAAGTCGCCCGCCGCCATCCGCCGCGGCCTGTACACGATGAAGAAGATCGAGGCCATGGCCTTCGAGGAATCGATGGCGTTCACCGAAAGCCAGATCGGCCTGTTCGCGCTCACCGAAGACGCGGCCGAAGGCCAGCTCGCCTTCCGCGAGAAGCGCAAACCGCAATGGAGTGGCCGATGAACAGCAGCAACCACAACAACAATCGCGTCGTCCGCATCGGCGGCGCCTCGGGCTTCTGGGGCGACAGCAGCGTGGGCGCGCCGCAGCTCGTGGCCAGCGGGCAGATCGACTACCTCGTGTTCGACTACCTCGCCGAGCTCACCATGTCGATCCTCGCGGGCGCGCGGCTGAAGAAGCCCGAGCTGGGCTATGCGACCGACTTCGTCTCCGTCGCGATGAAGGCCGTGCTGAAAGACGTCGTGAAACAAGGCATCCGCGTCGTGAGCAATGCGGGCGGCGTCAACCCGCAAGGCTGCGCCGATGCGCTCGCGGCATTGGCCGCCGAGCAAGGCGTCTCGCTGAAGATCGCCGTGGTCAGCGGCGACGACGTGTCGCCGCTGCTGCCCGAACTGCGCGCTTCGCAACCGCCCGTGCGCGAACTGCAGAGCGGCGCGCCGCTGCCCGAGCGCGTGCTCAGCGCCAATGCCTACCTGGGCGCGCGCCCGGTCCAGGCCGCGCTCGACGCGGGCGCGCAGGTCGTCATCACCGGCCGCTGCGTCGACTCGGCCGTCACGCTCGGCGTGCTGATGCATGAATTCCAATGGCAGCCCGGCGACCACGACCTGCTTGCCGCGGGCAGCCTCGCGGGCCACATCATCGAGTGCGGCTGCCAGGCCACCGGCGGCCTGCACACCGACTGGGACACCGTGCCCGACTGGCCGAACATCGGCTATCCCATCGTCGAATGCAGCGCCGACGGCAGCTTCGTCGTCACCAAGCCCGCGGGCACCGGCGGCAAGCTCACGCCCGCCGTGGTCGGCGAGCAGATGCTCTACGAAATCGGCGATCCCGCCGCCTACCTGCTGCCCGACGTGGTGGCCGACTTCACGCAGGTGCGCATCGAACAGGCGGGCGAACACCGCGTGCGCGTGCACGGCGCGCGCGGCCGCGCCCCCACCGGCAGCTACAAGGTCTGCGCCACGTATGTCGACGGCTTCAAGACCGCGGCGCAGCTCACGATCGTGGGCTTCGACGCGGTGGCCAAGGCGCGGCGCACCGGCGAAGCGATCCTCGCGCGCACCGGCGCCCTGTTCGCGCAGCAGGGCCTCGGGCCCTACAGCGGCACGCAGCTCGAAGTGCTCGGCGCCGAGTCCTGCTACGGCCCGCACGCGCAGACGCAGGCGCAGCAGATCCGCGAGGCCGTGCTGCGGCTCGCCGTGACGCATCCGCGCAAGGACGCGCTGGAGCTGTTCACGCGCGAGGTCGCGCCGGCCGGCACCTCGTGGGCGCCCGGCACCACGGGCGCGGGCGGCGGACGCGCCTCGGTGTCGCCGTCGATCCGGCAGTACGCGTTCCTGCTCGACAAGGCGCGCGTGGGCCCGCAGGTGCGCGTCGATGGGCAAGCCGTCGATGTGCCAGCGACGCTCGCCACCAGCGGCGACCCGCCTGCAGTGCGCACCAACGATGAACTGCCCCTGGCCACGCCCGGCGACGACGCCATCGAGGTCCCGCTGATCCGCCTCGCGTGGGCCCGCAGCGGCGACAAGGGAGACACCTCGAACATCGGCGTCATCGCGCGCCATCCCGAACTGCTGCCGCTGCTGCGCGCGCAGCTCACCGAGGCGCGCGTGGCCGCATGGCTCGCGCACCTGGTGCAGGGCCGCGTCACGCGCCACGAGGTGCCCGGCATCCACGCCTTCAACTTCGTCTGCGAGCAGGCGCTGGGCGGCGGCGGCATGGCCTCGCTGCGCAACGACCCGCTCGGCAAGGGCATGGGGCAAATCCTGCTGGCGCTGCCCGTGCGCGTGAACCCGGCGCTGCTGGCGCGGCTGCTTCCTTAGCACCAATCGGGACAACCGTGCGACAGCAGGGTTGAGACGGGCGGCTTAGCCTTGCGCCTGTTTCAACTCTGCCCCCTCAATCCACGATGTCCACCCTTTTCGACCCCGTCCAGGCCGGCGACCTCCAGCTCGCCAACCGCATCGTGATGGCGCCGCTCACGCGCAACCGCTCGCCCAACGCGATCCCGCCCGACATCGCCGCCACCTACTACGCCCAGCGCGCCAGCGCCGGCCTGCTCATCACCGAAGCCACCGCCATCAGCCACCAGGGCCAGGGCTACGCCGACGTGCCCGGCCTCTACGGCACCGAGCAGCTCGACGCCTGGAAGCGCGTGACCGACGCCGTGCACGCCGAGGGCGGCAAGATCGTCGTGCAGCTGTGGCACGTGGGCCGCGTCTCGCACACCGAACTGCAACCCGGTGGCGGCAAGCCCGTCGCGCCCTCGGCCATCACCGCCAAGACCAAGACTGTGCTCATCAAGGACGGCGTGCCCACCTTCGTTGAAACGTCGGAGCCGCGCGCGCTCGACGCAGCCGAACTGCCCGGCATCGTCCACGCCTATGCCGCGGCCGCACGCAACGCCGTCGAGACCTCAGGCTTCGACGGCGTGGAACTGCACGGCGCCAACGGCTACCTGCTCGACCAGTTCCTGAAAGACGGCAGCAACAAGCGCACCGACGACTACGGCGGTTCCATCAAGAACCGCGCGCGCCTGCTGCTCGAGTCCACGCGCGCCGTGGTCGACGCCGTCGGCGGCGGCAAGACCGGCATCCGCCTGTCGCCCGTCACGCCCGCCAACGACGCGCACGACAGCGACCCGCAGCCGCTGTTCACCTACGTCGTGCAGCAGCTCGCGCCGCTGGACCTGGCCTACATCCACATCATCGAAGGCGCCACCGGCGGCCCGCGCGAAATCGCCGACCGCCCCTTCGACTATGAAGCCCTCAAGGCTGCCTACCGCGCCGCAGGCGGCAAGGCCGCCTGGATGGTCAACAACGGCTACGACCGCCCCCTGGCCGAAGAAGCCGTGAAGGAAGGCGACGACCTCGTGGCCTTCGGCAAGCCCTTCATCTCGAACCCCGACCTGGTGCGCCGCCTGCGCGAGCACGCGCCGCTGAACGAGCTCGACAAAGCGACGATGTATGGGGGTGGAGTGAAGGGGTATACGGACTATCCGGCGCTGGGCTGAGCCAGCCTTCCAGCGTCAACTTCTTCGCGCTTGCTTCGCCCTTTTTGGCGAGCAGCGCGTGAGGTGACGATTGTTCGCAGTGTGCGCCGCGCAGTCCCTGCAGACTGCGCCGACCTCTCCTCCTCTCAAGGAAGTCGTCGATGCCGCGCACGCTGTCTGTCTCTTCTGCTGCGATCCCTGTTGTTCTTGGTCAGGCTGCACTG
>NZ_JBWKOY010000014.1:0-129140 GCF_059416345.1 Variovorax sp. GW821-FHT09D07
CACGCGGCGTCACGCGCCTTGATTGGCCCGCCGTGGCAGACCTTCGCGACGCCAGAAATAGGGTGAACAGGCCCTAGGCCAGGAAGTCCTCGATCAGCTGCGCCACGCGCTGCGGCTGGTCGTGGTGCAGCATGTGGCCCGCGTCGTCGAGCTGCGCGATGCGCACCGAGGGCACGGACTTCAGCCGCTCGTGGAATTCGGCGAGCGTGTAGCGCGCCTTCCACCAGCCGTGCAGGCTGTCGTCCGAGGCCTCGATCATCAGCGTCGGCGCGGTGATGCGCGCATAGAGCGCCAGTGTTTCGTCGACGCGGAAGATGTTGGCGTTGACGATCTTGTGCGCGGCCTCGCCGAGGATCTGCCAGCGCGTGCTGCCGTCGGCCTGGGCCTGCGGCGCCGACCAGTGGCCGGCCAGCCAGTCGGCCTTGTCCTGCGTGAGGCGCGGGTTGGTCTTCATGAGGCGGCGCGCCACGCCGTCCACCACCGAATAGCCCGCGAGCGCCTTCTCGCCGCGGTGCAGGCCCTTGAGCTCGTCGATCCACTGGCCGTAGCGCGCGGGCGCCTCGGCGGGCTGGCGCGCGGGCATGCCGAAGCCTTCGAGGTTGACGAGGCGGCGGATGCGCGCCGGGCGCACGCCCGCGTAGTGCATCGCCACATTGCCGCCCATGCTGTGGCCCACGAGGTCGACCGGGCGGGCATCGTCACCTTCGCCGGCGTAGTGGTCGAGCAGCCATTCGAGGTCGGCCAGGTAGTCGGGCAGCCAGTAGTTGTCGACCCCGCCGCCGTCGGTGAGGCCGAAGCCGCGCCAGTCGGGGGCGATGATGAAGCGGTCGTCCTTCAGCGCATCGACCACGAACTGCCAGGAGGCCGCCACGTCCATCCAGCCATGCACCAGCACCAGCGGCGGGCGCTCGCTCGACGGTTGCCCCCAGAGGCGGACGTGGTAGTTCAGGTTGCGCACGGGCACGAATTCGCTGCGCGAGGGGCGGAGGGCTTGGTACATATGGTGCTCGATGATACGGAGAGGCCGCGCCGCGCGCAGTCCGCCACAGGACAGGGCGGCGCTCGGTTTCTCGGGGCCGGGGCAGCGCCTGCCGCGCGGGCGCGCTAGCATTCCGCGCATGAAAAAGATTCCACTCGGTCAGAGCGACCTCCACGTCACCCCGATCTGCCTCGGCACCATGACTTTCGGCGAGCAGGTCGATGAGCCCACCGCCCACGACGTCCTGGCCCGTTCGCTCGAACGCGGCGTCGACTTCATCGACACGGCCGAGATGTACGCGGTGCCGGCAAGCAAGGAAACCTGCGGCGCGACCGAAACCATCATCGGCAACTGGTTTGCGGCCAACCCCGGCACGCGCCAGAAGATCACGCTGGCGACCAAGGTGGCCGGCCCCTCGCGCGGCATGCCCTGGGTGCGCGAAGGCACGGGCATGACGGCGGCCGACATCGAGGCCTCGTGCCACGGCAGCCTGCGCCGCCTGCAGACCGACGTGATCGACCTGTACCAGATCCACTGGCCCGAGCGCCACGTGCCGGTGTTCGGCAACATCCACTACAACCCCGAGAAGGAAACCTCGCAGACGCCGATCCACGACCAGCTCGAGGCGCTGGGCAAGCTGGTGAAGGCGGGCAAGGTGCGCACCATCGGCCTGTCGAACGAGACGCCCTACGGCGTGCACGAGTTCGTGCGGCTGGCCGAGCAGCACGGGCTGCCGCGCGTGGTGTCGGTGCAGAACGTCTACAACCTGGTGAGCCGCGCGCACGAGAACGCGCTCGACGAGACCATGCACCGGCTGGGCGTGTCGCTGCTGGCGTACTCGCCGCTGGCCTTCGGCCTGCTGACGGGCAAGTACGACCAGAGCGGCATCGAGGGCCCCGACGCGCCCAAGGGCGCGCGCATCTCGAGCTACGAGTCGGTGCGCAAGCAGCGCTGGGGCAAGCCCGACGCGCTGCGCGCGGCGCGCCGCTACAACCAGCTCGCACGCGACCACGGCCTGAGCCCCACGCAGCTCGCGCTGGCCTTCTGCTACACCAAGTGGCAGGTGGCGAGCACGATCATCGGCGTGACCTCGGTGGCGCAGCTCGACGAAGACCTGGACGCCTACGGCACCACGCTGTCGGCCGAGGTGCTGGCCGAGATCGACAAGATCCGCCTGGACATCCGCGACCCTGCCGCCTGACCCGAACAAGTGAGCAAGTGAGCAAGAAAGCCCACGTTTCCGAGACGCCCGCCACCCAGCTGCTGCGGGCGAACAAGGTCGCCTTCACCGAGCACCCCTATGAGTACCAGGAGCACGGCGGCGCCCAGCACAGCGCGCAGGTGCTGGGCTTCGACCCGTTCACCGTGGTCAAGACGCTGGTGATGCAGGACCAGGACGCCAGGCCGCTGATCGTGCTGATGCACGGCAACCGCACGGTGTCGACCAAGAACCTCGCGCGGCAGATCGGCGCCAAGTCGGTCGAGCCCTGCAAGCCCGAGGTGGCGCAGCGCCACAGCGGCTACATGGTGGGGGGCACCTCGCCCTTCGGCACGCGGCGCGAGATGCCGGTCTACATCGAGTCGAGCGTGCTCGAACTGCCGAAGATCGCGATCAACGGCGGGCGGCGCGGCTACCTCGTGGGCATCGATCCGCAGGTGTGCGTGACGCTCCTGGGCGCCAAGCCCGTGCAGTGCGCGCTGGCAGAATAGCCGGCGTTTGTCTTTTTCCCGCCGGGCATGCAGGCCGGCGGCGCACAACAACAATCCGTTCCCCGGAGACCGCCTTGAGTTTCGATCTGCCTTCCCTCCTTGCCATCGTGGCGTCGTACCTGATCGGTTCGCTGTCGTTTGCGGTCATCGTGAGCAAGTCGCTCGGCATGGCCGACCCGCGCAGCTACGGCAGCGGCAACCCCGGCGCCACCAACGTGCTGCGCTCGGGCAACAAGGGCGCGGCGCTGGCCACCTTGCTGCTCGATGCGGCGAAGGGCTGGCTGCCGGTGTTCCTGATCCGCCAGTTCGGCGCGCAGTGGGGGCTGGGCGAGGGCGTGGCGGCGCTGGCGGGCCTGGCGGCCTTCCTGGGCCACCTGTACCCGGTGTTCTTCAGCTTCCAGGGCGGCAAGGGCGTGGCCACGGCCGCCGGCGTGCTGGTGGGCATCGCGCCCTGGCTGGGGCTGGCCACGGGCGCGACCTGGCTGATCATCGCGATCTTCTTCCGCTATTCGTCGCTGTCGTCGCTGGTGGCGGCGTTCTTCGCACCGGCCTACTACCTGCTGGGTGGAAACATTGCGTGGCCACTCGACCGCACGGTGCTGATTGCGATCATCATCATGAGTCTGCTGCTGATCTGGCGGCACCGCGAAAACATCCGCCGGCTCGCGGCCGGCACGGAGTCGAAACTCGGCTCGAAGAAAAAGGCTTGAACTCACCATG
The DNA here is from genome assembly GCF_059416345.1 of Variovorax sp. GW821-FHT09D07. NCBI lineage: Bacteria > Pseudomonadati > Pseudomonadota > Betaproteobacteria > Burkholderiales > Comamonadaceae > Variovorax > Variovorax sp. GW821-FHT09D07. Next base: position 3,410 of record NZ_JBWKOY010000014.1, read on the forward strand.
GCATCCATCACCCGCTTCCACGTCGGCCCGCGTCTGTCCGAGACCGCGGTGCACAACGGCACCATCTACCTCGCGGGCCAAGTGCCCGACGACACCACGCAGGACATCCGCGGCCAGACCGCGCAGGTGCTCGGCATGGTCGACCGCCTGCTGGCCGAGGCCGGCAGCGACAAGTCGCGCATCCTCATGACGCAGATCTTCCTGGCCGACATCGGCGACATCGGCGCCATGAACGAGGTGTGGGATGCGTGGATTCCGGCCGGCAACACGCCGCCGCGCGCGACCGTGGAGGCCAAGATGGCCAACGCGGCTTACAAGATCGAGATCGTGGTGACGGCCGCGCAGGCCTGACCACAAACGGTCAGGTCAGTACCGCTTCTCGAGAATCATCTCGTCGGCATCGCGCCGCATCGAGAAGCGGTTGAGAAAGCTGTTGCCCAGCAAGACGAAGGGCATGGGTTGCTGCGAGACGATGGCGTCGATGTCGTAGACCTCGACGTCGCCCACGCGCACGCTCTGCAGCCGCAGCCTGTAGCCCGCAGCGTTGCCGTTGGCCGTGCGCATCTGCACCGGCTGCCCCTTGCTGTAGTCGAGCCCGATGCGCTGGGCATCGACCGCCGACAGCGCGATGGTGGTTGCGCCGGTGTCGAGCATGAAGGTGACGGCGCGGCCGTTGATCTGGCCCTGCGTCATGTAGTGGCCCCGGCTGTCGGCCTGCAGCACGATGCGGTTGCCGCCGCTGCCGGCAATGCCGCCCCGGCCGATGCTCACGGGCGAATCCATGCGCAGCGAGAAGCGCTTGCCCGCCGATTCGACCACCGCCTGGTCGGCCTGCAGCGACACCAGCTTGACGCCCTGGAAGGTCTCCCCGACCGCCACGGTCTTGGGCGGCGCGCCGTTCACGATGAGGATGGCGCGGCTGCCGATGGAGCCGGTCAGCGTGACCGAGTCGGCGGCGTGCGCCGCCATGGCCGCGGCCGCCCACAGCGCCGCGACGAGGAGCGCCTTCATGCGCGGGTCAGTCGCGGAAGTTGTTGAAGGACAGCGGCATGTCGGGCACGTCCTTCTTGATGAGGGCCATGGCGGCCTGCAGGTCGTCGCGCTTGGCGCCGGTGATGCGCACGGCATCGCCCTGGATCGCGGCCTGCACCTTGAGCTTGCTGTCCTTGACGATGCGGGTGATCTTCTTGGCCTGCTCGCTCTCGATGCCGTTCTTGATCTTGATGACCTGCTTGACCTTGTCGCCGCCCATCTTCTGGACGTCGCCCTTGTCGAGAAAACGCACGTCGACGTTGCGCTTGGTGAGCTTGTTGCGAAGGATGTCCTCGACCTGCACGAGCTGGAACTCGGCGTCGCCGATCATGGTGATCTCCTTGTCCTTGAGCTCGACGGCGGCGGCGGTGCCCTTGAAATCGAAGCGCGTGGCGATTTCCTTGGCGGTGTTTTCGACCGCATTCTTCACTTCGGGCAGATTGGGCTCGCAGACGGTATCGAAAGACGGCATAGGCTCTCCTGGACGCACGGGTACTGAATGCGACAATTCTCCCATGATCGTGGAGTCCAATGTCCCGCTGCAGCCCTACAACAGCTTCGGCATCGTCGCGCGCGCGCAGCACCTGGCGCGCATCACCAGCGAGGCCGACCTGGCCGCGCTGCACGCCGATCCGGCCTGGCGCGACGAACCCCGTTTCGTGCTCGGCGGCGGCAGCAACATCGTGCTCACGGGCGACGTCAAGCCGCTGGTGCTGAAGGTCGAGATCAAGGGTCGCCGGCTGGTCGAAGAGACGCCGCGCGCCTGGATCGTCGAGGCCGGCGCCGGCGAAACCTGGCACGACACCGTCGAGTGGATGGTGCGCAGCGGCTATCCGGGGCTGGAAAACCTGGCGCTCATTCCCGGCACGGTGGGCGGCGCGCCGGTGCAGAACATCGGCGCCTACGGTGTCGAGCTGCAGGACCGCTTCGATTCGCTCGACGCCTTCGACCTCGAAACCGGCCGCGCCTTCACGCTCGACGCGGCGCAGTGTGCTTTCGGCTACCGCGATTCGGTCTTCAAGCACGTGCGCAGCGGTCCGAACGATTTCGGCCTGGCGGGCCGCGCGGTCATTACGCGGGTGCGCTTCCGGCTGCCCAAGCCCTGGAAGCCGGTGGTCGGCTACCTCGACCTCGAGCGCAAGATGGAAGAAACCGGCAATTTCACGCCCAGCGCGGTCGACATCTTCGAGTGGATCTGCGCCATCCGCCGTGCCAAGCTGCCCGACTGGCGCGTGCTGGGCAACGCCGGCAGCTTCTTCAAGAACCCGACGGTCACGCCCGAGCAGTGCGCCGACATCATCGCGCGCGACCCCAAGATCGTTCACTACCCGATGGACGACGGCAGCATCAAGCTCGCGGCCGGCTGGCTCATCGACGCCTGCGGCTGGAAGGGCAAGTCGGTCGGCAACGCCGGCGTGTACGAAAAGCAGGCGCTGGTGCTGGTCAACCGCGGCGGTTCGGCCAACCCGGTGACCGGCGGCGAGGTGATGACCCTGGCCAAGGCGATCCAGACCAGCGTGTACGAGCGCTTCGGCATCCGGCTGGAGCCGGAACCCGTGGTGGTCTGACCCCGCCGACACCCCGCACACCGCCGCGCGCATGGAGCTCGACTTTCTTCACCTGAACTTCCGACGCCGCATCGCGGTTGCCCTGTGGGCCCAGCGGCTCACCGTCGTGGGCGGCATCGCCTGGCTGCTCTTCGGGTGGCACAACGGGGCCGGGTCGGTGGCCTTCGTGCTGTTCGCCGGCTTTGTCTTCGTCGCGACGCTCGCCTGGGTCGAGAAGAGCATGCGCCGCCAGTTCATCCGCGAGGCCCGGCTGCCGCCATTCCTCATCGGCAAGCTGCGCGCTGCGCACCCGCAACTGAGCCGGCGCGACGCCGAGCTGGTGCTGCGCGGCCTGCGGCAGTTCTTCATGGCCCACCTGCGCAGCGACCGCAAGTTCGTGGCCATGCCCTCGCGGGTGGTCGACACGGCCTGGCACGAGTTCATCCTGCACACCCAGGGCTACCAGAACTGGTGCAAGGCGGCCTTCGGCGGCATGCTGCACCACAGTCCGGCCGAGGTGCTGGGCAGGGACGCCCGGCGCAACGACGGCCTGCGCCGCACCTGGTACTGGGCCTGCAAGGAAGAAAGCATCGACCCGCGCAATCCGGCGCGACTGCCGCTGCTGTTTGCGCTGGACATCAAGTTTGCGATTGCGGACGGCTTTCACTACATCCCCGATTGCCGGGCGGTCGAGCGAGAAATCGGCTCTGACGCGCACTGCGGCACGAGCTTCGGCGATTCGTCGTCCGACGGCGGCAGCTCGGGCGATGCCGGGGGCTTCGGCGGCAGCGAGTCGAGCGGGGGCGGCGATGGCGGCTCCAGCGACGGCGGTGGCGCGTCCGATGGGGGCGGTGGATGCGGTGGCGGGTGCGGAGGAGGCGGCGACTGACGCCGGGTGCACCTTCCAAAGAAAAACGGGCCCCGAGGGGCCCGTTGTCATTGCTGCCCTTGCGGTTGGCAAGGGCAGCGAAGGGATCGATCAGCTCGCGTCGCCGTCGTTCGCCAGCTTCGGCAGCGAGGCACCTTCGCCCGACGACAGCAGGCCCACACGGGTGTAGATCGCCAGCTTCTCGCGCGTGTCGACGATGTCCAGATTGCGCATCGTGAGCTGGCCGATGCGGTCCAGCGGCGTGAACGCGCCTTCGACCTTTTCCATGCTCAGGCGCTCGGGCTTGTACGTGAGGTTGGCCGATTCGGTGTTCAGGATCGAGTAGTCGTTGCCGCGGCGCAGCTCGACCGTCACTTCGCCGGTGATGGCGCGCGCGACCCAGCGCTGTGCCGTTTCGCGCAGCATGATGGCCTGCGGGTCGAACCAGCGGCCCTGGTACAGCAGGCGGCCCAGGCGGCGGCCGTTGTCGCGGTACTGCTCGATGGTGTCTTCGTTGTGGATGCCGGTCACGAGGCGCTCGTAGGCGATGAACAGCAGCGCCAGGCCGGGGGCCTCGTAGATGCCGCGGCTCTTGGCCTCGATGATGCGGTTCTCGATCTGGTCGCTCATGCCCAGGCCGTGGCGACCGCCGATGCGGTTGGCTTCGAGGATCAGCTCGACCAGGTTCGTGTAGCGCACGCCGTTCAGCGCGACGGGCACGCCTTCCTCGAAACGCACCGAGACGGTTTCGCGCTTGACTTCGACTTCGTCCTTCCAGAAGGCCACGCCCATGATGGGCTGCACGATCTGCATGCCGCTGTTCAGGTGCTCGAGGTCTTTGGCCTCGTGCGTGGCGCCCAGCATGTTCGAGTCGGTCGAGTAGGCCTTCTCGGACGACATCTTGTAGGCGAAGCCGGCCTTTTGCATGAACGCCGACATTTCGGCGCGGCCGCCCAGCTCGTCGATGAAGACCTGGTCGAGCCAGGGCTTGTAGATCTTCAATGCGGGGTTGGTGAGCAGGCCGTAGCGGTAGAAGCGCTCGATGTCGTTGCCCTTGTAGGTGCTGCCGTCGCCCCAGATGTGAACGTCGTCTTCCTTCATGGCCGACACCAGCATGGTGCCCGTCACCGCGCGGCCCAGCGGCGTGGTGTTGAAGTAGGTCACACCGGCGGTGGTCACATGGAACGCGCCGGCCTGCAGGGCGGCGATGCCTTCGTTGGCCAGCTGCGCGCGGCAGTCGATCAGGCGGGCGTTCTCGGCGCCGTAGAGCATCGCCTTGCGCGGAATCTCGTCGTAGTCGGGCTCGTCGGGCTGGCCGAGGTTGGCGGTGTAGGCGTAGGGGACGGCGCCCTTGAGCTTCATCCAGTGCAGCGCCGCGCTGGTGTCCAGGCCGCCCGAGAAGGCAATGCCGACCTTCTGGCCGGCGGGAACGTTTTGGAGAATGGTCGACATGTCAGGGGTTCCGTTTCAACCGAAGTGGCAGATGTAGCTGTAGGGCTCGCCGCTCACGCGGATCTGGAAGCTGGAGTTGCCCGGGATACTGAACTTCTGGCCGGGGCCCGAGGCGATCCATTCGCTGGTGCCTGCGAGCTGGTATTCGCAGCTGCCGCCGGTGCCTTCCATGATTTCAGGCGCGCCGGTGTTGAAGGTGAGGGTGGAGGGCAGGACCACGCCGACCGATTTCTTGGTGCCGTCCGCCAGGGTGAGGTTGTGGCTCACGCACTTGCCGTCGAAATACACATTGGCCTTGGTGGCCACTGCGGCGCTGTTGATGGTGTCGGTAGTCGTCGTCATTGGATGGATGGCGCCGGCGCCTGCGCGTTCGGCGGATCGAGGGACGCGCCGCGGCAGCAGCACCCCCGGGGTTGGAGAAGCCCTCGATTTTAGGGGCTCGGGCGAGCCGGCCCGCCGTGGGGGAACTCAGTAGCGCCAGCCGTGGCGATGGCCGCCCCATCCGCGATAGCCACGGTAGTAGCCGCCACCGCCCCAGCCGCGCGAATAGCCCAGGTTCAGCGAGATGCCGACCGGCGGGTAGGCGTAGGGCTGTGCATACGGGTAGGTGTAGGCGGGCTGCACGTAGACGGGCGGGGCGTACACCGGGGCCGGCTGCACGTAGACCGGCGCGGGCGCGTTGGACACCACCACGCCGGGTTCGGGCACGACGCTGTCCCAGGGGGAGTTGGCGCCTTGCTGGTACGGGTACTGCCCCTGCTGCGGGTACTGTTCCGGGTACTGCGGGCCGTTGTTGGCCTCGACCGGGTAGGGCTGCAATTGCGACTGGGGCTGGACCGGCGCGGTGGTCACGCCCGACGTGGTCACCCCGTAGCCGCTGGCCTGGATCGGGATGGTGGCGCCCGGCCGACTGGTGGTGCGGGTCGTGTACTGGCGGCCCTGGTACTCGTAGGTGACGTTGTAGCTGACGTCGCTGCCGGTCGTTTCGCGGATCGGCGTGGCGGAAATCACGCGCGCCTGGACCACTTGCTGGGCCTGCACGACGCTGGCGCCCGTGGCCAGCAGGCCGGCCGCCGAAAGCCCCGTGAGGATGCGAAAAACGTGTCTGTTCATGGTGTTCTCTCCTGCAGATCGCGGTTGGAGGCCGGCCGGCGGGACGGGGTTCCGGTGTTTACACGGCGTTCACAGCCCAGCTCGACGCGTCGAAACCGGTCGTTACGCCGGTTTTCGGGCCCCAGTCGACCACCGGCCGCTTGATCAGGCTGGGGTTGGCCAGCAGCACGGGGCGGGCCGAGGCTGCGTCGACCACCGCGTCGCGCGTGGCCTCGTCCAGCTTGCGCCAGGTGGTGCCCTTGCGGTTGACCAGCGCCTCCCAGCCGGGGGCCTGGAGCCAGCGGTCGAGCTCGGTCTCGGGCACGCCCTGTTTCTTGAAATCGTGGAAGGCGTAGGCCACGCCATGGTCGTCGAGCCAGGCGCGGGCGCGCTTGACGGTGTCGCAGTTCGGGATGCCGTATAGGGTTGTCATGGCCGCCATGATGCCGCGAGCGGCGGGTCGGCGACAATGCCGGCCTCCATGGAAACCCTGAACGACTGGCTCGCGCGCGCCGAGCACCTTCATCCCGACAAGATCGAACTCGGGCTCGATCGCGCCAAAGAAATGGCGCAGCGTCTGGGCCTGCGTTTCGACTGCCCCGTCATCACGGTGGCGGGCACCAACGGCAAGGGCTCGACCTGCGCCATGCTCGAATCGATCCTGACGCACGCGGGCTACCGCACGGCCGTGTTCACCTCGCCGCACCTGGTGCGCTTCGAGGAGCGGCTGCGGCTCAAGGGCGAGGCGGTCGATGCTTCCAAACTGATAGCAAGCTTCGAGGTGGTGGAAAAGGCCCGTGGCGACATGGCCCTGACCTACTTCGAGTTCACCACGCTCGGCATCCTGCATTGCATGATCCAGGAGAAGCCCGACGTGGCGATCCTCGAGGTCGGCCTGGGCGGCCGGCTCGACGCGGTGAACATCATCGACGCCGACTGCGCGGTCATCACCAGCATCGACCTGGACCACATGGAGTACCTCGGCCCCGACCGCGAAAGTATCGGCTTCGAGAAGGCCGGCATCCTGCGCGCCGGCAAGCCCGCCATCGTGAGCGACCCGGTGCCGCCGCAAAGCGTCATCGACCACGCCAACGCCATCGGCGCCGACCTGTGGCGCTTCGGGCACGACTTCAACGTCTCGGGCGACAAGCAGCAGTGGGGCTGGTCGGGCCGGGGGCGGCGCTACAGCGGGCTGGCCTATCCGGCGCTGCGCGGCGCCAACCAGCTGCTCAACGCGGCGGGTGTGCTTGCGGCGCTCGAGGCGCTGCGCCCGCAGCTGCCGATCACGGCGCAGGCGGTGCGCAACGGGCTCGCGATGGTCGAGCTGCCGGGCCGCTTCCAGATCGTGCCGGGCGAGCCCACGCTGGTGCTCGACGTGGCGCACAACGCCCACGCCGTCGCGGCGCTGGCCGAGAACCTCGACGCCATGGGTTTTTCGCCCACCACGCACGGCGTGTTCGGCGTCATGGCCGACAAGGACCTCGCGCCCATCCTGGCGCGCATCGGGCCGCTGATCGACCGCTGGTACTTCACCGACCTGCCCACGCCGCGCGCCGCCAAGGCCGCCGATCTGCTGGCCGCGTGGCAGGCCCAGAACACGCGCAAAGACGCCTCGGGCAGCGTGCACGCGAGCCCGATGGACGCCCTGCGCGCGGCCATCGAGCAGGCAGGTGCCACTGATAGAATCGTGGTCTTCGGATCGTTCTTCACCGTGGGTGGCGTCCTCGAAAACGGCACCCCCCGGCTGCAAGCCAAACACCTGCTGCCAGGCGGCTGATCGTCGGGCTGTCCACACCCATCCGGCACCATCGGGCACCACCTCGCTGCACTCCTCCAGGGATCGAACTTCATGGCGTTTTTCAAGTTCCGCGCGCGCGGCCCACAAGGCAACGAAGGACGCAGCGCCCCCGCGGCGGTGCCGGCGGAAAGTGTCGAATCCATGCGCCGGCGTGCGCGCCATCGGCTGCTCGGTGCGGCGGTGCTGGTGCTGGTCGGCGTGATCGGCTTCCCGCTGCTGTTCGACACCCAGCCGCGCCCCGTGCCGGTCGACATCCCGATCGAGATTCCTGATCGCAACAAGGCCAAGCCGCTGCCCGTGCCCGCCACGCCGGCACCCGCGACGAGCAGCGCGCCTTCGTCCTCGTCCGATGGCAGTTCCCGCGTAGCGGCAGCCTCGTCGGCCGGCGGCATGATCACCGAGACCGCCGACGGCACCGTGATCGAACCGGGCGCGACCGTGCCTGCCACCCCGCCGGCGCCCAAGCCCGCCGTGGAGCCGAAGAAGCCCGAACCCAAGCCGGAACCCAAACCCGAGCCGAAGCCCGAACCCAAGCCGGAGCCGAAAAAGCCCGAACCGAAGCCCGAGGCCAAGCCGAAGCCGGAACCCGCCAAGCCCGCCGCGAACGCCGACGACGGCGCCCGCGCCCGCGCGCTGCTCGAAGGCAAGCCGCCCGCCGCCGGGCCCAAGCCGGCCGCCGACGACAACGGCCGCTTCGTCGTGCAGGTCGGCGCTTTCGCCGATGCCGATAAGGCGCGCGAAGTGCGCCAGAAGCTCGAGCGTGCCGGCCTCAAGACCTACGTACACGTCGCCAAGACGACCGACGGCGAACGCACGCGTGTGCGCGTCGGGCCGTTCGCCTCGCGTGCCGAGGCCGAGAAGGCCGCGGACCGGGTCAAGGGCTTGTCTTTGGCCGCAGCCATCCTCACGTTGTAAGCACCGCCGTCGCCCGCTGCCTGTAGTTCATTGCCGTGGCCCTGCTCGACTGGATCGCCATCGCGCTCATCGTGCTGTCGATGCTGTTCGGGCTGGTGCGCGGCCTGGTGTTCGAAGTGATTTCGCTGATCGGCTGGGTGGCCGCCTTCATCGTGGCCCAGTGGGTGGCCTCCGACGTGGCGGCCTGGCTGCCGTTCGGCGACCCGCAGGCCACCTGGCGTTACCCGCTGGCCTTTGTGCTGGTGTTCGTGGCGGTGGCGTTCGGCGTGGGGCTGGCGGCAGCTCTCACGCGCAAGCTGATCGCCGCGGTCGGCCTGCGGCCGGTGGACCGGATTTTGGGAGCAGCGTTCGGCGCGGCACGGGGGGCGGTGGCCCTGCTCGTGCTGGCGGTCGTTGTTCATTTGCTGGCGTTGAGCGACAGTGCCTGGTGGCACGAATCGCGCAGCGCCATTGTTCTCGATGCGGCATTGCAGGGCCTCAAACCCTCGCTGCCTGAAAAGTTGGCAAGCTACCTGCCCTGAGAGGAATCGTTCATGTGTGGAATCGTCGGCGTTGTCAGCAACGCACCCGTCAACCAGCTGCTCTATGACGCGCTGCTGCTGCTGCAGCACCGTGGCCAGGATGCGGCCGGCATCGTGACCTTGCTGGAACGCAAGTTCTTCATGCACAAGGCCAAGGGCATGGTGCGCGACGTGTTCCGCACCCGCAACATGCGCGCGCTGCCCGGCAACGTGGGCCTGGGCCAGGTACGCTACCCGACCGCGGGCAACGCCTACAGCGAGGAAGAGGCGCAGCCCTTCTACGTGAACGCGCCCTTCGGCATCGTGCTGGTGCACAACGGCAACCTGACCAACGCGCACGCCCTGCGCGCGGAGCTGTTCTCCACCGACCACCGCCACACCAACACCGAGAGCGACTCCGAAGTGCTGCTCAACGTGCTGGCCCACGAAGTCGAGCGCTCTTCGCGCGGCGTGCCGCTGCACCCGGCCGAGGTGTTCGCCGCCGTCAAGAACGTCTACAAGCGCCTGCGCGGCTCGTACGCGGTGGTCTCGCTGATCGCCGGCCACGGCCTGCTGGCCTTCCGCGACCCCTACGGCATCCGCCCGCTGTGCATGGGCCGCAGCGCCGACGGCACCGTCATGGTGGCCAGCGAATCGGTCGCGCTCGAAGGTTCGGGCCACGTGTTCGAACGCAACATCGAGCCGGGCGAGGCCGTGTTCATCGACCTCGAAGGCAACGTGCACTCGATGCAGTGCGCCGAAGGTGCGTCGCTCAACCCGTGCATCTTCGAGTTCGTGTACCTCGCACGTCCCGACTCGGTGCTCGATGGCATCTCGGTCTACCAGGCGCGCCTCAACCTGGGCGAAACGCTGGCCAAGCGCGTGGTCTCGACCGTGCCGCCGAACCAGATCGACGTGATCATCCCGATTCCCGAATCGAGCCGCCCGAGCGCCACGCAACTCGCGCACCTCCTGGGCATTCCGTACCGCGAAGGCTTCGTGAAGAACCGCTACGTGGGCCGCACCTTCATCATGCCGGGGCAGGGCGTTCGCAAGAAGTCGGTGCGCCAGAAGCTCAACGTGATCGGCAGCGAGTTCAAGGGCCGCAACGTGCTGCTGGTCGACGACTCCATCGTGCGCGGCACCACCAGCCGCGAGATCGTGCAGATGGCGCGCGACGCCGGCGCGCGCAAGGTCTACCTGGCCAGCGCCGCGCCGCCGGTGCGTTACCCGAACGTCTACGGCATCGACATGCCGACCAAGGACGAACTCGTGGCGCACGACCGCACCGTCGAGGAAATCCGCGAGCTCATCGGCTGCGACGCGCTGATCTACCAGGACGTCGACGCCATGAAGCGCGCCATCGGCTCGCTCAATCCGAAGCTCGCCGGTTTCGATGCCTCGTGCTTCGACGGCGTGTACGTGACCGGCGACATCGACACCGCCGCCATCTCGCGCATGAACGGCAACCGCCCGCGCATCGAGGAAAACGAAGAGGACGCTTCGCGCCTCGCCCTGCCGAATCCGAGCGAGTAAGAGAAAGAAGAGAGGGCCGACGTGAGCCAAGACGAACGCACCTTGCCACCCGGCCTGCACCGCGACACCCTCGCGCTGCGCACCGGCCTGGCGCCCAGCCAGCACGGCGAACACTCGGAGGCCCTGTTCCTCACGAGCGGCTTCGTGCAGCCCGACGCCGAGACCTCGGCTCGCCGCTTTGCCGGCACCGAGGCCGGCTTCACCTATTCGCGCACCTCGAACCCGACGGTCGCCAGCTTCGAGCAGCGCCTGGCCGCGCTCGAAGGCACCGAGGCCGCCATCGGCGCCTCGACCGGCATGGGCGCGATCCTCATGATGTGCATGGGCCTGCTCAAGGCCGGTGACCACGTGATCTGCTCGCGCTCGGTGTTCGGCTCCACGCTGAACCTGTTCGGCAAGGAGTTCGCCAAGTTCGGCGTCGAGACCACCTTTGTCTCGCAGACCGACGTGGCCGAGTGGCGTGCTGCGCTCAAGCCCAACACCAAGCTGCTGTTTGCCGAGACGCCGACCAACCCGCTGACGGAAGTCTGCGACATCCAGGCACTGGCCGACCTGGCCCACGGCGTGGGCGCGCTGCTCGCGGTCGACAACTGCTTCTGCACGCCGATCCTGCAGCGGCCGGCGGAGCTGGGCGCTGACCTCATCATCCATTCGGGCACCAAGTACCTCGACGGCCAGGGCCGCGTGATGGCTGGCGCGATCTGCGGTCCGTCGAAGCTCATCGTCGATGTCTTCGGCCCCGTGGTGCGCACCGCCGGCATGGCGCTGTCGCCATTCAATGCGTGGGTCGTGCTCAAGGGCATGGAAACACTCGGCATTCGCATGAAGGCGCAATGCGCGAATGCGCTGGCCGTGGCGCAGTGGCTCGAGCAGCAGCCCGGCATTGCGCGCGTGTACTACCCCGGTCTTGCCTCGCATGGACAGCACGAACTCGCGATGCGCCAGCAGTCGGGGCAGGGCGGGGCGGTGGTGTCGTTCGACGTGGTCGGCGACACGCCCGACGCCGCGCGCGCCAACGCCTTCCACGTGATCAACAGCACGCGCGTGGTGAGCATCGCCACCAACCTCGGCGACACCAAGACCATCATCACGCACCCCGGCACGACCTCGCACGGCCGCCTCACCGAAGTGCAGCGCCAGGCCGCCGGCATCAGCCAGGGGTTGATCCGCCTCGCGGTCGGCCTCGAATACATCGACGACATCACGGCCGACCTTTCGCGCGGCCTGAGCACCCTGACTTCCTGATTTTTCATTTCATGACCGGCAAAGTTCGCACCCGCATCGCACCGTCTCCCACCGGCTTCCTGCACCTGGGCACGGCGCGCACCGCACTCTATTCGTGGGCCTATGCGCGCCACCACGGCGGCGAGTTCGTGCTGCGCATCGAGGACACCGACGTGGCCCGCTCCACGCAGGACTCGACCGACCAGATCCTCGCGTCGATGCACTGGCTCGGCCTCGACTACGACGAAGGCCCGATCTACCAGATGCAGCGCCTCGAGCGCTACCGCGAAGTCATCGCACAGATGCTCGCGGCCGGCACCGCCTACCACTGCTACTGCACGCCGGCCGAGCTCGACGAGATGCGCGAAGCCCAACGCGCGCGCGGCGAGAAGACGCTGTACGACCGCCGCTGGCGCCCGGCGCCGGGCAAGGTGCTGCCGCCCGTGCCGGAAGGCGTGCCGCCCGTGGTGCGCTTCTGCAATCCGCCCGAAGGCGACGTGACGTGGAACGACCTCGTCAAGGGCGAGATCACCATCAACAACCGCGAGATCGACGACCTGATCATCCTGCGGCCCGACGGTGTGCCCACCTACAACTTCGCGGTGGTGGTCGACGACTGGGACATGGCCATCACGCACGTGTTCCGCGGCGACGAGCACATCAACAACACGCCGTGGCAGATCAACATCTTCCGCGCGCTCGGCGCACCGCTGCCGCAGTTCGGCCACGTGCCCGTGATCCTCGGCGACGACGGGCAGAAGCTCTCGAAGCGCCGCGGTGCCGTGAGCGTCACCGCGTACGAGGACAACGGCTACCTGCCCGAAGCCATGCTCAACTACCTCGCGCGCCTGGGCTGGAGCCACGGCGACGACGAGCTCTTCACGCGCGAGCAGATGGTGAGCTGGTTCGACGGATCGCACCTGTCGAAGAGCCCCGCGCAGTGGGACGCGGCCAAGCTTGCATGGGTGAATGCGCAGTACATCAAGGCCAAGAGCGGCGACGAGCTCGCGCCGCTTGTTGCAGCGCAGTTGCAAAAGCGCGGCATCGTTGCCGACGAGCGTCTGCCTGCGATCTGTGCGCTCTTCAAGGACCGTTGCGACACCACGGTGGCGCTCGCTGGTTGGGCTGCGGCCTTCTATGCGGACATCGAAGTGAGCGATGCAGACCGCGCGCAGCACATCACCGATGCAGTGAAGCCCGCGATCGCAACACTCGTTGAAAAATTGATGACGGTCGCCTGGGAGAGGGCCGAAATCGCAGTTATGATCAAGGAAGTCCTCGCGACACACGCGCTGAAAATGCCCGTGTTAGCGATGCCAGTACGAGTGCTTGTGATGGGAACATCGCAGACACCGTCCCTCGATTCAGTGCTCGAAATTTTTTCCCGCGAAAAAGTTATCGAGCGATTGAAAAAGGCCTGAAAAATCGGGCTATAATTCGAGGCTCGACACCCACACGGGGGTATAGCTCAGCTGGGAGAGCGCTTGCATGGCATGCAAGAGGTCATCGGTTCGATCCCGTTTACCTCCACCATCAAAGTGTCGAGTAGGTTAGAGATGCTGATCGCAGCACGTCCAAGGTTTTGACCCTATCGTCTAGAGGCCTAGGACACCACCCTTTCACGGTGGCTACCGGGGTTCGAATCCCCGTAGGGTCGCCAGTTTCACTTCGGTGAAGTCGGCACGAGTCGTCAACACTCGGTTCCGCAAGGAACGAACGTTGTCTACCAGGAGTGGTAGTTCAGTTGGTTAGAATACCGGCCTGTCACGCCGGGGGTCGCGGGTTCGAGTCCCGTCCACTCCGCCAAACACAAGCCCCAGTAGCAGTTCTGCTACTGGGGCTTTTTGTTTTGCTCCGGGGCTTGGGCGCGGATGGGCACTTGTTCCGGGGATTCCGGCTAACCCCACCACTACCAGCTGGCAGCGTGACATTTGGGAACGTTCTTCACCATGGCGATGTACGCGGCGCCGCCAGGCCAGGCGTTGGTGACACATCAGGGCGATTTCTCGTCCTCCAGGAGATGAAATGATTTTTCCCCGGTCCACTCTCAAGCTCGGTGTCGCAGGTCTCGTGGCTGCCGCCGCCGTTTTCACCGCTGCATCGGCCAGTGCGGCCACCAGCTGGTCCATTGGCGTCAACCTGCCTGGCGTGGTCGTGAGCGAGCCCGCACCGGTCTATTACGAGCCGGCGCCTGTCTATTCGAGGCCTGCCCCGACCTACTACCAGCCCGCGCAGCCGGTCTACTCCGCCCCGGCACCTGTCTACTACGAGCCTGAATCCCGTTGGGAAGAGCGTCGCGCGCAACGCTGGGAGGAACGCCGCGCAGAGCGCCGTGAATGGCGCCGCCGTCAATGGGAGCGTGAGCAGCACCGTCGCTACTACGAGGATCGCGACTGACATCGGGAACGTCGATCCCTGCGAATCTGCCGGGCTTGGCATCAGTGATCTGCTGCCAGGCCCGGCTCGCACGCACGCGCGGTTGACCTGAGCGCAGCCACGCGCTCCCGGCGGTTGCCTGCGCGCCCTGCGCATCCGCAGGGCCGACAGGACTTTCACCGAGCCATCAACACGTGAAGTCCGGGCATACTCGCGCGCCCTCAAGATTTCCAACAACTACGCCAAGAAGAACTTCATGTCAGGACACGGCTTTCACGTGCATGGTCCGCACGATCACGAACTCGAACATGCCGCCTCCGGCGGCCACGACCACGGCCACGGTGATGCAGCCTCTTCAGGCAAGGGCATGAGCACGACGGGAAAGATCGCCGTGAGCACCGCGGCCATTGCGACGGCGGGCGCGATCTTCGCGTACATGGGCGGGGCCACGCAGGCGAACGCCGGCCTCTACAAGAACAACGCGGCCATCAAGAAGACCGAGGCCTCGAACCAGTGGAATTACTTCCAGTCGAAGAGCACCAAGCAGGCGCTGGCGGAGTTCGCGCGCGACACCGCCACCGACGACGGCCGTCGCCAGGGCTGGCAGGTGAAGGTCACCCGCTACGAGCAGGAGAAGACCGAGATCCAGGCCGCCGCCAAGAAGCTGGAGGACGAGGCCAGCCGCTGGGACGCGCAATCCGAGACGCAGATGCACCAGCACCACCGCTGGGCGCAGGCCACCACCGTGCTGCAGGTCTCCATTGCGCTGGCGGCCATTGCGCTGCTCACCCGGAAGAAATGGCTGGAGCGCGCCATGTACGGCGTGGCCGTCGCGGGCGTCGCGATCGGCGCGCTGGCGGCGCTGCACATCTAGTGTGGTGTCCCACAAATAACTGCGCATGAAATCGCGCCTTTCACGCCAGGGCAGCGTTGCAAATCCTCGCGATACCTACGGGTATCGCTGCGGTTTGCGCCTTGCCCTGACGCGAAACGCATCGATTTCATTTTGCGCAGCTATTTGCGGGACACCACACTAGGACTTGGCGGGGCGATTCACCAGCGCGTGAATCCCGCGCAAGTCCAACCGCTCCAGCAAGTCGACAAGCAGAGCCAGGAACGGCGCGTAGGCGGCTTCGTCGGCGTGGCGTTCGATCCAGTGCTCGATGTCCGTGACGCGGCCCTCAAGCGCCAGGCTGGCGAGTTCGTCCAGGGCACGATCTTCCGGCATGGCATGTCGGGGCATCGCGGGCGCCGGTGATGGCTCGCCAGGCGCGGTCTCCCGCTGCGCGACGACGGGCCAGTCCGCGTCGGAGGCATCGACCGGCACCGACAGCGTGAAGGAGAACGTCGCACCCTGACCGGCCATGCTGGCCACGCTCAGCGTTCCGCCCATGGCCGAGACGATGCGCTGTGCGATAAACAGGCCCAGGCCCAGTCCCGTGCTGCCGCTCGCGGGGTGCATCTGCTGGAAGGCGCCGAAGATGTCGATGTTGCGGCTCATGTCGATGCCGATCCCGGTGTCACTGACCGCGAAGCTCAAGACACAGGCGCGCCCCTCTGGCCGGGCCGTGACCTTCAATGTCACCACGCCGTCGCGCGTGAACTTGGCGGCGTTGGACAGCAGGTTCAGCAGCACCTGCTGCATGCGCCTTCCGTCCAGGCCGATCTCTCGGGGCATTCGCTCGGAAGGGCGGTAGCGAAAGCGGTTGTTCCGCTGCGCGCACAGAGCGACGGCGTAGTCGGAAATGTCGTCCAGCAGACGCGGCAGGTCGGTGGTGACGGGGTGGACCGTCAGCGGTTGCAGCTCTGCCTTGGCGTATTCCAGCAGTTCGTCGATCAGGTGGAGCTGGTACTTGACGCTGCGCTGGATGGTCAGCAGATGCTTGCGCTGCGTGTCGTGCGCATCGGCGAGCAGGAGAGACGCGTACCCGCCGATCGTCGCAAGCGGTGCGCGCAGGTCGTGGCCGATGTAGCCCAGGATCTCGACTTTCTGATGGGCCTTGGCCTCGATGTGGGCGAGGGCCGCGCGCAGATCGGCATGCAAGGCGGCGGCGTGCATGTTGCCGAACGCGAGCGCGTAGCCGATGTGGGTCAACTTCAAGCCGAAGGCCAACAGGGTCTGGAAATTGCCCGATGCCAGAAAATCCTGTGGCATGGGAAAGAAGGGCGTGCCGACCAAGCGTGCACCATGGACCAGCAACGCCAGCAAGGCGACGACGACCACTTCGGGGTTGCTGTTTCCCCCGCGCCCACGACCCATCGTGCACAGTGCCTGAAGGGTCATCAGGGCGATCACCGACTGGGCCGCGCCGTACACGTAGACACGCGCCGAGGTGTCGTACCTGACATAGGAGAAGCAGGCCAGCAAGGCCACTTCCACAGCCAGTACCCCTGCCATCCAGGGCAGCCACGCGCGGCGCCGATCGAAGAACAGGCAGATGCCCACGTAGAACAGGATCGAACTCAGTGTCGTGAGGAAATTCCCGAGGAGGATGGAGAAGAAGTCGGGGATCCTGTCCCGCAGGATGAGCAGCAAGGCGCCGACGCCGAAGACAAGGAAGCCGACGCCCCAGACCAGCAGATAGCGCGCGCGTCCCTTCGCCCACAGCGCCAGCATGCCGGCGGCAAGGACAAACTCCGCCAGCGCCGTGAAGAACGCAGCAGTTCCCAGATTCAGATTCATTTGGACTTCGATCGACGCTTGGCGATGCGCGTCGCTCCGAGGGGAGTCCGATTCTGCGGAGGATCTCGTCAGCCGCCTTTGCCTGGCGGTGCGCCGGTTTTGATCGGGCGCCCTGTCCGGTCATTGACCGGTTCGCGCCTTCCCAGGTTGCGCGAGTTCAAGCGCAGCGCTACCCCAGCAGCAAGACCTGCGTGCCGTCGGAAGCCACCATCACGCCCGGCGAGGCCGCATCGATCTCGATGCGGATGCCCATGTGCAAGGCCGGGTCCAGGGGGCGCTGGCGGCCCGCGTTGAAGAGCGCCACGTCGCGCAGGTAGGTGTCGTGCTGCGCAAGGTTCAGCACGAACTTCTCCGGATAGGCGCCGGTCGCGCTCAGGTGGTCCGAGAATTTCTCGGTCATCGTGAAGAAGAGGAACAGCGGGTTGTCGGCCATGCCGCAAATCTAGCCGCGCCGGCCGAAATCCGGCTACCGGGTTTGTGGGAGGGGAAGAGGCGCCCGGCCGCAGCCCTCAGGCCATCCCGTAGCGCAGCAGCCAGTTCCAGATCACCGCCGAGCCGTTCGACATCGCCAGTGCCGACTTCGCGTAACCCATGAGGTCGGCCAGCCGCACCTCGGCGCGGATCACGACGTCGTGGCGCTGCAGGTCTTCTTCCTTCACGTCCGCGCGGCGCCGGTCGAGTTCGTCGCGCAGCACGGTGGCGTAGGCGCGCGGGCTCTTCAGGCGCAGGAACATGATCGGCTCGACCACGGCGTCGAGCGCGGGATCGACGAAGGTGTGGATCTCGGGTTCGCGCGAGACGACCTGGTCGCCGTGCGCGTCCCGGATCAACTGCTGGGCCTCTTCGAGCGCGGCCTCGTTCGCCGCGTAGATCCGGCCGCCGCGTCCTTCGCAGATGAACACGTACTGGTCGGGGCGCGAAAGCCAGTCGACCGGCCCGCGCTGGGCGAAGACGGCCAGACCTTCGGCGCCGGGCAGCAGCGACTGGCGCAACGGGTACTTGGTGAGCGGGTCTTCAGCGAACATCTTGCAGCTTCCTCGAAATGACGAGCGACGGGGTGTCGGCGCGGCGGTCGGCGGGCACGACCAGCACGTCGCCCGTGGCCCAGCACAGCACGCGCTGCGCCACGCTGCCGAACAGGAAGTCGGCCAGCGGATGGGCGCGGCGCTTGCCGACCACCAGCAGCTCGGCGCGCGCATGCTGCTGCTGCACCGTGGCCTGCCGCGCCGGGTCGCCGCGGCCGATGGCCGACAGCACGCGGTTGCGCCGCGCGCTCGACGAGTCGGTGAGCGAGAACAGCCGCTCGCGCGCCTGCCGCATGCTGTCGTGGCGGTAGGTCTTGATGGCGTGCTCGGACACTTCGGCGTAGCGCAGCTTGCTCTCGTGCATCGTGTTGAGCGCGTGGAACAGCTCCAGCGCGGCGTCGGGGTCCAGCCCGTGGGCCAGGCTCACGAGCTCGCGCGAGGCGGGCGTGAAGTCGACGGCCACGAGGATGCGGCTGTAGCGCAGGCGCGTGTCGAGCCGCGTCACGAGCACCGGGCAGCGCAGCTGCCGCAGCAGGCGCTCCACGGGTTGGCCGGTGAAGAAGGCGGCGGGCGAGCGGTCGCGTTCGTGGCTCAGCACCACGAGGTCGACGTAGCGCGCCTCGTCCACGATCTGCGCGAGGCCGCCGCCCGGCCCCGCGACCTGCTTGACCAGCACATCGAAGCGCGAGGCCATGGCGCGGGCCAGCCCCGCGAGGGCGGTGGCCGCTTCGGCGTGCGCGAGCGGCGCCAGGTCCGCGGGCGCGTAGACGAGCTTCAGCAGCGCGCCGTGTTCGGCCGCGAGCAGTGCGGCGCGTTCGACCGCGCGGTTGCCGCGCGCCGTCAGGTCGGTGACGGCGAGGATGGATTGAAAGGACGGCGTGCTGGATGCGACGCCGCCTCCGGGAAGGGCGTGCTCCCGCTGAACCTGATGATGATGCATGACGCACTCCAGTCGAACGCGACCCCGGATGACGGGGGCGCAGCCGCGCGGGGCAGGTGCCCGGCGGTCGATGGTTTGCGCTGAAAAGAGAGAGGGGGAAAGAGGCGGACCGCCGGGCTCAGGAATGTGCGGGCGTCTGCTGGGCCGCCGCTGTCATCCGCGCCCACGCAGGCGTGCAACCGCCGGGGCGGGACGTCGAGGTGTGGAGGAAGGGCTGGGCGTTCATGCGGGGGAGTCTAGGCCGGATGCGGCCGAATCCGTTCAGTACCCGCACAACCTTTGCCAGATTGGAGCCGCGCGGTGCAGGGCGTGCGCGGTGGGGCTTCCCATTTTTCCTTTTCATTTGTCATGCGCAGGAGGGGACGTGTTTCCGTGTCTGTCCCTGTCTTCCTGGAGGTTCACGCATGAGATCCCACTGCCTGGCGCCCGGCCGGGCCGCAGAGATAGCCCATGAGCGCATCGACGATCGAGGCCTCGAGCGCGGCCGGCTCGAACTGCGCGGGCGGCTCGATGACGGCCGCATGCACCAGCGTCTCCATGATCTGCAGCACCACCCAGGTGGCGAGGTCGAGGTTGCGCGGCGCGAGCTCGGGGCGGTGCTCGTCCAGCAGCTGGCGCACGCGCCGGAAGATGTCGTGGTCGGCCGGGCTTTCTTCGCGCGGCGTGTCGAAGAAGGGAAACTCCTTTTCGAGCACGCGATGCAGCGCCGGGTAGAGCGCATGCGCCGCGAGCAGCGCGCGCACCATGGCCTGCACGCGCCCGCGCAGGCTGCGCGCACGCGAGGCGGCCAGCACCTCGTCGATCACCGCGTACATCTGCCCCGCGTGCCGCTCGTGCAGCGCCGTGATCAGCGCGTCCTTGTTCGGAAAGTACTGGTAGAGCGAGCCCACGCTCACGCCGGCGCGTTCGGCCACCACGTTGGTGTTGGTGCCGGCATAGCCGCGTTCTCCCAGAACGCGAGCCGTGGCTTCCAGAATGACTTCGACCATCTGCTGCGAGCGCGCCTGGCGCGGCGCCTTTCTTGGCTGGGGAAGGGATTTCATCGGGCGTTCCGAATGCGAGTTTTCAATGCGAGTGAAGGCTCGTATTCTAAGAGGAGCCGAGCAAATGCTCGCATTCAAGAGTTCGCAACATCCGAATCGATACACACACCATGACAGCCAATGCCTCCGAGGCCCACGCGCCGCGTGCGTTGCCTTCCGCCTTCCAATCCCCGCAACCGAGTGCGGCGGCCCCGCCCGAGCGCGGTGCGCGATTGGAAGCCCACGTCCTGCAGTGCCGCCTCGTGACGCCGCACATGCGCCGCATCACCCTCGGCGGCCCGGACGTCGCGGCCTTCTTGCGCCACGCGGCGGCCGACCAACCCGGCGCCTGGGTGAAGGTGTTCGTGCCCGGCGGCGAAGGGCGGGCCTACACCATTCGCCGCATCGACCGCGTCGCCGCCACGCTCGAGCTGGACTTCGTGCTGCACGGCGACAGCGGCCACGAAGGCCCCGCTTCGGCCTGGGCGGCACGGGCGCAGCCGGGCGAACGCATCGGCTTCGCCGGGCCGCGCGACGGCGGTTTCGCGCTCCCGGACGACGCGCGCTGGGTGATGCTGGCGGGCGACGCGACCGCGCTGCCTGCGATCCAGTCGATTGCCGCGAGCCTCGGGCCGGAGATCCGCCTCAAGACCTATGTCGAAGTGCCCACGGCGGCCGATGTGCAGGAGATCCGCAGCCAGGCTGTGTTGCGCACCTGCTGGCTCACCGGCGATTCGGCCGAGCCGGGGCTGGCGCTTCAACAACAGCTGATGCACCGGCCGCAGCCGGCGGGGCCGGGTTACATCTGGCTGGCGGGCGAGTCGGGCGTGGTGCGCACGTTGCGCGCCCATTTCCTGAACGACCAGGGCCTGGCGCGCACGCGCCTGACCGCCAAGGGCTACTGGAAGCACGGCGAAGCCGATCACCGCGACCGGGCCTGAGCCCGACGCGCCGGGTCAGTGTTCCGCCGGTGCGTGGCGCGTGCGGGTGTCCGAGGGCCGCTCGCCGAAGCGTGCGCGGTACTGGGCGGCGAAATGGCCCAGGTGAAGGAAACCGTATTTTTCCGCCACGTCGCGCACGCCAATCTGCGTGGACGCGGCCTGCAGCTCGGCGCGCACCCGGTCCAGCCGCAGCTCGCGCAGGAACTCCATCGGTCCCTGGCCCGCATGCTGGCGGAACGCGATCTGCAGGGCGCGTGCGCTGCAGCCGGCCTCGCGGCACACGTCGGCCAGCGACAGCGGCTGCTCGGCGTGCGCGGCCATGAACTCCTGCGCCTTGCGCACCGCGCGCGGCAGCAGGTGGCGCTGCGCGTCGCCGGCCAGGGCGCGCGAGTGGTTGTGGCCGGCCGACATCAGCAGGCTCGACATCAGGTACTCCTCGGCATGCTCGGCCAGGCGCCCGCCGCCTTGCAGCGCGTTGCCGGCGTCGAGCGTGAGCCGCAGGTAGTCGATGAAGTGCACCAGCGGCGCGAGCGCGGGATTGTCCAGCGGCACGCCGAGTTCGAACACCAGGTGCTGTCGCACGGGCGCCTGCAGCAGCGCCTCAAGCCGCGACAGCAGCGCCGCGCGCGCAATGCGCACGATCAGGTGCGGGCTGTCGTCGGCCCAGCGCATCGACAGCAATTCGGTGGGCGAGGGCAGCGAGGCGACGCGCGGCGTGGCGTCGACCTGCTGGCCGCCGCAGCGGATGTCGGCGCCGCCGCGCAACGGAATCTGCAACAGGAAGAAGTCTTGCAGGTAGCCCGGGTCGATCTGCACGCCGGGGCCGTACTGCACGTAGTTGAGGCTCACGTCGCGGTGCAGCCGCGCGCTGTGGTGGCAGGCGTCCAGTTCGGTGCGCGGGCGCAGCATCGTGAGGCCGTGGGGGCAGAACACGCGGGCCACGCTCTCGCGCGCCTCGTCCATGTCGTGGCTCTCGAACAAACGGTAACGCTGCAGCGGCAGCCGTGGGGCGGTGGCGGTTTCCATAGGGAAGCGGGCAGACCGTAGCAAAAAGCCTTCCAGCCCACAATTCGGGCCGTCCCTTGGAACCCCCGAAAAAACCTGCGCGGCAAGGACAGCGCCTGCGTTTTCGGGATCGGCCGGCGAGGCCCGGCGCTCTACCTTTGGCCCATTCGCCGAACCGGCGATTCAACCGAGGAGAGCAAGCGTCATGTTCAAGGGACTCGAAGGCAAAAGCGCCATCGTCACGGGTGGTTCGACATTGATAGGCGCCGGCGTGGTGCGCGCCTTCCACGCGGCGGGCGTGAAGGTGGTCATCGCCGACATCGACGCCGACAAGGGCCAGCCGCTGGCCGACGCGCTGGGCGCCGGAGCGCGCTTCGTGCGCACCGACATCACCGACGACGCGCAGGTGAAGGCCTGCGTCGACGAGGCCGCGGCCCGCCACGGCGGCGTGCACTTTCTGGTGAACCTGGCGTGCTCGTACGTGGACGACGGCTTCAAGTCGCCGCGCGCCGACTGGCTCACCTCGTTCAACGTGAATGTGGCCAGCGCCGTCGCGATGCTGCAGGCGGCGCACCCGCACATGGTGGCGGCCGGCGGCGGGGCGGTGGTCAACTTCACCAGCATCTCGTCGCGCGTGGCCCAGACCGGGCGCTGGCTCTACCCCGTGAGCAAGGCCGCGATGGCGCAGCTCACGCGCAACATGGCGATGGACCTCGCCCCCGACCGCATCCGCGTGAACAGCGTCTCGCCGGGCTGGACCTGGTCAGCCGTGATGGACCAGCTCACGGGCGGCGACCGCGCGCGCACCGACCGCGTGGCCGCGCCCTACCACCTGCTGGGGCGCGTCGGCGACCCCGACGAGGTGGCGCAGGTGGTGCTGTTCCTGTGCTCCGAGCACGCGAGCTTCGTCACCGGCGCCGACTACGCGGTGGACGGCGGCTACTCCGCCATGGGCCCGGAGCAGGCCGTGCCCGCGATTCCCCGCCTGATGGAACCCTGATCGGCATCCACAACAACACCCTCACGAGACAACACAGAAGGAGCAAGCCATGAAGCGAATCGCCATCGTCGGCGCAGGCCAGTCGGGTCTGCAACTGGGACTGGGCCTGCTGGACGCAGGCTACGAGGTCACGATGTACAGCAACCGCACGGCGGACGACATCCGCCACGGCAAGGTCATGTCGAGCCAGTGCATGTTCCACACCGCGCTGCAGGTCGAGCGCGACCTCGGGCTCGACCATTGGGCCAGCGACTGCCCCACGGTCGATGGCATCGGCTTCGCCGTGCCGCACCCCGAGCAGAAGGGCGCCAAGGCCATCGAATGGGCGGCGCGGCTGAACTCGAGCGCGCAGTCGGTCGACCAGCGCGTGAAGGTGCCGGCGTGGATGGCGCTGTTCCAGCAGAAGGGCGGCGAGCTGGTCTTCAAGGACGCGGGCATCGACGACCTCGAGGCCTGCACCCGCAGCCACGACCTCACGCTGGTGGCCAGCGGCAAGGGCGAGATCTCCAAGCTCTTCGAGCGCGACGCCGCCAAGTCGACCTACGACCAGCCGCAGCGCGCACTGGCGCTCACCTACGTGAAGGGCATGCGCCCGCGCACGCCGTACTCGGCCGTGTGCTTCAACCTCATTCCGGGCGTGGGCGAGTACTTCGTGTTCCCGGCGCTCACCACCACGGGCCCGTGCGAGATCATGGTGTTCGAGGGCGTGCCCGGCGGCCCGATGGACTGCTGGGCCGACGTGAAGACGCCGCAGGAGCACCTGGCGCGCAGCAAGTGGATTCTCGACACCTTCACGCCCTGGGAGGCCGAGCGCTGCGCCGACATCGAGCTGACGGACGACAACGGCATCCTCGCCGGCCGCTTCGCGCCCACCGTGCGCAAGCCAATCGCCACGCTGCCCTCGGGCCGCAAGGTGCTCGGCCTGGCCGACGTGGTGGTGCTCAACGACCCGATCACCGGGCAAGGTTCGAACAACGCGGCCAAGTGCGCCGACACGTACCTGAAAAGCATCCTGGCGCGCGGCGAGGGCGCGGCCGATGCGCCGTGGATGCAGCAGACCTTCGACCGCTACTGGTTCGGCTATGCGCAGTGGGTCACGCGCTGGACCAACATGCTGCTCGCACCGCCGCCGCCGCACGTGCTCAAGCTGCTCGGCAGCGCCGGCGCCGTGCCGCCGATGGCCAGCGCCATCGCCAACGGCTTCGACGATCCGCGCACCTTCTTCCCGTGGTTCGCCGACCCGCAGGAGGCCGACCGCTACCTCGACACCTGCGCGGCCGCCGCGGCGGCTGCGTAGGCGGAGCCAGCGCATGACACGACGCGTGGCCATCGTCGGCGCCGGCCAGTCCGGCATGCAGCTCGCACTGGGCCTGCGGGCCAAGGGGTACGCCGTGACGGTGTATGCGAACCGCACGGCGCAGGAGATCTTCGACGGGCCGGTGATGTCCAGCCAGTGCATGTTCGAGACCGCGCTGCAGACCGAGCGCGAACTGGGGCTCGACAGCTGGGCCGACACCTGCCCGGTGGTCGAGGGCATCGGCATGTCGGTGCGCAGTCCCGAAGGCAGCCGCGCCATCGCGTGGGAGGCGAAGCTCGACGGCCCCGCGCAGTCGGTCGACCAGCGCCTGAAGATCTCTGCGTGGATGCAGCTCTTTGAAGCGCGTGGCGGTCGCCTCGTGCACCAGGACGCCGACCTCGACACGCTGGGAGACTGCGCGCGCACGCACGACCTCGTGGTCGTCGCGAGCGGCAAGGGCGAGATCTCGGCGCTGTTCCCGCGCGACGCGGCGCGCTCGCCCTTCGATGCACCGCAGCGCGCGCTGGCGCTCACCTACGTGAAGGGCATGCGCCCGCGCGAACCGTTCGCGGCCGTGAGCTTCAACCTCATTCCGGGTGTCGGCGAGTACTTCGTGTTCCCGGCACTGACCACCAGCGGCCCGTGCGAGATCATGGTGTTCGAGGGCGTGCCCGGCGGCCCGATGGATTGCTGGGACGACGTGAAGACGCCGCAGGAGCACCTGGCGCGCAGCAAGCAGATTCTCGAAACCTTCCTGCCCTGGGAGGCCGAGCGCTGCGAACACATCGAGCTCACCGACGACCACGGCGTGCTGCGTGGCCGCGTCACGCCCGTGGTGCGCCACCCGGTCGCGACGTTGCCCTCGGGCCGCCAGGTGCTGGGGCTCGCCGACGCGGTGGTGCTCAACGACCCGATCACGGGGCAGGGCTCGAACAACGCGGCCAAGGCGGCTGACATCTACCTCAAGCGCATCCTCGAACATGGCGACGCGCCGTTCGATGCCGCGTGGATGCAGCAGACCTTCGACCGCTATTGGGAGGGCTACGCGCGCTGGGCCACCGACTGGACGCACAGCCTGCTCACACCGCCCGCGCCGCACCTGCAGAAGCTGCTGCAGAGCGCCACGCACAGGCCGGCCGTGGCGAGCGCGGTGGTCAACGGCTTCGACGATCCGCGCAATTTCGCGCCCTGGTGGTTCGACGCGGCCGAGGCCGATCGCTTTCTCGAAGCCAAGGCGCGCGAGGCCGCGGTCGACCGCTTCGACCGGCGTGACTTCCGCAAGGCGCTCGGCCAGTTCAGCACCGGCGTCACCGTGATCACCACGCGCGCGCTCGACGGGCGCCGCGTGGGCATGACGGCCAACTCGTTCTCTTCGGTGTCGCTCGATCCGCCGCTGGTGTTGTGGAGCCTCGCGCGGCAGGCGCCCAGCGTGGCCGACTTCACCGGCGCGAGCCACTTCGCGATCAACGTGCTGGCCGCGCCGCAGCACCACCTGTCGCGCCAGTTCTCGACACCGCAGGCCGACAAGTTCGGCGGCGTCGACTGCTGCGAGGGCACGGCCGGCGTGCCGCTGCTCAACGGCGTGCTCGCGCGCTTCGTGTGCCGCAACGTGCGGCAGTACGACGGCGGCGACCACCTGATCTTCATCGGCGAGGTCGAAGGCTACGAACGCTTCGACGGCGAGCCGCTGGTTTTTCACTCGGGCTACTACCAGGTCACGACGCGCCATCCGGAATGCGTACAGTGAGGCCCTGGTTCCCCACGTCCACCTTTGAGCATTGAACGGAGTCACACACCCATGCAGAACAAGGCATCCACCTCCTCGTCGCAAGACATCCGCATCCAGGCCGCCGACGGCAGCGGCAGCTTCGGCGCCTACCTGGCCCTGCCGCGCGGCGGCACCGGCCCGGGCCTGGTGCTCGCGCAGGAGATCTTCGGCGTCAACAAGACCATGCGCGACGTGGCCGACTACTACGCCGAGGAAGGCTACGTGGTGCTCGTGCCCGACCTGTTCTGGCGCCAGCAGCCCGACGTGCAGCTGGGCTACACGCCCGACGACTGGCAGCGCGCCTTCGCGCTGTACCAGGGCTTCGACGAAGCGCTTGGCATGCAGGACATGCAGGCCGCCATCACCGCGCTGCGCCAGCGCCCCGAGGTGCCCGGCGGCAAGGTCGGCGTGCTCGGCTTCTGCCTGGGCGGCAAGCTTGCCTACCTGGCGGCCTGCCGCACCGACGCCGACGTGGCCGTGGGCTACTACGGCGTGGGCATCGACGCCGCGCTCGACGAGGCCGACCGCATCCACTGCAAGCTGGCACTGCACGTGGCCGAACTCGACGGCTTCTGCCCGCCCGAAGCGCGCGACCGCATCGTGCAGACGCTGCGCGGCCGGCCGAACGTCGAGGTGCATGTGTACCCCGGCGTCGACCATGCCTTCGCGCGTGTGGGCGGCGAGCACTTCCACCGTGCCTCGGCGCTCATGGCGCACGAGCGCAGCGTGGCCGCGCTGAAGTCGGCCATCGGCCCGAACTACGACCTGGCCGCGCTGTGGGACAAGCACTGCGAGTACGAGTTTGGCACCCGCAATGTCGACGACACCATGGGCACCATGGTGGCCGAGCCCTACGTCAACCACATCCCGACCATGACCGGCGGCGTGGGCTACAAGAACCTGCACGCGTTCTATACGAACCACTTCGTCAACAGCAACCCGCCCGACACCTCGCTGGTGCCGATCTCGCGCACCGTGGGCGCGACGCAGGTGGTCGACGAGATGCTGTTCTGCTTCACCCACACCACCGAAATCCCGTGGATGCTGCCCGGCGTGGCGCCCACCGGAAAGCGCGTGGAGATCCCGCTGCTCGCGGTCATCAAGTTTCGCGGCGACAAGCTCTACCACGAGCACATCTACTGGGACCAGGCGAGCGTGCTGGTGCAGGTGGGCCTGCTCGACGCGGCGCTGCTGCCGGTGGCGGGCGTGGAAACGGCGCGCAAGCTGCTCGACGAGACGCTGCCGTCGAACACGTTGCTGACGCGCGCTTGATGCGAACCTGAGGCGTCCGCGCGGCGCAGCCGCCGCGCGGGACGCGGCGGGCGTCTCAGACCGTCATGCCTTGTTCGACGTCGAGCGTCTTGCGGCGCGCCATGGCCAGGTTCGACTTGGTCTTGTCCAGCACCAGGTAGACGAACAGGCCTTCCTTCTTCTGCATCGGGCGGATGATGTGGTACTGCTTGCCGAGCGTGATCAGCATGTCTTCGATGCTGTCGTTCAGGCCGAGGTCGCGCATGGTGCGCAGCTTGGCGCGGACCACTTCGGTGTTGCCGGCGGCGGCCACCTCGAGGTCGACGCCCGAGCCGATCTGGCCCAGGATCATGCCGCTGCTCGAATCGACCAGCGCCGCGCACAGGGCGCCGTCGCAGGTCATCAGTTCGTCCATGGATTGCTTGATATTTGCCATCGAAATCTTTCCTAGTCCTCGCCCCTGAAAGTCGGCGGCCACCCGGGCGAAGGGAATGGGCGGCTGCCGGTGTCGAATGGGTGTGGTGCGCCGAAGCCCGGCGTCAGGCGTGCTGCAGCAGCTGCGTCGCCTGCTTCGCGAAGTAGAGGACCTGGCCGATGATGGCTTCGCGGCTGGTGACCACGCTCACGATCAGCGTCATCTCGGGATGCCGCGCCTGCAGCATCAGGATGTGGCCATGCGTGGCCTCGATCGCCACGTTGTCGCAGTGGCCCAGCTGGCTTTCCTCGCCGGCCACGGCGCCCAAAGCGGCGAGCGAACTGGCGATGGCCGACAGGCGCGCGACCTGTGCGGTGTTCTCGACGCGCGCGGCCAGCTCCAGGCCGTCTTCGGTCGAGATCACCACGGCCTTCACGCCCTTGATTTCCCGCATCAGGGTGTCGATGGCCGATTCCGCTGCAAGCCTGATTCTTGGAGTGATGTTCATTGCTGCCTGAATGGAAGGAAGAGGAGAAAAAGAGGGGCGTCCTGCGTTCAGACCTCGAGCTGGAGCAGGAGCAGTTCCAGCAGCTGCACGACCTGCTGCGCATCGGTGACGTTGGCCGGCAGCACCGGGCACACGACGCCCTTGGCCTCCATGCGCCGGGCGTAGGCGTCGATGCCGGGGCTCGGGTGCGTTTCCATGCGGCCCACCGCCACCACGCAGGCGGTCTGCGCAATGAGTTCGGCAAAGCCGTCCAGGTAGATGTCCAGGTCGGCCAGCGGATCGGGGCGGCTGTTGTCCACCAGGATCACCACGCCGAGCGCGCCGCGCCCCAGGATGCGCCACATGAAGTCGAAGCGCATCTGGCCGGGCGTGCCGTACAGGCGCAGCTTCTCGCCGTTGTCGAGCGTGAGCTCGCCGTAGTCCAGGCCGACCGTGGTGGTGGCCTTGGCGACCGAGGTGTCGCTGTTGCGCACATCGGTGCTCACGGGCGGGATCTCGCTCACGCCGGCGATGGCCGTGGTTTTGCCGGCGCCCATGGTGCCGGTGAAGAGGATCTTGTGTTCTACGGTCATTGAGGGCCTGACGGCAGCAAGCCGAGTCGGTTCCTGATGCGTGCGAGCAGGCCGGGCTGCACGGTGTCGCGGGCGGGTGCCGGGAAGCGGCTGTCGGGAAAGACGCTGTCGGGGGCCGAGGCCGCCACCAGCGCGCCGGGGGGCGCGGCGCGTTCGAGCAGGCCGGCGCGCTGCAGGTCGGCCAGGAAGTCCGCGCACTCCTGGCGCGTGGCGGGCGAGCGCTGCTGCAGCGACAGCACCGACGCCGGCCGGTTGGACATCAGCGTGGCCAGCCGCAGGCGGATCGGCGCCTCGAGCACGGCCGCGGGCGGCCAGCGCAGCATGCGGAATTCTTCGTGCTCGCCGATCGGCACCTCGGTCGTAGCCAGCCCCAGGCCGCGGGCGTGGACCACCATCGCGCCGAGGCGGTTGAGCGCCACTTCCAGCGCATCGGTGTGCAGCGGCAGGGCCAGGAAAGGGCCGCGTTGCGGGTCGGCATGGGCGACGGTCAGCGTGGGCACCGCCGGTTGGGGCGAGGCGGCGGCGAGGGCGACCTGGTCGCCGACGACCCGCAGGTCGGCCTGTTCGGCCTTCCACGACCAGTTCTGGTGCGTGCGGTGGTCGAGCAGCCGGATCAGCGACTTGAGCAGCACTTCTTCGCGGTGCGGCAGCCCTTCGACGCTGTAGCTCAGCAGGGCGCGTTGACTTTTGGGAACGGTGTTAACGGCCGTCATGCAGCCTCCGCACCACCGTGCCCATCGGCCGGCCGCTGTGGGATGTTGCGTTCAACCGCATCGAAAACACCGATTGGAGGCGGCATCGCCGTTCTTTTTGCAACTTAAGCACTCACTGTAAGAAGTTGGACGGAGACGCCGATCGCAACGCTGGCTGGGAGAACTAAAGTGTTTGTTTGGAGGTGGCGTCAAAAATATAACACTTGTTGCAAATAAAAACACAAGATTACGAACAACTGTTTTCAGTGGGTCGCGGACGCGACAAAGCCTCGCGGGCCGCAGTGCGGCGCGCGAGGTTTCAGGGAGGGGCGGTGAAAGCGGCGGGCGGGGAGAAGGGCGCCCGCCGGGGCGTCAGTGCGCCAGTTGCGCCTGCAGCTCGGCCACTTGCCGGCGCAGGTCCGCGTTCTCGGCCGTGAGTTCGGCCACGCGCTGTTGCAGTTGCTGCACGGCGTCCAGCGCCGCCGGTTCGGCGCCTTCTTCGGTTTCGGGCGCCGCTTCGCGCGGCTTGCGCTTGGCCTCGCGCACACGCTTGGCGGCCTGCTTGAGCTCGTCCTTGCCGGCGTTGGCGGCCGTCACCTGCTCTTCGGCGGGCAGCGAGGCGACGGCCGCGGCCGTGTTGATCGAGATCACGCCCGACTTCACGGCCGCCACCAGCTCGGGCGCGGCCTGCTTCTGGATCTTCTCGATCATCACAACCTGGCTGCTGCTCAGGCGCGCGGCGCGGGCGATGGCCTCGCGGCTGTTCAGCGGCACGGGCGGCGGCAGGGCCTCGTCGGAAGCGGGAGCCGAAGTCGAAGCGGGCGCATCGTCGACGTCGAAGGGCGGGTCGTCCGCCGTGGTCGGGGTGGTCGGCGTGGCGGCGCTGCTGCGGGCGCGGCGCTCGTCCACGATGTCCTTCTTGCGCAGCGCCAGCACGCCGCGCAGGTAGTCCGAGATGCTGCGGCGGCCCAGGTGCTGGTCGATCATCCACAGGTGCACGTCCTGCAGCGTCTTGAAGCGCGTGTTCTGCACCGTCTGGAAGGGCAGGCCGTGCTTCTGGCAGATGCCGTAGCGGTTGTGGCCGTCCACCAGCACGTCGCCCCACAGCACCAGCGCGTCGCGGCAGCCTTCGGTGAGGATGCTGCGTTCGAGGGCTTCGTACTCCTCCGGCGTCAAGGGATCGATATAGGCTTTGAGTTCTTCGTTGACGACGATGTTCATGGGTACGGGTGCGATGTAAGGGGCGGAATTTTAGGTGTCTCGGTTTCGGCCGCTCGAACGTCTAGACAGGGAGAGAGACGAGAAGGCGCCATCGGGAAAAACAGGGCCCTTTTGCGTCATCAAATGGTAATAGTTCTTATTTGCATCTTTGCCCTTGAACACTTCAGGAGTACCCATGGATCTGTCGCTTGCCCCGTCCGCGCCCACGCTGGGGGAGGTCTTCATCGCGAACCGTGCCCAGCTCCAGCGCGTCGCGCAAAAGATCGTCCGCACCGCTGACCTCGCAGACGAAGTGCTGCAGGACGCCTACCTGAAGCTCGCCGACGGCGCTTTGGTGCGCGATGTCCGCAAGCCGCTCGGCTATTGCTGCCAGGTTGTGCGCAACGTGGCGGTCGACTACCACCGCCACCATTCCGTGGAGGCGAGCTACCGCACCTACTGCGACGACGTCGAACTCGTGAGCCCGCCCAGCAGCAACGACGCGCCCGACCGCGTGCTCGGCGGCCGGCAGGCGTTGGTGGCCATCGACCGCGTGCTCGAAGCGCTGCCGCCACGCACCCGCCTCGCGTTCGAACTCAACCGCCTGAGTGGCCTGACCCAGCGCGAGATCGCCACGCGCCTGGGCTGCTCCGCCACGCTCGTGAACTTCATGATCAAGGACGCCGACGCCGCCCTCGAAAGCTGCCGCTACCTCGTGCAGGCCGCCTGAGTTTTCCGACGCACCGCATCGGCGCTACGATGGCCGCCGATGAGCAACAGCCCCAACGACAAGCAAAGCGACCCCACCTGGCAGACCGCCTGGGCGTGGGTTCGCCGCCAGCACGCCGGCGAGGGCGAGCTCGATGCCGCCGCGAGCGCCGAGCTCGCGCACTGGCTCGCCGCCGATCCCGCCCATCGCCAGGCCTACGCCGAGGCAGGCCGCCTCTGGCTGCTCGTCGGCCTGGTGCCGCCCGCGCACGACGTCCCTTCGCCGGACGCCGAAGACGCGGCCCGCTAGCCCGCTCCCTCTTTTTTCGCAGCTCCTGCAGCGGCCCTCGCCGCGGCGCAGCCGTGCACGGTCTGGATGCATGCGGGACTAAACACCCAGCCTCGCGGCGCGTCTTGTATCGCAAGGGCAAACCCTGCCCGTCATTGCACTTACCAAGAGGACCGCCCATGTCTACCAGCTGTTTCGACCGCGAGGACGAGACCTTCATCGTGCTCGTCAACCACGAAGCGCAGTACTCCATCTGGCCGCACTGGAAGGCCGTGCCCGGCGGCTGGACCGCCGTCGACGGCGTGAAGGGCGACAAGAAGACCGTGCTCGACTACGTCGAAGCCCAGTGGACCGACATGCGCCCCAAGTCGCTGCGCGACTGGATGGCCGCGCAGCAGCAGAGCGACAACGCGTCCGCCTCCGCCTGACGCACATGCAGGCCTCGCTGCCCCTGCTGTGCCTGCCCTGCGCGGGCGCCAGCGCCACCATGTACCTGCGCTGGCGGCGTGCGCTGCCGCGCTGGATCGAGGTCGTGCCGGTCGAGCTGCCGGGCCGCGGCGGGCGCCTGGGCGAACGCTTCGTCGACGACTTCGACCGCATGGTCGCGCAGCTGTGCGCCGAGCACGAAGGCCTGCTGCGCGGCCGCTACGCGCTCTTCGGCCACAGCATGGGCGCACTGCTGGCCTGGGGCATGGCGCAGCACCAGCGGCTACAGCACCGGCCGTTGCCGGACGCGCTGATCGTCTCCGGCAGCTCGGCACCGTCGCAGCGCGACCCCGACCGCTTTCTCGACAAGACCGACGACGCGGCCCTCATCGCCGACCTGCGCAAGCAGGGCGGCACGCCCGACGAACTCTTCGACAGCCCCGAGCTGCTGCGCATGACGCTGGACACCCTCGGCGCCGACTACCGCCTGTGCCGCAGCTTCGTGCACACCGACCCCACACCGCTGCCCGTGCCGCTGCATGTGCTGGCCGGCCGCCAGGACGACATCGCCCCGTGGCGCATGCGGGCCTGGGCCGCCGAGACCGCGCATGCGCGCTTCACGCTCGACTGGTTCGAGGGCGGCCACTTCTTCATCCGCCAGCACGAGACCTCCGTGCTGGCTGCGCTGGCGCGGCACCTCGCGCCGGCGGTGATGGCGGGAGGCGTCGATGCGGCTCGTGCCCTGGCATGACCCGTTGCCGCCGGGCATCGCGTTGCACCGCCTGGACCTCGACCTTGCGACGGAGGACGGCGATGCCTGGGCCGATCTCACGCCCGACGAACACGCACGCGCCCACCGTTTCGCCCGCCGCGCCGACCGCGTGCGCTTCGCCCACACCCGCGCCGCCGTGCGCCGCCTGATCGCGCAGCGCCTCGCCTGCCGTCCGGCGGACGTGCCACTGCGCGCCGACGCGCACGGCAAGCCCTTCGTCGAAGCCGCAGGTGACAAAGCAGTACCGCTCTTCAACATCTCGCACGCCGGCGATCACGCGCTCATCGCGCTGGCCGACCCGGCGCGCGTGCGCTGTGTCGGCGTCGACATCGAAGCCTGCGCGCGCGACCTCATGGCCGACGCCGATGCACTGCTCGCCATGGCCTTCACCGCACGCGAGCAGCGCGAAATCCGCAGCGACGCCGACCTGCCACGCGCCTTCTACCGACGCTGGGTCGGCAAGGAGGCTGTGTTGAAAGCCGCCGGCGTCGGCATGGCCGAACACCTGCAAAGCATCGGCATTCACCCCGACGCCCATGGCGCGCTTGCCGTCGACTGCGCCGTGCCCGCGTGGGCCGGCATCGAAGCGATGGCGCTGTCCGCGCCGCCGGGCTACGCCGCCGCGCTGGCCTGGCACACCAAGGAACAACCCCTGTGAACCCGATGCATCCCGTGGACTTCGTGACCCACCTGCGTGGCCTCGCCGCGCAGCGACCTGACGACATCGCATTGATCGCCATCACCGACCGCGACGGCGCCGCACTCGACACGCCCATCAGCTACCGCGCCCTCGACGCGCGCGTGCGCGGTCTCGCGGCGCACCTGCAGCGGGCCTTCGCGCCCGGCGGCCGCGCGCTCATCATGCTGGACAACAGCGACGACTACGTTGTCAGCTTCTTCGCCTGCCTCTACGCGGGCCTCGTCGCCGTGCCGGTGTTCCCGCCCGAGTCCACGCGCAAGCGCCACCTGGGCAAGCTCGAGGGCATCGCCGCCGACGCGGGCGCCTGCTGCGTGCTGACCCACGCCGCCATCCGCGATGCGATGGCAGGCGTGGCCGACGCCTTCGCGCAGGCCGCGCTCATCGCCGTGGACGAGATCGACGCCACCGGCGCCGACGCATGGCGCCCGCACACGCCGGCCGCCACCGACATCGCCTTCCTGCAATACACCTCCGGTTCCACCTCGGCACCCAAGGGCGTCATGGTCACGCACGCCAACCTGATGGCGAACATGCGCGCGATCGAGGAGGGCCTCTCGGTCTGCACGAGCGACACCTTCGTCACCTGGCTGCCGCTGAACCACGACATGGGCCTCATCGGCGGCCTGCTGCAGCCGATGCATCGCGGTGCGGTCGTGGCGCTGATGTCGCCGCGCTACTTTCTCGAGCGGCCCGTGCGTTGGCTCGAAGCCGTGTCGCGGCTGCGCGCCACGGTCAGCGGCGGGCCCGACTTCGCCTACCGCCTGTGCCTGGACCGCGTGTCCGACGCGCAGTTGCAAAGGCTCGACCTGTCGTCCTGGCGCCTCGCGTTCTCCGGCGCCGAGCCGGTGCGCGCCGACACGCTGCGGTCGTTCCAGCAACGCTTCGCGCCCACGGGCTTTCCGGCCGAGGCGGTGTACCCCTGCTACGGCCTGGCCGAATCGACGCTGTTCGTCACGGGCGGGCACCGCGGCGCCGGCATGGTCGCGCACGCCTTCGACAAGGCGCGCCTGGCGCAAGGCGCCGTGGTGCGCGACGAGGGCGGCGCGATGCTCGTGGGCTGCGGCCGCAGCGTCACGCACCACGCGGTGCGCATCGTCGACACCGCCACGCTGAGCGTGTGCGCCGATGGCGCCGTCGGCGAAATCTGGGCCTCGGGCCCGAGCCTGGGCAGCGGCTACTGGAACAAGCCCGAGGTGTCGCAGCAGACCTTCGTCGTGCACGACGGCACGCGCTGGCTGCGCACCGGCGACCTGGGCTTCGTGCACGACGGCCAGCTCTATGTGGCGGGCCGCATCAAGGACATGATCATCGTGCGCGGCCACAACCTCTACCCGCAGGACATCGAACGCGAAGTGGAGCGCGAGGTGGAAGCCGTGCGCAAGGGCCGCGTCGCGGCCTTCGCGGTCGAGGGGCCGGAAGGCGAGGGCATCGGCCTCGCGGCCGAGGTGTCGCGCAGCATCCAGAAGCTGGTGCGGCCCGAGGTGCTGGTCGAGGCGCTGAGCGCCGCCGTGAGCGAGCAGTGCGGCGAGCCGCTGTCGGTCGTGATGCTGCTCAACCCCGGCGGCATGCCCA
The DNA here is from genome assembly GCF_059416345.1 of Variovorax sp. GW821-FHT09D07. NCBI lineage: Bacteria > Pseudomonadati > Pseudomonadota > Betaproteobacteria > Burkholderiales > Comamonadaceae > Variovorax > Variovorax sp. GW821-FHT09D07. Next base: position 38,536 of record NZ_JBWKOY010000014.1, read on the forward strand.
AGACCACGAGCGGCAAGCTGCAGCGCGGCGCCTGCCGTCAGGGCTGGATCGACCGCACGGCGGATGCCTACGCGATCTACGCGCACGGTGCGTTCGTGCTCGGCGGCAGTGCCCCGGCAGTCGACGCAACCGAAGCCGCGCTCGACGACGTCGAGCAGGCCCTCGCCACGATCTGGCACGAGGTGCTGCGTCGCCCTGTCGAACGGCCGCTGGCGCGCGACGCGCACTTCTTCACCCACGGCGGCAACTCGCTCGCCGCCACGCAGGTGGCCGCGCGCATCGGCGAGCGCTGGGACATCGACTTTCCGCTGCGCGCGCTGTTCGAACAGCCGCGCCTGGGCGACCTCGCGCGCGAACTGCGGCGCGTGCTCGCGCTCGGCCAGCGCCGCGCGCACCAACCGATTCAGGTCTTGCCCGCCGAGCGCCGCACGGGGTTGCTCGCGCTGTCGCATGCGCAGGCGCGCCAGTGGTTCCTGTGGCAGCTCGATCCGCAGAACAGCGCCTACCACGTGGGCGTGGCGCTGCGCCTGTCCGGCGCGCTGGATGCCGACGCACTGAAGGCGGCGCTCGAAGGCCTGCTCGCGCGCCACGAGAGCCTGCGCACCGTGTTCCGCACCGCGGCCGACGGCACGGTCGGGCAGCAGGTGCTGCCGACGGCGCCGCTGGCGCTCGCTCACATCGACCTGCGCGCGCTGCCGGACAGCGACCGTGAAGGCGCCGCCGCCGCGCAGGCGCGCGCGCTGCAGGCCGAGCCCTTCGACCTCGTGGCCGGCCCCGTGCTGCGCACCGCGTGGCTCCAGCTCGGCGACGCGCACCACATCCTCGCGATCGTCACGCACCACATCGTGTCCGACGGTGCCTCGCTGCAGGTGCTGCTCGACGAGTTCGGCGTCGCCTATGCCGCGCACGCGAAGGGCGACGTGCCATCGCTCGCTGCGCCGCTGATCCAGTACGCCGACTACGCCGCGTGGCAACGCGACTGGCTCGCCGCGGGCGAGGCCGAGCGGCAACTGACCTACTGGCGCGCCCAGCTCGGCGACACGCATCCCGTGCTGGCCTTGCCCACGGACCGCCCCCGCCACGCGGTCGCGAACTACCGCGCGGCCTCGCATGCCTTCGACCTCGACGCGGCCCTCGTCGCCCGCCTGCACGCCACCGCGCAGGCGCATGGCGCCACGCTGTTCATGGTGCTGCTCGCGGGCTTCCAGGCGCTGCTGCATCGCTACACGGGTCAGCCCGATGTGCGTGTGGGCGTGCCGGTCGCCAACCGCCACCGCCCCGAGACCACGGGCCTCATCGGCTTCTTCGTCAACACGCAGGTGCTGCGCGCCACGCTGAACGGCCGCACCCCGTTCGCGCAACTGATGGCCCAGGCCCGCGAGGCCGCGCTCGGCGCGCAGGCCCATCAGGACCTGCCGTTCGAGCAGCTCGTGGACGCCCTGCAGCCGCAGCGCAGCCTTAGCCACAACCCGCTGTTCCAGGTGATGTTCAACCTGCTGCGCGAAGACACGGCCGTGCTGCGCGGCCTGCCGGGCCTGGCGGTCGACGAGTACCGCATGGACGACAGCGCCGCGCAGTGCGAACTCGCGCTCGACATCCGCGAGCGCGCCGACGGCCAGGTGCGCGTGGTCTTCACCGCGGCGGCCGAGCTGTTCGACGAGGAGACCGTCGCGCGCATGGCCGTGCACTACCGTGCGTTGCTCGACGCGCTGACGGCCGACCCGGCCCGCGCCATCGGCGATGCGCCGTGGCTCGCTGCCGAAGAGCAGGCGCAACTGCACACTTGGGGCACGGGCCCATCGCCCGCATCCGCCGCGACACCCGCGCATCGCCTGTTCGAGGCGCACGTCCGCCGCGCACCCGATGCCATCGCGCTGATAGCCGGCGACACCGAACTTTCCTACGCCGCCCTCGACCGCCGCGCGAACCGGCTCGCGCACCGCCTGCTGCGCCAGGGCGTGCGGCCCGATACGCCAGTCGCCGTGGCCGTCGATGCCCCAATCGACCGCGTAGTCAGCCTGCTCGCCGTGCTGAAAGCCGGCGGCACCTACCTGCCGATGGACCCATCGCACCCGCCGCAACGGCTGTCACAGCTGTTGGCCGACAGCGGCGCCGCGCTGCTGCTGACCGGCAGCCGCAGCTCAGTGAACGAAACCGTCATGCGCCTCGCAGTCGATGACGCATCGCTCGACGACGAACCGAACGAGGCCCCGCAAGTCGCGCTGCACGACCACCACCTGGCCTACGTGATCCACACCTCGGGCACCACCGGCCGCCCCAAGGGCGTGGCGGTCGCGCACGGCGCGCTGTCGATGCACCTGCAGGCCATGGCCGAGGCCTGCGGCTTCACGGCGGACGACCGCTCGCTGCAGTTCGCGCTGCCGCACGTCGACGCGGCCATCGAGCAGTGCCTGCTGCCGCTGACCACCGGCGCCGCGCTGGTGCTGCAGCCGCAGTGGTGCTCGCTCGCCAGCGAACTCGATGCCCTGCTGCAGCGCCACCGCGTCAGCGTGGTCGACCTGCCGCCGGCCTACGCGCGCCAGCTGCTGCAGGACGAGCCGCCGTTCCACCACGCCGTGCGCCTCGCGCTCTTCGGCGGCGAGGCCTGGACCGGCGAAGACCTCGCGCTGGTCCGCCGCGTGCTGCACCCTGCACGCATCGTGAACGCCTACGGCCCGACCGAAGCCGTGATCACGCCGACCCTGTGGTCCGCCGACGCCGAGGCCATCGTGCAGGGCTACGCCCCCATCGGCCGCCCGGTCGGCCAGCGCACCGCCCATGTGCTCGACGCCGACCTGCAGCCCGTGCCGCGGGGCGTGCCCGGCGAGCTGTACCTCGGGGGCGAAGGCCTCGCACGCGGTTACCTCGGGCGCGCGGCCCTCACGGCCGAGCGCTTCGTCGCCGACCCCTTCGATCCATCAGGCGGGCGCCTGTACCGCACCGGCGACCTCGTGCGGTGGCGCGCCGACGGCCAGCTCGAATACCTGGAGCGGCTCGACCACCAGGTGAAGGTGCGGGGCTTCCGCATCGAACTCGGCGAAGTCGAGGCGCGCTTGCGTGAGCAGCCCGGCGTGCGCGAGGCGCTGGTGTGCCTGCACGAGGGCGCAGCGGGCCCGTCGCTCGTGGCCTACGTCGCACCCGCTGCAGGCGCATCGCTCGACGCGACCACGCTCAAGACGCAGCTGGCGCAGGCGCTGCCCGACTACATGGTGCCGTCCGCGTTGATGGTGCTCGACAGCTTCCCGCTCGGCGCCAACGGCAAGGTCGACCGCCGCGCGCTGCCCGCACCGGTGGCCGTCGGCGCGCCAGGCTACGAAGCCCCCCACGGCGACGTCGCGCAGACGCTGGCCGTGATCTGGGCCGAGCTGCTCAAGGTCGCGCAGGTCGGCCTGCACGACAACTTCTTCGACCTCGGCGGCAACTCGCTGCTCGTGATCCGCATGCACCGGCTGGTGGAAGACCGCCTGCAGCCGGGCCTGGCGGTGGTCGACCTCTTCAAGTACCCGACCGTCGGCGCGCTCGCCCGCCACATCGAGCAGAAGGGGCGCGGCCCTGCCGCTGCCGCCACCGACGACGCGGCGCAGGCGAAGCAGCGCGCGCAGCAACAGCGCGCCGCCCTGCTGCAACGCCGCCGACCCACGGAAAGAACCCTCTGATGCACGCGCAAGACGACACCCCGCTTTTTGCCCCCGACACCACGGGCCTCGAGATCGCCATCGTCGGCATGGCCGGCCGCTTCCCCGGCGCGCCCGACGTGGACGCCTTCTGGCGCAACATCCGCGACGGCGTCGAGTCGGTCACCGTCTTCAGCGACGACGAACTGCGCGCGCGCGGCGTGCCCGAGCGCGCGCTGGCCGATCCCGACTACGTGAAGGCCGGCGTGCTGTTCGACGGCTTCGACCGCTTCGACGCCGGCTTCTTCGGCTACTCGCCGCGCGAGGCCGAGCACCTCGATCCGCAGCAGCGCATCTTTCTCGAATGCGCCTGGGAGGCGATGGACCATGCGGGCTGGCCAGTGGGGCGTGATGGCCCGAAGGGCGGGGCGCCGGTCGGCGTCTACGCGGGCGACGGCCCCAACCTCTACCTCATGAAGCACCTGCTGCCCGCCGTCGGCATCGACGCGGGCACCGGCATCGCCGACATGCTGGGCCTCATGAGCGGCAACTCCGCCGGCTCGCTGTGCACGCGCGTGGCCTACAAGCTCGACCTGCGCGGCCCGGCCCTGAGCGTGCAGACCGAATGCTCGACCTCGCTGGTGGCCGTGCACCTGGCCTGCCAGGGCCTGCTGAGCCACGACTGCGACATGGCGCTGGCCGGCGGCGTGTGGCTCAACCTGCTGCAGGACGGCGGCTACCGCTACCAGAACGGCGCGATCCTCTCGCCCGACGGCCATTGCCGCGCCTTCGACGCCCGGGCCGCGGGTACGGTGATCGGCAGCGGCGCGGGCATCGTCGTGCTGCGCCGACTGGCCGATGCGCTGCGCGACGGCGACACCATCCACGCCGTCATCAAGGGCACGGCCGCCAACAACGACGGCGCCGACAAGATCGGCTTCACCGCACCGAGCGTGCAGGGCCAGGCCGGCGCGATCCGCGCGGCGCAGCTGATGGCCGACGTGCCCGCGCACACCATCGGCTATGTCGAGGCGCACGGCACGGGCACCACGCTGGGCGACCCGATCGAGCTGGCCGCGCTCACACAGGCCTTCCGTGCCGATGGCGGCGATGGCGGGCGTTGCGGCTACTGCGCCATCGGCTCGGTCAAGACCAACATCGGCCACCTCGATGCGGCGGCCGGCGTGGCGGGGCTCATCAAGGCGACGCTGGCGCTGCGCCACCGCACGCTGCCGCCGAGCCTGCACTTCGAGCAGCCGAACCCGCAGATCGATTTCGCGAACAGCCCGTTCCGCGTGAACACCGAGGCGCGCCCGTGGCCCGAGGGCGACACGCCGCGCCGTGCGGGCGTCAGCTCTTTCGGCATCGGCGGCACCAACGTGCACGTCGTGCTCGAAGAGGCGCCGCCCGTGGTCGCGGCCACCGCATCGGTCGGCTGGCAGGTGCTGCCGCTGTCGACCCGCGGCGCATCCGCGACGCGGCAGGCCGCACAGCAACTAGCCGATCACCTGCGCGCGCACCCCGCGTTGCCGCTCGCCGACATCGCCCACACCCTGCAAGCGGGCCGCCGTGTCTTCGAGCACCGCAGCGCCGTGGTGGCCGACCATGCCGAAGGGGCCGTGCAGCTGCTCTCGGCGGGCGAGGGCCTGGCCGTGCGCGCCGCGCCCGCGCAGGCGCCCGAGGTGGTCTTCCTCTTCCCCGGCGGCGGCACGCAACACGCGCAAATGGGCCGCGCGCTCTACGAGGACGACGCGGCCTTCCGCGACGACATCGACCGCTGCTGTGCGCTGCTGGAACCCGAGCTGGGTTTCGACCTGCGCACCGTGCTGTTCCCCGCGCCCGGCGGTGAAGCCGAGGCCGACGCGCGGCTGTTCGACATCGCGCTCGCGCAGCCCGCGCTCTTCGTCGTCGCGTACGCGATGGCGCAATGGTGGATGCGCCGCGGCGTGCGGCCCGCGGTGATGATGGGCCACAGCCTGGGCGAGTACGTCGCCGCCTGCCTGGCGGGCGTATTCCGCCTCGAAGACGCGCTGCGCGTCGCGGCTCTGCGCGGACGCCTGCTGCAGTCGATGCCGCCCGGCGCGATGACCGCCGTGCCGTTGTCGCAGGCCGCGCTCGCGCCCTTCCTGGCGCCGGGCTGCGACCTCGCTGCCGCCAACGCCGAGCAGCTGAGCGTGATCTCCGGCCCGCGCGAGGCGGTCGAGGCCGCCGAGGCGCGGCTGCGCGCGGCGGGCCACCTGCCGCGCCGGCTGCATGTGTCGATCGCCTCGCACTCGGCGATGACCGAGCCGCTGCTGGCGCCGCTCGAAGCGCTCATCGCCTCGGTGCCGCGCCGGCCGCCGACGATCCCCTTCGTTTCGAACGTCACGGGCCAGTTGATCACGCCCGAAGAGGCCATGAGCCCCGCCTACTGGGCGCGCCACCTGCGCGGCACCGTGCAGTACGCCGACGGCGTGGGCACCTTGCTGCAGGTGCCGGGCCGCGTGCTGCTCGAAGTCGGTCCCGGCGAAACGCTGGCGGGCCTGGCGCGCCAGCATCCGCTGGCCGACACCGCCGCTGGCGTGCTCGCCAGCCAGGCGCATCCGCAGCAGCAGTCGCGCAACGCGCAGCAGATCGCGCAGACGCTGGCCCAGCTGTGGGTCGCGGGCGTGGACATCGACTGGGCCGCCTGCCGTGCGGGCGCCGCGCGTCGGCGCGTGCCGCTGCCGGCGTATCCGTTCCAGCGCCGCCGCTACTGGGTGGATGCGCCTAGTGGTGCGAAGGCACCGCAACACATCAACGCCGGCGCGTTCTACGTGCCGTCGTGGCAGCGCACGGAGCCGCTGGCGCTTGCGCCTTCGATCAATGCCGATGGTTGCCTGCTCGTGCTCGGCGACAGCCGCAGCCTCACGGGCCACCTCGTGCGCCAGCTGCGCGCGCAGGGCCGCACCGTGGTGCTGGCCGAGCGCGGCAGCGCCTTCGCACGCACGGGCCACGGCCACTGGACGCTGCGTCCCGGCGCGCGCGACGACCACGCCCGCTTGCAGACGGAGATCGCGGCCGACTTCGGCGCCATCGCCGGCATCTACCACCTCTGGAGCCTCGACGAGGCGCTGCCCGCGCAGCAACCGCAGGCCGGGCTGCTCGAGCGCAGCTTCTTCAGCCTGCTCGCGCTCGTGCAGTCGCTCGACGCGGGCGAGCGCACGCTGCCGCTCGCCGTGGTTGCCAACCAGCTCGAAGACGTCACCGGCACCGAGCCGCTGTGCCCCGAGAAGGCCACGCTGCGCGGCATCGGCAAGGTGATCGGCCAGGAGTACCCGCGCGTGCATTGCCGCGTGATCGACGTGGTGCTGCCCGCGCCCGAAAGCGATGCCGAAGGCCGGCTGGTCGCGCAGATCGTGGCCGAGGCCGCGGCTCTGCAGGCCGAGCCTGGCGAACCGCTGGTGGCCTGCCGTGGCGCGCACCGCTGGATCAAGACCTATGAGCCCGCAACACTGACCGCTGCGGCGCAACCGCGCCTGCGTCGTGAGGGCGTTTACCTCGTCACCGGCGGCTTGGGCGGTGTCGGTCTCGCGCTGGCGAAGCACCTGGCTGTGCACTGGCAGGCGCGGTTGGTGCTGCTGGGCCGCACCGCACTGCCGCCGCGCACGGAATGGCTCGCACTGGTTGCGGCCGACAGCACACCCGCCGATCTGAAGGCGCGGCTGCAGCAACTGCTCGAACTCGAAGCGCTCGGCGCACAGGTGCTCACCGTGTCGGCCGACGTGTCCGACGCCGACGCGGTGCGTGCCGCCCTCGCACAGGCGAACGCCCGCTTCGGCCCGCTGCACGGCGTCGTGCACGCGGCCGGTGATGCGGGCGGCGGCATGATGGCCGGGCGCACGCGCGCGCAGGTCGACACCGTGTTCGCAACCAAGGTGCGCGGCACGCGTGTGCTGTTCGACGCGCTGCGCGGCCAGCCGCCGGACTTCGTGCTGCTGTGCTCGTCCATCTCCAGCGTGGCCGGTGGCCTGGGCATGAGCGACTACGCCGCCGCCAACGCCTACCTCGACGCCGTGGCCGTCGCGCACGAACGGCTCGGCGCGTTCCCGGTGTTCTCGGTCAACTGGGACGCCTGGCGCGGCCTGGGCATGGCCGCGCACATGGACGTGCCCGACGACATCGGCATGGACGGCCCCGAGGGCGCGCGCGTCTTCGAGCGCATCGTCAACGGCCCGGCGCGGGCGCAGACCGTGATCTCGACCACCGACCTGGCCACGCGCCTGGGCCCGCTCGACAACGGCATGCTCGACCTGCTCGGCGACGAGGCACCGGCCGCTGCCGCGGGCGCGGCCCATCCCCGGCCCGCGCTGCAGACCCCGTTCGTCGCGCCGCAGGGCGAGGTCGAGACCGCGCTCGCCGCGCTGTGGACCGAGCGCCTGGGCATCGCGCCCATCGGCGTGGACGACAACCTGTTCGAACTCGGCGGCGATTCGCTCGTTGCCATCCAGTTGCTGTCGCGTGTGCGCAAGCGCTACGCGACCGAGCTGCACCCCAGCGAGTTCTTCAAGGCGCCGACCATCGCCGGCCTGGCCGCGCGGCTCGGCGTCGTCTCGACCGCCGCCGCGCCGCAGCGCAGCGCGATGGAGATCACGCCCGTGGCGCGCGGCGGTGCGCTGCCGCTGTCGCCGATGCAGCACCGCCTCTGGCTGGTCGACCGCCTCACCGACACCGCGAACCGCAGCGGCCGCGCGGCCTACAACATGTCGGCCGGCCTCGCGCTGCACGGCGAGCTCGACATCGGCGCGCTGCGCGCCGCCATCGACGCCATCGTGGCGCGCCACGAGGTGCTGCGCACCGTGTTCACCGAAGACGACGACGGCGAGCCCATGGCCGTCGTGCGCCCCGGCGCGCCGCTCGACATTCCGGTCATCGCACTCGACGACGGCGCGCGCTACGGCCCATTGTTCGACGAACTGGTGCGCGCACCGTTCGCGCTGGCCGAGGGCCCGCTCATCCAGGCCACCGTCGTGCGCATGGCGGCGCGCGAGCATGTGCTGGTGCTCGTGGTGCACCACATCGTGTTCGACGGCTGGTCGATCGCCGTGTTCGCACGCGAGCTGGCCGCGTTCTATGAGCGCGCGCGGCGCGGTCAGCCGCTGGCACTGGCACCGCTGCCCGTGCAGTACGCCGACTACGCCGCCTGGTATGCGCGCGCACTCGCCTCCGACGGCTTCGCGCCGAAGGCCGCGTTCTGGCGCGAGCGGCTGGCGGGCGCACCGCAGGCCTCGGGCATCAAGACCGACCACCAGCGCCCGGCTGTGCCCACGCACGCCGGCGATTCGGTGCGGCTCACGCTGTCGCCCGCGCTGTCGCAGTCGCTGGCCGCGCTCGCGCGGGCGTCGGACACGTCGCTGTTCACGCTGCTGCTGTCGTCGTTCTTCCTGTTCTTCCACCAGGCCTCGGGCGCCGACGACATCGTCATCGGCACCGACGTCGCGGGCCGCGGCCACCCGGACCTCGAAGGGCTGCTCGGCTTCTTCGTCAACGTGGTGCCGCTGCGCTCGCGCCGTGCGAAGACAGGTGCCGACTTCGCGCAATGGCTGGCCGCCACCAGGGCCGACACGCTGGCCGCGATGGACCATCAGGACGTGCCTTTCGACCGCATCGTCGAGCTGTCGGGCGTGCCGCGCGCACGCGACCGCAACCCGCTGGTGCAGGTGCTCTTCGTGCTCCAGAACACGCCCGAGATCCGGTTCGCCATCGAAGGCGCCGAGGTCCAGGTGCTGCCCCAGCAGATGAACGAATCCAAGTTCGACCTGGCGGTGTTCGCCAGCGAACACGACGGCGCGCTCACCGCCGAGTGGGTGTTCGCCACCGACCTCTACCGGCGGGAGACCGTCGAAACCTTCACCGCTTCGTGGCATGCGCTGCTGGAGCGGATCGTCGCCACACCCGGCCAGCCGATCGACGCGCTGGCCCCCATGCCCTCGGAGGAATCCATCGCCATGACAAACGCTCCCAACGTCCGCCCGGCCTCGAAACTGGACAAGCTCGGCAAGCTCGACGCCCTGGGCGCCGGCCGCGCGCCCGTGCGCGCCGCCGCCCGGCCCGCCGTGCAGACCTCGTTCCTGAAACCCGGCGCGGAATTTCCCATCGTGCTGCAGGCCACCAGCCCCGAACTCGACACCGTGGCCTGGGCCAAGGGGCAGGCCGACTACATCGAGATGCTGGTGGCGAAGCACGGCGGCATCCTGTTCCGCGACTTCGGCCTGAAGACGCCGCAGGACTTCGAAGCTTTTGCCGAAGCCATCGAGCCCGAGCTGTACGGCAGCTACGGCGACCTGCCGAAGAAGGAGGGTGGCAAGAAGACCTACCGCTCCACGCCGTACCCCGAGCGCCAGATGATCCTGTTCCACAACGAGAGCGCGCACCTGGACCGCTGGCCGCGCAAGCAGTGGTTCTTCTGCGAGCTGCCGTCGCCCGTGGGCGGCGCCACGCCCATCGTCGACTGCCGCGAGATGCTGCGCCGCCTGCCCGCCGAGGTGGTGGCCGGCTTCGAGCGCAAGGGGCTGCAGTACGTGCGCACCTTCACGCCCGGCCTGGACGTGAGCTGGCAAGATTTCTACAAGACCGATCGCCGCGAAGACGTCGAGGCCCGCCTGGCCGCCGCCGGCATCGAATGGCGCTGGTTCGACGGCGACACGCTGCAGACGCGCACCCGCTGCCCCGCCGTGATCCGCCACCCGCTCACCGGCGAGCGCGTGTTCTTCAACCAGGTGCAGCTGCACCACGTCGCCTGCCTCGAGGCACAGGTGCGCGAAGACCTGCTGGCCATGGGCGGCGTCGAGCGCCTGCCGCGCCACGTGACCTACGGCGACGGCTCGCCCATCGCCGACGACACCATGGCCATCGTCGGCGAGGCCTACGAGGCCTGTGCCGTGCGCTTCGACTGGCGCCAGGGCGACGTCGTGATGCTCGACAACATGCTCGCCGCCCATGCACGCGACCCCTTCGAGGGCCCGCGAAAGATCGTGGTGGCGATGGGCGCGATGTTCGACCGCGCCGCGCTCGACGACGGCGCGCGCGGCGCCGATGCCCGCCTCGCCGACGCGCAAGGCGCCTGAACGAAATGACGACCATGACCGACCACTTCGACGACACGACCTTCCCGCTGAGCCCCGAACAACGCGCGGTGCCGGCCGATGCGCCGTGCCTGCTGCTGCGCGCCGACATCGAGGGCACGCTCGACGCAGACCGCTTGCGCGACGTGGTGGCGCATGTGCTGGGCGCGCACGGCGCGCTGTGCAGTGCCATCCGCGCGGTGCCGGGCTATCGCGGTCTGCGCCAGCAGTACACCGACGGGATGACGCCGCTGGCTTGGGCGGACGCAGACCTGCGCGATGCGCCTGAAGCCGCACTGGCCGAATGGCTGGCGAACCTGCAGGCCGCGCCGCTGGACATTGCGCGTGGCGAGATGGTCCATGCCGGGCTCGCACGCACCGGGGAGGCACGCCACACGCTGGCGCTTTCGGTCCATGCCTGGGTCGGCGACCGCGGCAGCCTGCAGCACCTGTTCGACCAGATCGCCGCGGCGTTCGCGAACGCGAACAGCTTCGATGCCGCCGAGGTGTTCCCCTACGCACGCTTCGTGACCTGGCGCCAGGACCTGCTCGACGGCGAAGACGCCGCCGAGGGGCGCGCCTACTGGCAGCGCTACCTCGCGCAGGCGTCCTCGCTCACGCCGCCGCGCCTCGTCGGCCGGCAAGCGGCTGCCTCCCAGCAGGCTGTGCGCGTGCGTGCTGAAGAATCCGTCGACGCCACTTTCGCGAGTCGCATCGCCGCCTGCGCCGACACGCTGGGCGCGCAGCCCGACACGTTGTTGCAAGCCGTCTGGTGGCTGCTGCTCGCGCGCCTGGACGGCACCGGCCGTTTCGTCGCCGGCTGGCAGCACGACTGCCGCCGCGACTACCCGCCGATGCAGGGTGCGGTCGGCGTGTTCGACAAGGTGCTGCCGCTCATCGTCGAGACCGCGCCCGAGACGCGCTTTGCCGACTGGTTCGACAACGTCGACGGCACGCTGGCCGCGCATGTCGAGGCGCAGGAGTACTGGGCTGTCGAGGCACCGCCCATCGCCGCGCACCTCGCGGTCGGCTTCGCGTGCCATGACCGGCCGCTTCCCCATGGTGTCGATCCGCAATGGCAACTGGCTGCGCTGCCGGGGCCGTTGCCGGCTTTCGAACTCGCGCTGCAAGTCGCATGGGACTCGGACGGTGCCGCGCTCTCGGTGCATGCCGATGCCGCACGCCACAGCGAGGTGGCGGCGCAGCGCCTGCTGATGCAATACCTCTGCCTGCTGGACGCCATCGTCGAACGCCCCGACGCCGCGCTCGGCGCGTTGCCGCTGGTCGGTGCGCGTGAGCGCGACCTGCTGCTGCAGTCGCAAGAGGCCGTGGCCGATGTCGGCACGCAGACGGTCACCCAGCGCATCGCCCACTGGGCCGTCGAAACGCCCGAAGCGCCCGCACTCGAAGCGGGCGAGCAGCGCCTGAGCTACCGCGAACTTGACCAGCGCACCGGCCGTGTCGCCCGCTGGCTGCAAGGGCGGGGCGTGACGCCCGGCGCCATCGTCGCGCTGAACCTGCCGCGCGCGCTCGACCTGCCGGTGGCGATCCTCTCTGTCTGGCGCGCGGGCGCCGCCTACCTGCCGCTCGACCCCGACTGGCCCGAGGCGCGCCGCGCGGCGGTGCTGGCCGATGCGAAGCCCATCTTCACCATCGACGCGGCATTGCCCGATGCGAGCACGCTGCCCGAAGCGCAAGCCGCATCGCACATCGCCGCACCGGGCGACCTCGCCTACGTGCTCTACACCTCCGGCTCCACCGGCACGCCCAAGGGCGTGGCCGTCGAGCAGGGCCAGCTGCAGAACTACGTGGCAGCCGCATCGGCCGCGATGCAGCTCGACACCTGCCGCCGCTGGGCGCTCACCAGCTCGGTCGCGGCCGACCTGGGCAACACCGCGCTGTTCGGCGCGTTCTACAACGGCGCCTGCCTCGTCGTGGCGGCGCCGCACGAGGCAAAAGACGCCGAGGCTTTCGCGCGCTTCATGCGCACACACGCCATCGACGCGCTGAAGATCGTGCCCTCGCACCTCGAAGCGTTGCTTGAAAGCGCCACGCCCTGCCTGCCGCGCACGCTGGTGCTGGGCGGCGAGGCCGCGCCGCGCGCGCTGGTCGAGCGCATCGCGCGGCTGGCGCCGCAGTGCGCCATCTACAACCACTACGGGCCGACCGAGGCCACGGTCGGCGTCATGGTGCATGCCGTCGAACCCGGTGCGCCCGTTCCCGAGCAGCTGCCGCTGACGCGCGTGCTCGCGAGCAACCGCGTGCGCGTGCTCGATGCGTCGCGCGGCCTCGTGCCGGCCGGCGGGCTGGGCGAGGTCTGCATCGGCGGTGCGCAGCTGTGCCGCGGCTACCTGAACCGCGCGAACGCTGACGTGTTCGTCGCCGATCCGTTCCGTTCTGGTGAGCGGCTCTACCGCACGGGCGACCTCGCGTGGGTGCTGCCCGAAGGCGGCCTGCGGCTTGCGGGGCGCGCCGACCACCAGGTGAAGGTCCACGGTTACCGCGTCGAGCCGGCCGAGGTCGAGGCGGCGCTGCTGGCGCGGCCCGGCGTGCGCCAGGCGGTCGTGCTCGCCGTGCCCGATGCAGCCGGCGCGACCATGCTCGCCGCCTTCTTCGTCGGCGACAGCGAGGCGGCCGACGGCCGCGCGCTGCGCGAGCAACTCGCCGCGTTGCTGCCCGCACACATGGTGCCCGCGAGCTGCACGGCCGTGAGCGCCTTCGCGCGCCTGCCGAACGGCAAGATCGACCGGCTCGCGCTGGCGGCCTCGGCTCCGGTCGAAGCGCCGCAGCGTGCAGTGAAGGCCCCGCGCGACGCGCTCGAAGCGCTGCTCGCCGATGGCATGGCCACGCTGCTGGGCAGCGGACCGGTCGGCGTGGAAGACGACTTCTTCGAACTCGGCGGCCATTCGCTGCAGGTCATCAAGCTGGTGGCGCGCATCCGCAAGCTGCTGCAGGTCGAGGTGGCGGCCGGCGTGGTGTTCGACCACCCGACACCCGCGGCGCTGGCCGCCGTGTTGCGCGAGGCGAGCGCCGACGCGGTCGCACTCGAAAATCTGGCGCAGACGCACCGGCAGCGCGACCTCGCCGACGAATCCGTGGGCGAGGCCGCATGAGCAGGGCCATGGACGAGATCACCCGCACCGTGCACGACGGCCAGGCGGTGCCGCTGTCGTATGCGCAGGAGCAGCTGTGCTTCCTGCAGAAGCTCGAGCCCGGGCTCACGGCCTACAACCTGCCGCGCGTGTTCCGGCTGACCGGCGCGCTCGACGCCGATGCGCTGGAACGTGCGTTCCAGGCGGTCGTTGCGCGCCACGCGATCCTGCGCACGCACTTCGTCGAGCACGACGGCGTGCCGATGCAGGTGGTGCAGGCCGAGGTGCCGTTCGCGCTGGAGTGCATCGACCTCTCGGGCCAGGGCGCCGAAGCGCAACAAGCCGCTGTCGATGCGCTCGTGCGCCGCACCGCGACGCATGTGTTCGACCTGGGCCGCGCGCCCGCATTGGTGGCCCGGCTCGCGACGCTGGCCGACGACCGGCATGTGCTGACCGTCTGCCTGCATCACATCGTCTCCGATGCCTGGTCGAACCCGATCCTGGCGCGCGACCTCGGCGCGGCCTACGCGCTGGCGCTGCGCAGCGACGGCCCGGTGCAGCTGCCGCCGCTGCCCGTGCAGTACGCCGACTTCGCCGTGTGGCAGCGTGCCCGCGTGCAGGGCGGGGCGCTCGCGCCGCAGCTCGCGCACTGGAACCGCCACCTTGGCGACGAGGTGCCGTCGCTCGATCTGCCGACCGACCGTGCGCGCCCCGCGCAGCAGACCTTCGCCGGCACCGCGCTCGGCTTCGAGCTGCCGCCGGCCCTCGCGGCGGCGCTGCAGGCCTTTTGCCGCGCCGAACGCTGCACGCCGTTCGTCGTGCTGCTCGCGGCCTGGCAGGTGCTGCTGTCGCGCTGCAGCGGGCAGGACGACTTCGCCATCGGCGTGCCTAACGCAGGCCGTCACCGCGAGGAGGTGCAGGACCTGCTGGGCTTCTTCATCACGACGCAGGTGTTCCGCGCGCGGCTCGCTCCCCGGCGCACGCTGCGCGAGGTGTGCCGCCAGGTGCGCGCCGACGCGCTGGCCGCGCTCGACCATGCCGACCTGCCGTTCGAGGTGCTTCTGGCCAGCCGCAAGGACCGCCGCGACCCCGCGCGCAGCCCGCTGTTCCAGGCCATGTTCGGCGTGCAGATGGCCGGCGAGGCCGTCGCGCTGGACTTCGCGGGCGTGCGCGCCGAGCTCGAAGAGTTCGACGACGCCGGTGCCAAGTTCGACCTGTCGCTGGACTTCTACATCGACCCGCACGGCGTGCGCGGGCGGCTCGAATACAACACCGACCTGTTCGACGCCACGACCGCGCAGCGCCTGGTGCGCGCCTACCAGCGCGTGCTGCAGGCGATGTCGGACGACCCCGACCGCGTGCTCGCGAACCTCGTGCTCACCGACGCGGACGACGAGGTGCGGCTGCGCGCATGGAGCGAGAACCTGCCGCACCGCCCGTACACGCAGCCCGTGCACCGGCTGATCGAAGCGCAGGCGCGCGAGCGACCCGAGGCGGTCGCGCTGGTGTTCGGCGACACGGTGCTGCGCTATGGCGAACTCGACGCGCGCGCCAACGCGCTGGCCCACCGCCTGATCGGCCTCGGTGTGCGGCCCGACATGCCCGTGGGCATCGCCGCCGAGCGCAGCCTCGAGATGGTCGTGGGGCTGCTGGCGATCCTGAAGGCCGGTGGCGCGTATGTGCCCATCGACCCCGAGCTGCCGCGCGAGCGCATCGCCTACATGCTGGAAGACAGTGGGGTGACGCTGCTGCTCACGCAGTCGCACCTGCGCGAGGCGCTGCCTGTGGCGGCGCATGTGCAGTTGCTGGCATTGGATGCGCTCGACCTGTCGGCCGAATCCACTGCCTGCCCGCAGGTCGCGCTGCATGGCGAGAACCTCGCCTACGTGATCTTCACCTCCGGCTCCACGGGCCGCCCCAAGGGCGCGGCCAACCGCCACAACGCGCTCTACAACCGCCTGGCCTGGATGCAGGACGCCTACGCGCTGGGCGACGCCGACACCGTGCTGCAGAAGACGCCGTTCGGCTTCGACGTGTCGGTGTGGGAGTTCTTCTGGCCGCTGATGCAGGGCGCGCGCCTTGTCGTCGCCGCGCCTGGCGATCACCGCGAACCGGCATGCCTGGTCGAGCTGATCCGCACGCACGGCGTGACCACGCTGCATTTCGTGCCCTCGATGCTGCAGGCCTTCCTGGCGCACGACGGCATCGAGGCCTGCACCAGCCTGCGGCGCATCGTCTGCAGCGGCGAGGCGCTGCCCGCCGAGGCGCAGGCGAAGGTGTTCGAGCGCCTGCCGGGCGCGGGGCTGTACAACCTCTACGGCCCGACCGAGGCGGCCATCGACGTGACGCACTGGACCTGCCGCGCCGACGAGCTGAACCACGTCGCCATCGGCCGCCCCATCGCGGGCTGCAAGACCTACGTGCTCGACGCGGGCCTGAACCCCGTGCCGCCGGGCGTGGGCGGCGAGCTGTACCTGGGCGGCATCGGCCTGGCGCGCGGCTACCTGCACCGGCTGGGCCTCACGGCCGAGCGCTTTGTCGCCGACCCGTTCAGCGAGAGCGGCGAGCGCCTGTACCGCACGGGCGACCTCGTGCGCTGGCGCGACGACGGCCAGCTGGCCTACCTGGGCCGCATCGACCACCAGGTGAAGGTGCGGGGCTTCCGCATCGAGCTCGGCGAGATCGAGGCGCAACTGCTGGCACAACCGCAGGTGCGCGAGGCCGTGGTGGTAGCCGATGAAGGCCCGGGCGGCACGCGGCTGGTCGGCTACGTGTCGCCGCAGCCCGGTGCGGCGGTGGATGCGGCCGCGCTCAAGGCGCGGCTGGCCGAGGTGCTGCCCGAGTACATGGTGCCGTCGCTGCTGTGCGTGCTGCCGGCCCTGCCGCTCAACGCCAACGGCAAGATCGACCGCAAGTCGCTGCCCAAGCCCGAACGCAGCGGGGCGCAGGCCTACGAGGCGCCCGAGGGCGCGGTCGAGCAGGCGCTCGCCACGGTCTGGGCCGAGGTGCTCGGCCTGCCGCGCGTGGGTCGGCAGGACAACTTCTTCGAACTCGGCGGCGATTCGATCCTGAGCCTGCAGATCGTGTCGCGGCTGCGCACGGCGGGCTGGAAGCTCACGCCGCGCCAGATGTTCGAGCGCCAGACCGTGGCCGGGCAGGCGGCCGTGGCCGAGCCCGTGGGCGCGGCGGTGCAGGCCGAGCAGACCGCAGCCGAAGGCCAGGTGCCGCTGCTGCCGTTCCAGTCCGCGTTCTTCGAGGCCGACATGCCCGAGCGCCACCACTGGAACCAGTCGCTGCTGCTGCAAGGCCGCGAGCCGTTGGCGGTGCCCGCGCTCGAAGCCGCGCTGGCGGCCGTGGTGCAGCACCACGACGCCTTCCGCTTGCGCTTCCATCGCGCGGCCGATGGGCGTTGGCAACAGACCTACGAGGAACTGCCGGCGCGCTGGCGCGAGGAATGGCTCTGGGTGCGCGATGCAGCGAACCCGGCGCAGATCGCCGCGCTGTGCGATGAGGCGCAGCGCAGCCTCGACCTCGCGCACGGGCCGCTGCTGCGTCCGCTGGTCATCCGCCTGCCCGGCGGCGACTGGCGCCTGCTGCTGGCGGCGCACCATCTCGTGGTCGATGGCGTGTCGTGGCGCATCGTGCTCGACGACCTGGCCACCGCGTACGCGCAGTGCCGCGACGGCCAACCGGTCGCGCTGCCGCCGAAGAGTGCCAGCCTGCAAGCCTGGGCGCATGCGCTGCAGGGCGAGGCCGCCGCGATGGACGGTGAACTCGCGCACTGGCAGGCCTTCGCCGACGTGCCGGTCGCGCTGCCCTGCGCGCGGCCCGACGGCGTGAATACGGTGGCACGCCGCGCCAGCATCGCATGGCAGCTCGACCGCGAGCGCACACAGGCGCTGCTCAAGGCGGCGCCGGCCGCCTACCGCACGCAGGTCAACGACCTGCTGCTCACCGCGCTCGGGCGCGCGCTGTGTGGCTGGAGCGGGCATGCGCAGCTCGCGATCCTGCTCGAAGGGCACGGCCGTGAAGACATCCTCCCCGCGCAGAGGGCGCTCGACCTGTCGCGCACCACGGGCTGGTTCACCAGCCTGTTCCCCGTGCGGCTCGATCCGCTGGGCGCGTGGGGCGACGCGATCAAGCGCGTGAAGGAAGACCTGCGCCGCGTGCCGCAACGCGGGCTCGGCCATGGCGTGCTGAGGCACCTGGGCACGGACGCACAGCAGCAGGCGCTGCGCGCATTGCCGCGCCCGCAGCTGGTCTTCAACTACCTGGGGCAGGTCGATGGTGCGGCCGAGGCTGCGTGGTCGCTCGCGCCCGAAGACGCGGGCGAGCCCGTCGCGGCGAGCGCGCCGCTGCTGCACGAATTCAGCGTCAACGCGCAGGTGCGCGACGGTGCGCTGCAGCTGACGGTGGACTTCAGCGCGGCGCGGCATGCGCAGGAGGATGTGCAGGGCTGGGTGAACCGTTTCGGCGACGAGCTCGAAGCGCTGATCGCGCACTGCACCTCGGGCGCTTGCGGCGTCACGCCGTCGGACTTCCCGCTGGCCGGCCTCGAAGCCGCGCAGCTCGACGCGCTGCCGCTGCCCGTGGCGCAACTCGAAGACCTCTATCCGTTGTCGCCGATGCAGTCCGGCATGCTGTTCCACAGCCTGGTCGATGCCCAGGGCGAGGCCTACATCAACCAGCTGTGCATGGACATCGACGGCCTCGATGCCGAGCGCTTCCGCGCCGCATGGCAGCGCGTGCTCGCGCGCCATGAGATCCTGCGCAGCGGCTTCCTGGCCGACGGCGCCACGCCGCTGCAATGGGTGGCGCGCAGTGCCGAGATGCCGTGGGTGATGCAAGACCTGCGCGAGAGCGTCGACGTGCCCGGCGCACTGGCGCGGCTGGCCGCGTCGCAGCGCGCGAGCGGCTTCGACCTCGCTCGCCCGCCGCTGATGCGCATCGCCCTGGCGCGCACGCAGGCGCAGCGGCACCACCTTGTCTGGACCTACCACCACCTGCTGCTCGACGGTTGGAGCGTGGCGCAGCTGCTGGCCGAGGTGCTGCGCAGCTATGCGGGGCAGGCCGGCGAGCCCGCACCCGGACGATTCCGCGAGCACATCGCGTGGCTCGCAACGCGCGACGCGCAGGCCGGCGAGGCGCACTGGCGCAGCGTGCTGGCCGGTGTGGAAGAACCGACGCGTCTTGCGACGGCGCTGGTGCCACCGGTGACGCCGCGCTCGGGCAAGGCCCGCCAGCGCCTGGCCTTCGACACCGAAGCCACGCGTGGCCTGCGCGAGGCCGCGCGCGCCGCGCACGTCACCCTCAACACCTTTGTGCAGGCCGCCTGGGCGCTGCTGCTGGGCCAGCGCACGCGCACGGACACCGTCGTGTTCGGCGCCACCGTCGCCGGCCGCAACGCCGAGATGCCGGGTGCCGAGCACATGCTGGGCCTGTTCATCAACACGCTGCCCGTGGTCGCGCGCCTGCGGCCCGGCCAGTCCGTGGGCGACTGGCTGCGCGAACTGCAGGCGGCGCAGGTTGCGTCGCGCGAACACGAGCACACGCCGCTGCACGAGATCCAGGCCTGGGCCGGGCTGGGCGGGCAGGGGCTGTTCGACACGCTGGTGGTGTTCGAGAACTACCCGGTGGATGCGGCCTTGCGAGGCGACGCTGCGGCTGGCCTGAGCTTCGGCGCGGTGCATACGAAGGAAGAAACCTCGTACCCGCTGACGCTGATGGTGCATGACGATGCGGCGCTGCACATCGACCTCGTGCATGCGCTCGACGTGTGCGACGAGGCGCAGGCCGCCGCGCTCGTGGGCCAGTTGCGTGCGGCGCTGCTGGCGCTGGCCGGCGATGCGGCGCAGGCCGTGGGCCAGCTGACGTTGGCCGATGCGGCCGAGCGCGAGCGGTTGTCGTCTTGGTCGCGCGGTGCGTTCACAGCGGAAGCGGTCGCGCCTGTCCACCACCTCATCGAACAACAGGCCAAGGCCAACCCCGACGCACTGGCGCTGGTCACGGCCGAGCATCGCCTCACCCACGCCGCACTCAACCGACTCGCGAACCGCTGGGCGCACCGCCTGATTGCGCAGGGCGTGCGGCCCGACATGCCGGTCGCGATCGCGGTCGATCGCTCAGCCGAGACCGTCGTCGGCCTGCTCGCCGTGCTCAAGGCCGGCGGCGCGTACGTGCCGCTCGACCCGGCGTTCCCGCCCGAGCGGCTGGCCTACATGGTCGAGGACAGCGGCGCTTCGCTGCTGCTCACGCGCCGCGCGCTGATGCCGCGCCTGCCCGACGCAGCGAGCGTGCAGCGGCTGGCCTTCGACCTCGACGCGCCCGACGACGGCATGGCCGCCTGGCCCGACCACGACCCGGCGGTGCCGGTGCATGGCGAGCAGCTGGCCTATGTGCTCTACACCTCGGGCTCCACCGGCCGCCCGAAGGGCGTGGCGATGCGCCACGACGCGGTGGCGCGCCTTATCGCGTGGCAGCTGCAACGCCTGCCGGGTGCGAGCCGCACGCTGCTGTTCGCCTCGCCGTGCTTCGACGTGGCGTTCCAGGAAATGGTCAGCGGGCTTGCCGGCGGCGGCTGCCTCGTGCAGACCACCGACGCGCAGCGGCTCGACCTCGATGCGCTCGAGGCGTTGGTGCACGGAGAAGGCGTCGAACGCATGTTCCTCACCTTCTCGGTGCTGCAGCATTTCGCCGAACAGTCGCTGGCCTCGGGCCGGCGGTTGCCGGCGCTGCGGCAGATCCTCACGGCGGGCGAGCAGCTCAAGCGCACGCCCGCGCTGGCCGAGTGGCTGGCGCGCGAATCGCAGTGCACGCTCATCAACCAGTACGGGCCGACCGAGACGCACGTGGTGAGCGAGTTCGTGCTCGACGGGGCAGGCCATGAAGACCTGCCGCCCATCGGCACGCCCGCATCGAGCGCGCGCCTGCATGTGCTCGACGCGCAACTGAACCCCGTGCCTGTCGGCGTAGCCGGCGAGCTGTGCGTCGGCGCCGAGGTGCTGGCGCGCGGCTACCTGCACCGGGCCGGCCTGACGGCGCAGCGCTTCGTCGCCGACCCGTTCGACGCGCACGGCGGGCGGCTCTACCGCACCGGCGACCTCGTGCGCTGGCGCGCCGACGGCCAGCTCGAGTACCTCGGCCGGCTCGACCACCAGGTGAAGGTGCGGGGCTTCCGCATCGAACTCGGCGAGGTCGAGTCGCAGCTGCTCGCGCAACCCGGCGTGCGCCAGGCCCTGGTGCTGGCGCAGGACGGGCCGGGCGGTGCGCGGCTGGTGGCCTATGCCGCCGGCGCCGAAGGCCAGCCGCTGCGCCCCGCAGCGCTGCGTGCGGTTCTGGCGGCGGCGCTGCCCGACTACATGGTGCCGAGCGTCATCGTCGCGATGCCGCAGGGGCTGCCGCTGAACGCCAACGGCAAGGTCGACCGGCAGGCGCTGCCACCGCCCGAGGCGGCGGAAGAGCGCGCCCACGTGCCGCCGCAGGGCGCCACCGAAACCGCGCTGGCCGGCCTTTGGGCCCAGGTGCTGGGGTTGTCGCGCGTGGGGCGCGGCGACAACTTCTTCGAGCTGGGCGGGCATTCGCTCGCGGTGCTCAAGCTGCGCCAGCAGGTCAAGGCGCAGATGGGCATCGACCTGCCGCTGCAGCGCTACTTCGAGCTGCCAGACCTGGCGGCGTGCGCGCAGGCGCTCGACGCGCAAGGGCCGGCGCAGGCGCAGCAGGCCGCGCAGGCCGAGAGCGATCTCGATCGCATGGATGCATTGTTGGAAAGTCTGGGGGGTTGAGTGAGCAGTAGCGAACGCAGTAGGGCCATCGCACAACGGCTGGCGGGTTTGCCGCCGGCGCGGCAGAAGGAATTCATCGCCGCGCTGCGTGCGCAGGGCATCGATTTCGGCCGCCTGCCGATCGTGCCCGACCCGGCCGCCGTGCCCGGTGCGCCGCGGCCCGCCTCGTACGCGCAGGCGCGCCAGTGGTTCCTCTGGCAGATGGACCCCGAAAGCACCGCGCAGCACATCACGGCCGCGCTCACGCTGCACGGCGCGCTCGACCATGCGGCGCTGCGTGCGAGCCTGCAGGCGCTGGTGGCGCGGCATCCGTCGCTGCGCACGCGCTTCGGCATGAGCGACGACGGCGTGCCGCAGCAGACCGTGTCGCCCGAGGCGGTGCTCGACCTGCGCGAAGCCGATCTGCGTGCCCACCCCGCGCAGGTGCGCGACGAGGCCGCGCGCCTCGTGCGCACGCCCTTCGACCTCGCGAGCGGCCCGCTGCTGCGCGTGGGCCTGCTGCGCACCGGCGAGACCGCGCACCTGCTGGTGCTGGTGATGCACCACATCGTGTCCGACGGCTGGTCGATGCAGCTGCTGGTCGACGACTTCGGCGCGCTGTACCAGGCGCACCGTCAAGGGAACGACGCCGCCGTGTCGCCCGCGCCCGCCCTGCAGTACGCCGACTACGCGGCCTGGCAGCGCCACTGGCTCGAAGCAGGCGAGGGCGAACGCCAGCTCGCCTACTGGACCGAACGCCTGGGTGGCGAGCAGCCGCTGCTGCAACTTCCCGCCGATCGCGCGCGCCCGCCGCAGGGGCCGTACCTGGCCGCACGCCATCGGCTCGACCTGCCGGGCGAACTGGCACAGGCGCTGCGCCGCCGCGCGAGCGCCGAGGGCGCGACGCTCTTCATGGTGCTGCTGGCCGGCTTCCAGGCGCTGCTGCACCGCTACACGGGCCAGGGCGACATCCGGCTCGGCGTGCCCGTGGCCAACCGTGACCGGCCCGAGACGGCCGGCATCCTCGGCCTGTTCGTCAACACGCAGGTGCTGCGCGCCGAACTGGCCGGCCACACCACGCTGGCCCAGGCGCTGGCACAGGCGCGCGAGGCGGCGCTGGGCGCGCAGGCGCACCAGGATCTGCCGTTCGAACAGCTGGTCGAGGCGCTGCAGCCCGAGCGCAGCCTGAGCCACCCGCCGCTGTTCCAGGTGATCTTCAACCACCGGCAGCAGGACCTGGGCGCGCTCGACCGGCTCGAAGGCCTGCGCATCGAACCCTGCGAACTCGACGAACAGGCGGCGCCCTTCGAACTCGCGCTCGACACGCTGGAGCAGGCCGACGGCACGCTCGGCCTGAGCTTCACCTACGCCCGCGCGATCTTCGAGCCCGCGACCATCGAGCGCATGGCCGCGCACTACGTCGCCGTGCTGCGCCAGCTGGCCGACGACCCTTCGCGCACGCTGCGCGAGGTGGCGCTGCTCGGTTCGCAGGAACACGCCCAGTTGCGCCAATGGGGCGAGGGCCAGGACACCGACTGGGACGAGGTGCCCGTACACCGCCTTGTCGAGCGCCAGGCCGCGCTGCGGCCCGAGGCCACGGCGCTGATCGTCGATGGCGTGCCGATGCGCTTCCTAGACTTCGACCGGCGCGCCAACCGGCTCGCGCACGCACTCATCGCGCAGGGCGTGCAGCCCGAGGACCGCATCGGCCTCGCGGTGGAGCGTTCGCCCGAAATGGTGGTGGCGCTGCTCGGCGTGCTGAAGGCGGGCGCGGCCTATGTGCCGCTCGACCCCGACTACCCGCCCGAGCGGCTCGACTTCATGGCGACCGACAGCGGCGTGCGGCTGCTGCTCACGCAGGCGCGCGTGCGCGAACGGCTGGGTGCGTCGATGCAGGCGCTGCCCGCGCTGCTGCTCGACGGCGGCGTGCTCGACAGCGGGCCCGAAGACGCACCCGATGTCGCGGTGCATCCGGGGCACCTGGCCTACGTGATCTACACCTCGGGCTCCACCGGCCAGCCCAAGGGCGTGGCCGTGGCGCATGGCCCGTTGAGCATGCACATCCAGACCATCGGCCGCGCCTACGGCATGACGCCCGAAGACCGCGAGCTGCAGTTCGCGTCGATCAACTTCGACGGCGCGCACGAGCGCATCTGGACGCCGCTGGCCTTCGGCGCCACGCTGATGCCGCGCAGCCAGGAGCTGTGGACCGTGCACCGCAGCCGCGAGGAAATGCGGCGCCACGGCATCACGGTCGCCTGCTTCACGCCGGGCTACCTGCAGCAGATGGCCGACGAACTCGGCGAGGAAGGGCGCGTGCCCACGCTGCGCTCGTACACCGTCGGCGGCGAGGCCATGGGCCGCGTGGCCTGCGAGCGCGTGATGCAGACGCTGCAGCCGCCGCGCCTCATCAACGGCTACGGGCCGACCGAGACGGTGATCACGCCGACCATCGCCAAGGCCTACGCGGGCACCGCCTTCGACGCGGCCTACCTGCCCATCGGCGCGCCCGTGGGCGACCGCCGCGCCGTGGTGCTCGACACCGACATGAACCTGGTGCCGCCCGGCATGGCCGGCGAGCTGTACCTGGGCGGGTCGGGGCTGGCGCGCGGCTACCTGAACCGCGCCGGCCTGAGCGCCGAGCGCTTCGTGGCCGACCCCTTCGACACCGCGGGCGGGCGCCTGTACCGCACCGGCGACCTCGTGCGCTGGCGCGCCGACGGGCAGCTCGAATACCTGGGGCGCCTGGACCATCAGGTGAAGGTGCGCGGTTTCCGCATCGAACTTGGCGAGGTCGAGGCGCGGCTGCGCGCGCAGCCCGGCGTGCGCGAGGCCGTGGTGGTCGCGCGCGAGCGTGCAGGCGGGGCGCTGTTGCTGGCCTACGTGTCGAGCCTCGACGCGCAACGCCCGGTCGAGGCCTTCACGCTGCGCGACGGGCTGACGCAGGTGCTGCCCGAGTACATGGTGCCGTCGGCGATCACCGTGCTCTCGGCGCTGCCGCTGAACGCCAACGGCAAGGTCGACCGCGCCGCGCTGCCCGAGCCCGTGTTCGCTGCCGCGGCCGACACCTGGGAAGCGCCGCAAGGTGCGGCCGAGGAGGTCATGGCGGCCGTGTGGGCCGAGGTGCTCGGCGCGCCGCGCGTGGGCCGCAACGACAACTTCTTCGAACTCGGCGGCCATTCGCTGCTGGCCATGCAGCTGCTCGAGCGGCTGCGTCGCCAGGGCTTCGGCGCGCAGGTGCGCACGCTGTTCCAGAACCCGCGCTTTGCCGACTTCGCGCGCGCCACGCTGGAGGCCGGCGCGTCGTCGCGCCCGGCGCCGGTGGTGCCCGACAACGCGATTCCCGAAGGCTGCACGCGGCTCACGCCGCAGATGCTACCGCTGGTGACGCTCGACGAGGCGCAGCTGCGCCGCATCGAGGCTGCCGTGCCTGGCGGCGCGGCCAACATCCAGGACATCTACCCGCTCGCGCCGCTGCAGGAAGGCCTGCTGTTCCATCACCTGATGCAGGCCGAGGGCGACGTCTACGTGCAGTCGCTGCAGATGCGCTTCGACAGCCAGGCGCGGTTGAACGCGTTCATGGACTGCCTGAACCGCGTCATCGCGCGTCACGACATGCTGCGTACAGCGGTGCTGTGGGAAGGGCTGGCGGAGCCGGTGCAGGTGGTGCACCGCCATGCGCCCGCCGAGATCGAATGGCTACCGATCGACGCCGCCGCAGGCGATGTCGCCGCGCAACTCGAGGCGCATGTGCGCCCCGGCCACTACCGCCTCGACGTGCGCCGCGCGCCGATGCTGCGCGCCATTGCCGCGCACGACGCGGCGGGCAGCGGCTGGCTGTTGCAGCTGCCGAGCCATCATCTGGCGCTCGACCATGTGTCGCGCGACCTGCTGGTCGAGGAGATCACGCTGCTGCTGCAGGGCCGTGCGGATGCGCTGCCCGCGCCCGTGCCGTTCCGCAGTTTTGTCGCGCAGGCACGGCTCGGCGCCGACGTGGCCGAGCAGGAGACTTTCTTTCGCCGCATGCTCGGCGACGTGCGCGAACCGACCGCACCCTTCGATCTGTTCGATGCGCGCGGCGACGGCACGGCCGTCGAAGAAGCGCACCTCGAAATCGATGCGGCGCTGGCGCAGGCCGTGCGCACGCAGGCGCAGCGCAGCGGCGTGAGCGCGGCCACGCTGTTCCACCTGGCGTGGGCGCTGGTGCTGGCCAAGACCACGGGCAAGGACGACGTGGTGTTCGGCACCGTGCTGTTCGGCCGGCTCGCGGGCGGCGAGGGCGCGGGGCGCGCGCTCGGCATGATGATCAACACGCTGCCGCTGCGCGTGACGCTGGGCCGCAGCCATGCACTGGCCTGCGTGCGCCAGACCCACGCCGCGCTGGCTGGCCTTCTGCACCACGAGCATGCGAGCCTGTCGCTCGCGCAGCGCTGCAGCGCGGTGCCCAAGGGCACGCCGCTGTTCTCGACGCTGCTGAACTACCGCTATGTGGCGCAGTCGCCCAATGCGGGGGGCGATGCCGGCGGCTGGGAAGGCATCGAGACGCTCGGCGCGCAGGAGCGTTCGAACTACGCCTTCGCGCTGTCGGTGAACGAACGCGCCGACGGCTTCGCACTGACCGCGCAGGTCGATGCGGCGGTGGGCGCTGAGCGCGTGTGCCAGTACATGCACGATGCGGTGCGCCGCGTGGCCGACGACCTCGCGCAGGCGGCCACGCACCCCGTCGTGGCCTTCGACCTGCACACCGCCGACGAGGCGCAGCGCCTGCAGGCCTGGGGCGAGAACACGCCGGCCTACCAGCACACCCCGCCGGTGCATGTGCTGGTGGCACGCCAGGCTGCGTTGCGGCCCGAGGCCACGGCGCTGATCTTCGGCGACCGCACGTTGAGCTACGCCGCGCTGGACGCGCGCGCCAACCGGCTGGCGCACCACCTCGTGCGCGCGGGCGTGCGGCCCGAAGTGCGCGTAGGCCTCGCGGTGCGGCGCTCGGCCGACATGGTCGTGGCGCTGCTCGCGATCCTGAAAGCGGGCGGCGCCTACGTGCCGCTCGACCCGGCGTATCCGCCGCAACGTCTGGCCTACATGGTGGAAGACAGCGGCGTCGCGCTGCTGCTGGCCGACGACGCTGTGGTGCTGGACCGCATCGGCATGGCCGGTGTGAAGGCCCTGACGCTCGACAGGCTCGACCTGTCGAACGGCCCGTCGCACGACCCCGGCGTGGCGGTGCACCGCGACCATCTGGCCTATGTGATCTACACCTCGGGCTCGACCGGCAAGCCCAAGGGCGTGGCCGTGGCGCATGGCCCGTTGGCCATGCACGTGCAGTCCATCGGCGAGGCCTACGGCATGACGCCGGACGACCGCGAGCTGCAGTTCGCATCGATCAACTTCGACGGCGCACACGAACGCACCTGGGTGCCGCTGGCCTTCGGCGCGGCACTGATGCCGCGCGACGAAGAGGTCTGGCCGGTGGAGCGCACCTGCGCCGAAATTGCCCGCCACGGCATCACGATTGCCTGCTTCACGCCCGGTTACCTGCACCAGATGGCCGAGTTGATGGGCGAGGCCGCGAGCCGGCTGCCGATCCGTTCCTACACCGTGGGCGGCGAGGCGATGCCGCGCACCAGCTTCGCGCTGGTGCAGTCGGTGCTGAAGCCGCCGCGCATCGTCAACGGTTATGGGCCGACCGAGACGGTGATCACGCCGATGATCGCCAAGGCCGCGCCGGGCGAGGGTTTCGACGCGGCCTACATGCCCATCGGCCGCCTCGTCGGCGACCGCACGGCCTACGTGCTCGACGGCGCCATGAACCAGGTGCCGCCCGGCGTGGCCGGCGAGCTGTACCTGGGCGGCGACGGCCTGGCGCGCGGCTACCTGCAGCGCGCGGGCCTGAGCGCGGAACGCTTCGTGGCCGACCCCTTCGGCGCGCCGGGCGGCCGGCTCTACCGCACGGGCGACCTCGTGCGCTGGGAGGCCGACGGGCAGATGGCCTACCTGGGGCGCATCGACCACCAGGTGAAGATCCGCGGCTTTCGCATCGAACTGGGCGAGATCGAGGCGCAGCTGCTGGCGCTGCCGCAGGTGCGCGAGGCCGTGGTCGTCGCCAGCCAGGGCGCGGGCGGCGCGCGGCTGGTGGCGTATGTGTCGCCGTTGGCGAGCGAGCGCATCGAGCCGGCGCGGCTGCGTGCCAGCCTCGCGGCGCTGCTGCCCGAGCACATGGTGCCGGCGGCCATCGTCGTGCTCGACACGCTGCCGCTGAACATGAGCGGCAAGGTCGATCGCCATGCGCTGCCGGCGCCGGTGTTCGCCGGCGGCGACGGCTACGACGCACCGCGCGGCAGCACCGAGCAGGCGCTCGCGCGCATCTGGTCCGAGGTGCTGGGCGTGGCACGCGTGGGCCGCGACGACAACTTCTTCGAACTCGGCGGCGATTCGCTGCTGAGCCTGAAGGTGATGGCGCAGGCACGGCGCCTGGGCCTGCCGGCGCTGGACCTGAAGCTGCACGACTTCCTGCGCGCGCCGACCATTGCGGGGCTGCTGGGCGGGCGTGCCGATGCGCCGTCGCTGGTGGCCCTGAACGCCGTGGTGCCCGGTGCGCCGCCTCTGTTCTGCATGCACGCCGTCCTGGGCACGGTGTACGACTACGCGCCGCTGGCGCGCCGCCTGCAGGGCGTGCGCACCGTGTACGGCCTGCCGTGCCGCATGCTTGCCGACCCCGCGCACCGCGACGTGTCGCTGGCGCGCATGGCCGACGACTACGCCCGCATGGTCCGTGGCGTGCAGCCGCAGGGGCCGTACCACCTGCTGGGCTGGTCGCTCGGCGGCGCGCTCGCGGCGGCCGTGGCCGCGCGGCTCGAGGGCGAAGGGCAGGCGGTGGCGTTCCTTGGCCTGGTCGATCCCTACGTGCCCGAGCCCGACGCGCCCCTGCAGACGGTGGACGACGACGGCCGCCGCGACTTCGCCGACTTCGTCGCCTCGGCCTGGCCGGCAGCGCGCCTGGACGGGCTGCTGGACATCGACGACTTCGTCTGCGACGAGGCGACGGTGGCCGCGCTGATCGCCCAGGCGCGTGCCAAGGCGCAGGCCCGTGGCGATGCGCTCGACATGCCGGCGCACGCGAACCTGCCCGACGACGAGCTGGCCCGCATCTTCCTCGTGAGCCAGCAGCTGAAGGCGATCGAGACCGAGGCGCTCGTGCCGCTGCGTTGCCGCGCCGAGTGCTGGTGGATCGCGCGGCGCCCGGCGGCGGACCGCGCCGCGCTCGCGCTGCAACTGGGGCGGCCGGATCTCGCGAGCGCCGCGGCGCTCGACGAGGACCACCATGCGATCCTGCGCAGCCCGGTGTTGCTGGCGCAACTGGTCGAGCGACTGGGCGAGGCCGAAGCCCTCGCGGCCTGAGGCCTCGGCATAAAAAAACGCACGACCCGGAAGCCGGGTCGTGCGTCAAGGGCACCTTCTGCCGGTGCCGCCCTAAGTCAATTCGTTGGTGCGTGTCAGAGCTTGTAGCTGAGCTTCAGCCAGGCGTTGCGCGGGTTGCCCTGCGTGTAGCCGTTGTAGGCGCCCAGGCCGTTGTAGTAGCGCTTGTCGCCCAGGTTCTCGATGTGCAGCGAGGCGCTCAGGCGGTTGTTGATGTCGTAGCGCGCCATGAGGCCGAACAGCGTCAGGCCGCCTTGCGAGGCGCGGCCGAGTTCGTTGAACTCGTCGTAGTAGATGCCGCTCTGGTAGCTCACGCTGCCGCCGATGGTGAGCTTGCTCCACTCGCCCGGCAGGCGGTAGCTGGTGGCCACGCGGAACAGGCGGCGCGGGTACTGCGGGTTCAGCAGCACGCCGTCGGCATCGCGCTTGGCGTGGTAGGTGTAGCCCGCGAGCATCTGCAGGCCCGGCAGCACTTCGCCGGCGGCGGTGAGCTCGAAGCCCTTGCTCTTGGCGCCCTGCACCGCGCGGTACGGGATGCCGCCGTCGGGCAGCAGTGAGCCGGCGCCGGTGTCGATCACGGCCAGGTTGGTCTCGCGCGTCTTGAAGATCGCGGCGCTGGTGTTGAGCTTGCCGCCGAAGTGCTCGCCCTTCAGGCCCAGCTCGATGTTCTTGCCGCGCTGCGGCGCGATGAGCGAGTTGTTGCGGTCGCGCACCGTGTTGGGCTGGAAGATGTCGGTGTAGCTGCCGTACAGCGAGAGTTCCTTGCTCACGTCGAACACCACGCCCAGGTAGGGCGTGACCACGCCGTTCTCGCGCATCGAACTCACGCCGGTGCGCCGCCAGGTGGTCCAGTCGAGCGTGGACGCATCGGACTTGTACCAGGTGCCGCGCGCGCCGACGATGAGCGACAGCGGCTCGGCCAGCTTCAGCCGGGTCGAGGCGTAGATGGCTTTCTCGGTGGTGTTCAGCGGCGCCGTGTACAGCGGGTACGAGAAGGAGGTCGGCTCGGGGAAGCTCTGCAGCTGGTAGAAGTTCAGCGGCCGGCGGTCGATCATGCGCGGCACGGCGCCACGCGTGTACACGGTGGCGTCGTAGGTGTTGTAGCTCATGCCCACCACGGCCTCGTGCGTCTGGCCGAACGCCTCGAACGGGCCCTTCAGGTGCACGTCGAGGGCCTTGTTGGCGCCTTCGGCAGGGTTCTCGCGGATGTCGATGGTGGAGGCGCCGGTGCGCGCGTTGATCGCGCGGTAGATGCTCAGGTCACCCGAGGCACGCTCGCGCTTGCTCTTGAGGTAGCTGGCGTCCACCTTCAGCTGCCAGCCCGCGCCCAGGCGCTGGTCGAGGTTGGCGAACAGCTTGTCGGAGTACATGTCCCAGTAGCTCCACGGGGCGCTGGAGTTGAACGAGCGTGGCAGGTTCGTGCGTTGGCCGTTGCTGAAAAACAGCGGGCTCTGGCCGTAGTTGGCGCCGTCGATGGCGGTCTTCTGGTGCTCGAAGCCCACCGACAGGCGCGAGCCCGCCGCGAGGTCGACTTCGAGAATGCCGTACAGCGCGTCTTCGCTGCGCTTCTTGTTCTCGATGAAGCTCTTGCCGTCGGTGCGCGAGGCCATGAAGCGCCCGCGCACGCTGCCGTCGGCGTTGAGCGGACCGCCCACGTCGATCTCGGCGTTGTAGCGGCTCCAGCTGCCGATGCCGCCCGAGATGTGGCCGGCGAACTCGGAGGTCGGGCGCTTGCGCACGAGGTTGATGGCGCCGCCTGGCGAGCCCACGCCGTTGAGCAGGCCGGCCGCGCCGCGGATCACTTCGACGCGGTCGTAGAAGGCGGTGCTGATCATGCTCGACTCGCCGGCCACGCTGTTGAAGCCCAGCGTGGGCACGCCGTCGATCATGGTGCTCAGGGCGAAGCCGCGCGAGGAGAAGGTCACGCGCTCGTCGTTGCGGTCGGCCACGATGCCGGGCGTCTGGCGCAGCACGTCCTCGAGGGTGACGAGGTTCTGGTCGTCGATCTGCTGGCGGCCGATGACGCTGACCGACTGCGGCGTTTCGCGCAGCGACAGGTCCATGCGCGTGGCGCCGGCGGCGGCGCGCGTGGTGTACGAGCCCGTGCCTTCGGTGGTGCCGTCGGTGGCGGCCTGCGCGGCCACGGTCACGGCCGGCAGCGTGGACGCGCCGGCCGTGCTCTGGCGCTGGATGGTGACGCGCGTGGGGCCGTTGCGCACCGCCACGAGGCCGCTGCCGGCCAGCAGGCGGTCGAGCGCCTGCTGGAAGCTCAGGCGGCCCGATACGGCCGGTGCGGCCAGGCCCGAGACCACGTCACCCGCGGCAAGCACCTGCACGCCGGTCTGGCGCGACAGCTCGTTGAGCGCGGCGCCCAGCGGCTGGGCGGGGACGTTGATGTCGCGTGCTTGTGCAGCGGCCTGGTCGGCGCCCTGGGCTGCGGCGAGGCCGCTCCAGCTGGCAAGGGCGGTTCCGAAGGCGGCGGCAAGCGCGGCGCTCAGGAGTCGGTGGCGAGGCGAGAAACGCATGGGTGAAGGCTCCAGACAAATAAATCGGTGCGGCATGAAACGGGGGCGCGCCGCAGCCGTCGATCGGATGCGGGGTGCTTCTGGATGTAAGACGTTTGAACTCGAAAAAGAGAGACAGGCCCGTGACACGGCATCGGCCGCCGCGTCGATGCGGGGCGAAAAATGAGCGGAAAGAGGGAGCGGCGCGCCGGCGGGCACGCCCGGGTCAGCGCGCCTGCAGGCGCACGCTGCCGTCGGGCCGGGCCACCGCCACCAGCGGCAGGATGGCCGGCAGCGCGTCGAGCAGGCCGGCCGAGTCGTTGGTGCGAAAGCGCCCCGAGAGCCGCATCGCGTCGATGCGGGCGTCGGCACCGACGATGGGCGCGCTGCGGTAGCTGTTGACCGCGGCCAGCGCGTCGCCCAGCGGCGTGTTGTCGAACACCAGCCAGCCGTCGCGCCAGGCCGAGAGGGCGGCGGTGTCGGCCTGGCGCACCGGATCGGCGTGGCCGTCGCGCACCTCGAGCATGTCGCCGGCGCGCAGGTCGACCACTTCGCCGCTGCGTTCGGTGCCGGCGTGGCGCAGCACCTGCACGCGCACATGGCCGTGCTCGACGCCCACGGTGACCGGCCCGCCGCGGTCGCGCACGGTGAAGGCGGTGCCGACCACTTCGATGATCGCCTCGCGCGTGCGCACCACGAAGGGCCGGTCGGCGTCGGGCGCCACGTCGAAGCGGACCTCGCCGCGTGCCATGTCGATCATGCGGCGGCGGCGGTAGAGCGTGACGTCGACGGCGCTCTGGGGCGCGAGGTCGAGGCGGCTGCCGGCCGAGGCATCGGCGGCATCGGCCAGCGTGACCTTGAGCATCCGCGCGTTCGGCGTGCGGTACGTCGCCTGGAACACGGGCTGCTGCCAGTACCACTGCACGCCGCGCCCCGCGACCACGCCGGCGCCGAGCAGCCCGGCGACCGACAGCAGCATCTTGCGGCGCGAGGGGTTGCGTGGGGCCGGTGCGGGCACGGGCTCGTCGAAGTGCGCGCGCAGGTCGTCGGCCATGCCGCCCAGCGCGTTCCAGCGCTCGCGCGCCTCGCGCACGGCGGCGGCGTGTTCGGGCGAGCGCGTGCGCCACTGGTCGAGCGCGAGCCGGGCGCTGTTGGCGGCCGGGCTCGGCGGCGCGATCTCGTCCTCGACGATGAGCGCGAGCGCGCGTTCGATCAGCCGTTCACGCGGAACGACCGCTGTGGCCGCACGGCTCATGAAAAGTCTTCGGCCAGTGCGGTGTCGAAACCGGCGTGGCTGTTCACCGCCTGCGGCTCGATCAGTTCATGGCGCAGCTCGGCGAACACGCGCGAGCAGTCGATGGTGGCGCGCAGCAGGTGCTTGGCGACCGCCATCTCGGTGATGCCCAGGCGCTGCGCGATCTCGGCGCGCGAATGGCCGTAGGCGCGGAACAGCAGGAACACCTCGCGCCGGCGCGGCGGCAGCTGTTCCATGGTTTCCACCACGCGGCGCAGCACGCGGTGCTGGGCCACGACGTATTCGGACGAGGGGGCCGTGAGGTGCGTGCCCACGACGGCATGCGAGACGGCCCACTCCTGCGCCACCTTGCGGTGGCGGGCTTCGTCGATGCACAGGTTGCGCGCCACGCGAAACAGCAGGGCGCGCGGCGACTCGATGGCGGCGCCGTCACGCAGGCCGAGGGTGTGCGTGTACACGCGCTCGAAGCTGGACTGCGCGATGTCGGCCGCATGGTGCGGGTCGCGCAGGTCGCGCGTGAGCTGCCGGCGCAAGTCCGCGTAGTGAGACACAAGTTCCTGGACGAGGTCGCGCATCCGGTCGCCTTCTCGCAAGCATCGACAAAGGACCCCTGGGCCGATGGCTGGTGCGCGCCGGTGAAGAGGAGGCGAGGGCGCTGGCTTCGGTGACCCCGGGGATGGGGGTGAATAAGAACTATTCTTATTGAGTGTAGCACCGAAGCCTTGCGTTTCCGTGGCTAGACCACGGGCGCGGCGTGGGCGGGGCGCTCCGCGGCGGGGGCCTGTGGTGCCTGCGCCGTGTGCCGCGGCGTGGCGTTCAGCAGCGCCTGGCCGATCTCGTCGGAGCGGATGGCGGTGACCGACAGCAGCGTGTCGCTCAGGCCGTGGCTGGTCTCGCAGGCGCCCTGCAGGAAGATGCCCGGGCGCAGCGCCGGCGTGCCCTGCACGCGGTAGTCGCGGTCGACCGAAAAATCGCCCAGGTAGGGCGCCAGCGGTGCCAGCAGCGTGCGGTGCGCGTCGCGGGCGTAGCCGGTGGCGAGCACCACGGCGTCGTAGGCCTTGTCGTGGCGCGCGCCGGTGTTCAGGTCGTGCAGCGACAGGTGGATGCCGTCTTGCGCGGCGCGCACGGCCGACACCTCGTGCCGCCGCAGGAAGCTGTGGCGCGTCGAGCCGGCCACGCGCTGGCGGTAGAACACGTTGAAGATCTGCTGGATCAGCTCCAGGTCGGGCGCGGCGTAGTTGGTGTGCCAGAACTCCTCGAGCAGCTCGGCGCGCTCGTTCACCGAGCGGTTGAACACGAAGTCGGTGAAGTCGGTGTTGAAGATCTCGTTCACGAACGGGCTGTCATCCGAGGGCTTGATGGAGCGCGCCCGCATGATCAGGTCGACCTGCGGCTTGGCCGGGTGCGACTGCAGGTCCATGAAGATCTCGGCCGCGCTCTGGCCCGCGCCCACGATGGCGATGCGGTCGGCGCCGGGGTGGCGGGCGATGGCCTCCAGGTAGGTGCTCGAATGGAACACGCGGCCGTCGTCGCGCAGCGGCTGGAAGCGCGCCGGGATGTTCGCCACGCCGCCCACGCTCACCACCAGGTTGCGCGCCAGGCGCTCGCGCACCGCGCCGTTGGCATCGCGCGAGCGCACGCGCAGCAGCGAGACCTCGTTGCCCTTCATCTCGGGCACCACCTCGAACACGGCCTCGCCGTAGGCGCAGCGGTCCTCGAACTGCGCCGCGGCCCAGCCCAGGTAGTCGTTGAACTCGTGGCGGCTCGGGAAGAAGGTCTTGAGGTTGATGAAGTCCTGCAGGCGCTGCTTCTCGTGCAGGTAGTTCAGGAAGGTGAAGCGGCTGGACGGATTGCGCAGCGTGGCCAGGTCCTTCAGGAACGAGATCTGCATGTGCGCGTTGTCCAGCAGCATGTTGCGGTGCCAGACGAAGCCCGGCTGCTTCTCGATGAACAGCGCATCGACGAAGTGGCCCTTCTGGCGTTTCTCGTCGAGCGCGATGGCCAGCGCGATGTTGGACGGGCCGAAGCCGACGCCGATCAGGTCATGGATTTGCATGGATGTCCTCCAGGGAAGGCTCGTGTCGACGAGCCGGGGCCGGCGAAGCGGCGGTGGGGTCGGCGCGCGGAATCCACAGCGCCTCGCCGAAGAAACGCTCGCGCCACAGCACGCCCAGCAGGGCGCGCTTGTGCGGAAAGTCGAACTCCTTCACATGGGCGTAGCCGCAGCGGCCCAGGCTCCGGATCATTTTTTCGTTGTCGGCGCGCGGCTCGATCACCAGGCGCTGCGTGCGCGGGTCGTCCAGGAAGAGGTAGTGCGACACCGACGGCATCCAGGCCGTGAGAAAGGGCTTGCCGCGAAAGCGCGCCTCGCCCACCAGCGCATGCCAGCCGCGGTCGTGGTCGGCCGCGTCGTAGAAGGGCGCGATGCGGTCTTCCTTGGCCCAGTAGGCCTCGAAGTAGCCAAAAGGCTCGCCGTCGAAGCGGCCGACGAGGCCGGTCACGCGCGGGTCGGCTGCGATGCCTTCCAGGTACTGGCGGTGGCGCGCGAGGTCGCCTTCCTCTTCCCAGAAATGCGCGACTACGGGGTCGTTCATCCAGCGATGGAAGGCAGGCAGGTCGCGCTCGATGTCGACCGTGTCGAGCGTGAACGTCTGGTTCAGCCACGGGATGTGGCGGCGGTACACCGTGCCCTGCGGCTTGGCGGGGCGCAGCGGATGGCGCTTGCCCTGCGTGACGACGAAGCGCTGCGCGAAGGGCTCGCGCGGCTGCGGCAGCCAGGCGCGCGGCCATTGCCAGAAGGCTTCGCGCGCGACCGTGGGCAGCGCGCCCTCGGCCGGCGTGACGATGCCCGCGTCCACGAGTCGCGTGCCGCTCGGCAATGGCGATTGCAGCGCCAAGTGGCGCGCGGCCGGGTGGCGCTGGAAGGCCGCCTCGATCGCCGCCAGCAGGTGCGCTTCGTCAGGCTCGCCCGCGCACGCGCCCAGCCATTCGAGGCGCGGCTTGCCGGGCTGCTCGCGCAGGGCCCAGGTGCTGCTGTGGCGGTCGCCGTCGTGCGGCGTCACCTTGAGCGCGCTGCCTTCCAGCCGGACGTCCAGCACCCGGCCTTCGGGATGCGCGTGAAAGCGCCATGCAGTGTCGTGGGCGGTCAAGCAAAACCTCCGGGGTGTGGTCGATGTGTGGGATGCAGAAGGAAGACGCAGGCCGCGGCCAGATGTTTAGTCGGCGGTGCTTGCACAGCGCTCCCGTTCGAACTCGGGCGAGAGCGGACACGCGCCGCAGTAGCCCAGCCGTGGCACGAGGTAGTAGAGGCAGCACTGGCGGTGCAGCGTGACGGGCGGCGCGCTGCGGTCGGCCACGCGCACACCGCGGCGCGCGGGCATGCACATCGGGTTGTCGCGCAGCGTGCCGCACGGTTGCGGCCAGGTCGGGCGGTGCAGCAGATGCTCGAGGTCGGTGGCCACGGCGGGCGCCTGGCCGCTCATGCGCAGGCCTTCTTCCAGCACCGGCTCGAGGTAGCGCACGGCGTTGCCCCAGAGGATCTTGGGCGCCAGCCGCGTGAGCTGCGTCAGCCGCGCGAACAGGGGCGCCAGGTGCGTCCACAGCAGCACGTCGTAGCGCGCGGCCGTGTCGGTGCCGGGGCACGGCGTGCCGAGCTCGACGATGTGGAAGCACTCCGGGTCGCCGTCTGCGTCATCGAGCGACACCCAGACCTGCTCGGGCCGGACCGGAAAGCCGTGCTGCAGCAAGCTCGCCGCGGCGGCCACGGGCGGCAGCAGCGCGTGCAGGTAGTTCATGCTCCAGGCGGACGCGACCGCGCGCAGGTCGCGCTCCGGCATGTTCAGCGTGCGCGCCTTCAGACGCAGCAGCGCCAACAGGCGCGGCGGGTCGGCCAGCAGGTCGGCCACGCGCACGGCGTCGGGCGGCGGGTGTGGGGCGCAGGCCAGCGTTTCGCCGTAGGGCGCCCACTCGCCCTGGAAGATCGGCGCGAGCAGCGGGATCACGGGGCGGGGCCGAAGGTGGCGTGAAGAAGAAGGCGCACAGGCATGCAGCAGAAGACGCGCCGGCGGGCCGGAAATTTAGTCCGCGCAGGCCCCGCGCCTAAACAGCGTGCCCCACGGAGCGTCTACTCACTCATCGACAGCAGTGCAGGCGTGCGAATCCCCATGAGCTTCCCGAGACACCGTCCTTCCGATCCGGCCTTCAGCATGGCCTGGCGGCTTTTTCGCGAGCTGCACGACGCACCGTCGCCCGAGCGCGCCGAGCAGCTCGTGGCCTGGCTCGGCCAGGACCCGGGCCACGTGCGCGCGCTCGACGAGGCCCTGACGCTGTGGGCGCTGGCGGGCGCCTCGGTGGTGGAGGCCGCGCGCGAGGCGGGGGCGCAGCCGCTGCTGCAATAGGCGCCGCGCCTTCCTGCTAAACAAGCAGGCGCGCCGAACGTCATTGCAGGGAGCCCGTCTCCCTTTGCAACGAACCGTCCGCCGAATGAACCTCACACCCGCCAGCGCCCCCGCGTCCGAACTCGTCCGGCTGTTGCGGCCCTACTTCCCGTGGATCGCGCTGTCGACCGTGACCGGCATCGGCGCGGGCATCGCGACCGTGGCGCTGCTGGCGACCATCAACCAGGTGCTGCATCGCCCCGGCGGCCTGGCCGGCGGACTGCTGCTGACCTTCATCGGCCTGTGCGTGGTGGCGCTGGTCGGGCGCGCCACCTCCGATATGTCGAACAACGTGGTCGGCCAGCGGCTCGTGGCGCAAGTGCGCAAGAGCCTGGCGCTGAAGATCCTCGCGGCGCCGATCGATGCGCTCGAGCGTTACCGCATGCACCGCCTGATGCCCGTGCTCACGCAGGACGTCGACATGATCAGCGACGTGGCCTTCATGATGGCCTCGACCATGATCGCGCTGGCCGTCTCCTTCGGCTGCCTGGGTTACCTGGCCTGGCTCTCGCCGCCGCTGTTCGGCCTGCTGCTGGCGGCGCTGCTGGTGGGCATCACCGTGCAGAGCCTGGCGCATGCGCGCGGCATCTCGGGCTTCTTCAAGGCGCGCGAGCAGGAAGAGGCGCTGCACAAGGCCTACCGCGGTATCAGCGAAGGCGCGAAGGAGCTGCGCATGCACCGCGCGCGCCGCGCCAAGGTGTACGAGCAGCAGGTGGCGCACACGGTCGAGCGCATCCACGACATCAACCGCCGCGCCATCAACATCTTCGTGCTGGCCTCGTCCTTCGGCTCGGCGCTGTTCTTTCTGCTGATTGCACTCATCCTCGGCTGGGCCGCATTCCGCGACACCGCGCCGGTCGTGCTCAGCGGCTTCGTGCTGGTGCTGCTGTTTTTGAAGGGGCCGCTCGACCAGGTGGTGGCGGCGCTGCCGCACCTGGGGCGCGCGAAGGTGGCCTTCGAGCGCATCGGTGACCTGTCGGCCCGCTTCGCCACGCCCGAACCGCACCTGGACCTGCACGCGCCGCCTGCCACGCCGGTGCTGCACGACGCCATCGAGCTGCGCGGCGCGCGCTATGCGTTCCCAGCGGTGGAGGGCGCGGAGCCCTTCGTGCTCGGCCCGGTGGATTTGCGCATCGGGCGGCGCGAGATCGTCTTCGTCGTCGGCGACAACGGCTCGGGAAAGACCACGCTCATCAAGCTGCTGTTGGGCCTGTACGCGCCGGTGGATGGCGAGCTGCTGCTCGACGGCAAGGCCGTGACGCCGCAGACGCGCGACGACTACCGCCAGCTCTTCACCACCGTGTTCTCGGACTTCTACCTGTTCGAAGACCTCGTGGCCGGCGAAGAGGGCGGCCACCAGGCGCTGCCCGAAACCGCCTTGCCCTACCTGCAGCGGCTGGAGATCGCGCACAAGGTGTCAGTGAAGAACGGCGCCTTCAGCACCACCGACCTGTCGACCGGCCAGCGCAAGCGGCTGGCGCTGGTGCATGCCTACCTCGAAGGCCGGCCGGTGCTGGTGTTCGACGAATGGGCCGCCGACCAGGACCCGGCCTTTCGCCATCTGTTCTACACCGAGCTGCTGCCCGAGCTGCGCGCCAAGGGGCACTCGCTGGTGGTCATCTCGCACGACGACCGCTACTTTCATGTGGCCGACCGCATCGTCCACATGAAGGCCGGGCGCATCGCGCAGGCCACCGAGGCGCCGGCGCCGAGCCTCGCGGCTTGACCCGTTCGCGAAGCGGGTGCTAGTGTGGGGTTCGCTTCGAACGAACCTCCACAACAGAAAGAACAGGCTTCCTCATGCACCTTCGCTCCACCCCGCGTTCATGGACACGCGCCGCCTGCCAGGGCGCCGTGCTGGCCAGTGCCTTGCTCGCCGTCAACGCCATGGCCCAGAAGCCGCACCAGGGCGTGCTCGACGCCGCCACGCAGCAAAAGGACGAAATGCTGCAGCTGCTGGAGCGCATGGTCAACATCGATTCGGGCTCGACCAACACCGAGGGCCTGGCCAAGGTGCGCGAGATGGTGGCGGACGAACTGCGCAAGCTCGACGCGCGCATCGAGAGCTTTCCCGCCGAACCGCACCCGGGCACCAACCTGGTCGCGACGCTCACCGGCCAGGGCAAGAAAAAGATCCTCATCCTGGCCCACATCGACACCGTGTTCAAGGACGGCACGGCCGCGGCCAAGCCCTTCTACATCAAGGACGGCCGCGCCTACGGTCCCGGCGTGATGGACAACAAGGGCGGCGTCGTGGCCGGCCTGCAGGCGCTGAAGATCCTGCAGAAGATCGGCTTCAAGGACTACGGCCAGATCACCTTCCTCATCGACACCAACGAAGAGACGGGCTCGGTCGGCACCAGCGCGCTCATCGAACGCGTGGCCAAGCAGCACGACGTGGCACTGAACCTCGAGCCGGGTCGCCCGGCCGACGGCCTCGTGGTCGAGCGCAAGGGCTCGGCCACGGCGCTCATCGAGGTGAAGGGGCTCGCGTCGCACGCGGGCGTTGCGCCCGAGGCGGGCCGCAACGCCGCGATGGAAGTCGCGCACCAGGTGCTGCAACTGTCGAAGGTGGCCGACGCAGCGAAGAAGACCACGGTCAACTTCACGGTGCTCACGGCCAACGGACCGACCAACGTGATCCCCGCGTCGGCCAGCGCCAAGGGCGACGTGCGCGCCGCCACGCCCGAGGAGCTCGACCGCGTCGAGAAGGACCTCACGCGCATCGCGCAGAACAAGCTCATCCCCGAGACAGAGGTGCGCGTGCGCCTCGTGCGCGGTCTGCCGCCGATGCCGCGTTCGCCCGCGTCGGACAAGCTGGTGCGCATGGCCGAGGGCATCTACGGCGAGATCGGCAAGAAGCTCACCATCGAGAGCAGCGGCGGCGCCGCCGACGCCAGCCTCGTGGCCGGTGTCGGCGTGCCGGTGCTCGATGGCTTCGGCATCGTGGGTGGCGGCATCCACACGCCGGAGGAATACGCTGAGGTCGAGAGCGTGGTGCCGCGGCTTTACTTGCTGTCGCGGATGCTCATGGACTTGAGCGCGAACTGATTTCGGTTCCTGGGGACGCTGGCGTGGAGTGCCAGCGTCAGGTTTTCTCGAGCTCCAACTTCAGATCGCTTGCCTTGAAGGTTTGCGGTGAGTAGCGTTTGCCGGAGAGCCGCGACAGTGCATCGACGAGCACCTGTATTTGCGATTCATCGAAGTCCGCCTTGTCGCGCTGCTGGGGGTCGCGCAATTGAGTCGAGGATGTTTCGATCTTGGTTGCAACCGCGGCGAGCGCATTGACGGTTACCGCATCCAGGGCCTTCTTGTCACTCTTGGTGCCGTCGGGCCATTTCACGCTCTGTGCGAAATCGATCAACTTCTTCGCGTCTCGATAGCGCTGGTTCTTGTTGACGCTGGCTTTCAGCGCATCGATGACCGCGACGCGCTCGGCGGTGGAAGCCTGGGCCTCGGAAGAGAGTTTGGCGGTAAATGCAGCGAAGGTGTTGGCGGGGTCGAGTGTGGCCTCCTCCTTGGCGCGATTGATCTGCACCGTGAGGTAGGTGCGATTCTTCAGCACTGAATTGCATGTCGCGTCTTCGTAGATTCGCCCATTTTTCTGGTTGAACCACCAGCGTGTCCAGGGATGCGTAGAACTGCTCCCAGAGCCACCCGAGTCCGCGAATGGCATGCGCACGAACGCGTAGTTGCCGTATTCCAGCCGACCGGAATGCAGTGAATTGATCTGCTCCGCGCCCGGGAGCAACGAGGCGTGGTACTTGAACTCGATGTCGCTCTTGTTGGCTTTGAGCAAGCCGCCGCCGATCGTGTC
Organism: Variovorax sp. GW821-FHT09D07; assembly: GCF_059416345.1. Lineage (NCBI taxonomy): Bacteria > Pseudomonadati > Pseudomonadota > Betaproteobacteria > Burkholderiales > Comamonadaceae > Variovorax > Variovorax sp. GW821-FHT09D07. Next base: position 79,512 of record NZ_JBWKOY010000014.1, read on the forward strand.
GAGCACCTTCAGCACTGGCGATGCCGGCGGATAGGCCACGGCGCCCAGGCTGGCCGCTGCGGTGAGCAGGCCCGAGATTTCCGTGTTCTCCTTGATGTCGAGCTCCATGATGTAGAACTCCAGGAGCAGGGGCTTGCCGTGGTATTCGATGGGCCCGTAGATGGGTAACTGGCTGAAATTCAGGTACTGCCCAGGCGCGACGCCTTCCGAGTAGTAGATGAGGCGGCCACGATCCCTTCCGGCAACACTGAAATCGAAATCGGTCTGGGCGTCTTGCTCTGCGATGCGCGCAACGATGGCGATCTCGCCGCGCTTCTTGAAGCCGAGCAGACTGGCACCGCGCTCGACGAACTCGTTGATGAAGACCTGGCTCAGATGAACCGTGATCACGTCGCCCTTCTGTATGGCGGGGTGCTGGTTCTGTGTGACCGCACTACATCTCTCGCCAGTGGCCCGAATGTCATAGGCCTGAGCATCCGTGTCTGCGGAGAAATCGTTGCCGCACACCGATTGGTATTTTCTGACGAACGGGACGCAGGAATTGGCGGTGCTCCAGTGCGCCTTCGCGTAGTCGTTGACGCCTTGGTCGTCGGCGGCGTTCGCAAAAGTGCAGGCCTGCACCAGCACGACGGCCGCCGTGCGCAGGATGATTGCATTCTTCATGGCTTCCTCCTTGTGGTTCCACGTGGATGTCGAATCCGGTTTCGTGCGTGGAGGAGGGGAAGCGTGCGCCGTATCGCCGCAGGTGTGCGATCGCGTAATTTTTGTCAGCCCCCGCAACAACGCAGAGGGACTGTTCCAGTCGCCGGAAGGGTCAGGAATCCCACAAACGAGGGAGTCGCTCGAGCAACGGGCTCGGTACGGCCGCCGCCGATGCAGACGACGGCCCCGGCAGAGGGCCGATCGAGAGGGCCTCAGCCCCGCTTCGGAATGCCTAGGCCCTTCACCACCGCCGGCCGTGCCACGAAGGCCTCGAGCACGCGCGCGACGTTCTTGAACTCGCTGAAGCCCACGAGGTCGCCGGCCTCGTAGAAGCCGATCAGGTTGCGCACCCAGGGGAAGGTGGCAATGTCGGCGATGGTGTACGTGTCACCCATGATCCAGGCGCGGTCGGCAAGGTGCTTGTCGAGCACGCCGAGCAGGCGCTTCGACTCGGCCACGTAGCGGTCGCGCGGGCGCTTGTCTTCGTAGTCCTTGCCGGCGAACTTGTTGAAGAAGCCGAGCTGGCCGAACATCGGGCCAATGCCGCCCATCTGGAACATCACCCACTGGATGGTCTCGTAGCGGGCCGCCGCATCCTTCGGAATGAACTGGCCGGTCTTCTCGGCAAGGTACAGCAGGATCGCGCCCGATTCGAACAGCGCCAGCGGCTGGCCGCCCGGGCCGTTGGGGTCGAGGATGGCGGGGATCTTGTTGTTCGGGTTGAGCGACAAAAATTCCGGCGACATCTGGTCCTGGGTCTCGAAGCTCACGAGGTGCGGCTCGTAGGGCAGGCCGCTTTCCTCCAGCAGGATCGACACCTTCACGCCGTTGGGCGTGGGCAGCGAGTACAGCTGCAGGCGCTCGGGGTGCTGCGCGGGCCATTTCTTCGTGATGGGGAAATGCGAGAGATCGGTCATGGGGAAAGTCCTTGGAAGAGGGGCGACAACGGCGAGCGCCGGATTCTGCACGGGTCAGGCGGGCGGTGTGCGCGCATGGCCTTGCAGGTGCGGCAGCACCTCGCGGCCGAGCTCGTCGACCACGTCCTGCGCGGGTCGCCGGCTGCTGCGCGCGAGGTTCAGCAGCACGTGGGCGACGCCGGCGTCTTCCATGCGGTCGAGGTAGTCGACGAGCGCATGGCGTCCGGCGCGCAGGCCGAGTTCGATGGGCTCGGCGGGTGCGTCGGCATCGTCCAGCAGGTCGAGCTGCAACGACTGGATGAAGGGCTTGGCCTCGCCGCCCGCGCGCTCGCGCAGCGCGGTCTGCCACAGGCCGATGCGGCCCTGCTGGCGCGCTTCGTCGCGGTGGTAGGTGGCCCAGCCGTCGGCGTGGGCGGCGGTCCATTGCAGCGACTGGCGCGCCGAGCCCACCACCAGCATGCCGATGCGCGCGGCGGGTGGCGCCATGAGGTCGTGGCCGCCGGTGGCTTCGTGCAATGCGGCGCGGTCGCTCGCATCGGGCGAGAGCGCCGAGCGCACGAGGTTCCAGCGTTCGCGGAAGACGTCGCCGCGCAGCGCGATGTCCTGCTGGAAGATGGCGAACTCGGCTTCGCGGTCGCCCGAGCCCAGGCCGAGGATGAAGCGGTCGTTCGACAGGCGGTTGAGCGAGAGCGCGGCCTTGGCCACGTGCAGCGGATGGCGCAGCGGCAGCACGGCGGCGGCGGTGCCGAGCGCGATGCGCTGCGTGGCGGCGGCCAGCGCGGTGAGCCAGATGAAGGGCTCGTCGAGCACCGCGGTCTCTTCGCCCTGCGGCAGCATCACGGGCACGTCGCGCGTCCACAGCGCGGCAAAGCCGAGCGTGTCGGCCAGCCGGGCCAGTTGCAATTCGATCGCGGGGTCGGCCATCGCGCCGTGCGGGCGCGCCAGCGGCGTCATCAGGCCCAGGGTGAGGCGCCCGGCGAGCAGCGTCTGCCGGTAGGCGGTGTTGAACGGCGCCATGGCGGCGTCAGGCGCGCCGCTTGCGGGAGGCCGGCGCGGTGGTTGCGGCGGGGGCGGTGAACAGCCGCTCGATCGATTGCCGCACGTCGGCCTGCATGTCGGCGATGGCCTTGGTGTCGCCCGAGAGGTGCTTGAGCAGCGCCTGCAGGAACAGCCCGTCGAAGAGGGCGTAGCAGGCCGAGGGCGGCAGGCCGGGGGCTTGACCCGAGAGTTCGGCGAAGCGGCTCATGATGCGCCAGATCATGTCTTCGAGGCTCTTGTCGATCTGTACCACGTCGTCGTGGAAGGCCGCTTCGAACAGCGCCTGCGAACGCAGGTCGTACCAGAGCCGGTGCACGTGGCCTTCGCCCAGCAGCGTGTCGCCCAGGCTCTGCAGGAAGCCTTCCATGAGCTCGTCATACGTCGTGGCGGTGTCGACTGCGTGGTCGTAGCGCGTGACGCAGCGCGCCTTGTACTGCTTGACGCTGCAGACGATGAGGTCGACCTTGTCGCTGAAGTAGTAGTGCAGCACGCCATGCGAGAACTCGGAGTTCTGCGCGATCTCGCGCAGGCTGGTGCGCGCGTAGCCGAGCGTGGCCAGCGTGGTGAGGGCGGCTTCGCCGAGCTCGGCGCGGCGCTGCTCGAACTTGTCGGCCGGTGCCTTCTGCACCCGCCCGGCGTGCTTCTTTACCCGTGAATGAGTGGTCATTTCTAGCCAGGCCGCAGAGTGCCGGCCGCTGTGTTTCCTGGTGATCGCAAACCATAGCACGCGGCGTGGGAAATCCCTCGTACGTGCATTCCAGAGGCATTTTACGAAATTTGGGCAGTCGTCAAAAAAATTCTTGACACTCGTCAAGTCGATTCCTAGCATGACCGCTCCATCTCATACACATATCCACAGGAGACAAGTGATGGCCAAGTTCGACTTGACGGGGCGCAAGGCCCTGGTGACAGGGGGTGCGCGCGGCATCGGCGCGGGCATCGCCCAGGCGTTGGCGCAGGCGGGTGCGTCGGTGATGATCGGCGACGTGCTCGCCGACCTGGGCAAGGAGACCGCGCAGCGGCTTTCCGCAGAGGGAGCGAAGGTGGGCTTCGTCCCGCTCGACGTCACGAAGGACGGCGACTGGGCCTCTGCCACCGAAGCCACGGTGAAGGCGCTGGGCGGCTTCGACATCCTGGTCAACAACGCCGGTATCGAGATCACCTCGCTGGTGGTCGACGTCGACGGCGACGACCTGCGCCGCATGCTCGACGTGAACGTGGCCGGCACGCTGCTGGGCATGAAGCACGCCTTTCGCGCCATGCGCCCCGGCGGCAGCGCGGGCGGCGGCGGGGCGGTGGTCAACATCGCCTCGGTCGCGGCCACCATCGCCTTTCCCGCCATCGCCGGCTACTCGGCGACCAAGTCGGCGGTCGACCGCGCCACGCGCGTGGCGGCCATGGAGTCCGGCAAGCTGGGCTACGGCGTGCGCGTCAACTGCATCTACCCCGGCCTCGTGCCCACCGACATGGGCATGAAGCTCGCCAACGACATCGTGGCCGCGGGGCTCGCGCCCAGCGTCGAGGCCGCCGTGGGCGACGTCATCGGCCAGACACCGCTGGGCCGCCTCGGCGAGATCGGCGACATGGCCGACGTGGTGGTCTTCCTCTGCTCCGACGCTGCCCGGTTCATCACCGGCGCGGGCCTCGCGGTGGACGGCGGCATGGGCATGTGAACGATCAACAAGGAGAGAAACAATGAGCAGCAAGAAGAAACCCGTCATCGTCTACGGCGCCTCCGGCTACACCGGGCGCCTGGTCTGCGAGTACCTGCGCGAGTACCACATCCCCTTCATCGCGGCAGGCCGCAGCGCAGAAAAGCTCGAAGCCGCGATGAAGTCGAACGTGCCCGGCATCGAGACCGCCGACTACGAAGTGGTCGAGGTCGCGCACACGGTTGAAGCGCTCACCGAGCTCTTCACCGGCGCCTCGGTCGTGCTCAACACGGTGGGGCCGTTCGCCAAGTTCGGTCCCGAGGTGGTCGATGCCTGCCTGGCCGCCGGCTGCCACTACACCGACACCACCGGCGAGCAAGACTGGCTCATCACGCTCGACCAGAAATACGGCGCCAAGTTCGCGGCGGCCGGCCTGCTGCTCTCGCCCGGCCTGGCGCAGATGTACACCACCGGCGAAATCGCGGCGCAGCTGTGCCTGGAGACACCCGGCCTGGACACGCTCGACATCGCCGTGTTCTGGGGCGGCAGCCCGACCATCGCGTCGACGCAGACCATCCTGGTGAACGCGGCCACGTCCAAGGCCTTCTACCTGGAGCAGAACCAGTACGTCGAGTGGCAGCCCGACGCGGGCCTGTACCACCTGTCGATTCCCGGCCAGCATGAAGCCGCACTGGCCTTGCCCTGGGGCGGCACCTCGCACCCGGTGTGGTTCAAGCGCGATCCGCGCGTGGCCAACGTGAAGGTGCTCGGCGGCGTCTTCAACAAGCCGCTGATGCTGGGCGTGCCGCAGATCGTGGCCGCCGCGCTCAAGGCCACCGAAGGCATGAACGACGAAGACCGCTATGCCGCGCTGGCACAGACGGCCGCGGGCGTGATGAACACCATGCCGCCGCGCGAGAACCCGCGCATCAACAAGTCGGTCGATTCGGTGCATGCCTCCGGTCCGCTGGGGCGCGCGCATTGCGTGATCTTCGGCAACTGCAACTACAAGCAGACCGGCCTGCTGCAGGCCTATGCCGCGGCCTCGCTGCTGCAGCAGGCGCCGCGCCGCGCCGGCTTTGCCTCGGGCTGCCAGGCCTTCGGGCACCGCGAGCTGCTGGGGGCGCTGCGCAGCTTCGGGCTGGTGCAGGAACCCGTGCTCACGCGGATGGGTTGACGCGCATGCGCCTCGTCGACTACCTCGACAAAGGCGCCCAGCAGGGCGCCGATTCGCCGTGCCTCACCATGGGCGACGCCGACCTGAGCTACGGCCAGGTGCAACGCATCAGCTGGCGCGTGGCGCGCGGCCTGCAGCGCGCGGGCATCCAGCCCGGGGACAAGGTGGCGGTGCTCTCGAGCAACGACGCCCTGGCCTTCGCCACGGTGTTCGGCATCTCGCGCGCCGGTGGCGTGTGGTGCCCGATCAACCCGCGCAACGAAGCCAGCGAGAACGCCTTCGTGCTCGATGCCTTCGATTGCGCGTGCCTCGTGTTCCACAGCAACTACGCGCCCATGGTCGAGCAGATGCGCGCGCAGCTGCCGAAGCTGAAGGCGCTGGTGTGCCTCGACCAGCGGCAGGCCTTCGCGCCTTCGATGGACGAATGGCTCGACGGGCTGGACGATGCGCCGATCGACATCGCACCGCCCGACGACGTGGCCATGATCGCCGGCACCGGCGGCACCACCGGCCAGCCCAAGGGCGTGATGCTCTCGGGCGGCAACCTGGAGGCCATGTCGGCGCTGACCCTCATGGGCTATCCCTTCGAGGGCCGGCCCGTGTACCTGGCGCTCGCGCCGCTCACGCATGCGGCCGGCGTGCTGTGCCTGCCCGTGATGGCGCTGGGCGGGCGCGTGGTCATCATGCCCAAGCCCGACCTGAGCGAGTTCCTTTCGCTCATCGAGCGCCGGCGCGTCACCCACACCTTCCTGCCGCCGACGCTGATCTACATGCTGCTGCAGCACCCCGAACTGGCGCAGACGAAGCGCGATTCGCTGCAGTGCTTCTGGTACGGCGCCGCGCCCATGTCGGCCGCGCGGCTCGAAGAGGCGCTCGACAAGATCGGCCCCGTCATGGCCCAGCTCTTCGGCCAGACCGAGGCGCCGATGATGGTCTCGATGATGCCGCCGCGCGACCACTTCAACGCCGACGGCTCGGTGGCGCGCCAGCGCCTGGCCTCGGCGGGGCGGCCCGGGCCGCTGGTGCAGGTCGGCATCATGAACGGCGAGGGCGCCTTGCTGCCCACGGGCGAAAGCGGCGAGATCGTGGTGCGCGGCTCGCTCGTGATGCGCGGCTACTACAAGGACCCGAAGGCCACGCAGGAGGCCTCGCGCCACGGCTGGCACCACACGGGCGACATCGGCTACCTCGACGCCGACGGCTTCCTGTACATCGTCGACCGCGCCAAGGACATGATCATCTCGGGCGGCTTCAACGTCTACTCCGCCGAGGTGGAGCAGGTGCTGATGCAGCACCCCGACGTGCAGGACAGCGCCGTCGTCGGCCTGCCCGACGAGAAGTGGGGCGAGCGCGTGGTGGCGGTGCTGCAGTTGCATGCGGGCCGCAGCGTGGACGCCGAGGCGATCAAGACCTTCGTCAAGTCGCGCATCGGCAGCGTGAAGGCACCCAAGCAGGTCGAGGTGTGGGCCGACCTGCCGCGCTCCAAGGTCGGCAAGGTGCTCAAGAAGGAAGTGCGGGCGTCGCTGCTGCAGAAGCTGTCGTCATCCTGATTCAGTCGCGCTGGTAGTGCCCCTGGTGCGCCTGGCGCAGCTCGAACTTCTGGATCTTGCCCGTCGAGGTCATCGGCAGCGCGAGCAGGAAGACGATGTCCTTGGGCACCTCGAAGCCGCCCAGGTGCTCCTTGCAGTGCGCCGTGAGCGTGGCTTCCGAGAACTCTGCCGGTGCATCGGGCCGGCGCGTGACGAAGGCCGTGATGGCTTCGCCCCAGCGCTCGTGCGGCAAGCCGACCACCGCCGCATTGAGCACGGCCGGGTGGCGCAGCAGCACCTCCTCGACCTTGAGCGAGGGCACGTTCTCGCCGCCCGACTTGACCATGTCCTTGAGCCGGTCGAGAAAGATCAGCTGCCCGTCGTCGTCCAGCTTGCCCAGGTCGCCCGAGTGGTGCCAGCCGAAGCGCTGCGCGTGCGCCGTGGCCTGCGGGTCCTTGTAGTAACCGAGCATCACGTTCGGTCCGCGAAAGACGATCTCGCCGACCTGGTTCGGTGCGAGCAGCTCGCCCTCGTCGCCCATCACCGCGACCTCGTTCACCAGCGTGCCCACGCCCCAGTACGAGCCGAAGCGCTCGCGCTGCTGGTGCGTTTCGAAGATGGTGGCGCCGGGGTACATCTCGGTCTGCCCCGAGGCCAGCGCGAAGTTCGGGCACAGCGCGTCGAGCAGGCGCAGCAGCAGCGTGCGCGACATCGGCGCCATCGCATACACGCACAGCCGCAAGCTCGACAGGTCGCGCGATTCGCGCTGCGGGTGGGCCAGCAGCGCGCCGTACATCATGGGCAGCCCGACCGTCACGGTGATCCTGTGGCGCTCGATGGCCGCGAGCATCGCGCCGGGGTCGAAGCCGCGCAGGATGACGTTCGTGCCGCCCACCGCGAGCGCCGACATCAGCACCGTGTGCTGCCCGCAATGAAAGAGCGGCAGCACGTTGCTCCACACGTCGTGGTGCGCGGGGCCGCCGCCCCATTCGAGCATGTTGCTCTGGAGCACCGAGTGCACCGAGGCGTGCGAATGCATCACGCCCTTCTGCCGGCCGGTGGTGCCGCTGGTGTACATGATGAGCGCGAGCTGGTCGCTGTCGATGGCCACGTCGGGCAGCGTGGCGGGGCCCTGCGCGATGGCCTGCGCCACGGTGGGCACGCCGGGCGGCGGCGTGTCGCCGTCGAGCACGCACAGCAGCGGCGAGACACCCGCCGTGTCCAGCAGCTGGCGCAGCTCGGGGCGCGCGTGCAGCGCGGTGTCGATCACCAGGTGCCGCGCTTCGGCGTGTTCGAGGATGTAGCCGATGGCATCGACCGCCAGTGCCGTGTTGATCGGCACCCACACCAGCCCGGCCTTCTGGATACCGAGCAGCGCGACCACCATCTCGATCGAGTTGTTGCACAGCATGGCCACGCGCTCGCCGCTTGCGAGGCCCAGGCCCAGCAGGTGGTGCGCGAAACGGTTCGATGCGGCGTCGAGCTCGCTGTAGCTCATGCGGTGCTCGCCTTCGATGAGCGCGGTGCGCGCGCCGAAGCGCCGCGCGCTGCGGTGGATCACGTCGCCCAGTGCGATGCGGGCGATGCGTTGGAAGGAGGAGGGCGTGGGCTCGGGGCGGGCGGCGGGCATGGGGGCGTGTCTCCGGTCGTTGGGGGTGTTCGATCGGAGCGCAGACTAAGACCGGCACCGCCTGCCGGTCTTGCGAAGAGTGGCTATGCGGCGCCGGCCGCCCGCCGGGGCCGCGTCAGAAGCGGGCCTTGAGGAAGGCCGAAGGCCCCTGCAGCCGCACCTTGAGGCGCGAATCGGCGAAGCCGCCCTCGCGCGTGAGGTCGATGTTGGTCACGCCATACGACAGCACCAGGCCCACGTTCTTCACCGGGAACCACTCCACGCCGGCTGCGGCGTTGTAGATGTTGCCGTGGAAGCGGCCGCTGCTTTTCCACACGCCCGAGGCATCGGCGAACAGCCGAAGGTCGGGCGTGATCGCGTGGCGCACGCCGACCTCGAGCAGGGGCGCGATGGCGTTGTCGCTCGAGCGCTCGCTGACCGAACGCACCTGCCCGTTCACGCCGACCAGCGCACTGGCGCCGAGCGTCGCGCGGTAATAGGCCGCGCCGGCGCCCAGCCCGAAGACGGTGTTGCCCGAACCGAGCCACCACTTGTAGGCGAGCTTGGCGAAGTCGAGCTGGGCCGAGAGGTTCGCGTTGCCGATGGCGCTCAGCGAGCCGAAGCTGCCGAACGAGGTGTTGCCCGCCACCTGTCCTTCGTAGTCGCGCTTGTAGCGGTAGTAGTCGAAAGACAGGCCCTGGCTGTCGCCGATCAGCACGTCGGCCGAGATGCGCGGCATGGTCACGCGGCCCGGCTTGAGCTCGTTCGAGCGCAGCACGCCGTAGGGGGTTTCGACCGAGGCGCTGAACTTGGGGTCGGCACTGAAGGCCCCCACCGAGAAGCTGAAACGGTCCAGCGCCGGCGAGGGCTCGGCCGCAGCGGAAGGCGCGAAGCAAAGAAGGCAGAGGGCACCGGTTCCGGCCAGGGCGCCCAGGGCGCCGAATCTCGCGGTCCGGTCGAACGGACGCGAACGAAGCAACAGCATGAAAGAAATCCTTCGGGTGAAAGATGCCTCGGGCATGTGCATGGCGCGATGCCTCCGGGCTGAGGCTCCCTGAAACCGCATCACCTTAGTGACGGGGCACCGCGCTGCGCATGCGCCGTTGGCCGATGTGCCTGTAGGAAATTGCCGATCGCACGCCGATGCATGCCGCGGCGCTACAGTCCGCCCATGCGCCAACACCTTTCCACCACCACCGGTCCCCAACGCCTTCTCTATGGGGCTGCAGCGGCCGTCGCGGTGGCGCTGCTGCCGTGGCCGATGGGCTTCACGGCGCGCGCGCTGGCCGGCTGGTGCGCAGGCGTGGCGGTGTACCAGCTGCTCAGCTGGTGGCTGGCCGAGACCTTCGACGCCCAGCGCACGCGCGAGCGCGCGCAGCAGCTGGACCAGCCCAACGTCGTGATCCTGGTGTCGATGCTGGTGGCGGTGGGCGTGAGCGTGGTCGCGATCGCGATGCTGCTGCAGCAGGTGCGCCAGCTCAGCGGCTGGGCGCGCGGCGCGCACGTGGCGCTGGGGCTGGTGGCGCTGGCGGGCTCGTGGCTCATGATGCACACGATCTACGCCTTCCACTACGCGCACCGCTACTACATCGACCGCAAGGACAGCGCCTCCGACGGCGGGCTTGACTTTCCGGGCAAGGAAGCGCCCGACTACTTCGACTTCATGTACTACGCCTACGTGATCGGCATGACCTCGCAGGTGTCGGACGTGCAGGCCACTTCGCACGAGATGCGGCGCATCACGCTGGTCCACAGCGTGCTCGCCTTCGCCTTCAACATGCTCGTGCTGGCCCTGTCCGTGAACGTGGTCGCCGGCGTGGTCTGAAGAAAGCTCAGCCCGCGGCCTTGCGCAGCGACGGCAGCTTGACGATGCCGGTCGACAGCGCCACGCCGCACACGATCACGAAGGCGCAGATCAGCATCCACTGCGTGATCTGCTCGCCCAGGAACACAGCGCCGTAGAACAGCGCGAACACCGGCACGAGGAAGGTCACGGTGAGGGCGCGGGCCGGGCCGGCGCGTTCGATGAGCCGGAAGAACAGGATGTAGGCCACGCCCGTGCAGGCGATGCCCAGCGCCAGCAGCGCCAGCCATGCGCGCAGGCTGGGCATCTGCGCGGGCCAGAGCCAGATCGCGGGCAGCGCGAGGAACAGGCTGGCGCCGATCTGGCTGCCGGTGGCCGTGGTCAGCGCGGGCACGCCGGACAGGTGGCGCCGCGTGGCGCTGGCCGAGATGCCGTAGCACAGGCAGGCCGCCAGGCAGGCCAGCACGGCCCACAGCGCGGCGTGGTTGCTGGCGCCGGCATGCAGGCCGGCGCTGCGGCTGGCGAGCATCGCGACGCCCGCGAAACCGATCACCAGGCCGACGAGGCGCGAGCCGTTCGGCCGCTCGCGGAACCAGGCCCAGGCCACGAGCGCGCCGAACATCGGCGTGGTGGCGTTGAGCACCGCCGCCAAGCCGGTGTTGATGGTCAGCAGCGCGAAGCAGAACAGCGCGAAGGGCATGCCCGAGTTGAAGATGCCGACCGTGAGGCTGGCCTTCCAGTGCTTCGCGATCGACGGCCCCTGGCCGCGCAGCAGCGCGATCGGCAGCAGGAACAGCGCCGCGATGACCACGCGCACGGCGGCCGTCGGCAGCGCGCCGAACTCCGCCGCGCCGATGCGCATGAACAGGAAAGAGGCGCCCCACAGCGCGCCCAGAAGCACGAGATCGATGAGCCACGCCTTGGGCGCGAGCGCGGCGGGGGCGGGCGAAGGCGAGGGGGCGACGGTGCTGTTGTTGTTCGTTGTGGTCATGCGTCTCTTTGGGGAATGGCGCGGCGCCACATCGAGGGGATGTGGCGCTGTGCCATGGGCGGTGTTTTCTTCTGTCTTACTTGCCGGTCTCGAGTTCGAGCAAGGCGGTCTTGCGCTCGAGCCCGCCAGCGTAACCGGTCAGCGAGCCGTCCGCACCGAGCACGCGGTGGCAGGGCACGATCACGCTGATCGGGTTGCGCCCGACCGCCGCGCCGACCGCGCGCACCGCGGCCGGGTTGCCCACGCGCTGGCTCAGCGCGCCGTAGGTCGTGGTCTCGCCGGCCGGGATGGCGAGCAGCGCCTGCCACACGCCCTGCTGGAAGGCCGTGCCGTGGGACAGGTCGAGCTGCATGTCGAAGTGGCTGCGACGGCCCGCGAAATAGTCGTGCAGTTGCGCGGCCGCCTCGACCAGCGCGGGGTGGTCGTCCTGGGTCTGCCAGCCCGTGGTGTCGGGCCAGTGGCGCTGGTGGTCGAACCAGACACCGGCCAGGCCCTGGTCGGTGGCGGCCATCGTGACGCCGCCCAGCGGCGTGTCGGTGTGCGAGGTGTAGATGACGGTGCGCTTGAATTTCATGGTCTTTCAGGCACGGGGCCTGCCGTTGCGAGGTCGGAAGAAGTGACGGTCGGCGCGGCGGCCGATGCCGGTTCGGAGGGCGCGGGCGGCGTGTGCCAGGCCCGCAGCACCGCGTAGCTGCGCCAGGGGCGCCAGGCCTGCGAGGCCTCGCCCGCGGCGCGCGCGGTGGTCACGCCCAGCGCCTTCTGCAGGGCCACGTCGCCGGCGGGAAAGGCGTCGGGCCAGCGCAGCGCGCGCATCGCGATGTACTGCGCGGTCCAGGCGCCGATGCCGGGCAGTTCCTGCAGTGCCGCCAGGGTGGAGGGCACGTCGGCGCCCGCATGCAGCGCCAGCCGGCCCGAGGCCACTTCGCGCGCGATGGCCTGCAGCGCGGCCTGCCGCTGGCGCACGATGCCCAGCTGCCCGAGCGCATCGCCGCTGGCCGCTGCCAGCGCGGCGGGTGTGGGGAAGAGGCGGCTCAGGCCGTCGATGGGCGTGTCGATGGCGTCGCCGAAGGCCTCGACCAGCCGCGAGCCCAGCGTGCGCGCCGCGGCCACGGTGATCTGCTGGCCCAGCACCGCGCGCACCGCGAGCTCGAAGCCGTCGACCGTGCCCGGCACGCGCAGCCCGTCGCCGTGCGGAAAGGCCGCATGCAGCGCGGCGTTGATGGCCATCGGCTCCGCGTCGAGGTCGAACAGCGCGCGGGCGCGGCTGATGACGATGGGCAGCACCGCGGCCAGCGAATCGCTCACGGCCAGCAGTACCTGCTCGCGTTCGAGGTCGAAGCGCAGCTGCAGCCAGCCGGCGTGCGTCTGCCCGCCTTGTTGCACGCGCAGGGTGCGCGCCAGCCGCACGTAGGTCGGCGTGCTGCCCTTGGCGGGCTCCTTGCCGTCGGCGGTGTGCACGGTCTCGACGCCGCGCAGCGCGCGCCGTGCGAAGAAGCCGAGCATGGCGTTCGCGTCGTAGGGCGGGCGAAAGCCCAGCCGCACCTCGATGGCCTTGCCTTCGCCGCCCTCGGTGCCGCCCGCGCGGCGCAGCGCGCTCGGGTTGAGCCCGTAGTGCTCCACGAAGGCCGCGTTGAAGCGCCGCACGCTCGCGAAGCCGCTGGCCAGCGCCACCTGCGTCATCGGCAGGCGCGTGTCGGCGATGAGCTGCTTGGCGGCCAGCAGGCGGCGCGTCTGCAGGTACTGCAGCGGCGACACGCCGAACTGCGCCTCGAAGATGCGCCGCAGGTGGCGGTCGCTCACGCCCAGGCGGGCCGCGATCTGCGCCGCGCCGGGGCCTTCCTCGGACCAGGCATCGGGCTCGTCGATCAAGCGCGCCGCCTGCAATGCGAGGATGCGCGAGGCATCTTCGGTCGACCAGCTGGCCGCGCGTGGTGCCAGCTCGGGCCGGCAGCGCAGGCAGGGCCGAAAGCCTGCGGCCTCGGCCTGGGCCGCGTGGCGGAAGAAGCGGCAGTTCTCGCGCCGCGGCAGCTTCACGCGGCACACCGGCCGGCAGTAGATGCCGGTGGAGGTCACGGCCGTGAAGAACGAGCCGTCGAAGCGCGCGTCGTGCGTCTTCATCGCCAGGTAGCAGGCGTCGCTCTCGAGCACTTCGGAGGGGGCGTGGGCGGTAGACATGGGGAAATGATACGGTTTCGACTCGTTTCAACTGGCCGTTTTCGGACATCGATGTCTACAACGCGTTGCCTACAATGCCCGACTCCGAACCAACAGTGACCCCGCCCTTCATGCAGCTCAGCGCATCGATCTTCAAGGCCTATGACATCCGCGGCGTCGTGCCCCTCAGTCTCGATGTCGAAGTGGCCGAGGCGCTGGGCCGTGCCTTCGGCAGCGCGGCCCGCGCGGCCGGCGAGACCGCGGTGGCCGTGGGCCGCGACGGGCGCCTGTCGGGCCCGGCGCTGGTGGACGCGCTGATCGACGGCCTGGTCGCCACCGGCGTCGAGGTGATCGACGTGGGCGCGGTCACGACCCCGATGCTGTACTTCGCGGCCCACACGCTGTGCACCAGCGGCATCCAGGTCACGGGCAGCCACAACCCGAAGGACTACAACGGCTTCAAGATGGTGCTGGCCGGCCGCGCGATCTACGGCGACGAGATCCAGGGCCTGCGCAAGACCATGGAAGACGGCACTGCAAAGCTCGCACCGGGCGGCAGCGTGCGCAAGGTCGACGTGACCGAGGCCTACGTGCAGCGCATCGTGGGCGACATCAAGCTGGCACGCCCCATGAAGATCGTGGTCGATTCGGGCAACGGCATCGCGGGCGCGACCGCACCGGCCATCTTCCGCGCCATCGGCTGCGACGTGGTCGAGCTGTTCAGCGAGGTCGACGGCAACTTCCCCAACCACCACCCCGATCCGAGCAAGCCCGACAACCTCCGGGACCTGATGGCCGAACTGGCCAAGGGCCAGGCCGAGCTGGGCCTGGCTTTCGACGGCGACGGCGACCGCCTGGGCATCGTCACGAAGGACGGCCAGAACATCTTCCCCGACCGCCAGATGCAGCTCTTTGCGCAGGACGTGCTCTCGCGCGTGCCCGGCGGCACCATCGTCTACGACGTGAAATGCTCGCAGCGCCTGGCGCCGGCCATCGAGGCCGCGGGCGGCACGCCGATGATCTACAAGACCGGCCATTCGCTCATCAAGGCGAAGATGAAGGAAATCGATTCGCCGCTGGGCGGCGAGATGAGCGGCCACATCTTCTTCAAGGAGCGCTGGTACGGCTTCGACGACGGCACCTACGCCGGCTGCCGCCTGCTCGAGATCCTGAGCCAGCACCCGGACGCGAACGCCGTGCTCAATGCGCTGCCCACCAGCTTCTCGACCCCTGAACTGAACGTCGCCTGCGCCGAAGGCGAGCCGCACGCGCTGGTCGCCCAACTCGTGCAGAACGCGCGCTTCGACGCGCCCGCCCAGGTCTCGACCATCGACGGCCTGCGCGTGGACTGGCCCGATGGATTCGGGCTGATCCGCGCTTCCAATACCACCCCCGTGCTGGTGCTGCGCTTCGAAGGCCAGACCGAGGCGGCGCTCCAACGCATCGAGACCGAGATGCTTGCGGTGCTGCGAACGGTCAAGCCCGACGCCACGCTGGCCGCTGCTGCCCACTGAAGAACCTGTGCGTTCCCTGCTGCTTCGCCTCTACGGCGTCTTCACCACCGCCGTCCAACCGCTGGTCCGCCGCAAGCTGCGCCGCCGCGCCGTCGCCGAGCCCGGCTATGCCGTGGCCGTCGAGGAGCGCTTCGGCCACTACGACGACGCCACCACCGGCTTTGCCCAGTGCTGGGTGCATGCCGTCTCGCTGGGCGAGACGCGCGCCGCCGCCATCCTGATCGCCGAGCTGCGGCGCCAGTACCCGGGCATTCCGATCCTGCTCACGCACGGCACCGCCACGGGCCGCGAAGAGGGCGCCAAGCTGCTCGAGCCCGGCGACACGCAGGTCTGGCAACCGTGGGACACGCCGGGCGCCGTCGCCCGCTTTCTCGACCGCTTCCAGCCGCGCATCGGCGTGCTGATGGAAACCGAGGTCTGGCCCGAGATGGCCGCCGCCTGCGCCGAGCGCCGCATTCCGCTGGTGCTGGCCAATGCGCGGCTCAACGAGAAATCGCGCGCCGCGGCCGAACGGCTCAGCGGGCTGGCGCGGCCGGCGTACTCGGCGCTCGCCGCCGTGTGGGCGCAGACCGAGGCCGACGCGCACCGGCTGGTGTCGCTGGGCGCCAAGGTGGCCGGGATCTACGGCAACCTCAAGTTCGACGCCACGCCCGACGCGCGGCAACTGGCCACGGCCGTGTCGCTGCGCGAGCACCTGCCGCGGCCGATGGTCGTGCTGGCCAGCTCGCGCGACGGCGAGGAGCGGCTGCTGCTCGAGGTGCTCAAGCGCTTCGGTGCCACCTCGCCGGTGCCGCCCGAGCAGGGCGCGATCCGCTCGATCGCCAAGCGCGTGCACGACGTGCAATGGATGATCGTGCCGCGCCATCCGCAGCGTTTCGACGAAGTGGCGGCGCTCATCGAGGCCGAAGGCTTCGCGGTGGCGCGCCGCAGCGCGGCCGGCCAGCCGGCCGAGGCCGAGATCTGGCTCGGCGATTCGCTGGGCGAGATGGCGCTGTACTACGGCCTGGCCGACGTGGCCTTGCTCGGTGGCAGCTTCGAGCCGCTGGGCGGACAGAACCTCATCGAGCCGGCGGCCTGCGGCTGCCCGGTGGTGATGGGCCCTTCGACCTTCAATTTCGCCGAGGCGGCGCAGCTGTCGCTCGCGGCGGGCGCGTCGCTGCGCGTCGAGGGCATGGAGCAGGCCGTGACGGCCGCGCTCAAGCTGGTCGAGAACCCGGAGCGCCGCGCCGTGATGGCGCAGGCCGCGCTGGCCTTCTCGTCGTCGAACCGTGGCGCAGCCGAACGCACGGCCGCGGCGGTGCTGGCGATTGCGCAGGCGGCGGAGCCGGTGGGAACGCCGGCAGCCGACGACGACGGCGCCCCGCCGCCCGAGGCGGTGCGGGCCGAACCCACGCTCGATTGAGATTGGTTGGGTGACCCGTTGCCGGGTCAGCGCACCAGCGGGTTCAGGATCACCGGCGGCGGCGGTGCCGACGGCATCGTCGGCGCAGGCGGGTTGAACGGCTGCACCGGCACCGGCGGCACCACCGGAATGGCCGGCGGCGTCACGGGCACCACAGGCGCGCCCGTCGTCGCGGCAGGCACCGCAGGCGTGCTGCCATTGCGCGCCAGCGTCGCGTTGATCGCGTTCATGTCGTCGGTGGTCAGCGTGCCGTTGGCCTGGCGCAGCTTCAGGTTGCCCAGCAGCACGTTGTAGCGCGCCTGCGCGAGGTCGCGCTTGGTCTGGAACAGCTGGCTCTGCGAGTTGAGCACGTCGATGTTGATGCGCACGCCCACCTGGTAGCCCAGCTTGTTGGCGTCGAGCGCGCTCTGGCTGGAGGATTCGGCCGCTTCGAGCGCCTTCACCTGGCCGGCGCCCGACACCAGCCCGAGGTAGGCCGCGCGCGTGGCCTGCGCCACGCTGCGGCGCGTGCCCTCGAGCACGCTGCGCGACTGGTCTTCGAGGGCCAGCGTTTCCTTGATGCGGTTCTCGGTGGCAAAGCCCGCGAACAGCGGCAGGTTGAAGGTGACGCCGACCGTGGCGGCGTTGACGCGTGTGCCCACGGTGCTGGTGCTGGTGCCGGTCGGGTTGCGCGTGACGTTGTAGCCCAGGTTGGCGTCCAGCGTGGGCTTGTGGCCGGCCTGCGCCTTCTGCACCTCGAGCCCGGCCACGTCCAGGCCCAGGCGCGCCTGGCGGATCGCCGGATGCACCTCGTCGGCCTGCGCCACCCAGGCGTTGATGTCGGCGGGCTGCGCGGTCGGCAGCACGACCGGCGCGGCCAGCGGCACGGGCACGCTGCCCGGGCGGCCGACCAGCTGGTCGAGCACCACCTTCTTGACCTGCAGGTCGTTCTCGGCGGCGATTTCCTGGGCGATCACGAGGTCGTAGCGGGCCTGGGCCTCGCGCGAGTCGGTGATGGTGGAGGTGCCGACCTCGAAATTGCGCTTGGCCGAGGCCAGCTGCTCGGCCACGGCCACCTTCTGCGCGCGCACCAGGGCCAGGCCGTCCTGGCTGGCGAGCACGTCGAAGTAGGCCTGGCTCACGCGCACGATGAGGTCCTGCTCGGCGATGGTGAGCACCGCCTGCGCCACCTCGGCCTGGCGCTTGCCCTGCTCGTAGGTGGCCCAGTTGGCGGGGCGGTACAGCGGCTGCGTGGCGTTGATGCCGACGTTCTGCGTGGTGAAGTCGCGCGAGGCGCTGCTGCCGCGGCCGGTGCCGGTCAGGGTGTCGATGTCCAGGTTGCTGCGGTTCACGCCCGCGGTGAGCCCGACGGCCGGCAGGATGCCCGCCTTGGCCTGCGCGGCGCGCGCCAGGTTGGCCTCGTACTGGGCCCGCGCGCCCTGGTAGGTGGCGTCGAAGCCGCGCGCGGAATCGTAGAGTTCGTTCAGTGTCTGGCCCTGGGCCGGCAGTGCGAGCAGGCTCGCAATGGCGCTTGCGAGGGCTGCGGAAAGAGGCAGAAGCCGGGGCCTGGGAGGCATTGAACGTCCTTGGGAGGGAAAGAATCAGTAGCGCGGCACGCTCGGGTCGTGCTGCGCGGACCAGGCGTCGATGCCCCCCGCCACGTTGGCGAGCGAGTCAAAGCCGTTCTGGTGCAGAAAAGCGGCCACGCGCTGGCTGCGGGCGCCGTGGTGGCACAGGCAGGCGATGCGGGGCGCGGGCTGTCCGTCGCCGGCGGCGAGTTCGGCCAGCCGGCCGGGGATCTCGTTCATCGGGATCGCGACCAGCGTGAAGCCCTGCGGCGCGACGCTCGCCGTCTGCAGCTCCCAGGGCTCGCGCACGTCGAGCAGCACGGGGGCGGCGTCGGCGTCCTGTGCGAACCAGGCGGCCAGGTCGGCGGGGCGGACTTGATCGATCATTCGGTGGGCCGCTCGGTCAGAAGGCGAAGCGCGAGGGCTCGGGGAAGTTCAGCAGGCGCGGCGCCACGGTGTCCCAGGGCTGGATCGTCTCCCACTTGCTTTCGCTGGTGCGGGTCACGAAATGGGCGCGCATCATGGGCTCGTCGCCGACGATGGCCGACAGGCGGCCGCCGACCTTGAGCGAACCGAGCAGGTTCTGCGGAATGCGCGCAACCGAGCCGCTGAGCACGATCACGTCGAAGCTCGGGCCGCTGGCCAGCGGCACGGCGCCGTCGGCGTGGCGCACTTCGACGTTCGTCACGCCGTTGCTGCGCAGCGTGTCGGCGGCGCGGGCGGCCAGCACGGGGTTGATCTCGAGCGACAGCACCTGGGCCGCGCGGGCGCCGAGCAGGGCGGCCATGAAGCCGGAGCCGGTGCCGATCTCGAGCACCGATTCGTGCTTCTGGATGTGCAGGTCCTGCAGGGTGCGGGCCTCGACCTTGGGCGACAGCATGAATTCGCCGGGCACTGAGCCGTCGAGCAGGGGCAGTTCCATGTCGAAGAAGGACAGCGTGCGGTGCGCGTCGGGCACGTAGTCTTCGCGGTGAATCTCGGCCAGCAGCTCGAGGATGTCCGACTCCAGCACGTCCCAGGGACGGATCTGCTGTTCGATCATGTTGAAGCGCAAGCGCTCGAGGGTGGGCGTGGGGTTCATGGCGTGGCTTTCCTTGAAGGCTCTGGACGGGACAAACCTTCAATTTTAGGTCGCGCCGATGACGCCACCGCGCCAGTCGGCCATCCGGCGGGCGTCATGCGGGGCTCCCGGGGCGCACGCACAGGCCGTGAAGCACGGTTTCGCACTGGGTGGCGATGAATTTTTCGGGGTCGAGCGTGCTCACGCCGTCGACGCAGACCATGGCCGAATGCTTCCAGAGCATGAGGAACACCATGGGGGCGACCACCGAATAGATGGCGTGGTCGATGTCCATTTGCACGAACTCGCCGCGGTCGATGCCGCGTTGCAGGATGCGCCGCAGCAGCTCGTGGCCCGGGCGCACCACCTGCTCGCGGTAGAACTCCGCCAGCTCGGGAAAGTTGCCGCCTTCGCTCATCATCAGCTTGGTCAGGCCCGAGGCTTTGGTCAGGCCGACGCGCTCCCACCAGACGTTCATGCAGTAGCGCAGCATCTCGGCCGTCGTGCCCTCGAAGGCCTCGAACTCGGCGTTCCACTCTGTGAAACGGCCGCCGAGGTTTTCGATCACCACGGCCTTGAACAGCTCTTCCTTGCTCGGAAAGTACAGAAAGAGGGTGCCCTTGGACACGCCGGCGCGGGCCGCCACTTCTTCCGAGCGGGTGGCGGCAAAGCCCTTTTCGACGAACAGGTCGAGCGCCGCCGCCAGCAGCTCGCCCGGACGCGCCTCCTTGCGCCGCTCGCGCTTGGACGGCAGCGGGCAGAACTTGTCGACGAGGGAGCGGGGGGAGGCCATGGTGTTAATGACTGACGGGTTAGTAATGTAGTGACCGGCATCCGGCCCGTCAAGCCGCGACAATACCGGTCCCCGCTTTTTCCAACCCACCCGGAGCCGCGCCATGTCTTCCTCACCGTCGCCCACCGAAACCATCGTGCTCGGCGGAGGTTGCTTCTGGTGCACCGAGGCGGTGTTCGACCGGGTGCAAGGCGTGCTGGACGTCGAATCGGGCTACAGCAACGGCCAGACCCTGAACCCGAGCTACGAGCAGATCTGCACCGGCCGCACCGGCCATGCCGAGGTCGTGAAGCTCGAATTCGACCCGGCGCAGATCAGCCTGCGCGAGCTGCTCGAGATCTTCTTCGTGGTGCACGACCCCACCACGCTCAACCGCCAGGGCAACGACGTCGGCACCCAGTACCGCAGCGGCATCTACACCACGAGCGACGCCCAGAAAGAGGTCGCCGACTCTGTCATCCGCGAGATCGAGGCCAGCAAGACCTACAGCTCGCCCGTGGTGACCGAAGTGGCGCCGCTGGCCAACTACTCGACCGCCGAGGCCTACCACCAGGACTACTTCCTGAACCACCCGAACCAGGGCTACTGCGCGTTCGTGGTCGGCCCGAAGGTCGAGAAGTTCCAGAAGACCTTCGCCTCGCGCGTCAAGGCCTGAGCCTCTTCTTTCACGCCCCGTGTCCGCCACCCTGCGCCAGACCCCGACCCGCATGACGCGCGCCACCCGCGCGCTCGTCGTCGCGCTGGCGTTCGCGCTCTGGTTCGCCGGCACGATGGGGCTGATGCACCGTTCGCTGCACGTGCCGGGCCTGCCCGTCGCTGCGGCGGCGGCGCAGGCACAGGCCGCGCACCGGCACGACAGCGGCCATACGCTGGCCAGCCTGTTCGGCGTGCACGACGACGCCGACTGCCGCCTGTACGACCAGCTCGCGCACGGCACGGGCATGCCCGGCGTGCCGCTGGTGGTGCTGCCGATGCTGCTGCCGGCGGCCACGTTTGCTTATCTGCAGGGCGAAGCCATCGCCCGCTGGGTCGCGCTCTTCGACGCGCGCGGCCCGCCGTCCACTCGCTGAATCCCCCGTGTTCCGGTTGCCGCACCCGCTTCGGGCGGGTGAGGGCGGCCGGTCGTTCCCCGATTCAACGAGTGTTCCTTCTTCATGACCCCCCAATTCCGTCGCAACGCCATCGGCGCTGCCGTTCTTTCGCTCGCCTCGGTGGCGAGCCTGGCCCAGACCGCCGACACCGCCGCCGCCCCGGCTGCTGACTCAGCCAGCCTGCGCGAGGTCACCGTCACCGGCAACCCGCTGGGCGCGAGCGACCTGATCGCGCCGACCACCTCGCTGTCGGGCGACCAGCTGCTGCTGCGCTCCGAATCGACGCTGGGCGAAACGCTGAACAACCTGCCCGGCGTGAGCAGCAGCTACTTCGGCCCCAACGCCAGCCGCCCCAGCATCCGCGGCCAGGACGGCGACCGCATCCGCATCCTGCAGAACGGCGGCGGTGCGCCCGACGCCTCGGCCCTGAGCTACGACCACGCGGTGCCCGTCGACGCGCTGGTGACCGAGCGCATCGAGGTGCTGCGCGGCCCCTCGGCGCTGCAGTACGGCGGCAGCGCCGTGGGCGGCGTGGTCAACGTGATCGACAACCGCATCCCGACCGAGCCCATCAACGGCTTCGGCGGCCGTGCCGAACTGGGCTACGCCAGCGGCAACAAGGAAAAGAGCGGCGGCGTGCTGCTCGAAGGCGGCAACGACCGCTTCGCCCTGCACGTCGACGCCTTCAACCGCGATTCGAAAGACATGTCGGTGCCGATCGACCTCGAATGCAGCAAGCCCGGGCGCCCGTCGCTCGCGCGCCGCATCTGCAATTCAGAGAACCAGGCGAACGGCGGCGCGGTCGGCGGCACGCTCTTCTTCAGCCAGGGCTGGATCGGTGCCTCGGCCAGCACCTACCGCAGCAACTACGGCACCGTGGCCGAGGATGACGTGACCATCGGCATGAAGTCCGACCGCTACGCGCTGGAAGGCGAATGGCGCCCGGGCGGCTTCATCCGCAGCATCCACGCCAAGGTGAGCCGCACCGACTACCGCCACACCGAGTTCGAGGGCCGCGAGGCCGGCACCACTTTCTCGAACCTGAGCAACGACCTGCGCATCGAGGCGCGGCACGAGAAGATCGGCAACCTCGAAGGCCTGGTCGGCTTCAGCCGCGAGACCAACCGCTTCGCCGCCGACGGCTCGGAGGCCTTCGCGCCGCACAGCCGCACGCGCTCCAACGCGCTGTTCCTGCACGAAGAGCTCGGCACCTCGTGGGGCCGCCTGAGCTTCGGCGCGCGCACCGAGAAGGTCACGGTGCGCTCGCTGGGCTACCCCGACGACCTGTCGGTGACGCGCTTCGCCATCGGCGAGCGCAGCTTCAACCCGCACAGCGCGGCGTTCGGCGCGCTGGTCAACCTCACGCCGCAGTGGCAGCTGACCTCGAACCTGGCCTACACCGAGCGCGCACCGAAGGACTACGAACTGCTCGCCAACGGCCCGCACGTGGCCACGGCGGCGTGGGAGGTGGGCGACCCGAACCTGGGCAAGGAAAAGTCCACCGGCTTCGATCTGGGCGCGCAGTGGAAGTCGGGCCCGAACACGGCCCGCGTGAACGCGTACGTCACGCGCTTTCGCAACTACATCGGCCTGACCGCGTCGGGCCGCACGCTCGACGAGGAAGGGCAGGTCGTCACCGACCCCGAAGCGACCGACACGCTGGCCGAGTACCGCTATGGCGGCATGCGCGCGCGCTTCACCGGCATCGAGGCCAACGGCAACCTGCGGCTGCTGGGCACCGACGGCTTCGCGCGCATGGCCGACGCGGGCACGCTCGACCTCGAATGGCGCGGCGACATCGTGCGCGCGAAGAACCTCGACACCGGCGAGCCGCTGCCGCGCATCGCGCCGCTGCGCCTGGGCGCCACGCTGGCCTACGGTAACGGGCCGTGGACCGCGCGCGTCGGCTTCGACTACAACGCGGCGCAGCGCCGGGTGCCGAGCGTGGGCGCGCGCGAGACGGACGCGTACACGCTGTGGAACGCGTCCATCAGCTACCGCATGAAGGTGCAGCGCGCCAACCTCACCTGGTACGCGCGCATGGACAACATCGGGAACACGCTGGCCTACACGCCGACCTCGATCCTGACGACCACGGTGTTCCCGAAGGCGCCGCTGCCGGGGCGTTCGCTGAAGGTGGGGCTGCGCGTCACGTTCTGACGTTCCGACCTTTTGAGCGACGGGCGCGCGCTATCCTCGCCGGGTGAATTCGTTCGTCATTTCTTCCCTGCTGCCCGTCGTTCTTCTCATTGCCGCCGGCTACCTCGCCGGACGGCGCCGGTGGATCGGCGGCAATGCGGTGAAAGACCTGTCGAACCTCATCTTCCTGCTGCTCGCGCCCGCGCTGCTGTTTCGCGCCATGAGCACGGTGCACGTGCAGGAGTTGAGCCTGAAGCCCGTGGCGGCGTACTTCATCGCCTCGGGCCTGCTGTTCGCGGCCACGCTCGCGTGGCGCGGCTTCAACCGCACGGGCGCGGTGCTCGCGCTGGCCAACACCTACAGCAACACCGTGATGATCGGCATCGCGCTGATCGGCCTGGCCTACGGCGAGCCCGGCATGGTGGTGCTGCTCACGCTGATCTCGCTGCATTCGCTCGTGCTCATGACCAGCGCCACCGTGGTGCTCGAGCTGGCCGTGGCGCGCGAGCACGCGGCGGTGAGCGGCGCCGACCGGCGCTCCATGGCGCGCACCGTGGGGCGCGCGTTGCGCAACGCCATCATCCATCCGGTGCCGCTGCCCATCATCGCGGGCCTTCTGTTCGCGCAGACGGGCCTCGTGATGCCCGAGGTGATCGACAAGCCGATCCAGCTGCTGGGCCAGGCCTTCGGGCCGGTCGCGCTGGTGATGGTGGGCATCACGCTCGCGCTCACGCCCATCGGGCGCCACTGGCGCGGCGCGCTGGTGCAGGCGCTGGTGAAGAACCTCGTGCACCCGCTGCTGGTGGCGCTCATCGGCTGGCTGCTGGGCGTGCGCGGCATTCCGCTCACCGTGATGGTGGTGGCGGCGGCGCTGCCGATCGGCGCCAACGTGTTCCTGTTCTCGCAGCGCTACCGCAGCGCCGAAGACCTGGTCACGGCCAGCGTCGCCGTGTCGACCGTGCTGGCGCTGGGCACGCTCACCCTGGTCATGGTCTGGGTGCAGTGGTTGCCCTGACGGCCCTCATTTCTTCCGCGCCTTTCGCGAACTTTTGCCCGACTGAGCGACAGCGCTAGCCCTATGCCGTTTGGCAGGGGTGGCCGTTTGGTGGGCTGGCGAGCGGCGTTCGCGCCCCTACATTTGCCGGCTGATGACGATCTACCCGGCGCGTGTTTCGCCCCTTGCCCTTGCAGTGACGGCGGTGGTCGCGACGGTGATCGCGCTGCACGGCGCACGCGCGCATGCGGCAGGCGAGGCCAAGCCATGCCGCACGCCCTGCCTGGCCGTTCCCGTGCCGGTTGAGGCGCCGCCGGCCAGGGACGCGGAGCCCAAGCCCGCCGTCGTGCGGCCCGCGCCGAAGCCGCGCCCGCAGATCACCGCCACCGCAGCCCCGGCCCCGGCGCCCGAGGCGCATCGCGAACCCGTCGAGCGGCGCCCCGCGCCATCGAAACGCTGCAGCGAGATCAACATGCGCGCCGCCGTGGGCGAGCCGCTGTCGGACCAGGACATGACCATTTTGAGGAGCCAGTGCTGATGACCACGACCACCACGAACACCGCCGTCCCCCGAACCCTGTGGCGCGTGCTGGCGCTGTGCACCGCCGCGCTGCTGGCCGCCGCCTGCGCGCACCGCCCCGCGCCCAGCAGCGCCATGCCCTTCGACCAGGCCGTCACCCAGGCGGTCGACGACCTCATGGTCCAGACCCAGAAGCTGCCGGCCTTCCTGGCCAAGGTGGAGTCCACGCTGACGCAGCGGCGCATCGTGATCGACCCGCTGCTCGAAGGCGCCAGCGGCCAGCAGACCGAGGTGACGCGCGTGGCCGAGCAGCGCATCGTGCAGCGCATGCAGGCGCAGTTCAAGCAGTTCACCGTGACGCCGTTCAACGCCAACGAGATCGGCAACGCGCAGTACGTGCTCAACGGCACGCTGGTGCGCGACAAGGACGCCTCGGGCGCGCCGTACCGGCTGAACCTCGCCATGACCGAGATCAAGAGCGGCATGGTGATCGCGCAGTCGGTGGCGCGCATCAGCGATGCCTCGCTCGACACACGGCCCACCGCCTTCTTCCGCGACAGCCCCGTGAACGGCAAGGACCGCGGCGTGGAGGGCTACATCCGCACCGCCGAGACGCCGGCCGGGCAGGCCGCCGACGCGCTGTACCTGGAGCGCCTGCCGACCGCCACGGTGCTGCAGGAGGCCACCGCCGCCTACGAGGCCGGCCGCATGAGCGAGGCCCTGAGCCGCTACGAGGCCGCGTCGAAGCGCGCCGACGGCCAGCAGCTGCGCATCTACAGCGGGCTGTACCTCACGCAGTCGCAGTTGGGCCGCACGGCCGATGCCGAGCGCACCTTCGGCACGCTGGCGCGGCTGGGGCTCGAGAGCAACAACCTGAGCGTCAAGTTCCTGTTCAAGCCGGGCTCGACCGACTTCCTGGCCGACCCGAAGATCAGCGCGGCCTACCCGATGTGGCTGCGCCAGATCGCGCGGCAGGCGGCGCAGATCGAGTCGTGCGTGGTGGTCACGGGCCACACGAGCCGCACGGGCTCGGAGGCGGTCAACGAGCGGCTGTCGCTGCAGCGCGCGACCAGCGTCAAGGCGCGGCTGGTGGGCGAGGCGCCGCCGCTGTCGAAGAAGCTGCGCGAAGCCGGCATGGGCTTTCGCGAGAACATCGTCGGCACGGGCGCCGACGATGCGAGCGACGCGCTCGATCGGCGCGTCGAATTCAAGGTCGCGACTTGCGAGGCTTGAGCCAGGCTTAAGGGGCCAGGCGTTCGCGCACCCAGTCCGCGCCTTCGAGCCGGTAGCGCAGCCGGTCGTGCAGCCGGCTCTTGCGGCCCTGCCAGAACTCCCAGCGGTCGGGCACCAGCCGGAAGCCGCCCCAGTGCGGCGGCCGCGGCGGCGAGAGCAGGTGCCTGGCGGCGTAGACGGCGGCGTTCTTCACCAGCACGTCGCGCCCGCTGATCACTTCGCTCTGCGGGCTGGCCCAGGCGCCGATGCGTGAATCGAGCGGGCGGCTGGCGTAGTAGGCGTCGCTCTCCTCGGCACTGACGCGTTCCACGCGGCCTTCGATGCGCACCACGCGCTCCAGTTCGACCCAGTGGAACTGCAGCGAGGCATACGGGTTGCCCGACAGCTCGCGGCCCTTGCGGCTGTCGTAGTTGGTGTACCAGACGATGCCGCGCGCGTCGTAGCCCTTGATGAGCACGATGCGGCTGGACGGCCGCAGGTCGCTGCCCACGGTGCACAGCGTCATCGCATTGGGCTCGGGGATGTGCGCGTCGACGGCCTCGGTGAGCCAGCGCTCGAACTGCTGGATCGGGTCAGCGGCGCTGCGGGTCTCGTCGAGCTCGGCGCGCTCGTAGCTCTTGCGCAGCGCGGCCAGCGCGTCCTTGGAAAGAGGGGAAGAAGTCATGCCGG
The DNA here is from genome assembly GCF_059416345.1 of Variovorax sp. GW821-FHT09D07. Classification (NCBI taxonomy): domain Bacteria; kingdom Pseudomonadati; phylum Pseudomonadota; class Betaproteobacteria; order Burkholderiales; family Comamonadaceae; genus Variovorax; species Variovorax sp. GW821-FHT09D07. The sequence goes on from NZ_JBWKOY010000014.1 coordinate 106,046, forward strand.
GATTGTTGCGCACATACTTCGCCCATGACGACGACAGAGGCGAACTCCCCGACCGTGATCGTGCTGGCCTCGGGCCGTGGCGAGCGTTTCATCGCGGCCGGCGGCACGGGCTCCAAGCTGAAGGCGCTGCTCGCGGGCCGGCCGGTGCTCGAGCGCACGCTCGACGCGGTGCGCGCGAGCGGCCTGCCGTGGCACCTGGAAGACGCGGGTCACCCCGGCATGGGCGATTCGATTGCCGCGGCCGTGCGCGCCACGCCCCACGCTGCGGGCTGGCTGATCCTGCCGGGCGACCTGCCGTTGGTGCAGCCCGCGACGCTGCGGGCGGTGGCCGCCTCGCTCGGCGGGCGGGTGAATGCCGTGCAGCCGGAGTACCGGGGCGAGCGCGGGCATCCGGTGGGCTTTGCGGCGGGCTGCTGGGCGCAGCTGGCGGCGCTGGAGGGGAATCTGGGCGCATCGTCCGTCCTGCGTGCGATGCGTGCCATCGATTCGGTCATCGATCTGGCCGTGGACGATGCCGGCGTCGTGACCGACATCGACACGCCCGAGGCCCTGGCGCGGGCCGAGGCGCTCTGGCAGGCGCGCGTGGGCGCCTGACCATTCACACTTTTTGCTTAGTTCTGGGCAACGACCGCGCAGAGCACGCGCGGGCCGGAATTGCCGGCGGGCTGCGTCGTGAAGTCGTCGCGGTCGCGGTGCACCACGAGCGCACGGCCGCGCACGTTGTTGGCGGTGCCGTCGGTCAGCGAGATCGCGTGGTTGTCGACGCTGAAGCGCGCCACGCCGCTGGCATCGGCCACGAGGCTGGGCAGCTCGCCGGCATGGCTGCCGGGCGCGGAGAACTTGCCGTGCGTGCCGCCGGCCGGGTTGAAGTGGCCGCCCGAGGCGTTGCCGTTGTTGCCGCAGTCGCCCTTTTCATGGATGTGGAAACCGTGCTCGCTGCCCGGCGCCAGGCCGCGCACCTCGCCGGACACGCGCACGCCGTGGTCGAGGGCGGTGAGCGTCACCGAGCCGCGCGCGGGGTTGGGCGTGACGGCGGCGGTCGGCGTCAGCTCGACTGTGGTGCTCGGCTTGCCGCCCATGCTGCCGCAGGCGGCGAGCACGGCAGTGGCGAGGAGGGCGGTGCCAGTGGCGAGGAGACGGCGATGGATCATTGGTTTTCCTTGTTGATGAACGGGGTGGAGGGTTGAGAGGACGCGGTGTCCGAAGACCCCGCAACGTATACCGGAGCCGGGGCTGTCCCGCAATCGGCGGGTGTCTGAAATGGCGGCTCGGTGGCCAGCGCCACCAGCCGGGCCAGCGCCGCGTCGTGGATCGCGTGGCGCTGCAGCTCGAGCAGGGTCTGGCGCGCGTAGTCGAGCGAACTGCCGTAACGGCCCACGGCATTCGCGAAGATGTGGCGGTAGCGCTCGTCGCTGAGCTCGCCCGTGAAGTTGGGGCTGCGTCGCGACAGCGTGAAGGCCAGCGCGCGCACCGACCCTTCGGCGGTGCCGCATTGCAGCCACTTGGGGTCGTACACGCCGGTCGGCATCTCGCGCAGCCAGAGGCGCTTCAGCGTCTCCAGGCCCTCGGCCTTCGGCACGCGGAACACCACGCCTCGGCAGCTGCCGCCCGAGAGCAGCCCGAACACCAGGCCCGGCGTCTGCACGCTGCCGCGGTTGACGCGGCTCCACATCTTGAGCGCGCGGTGCCAGCCGTGCACCGAGGCCGCGCGCCGTTCCGCAAAGCCGAACTCGGGCCGCCAGATCAGCGAGCCGTAGCCGAACAGCCAGAGATCGTCGCGCCCGCCCCAGTCGGCGATCGCGCGTTCCAGCATCGGCTGCGGGTCGCGCAGCGGACGGGGCATGGGGTCGAGCCCCGGCGGACCGGGGTCCGGCGCGACGGCTGACACGGGGGTGTCGGGGGTGGCGCCTACAATTTCGTGATCATGGTTCACCGCACCATTATTTACCGACCCCTTTCCTACGGAGACCGCGCTTCCATGAACAACGACGACAGCCAGCAGAATTTCGCCCTCGGCTTCCTGGTGGCATTGATCGCGCTCGTGATCATGTTCGTGATCGGCGTTGCCTTCTGGCACAAGGGTCTGGGCGCGACGGCCGCGCAGGCCAAGCCCGCTGTCGCGGCTTCGGCTTCGGCTTCAGCGGCGCCGGGCGGCGCGGTGCAGGTGACCGAAGTCACCGAGACCGTCACCGTGGTGATCCCCGACGGCGCGAGCATCCGCGTGGTCGGCGGCGTGGTGAACTTCTACTTCGCGACCGGCAGCGCCGACCTCGCACCGGGCGCCGCCGAGGCGCTGGCCCTGGTCATCAAGGGCGTCGAGGGCGGCCGCAAGGCGGTGGTCTCGGGCTTCCACGACGCCACCGGCGATGCCGCCGTGAACGAGGAACTGGCCAAGAAGCGCGCCCAGATGGTGCGCGAGGTGCTGGCAGGCCTGGGCGTGCCGGCCGAGAAGATCGACCTGCAGAAGCCCGCCGTCACCGCCGGATCGGGCAACAACGCCGAGGCGCGCCGCGTCGAGGTCCGGCTGATCGACTGAGCGATCCGGCCTTCCGCATCCCCCCATCAAAAAACCCGGCATGGCCGGGTTTTTTTGTGCCTGCACGCGGCCGGGTGCATGCCTGAGTAATTTCGTATCGTTCTGCGGCCGGATTTCATCGGGGCGTCGCGCTCGAATTGGTACGATGGGCCTCCAGGCCCACAGTCGCGCCGGCGACACGCAGCAAGAGCCAACTTCCCCATGAGCAGCACACACCCCACCGTCCGCGACGTCACCGATCGCATCCGCGCGCGCAGCCGCGACACGCGCAGCACCTACCTCACGCGCCTGGCCGAGATCCGCGCCCGCGACCGCGGCTCCGACCGCATGGGCTGCGCCAACGTGGCGCACGCCGTGGCGGGTATCCCGGCCAACGACAAGTTCAAGGTGGTGGCCGAGCGCGCGCCCAACCTGGGCATCGTCACCGCCTACAACGACATGCTCTCGGCCCACGCGCCGTACCAAGGCTACCCGGACATCATCAAGCACGAGGCCCGCCGCCACGGCGCCACCGCGCAGGTCGCCGGCGGCGTGCCCGCCATGTGCGACGGCGTCACGCAGGGCACGCCCGGCATGGAGCTGAGCCTGTTCAGCCGCGACCTGATCGCCATGAGCACCGCCGTCGCGCTCACGCACGACATGTTCGACGGCGCGCTGATGCTCGGCGTGTGCGACAAGATCGTGCCGGGCCTGCTGATCGGCGCGCTGCACTTCGGCCACCTGCCCACCGTCTTCGTGCCCGCCGGGCCGATGCCCTCGGGCCTGTCGAACACCGCCAAGTCGAAGGTGCGCGAGCAGGCGGCGCAGGGCCTCGTGGGCCGCCAGGGCCTGCTCGAGGCCGAGATGGCCGCCTATCACACGGTCGGCACCTGCACCTTCTACGGCACCGCCAACAGCAACCAGATGCTGCTGGAGGCCATGGGCCTGCACGTGCCCGGCACGGCCTTCATCCAGCCCGGCGACGCCATGCGCGAGACGCTCACGCGCGAGGCCGTGCGTTCGGTGCTCGGCAAGGCGAGCGACGCGGCCTTCAACTGCCCGCCCATCGGCGAGATGGTCGACGAGCGCTGCATCGTCAACGCCATGGTCGCGCTGCTGGCCACCGGCGGCTCCACCAACCACCTGATCCACTGGGTGGCCGTGGCGCGCGCTGCCGGCATCCTCATCGACTGGGACGACTTCTCCCAGCTGTCCGACGTGGTGCCGCTGCTCACGCGCGTGTACCCCAACGGCAGCGCCGACGTGAACGAGTTCCAGGCCTGCGGCGGCCCGGGCTTCGTGATCGGCGAGCTGGTCGAGGCCGGCCTGATGCACGCCGACGTGCTCACGGTGCGCGCCGGCGGCATCCGCGAATTCGCCAACATCCCGTCGCTGGCCGGCGAGAACACGCTGCAATGGACGCCCGCTGCGCCGCTGCAGAAGGAAGCCGTCACGCGCCCGGTGGCCAGCCCCTTCAGCGCCACCGGTGGCCTCAAGCTGCTCAGCGGCAACCTGGGACGCAGCGTGATCAAGGTGTCGTCGGTGCCCGACGACCGCCACATCATCGAAGCGCCCGCCCGCGTGTTCGACTCGCAGGCCGCGCTGCAAAAAGCGTTCACGGCCGGCGAGCTGGAGCGCGACGTGGTCTGCGTGGTGCGCTGGCAGGGCCCGCAGGCCAACGGCATGCCCGAGCTGCACAAGCTCACGCCGCCGCTGTCGGTGCTGCAGGGCAAGGGCTTCCGCGTGGCGCTGGTGACCGACGGCCGCATGAGCGGTGCCTCGGGCAAGATCCCCGCGGCCATCCACGTGTCGCCCGAAGCCGCTGCCGGCGGCCCGCTGGCCAAGGTGCGCGACGGCGACCTGATCCGTCTCGATGCCGTAGCGGGTACGCTCGCCGTGTTGCTGCCCGAAGACGAATGGGCCGCGCGCGAGACCGCGACGCTGTCCGACGCACAACGCATCGCGGACGGCCACGGCCTGGGCCGCGAACTGTTCGCCGGCATGCGCCGCAACGCACTGACCGCCGAAGAGGGCGCCTGCACCTGGATGTGACGGGGCCCACGCGGGCCGCAAGAAACTTTTGGAGCCATGAGATGACAGACAGACTCACCCCCCTCGACGTGATGCGCGACGCACCCGTCATTCCGGTCATCGTGCTGAACGACGTGAAGCACGCCGTGCCGCTGGCGCGCGCGCTGGTCGCAGGCGGCATCCGCATGCTCGAAGTCACGCTGCGCACGCCGCAGGCGCTGCAGTGCATCGAGGCCATCGCCAGGGAAGTGCCCGAGGCCGTCGCCGGCGCGGGCACCATCCGCAGCGCGGCCGACGCACAGGCCTCGGCGCTGGCCGGCGCGAAGTTCGGCGTGAGCCCGGGCTACACGCGCGCGGTCGGCAAGGCCTGCCACGACCTCGGCCTGCCGCTGCTGCCCGGCGTGGCCACCGGCAGCGAGATCATGACGGCGCAGGAAGACGGCTACACCCAGCTGAAGTTCTTCCCCGCGCTGCAAGCGGGCGGCCTGCCGATGCTCAAGGCCTGGCAGGGCCCGTTCGGCGACGTCACCTTCTGCCCCACGGGCGGCATCCATGCGGGCAACGCGGCCGAGTTCCTCGCGCTGTCGAACGTGGCCTGCGTGGGCGGCTCGTGGATCGTGCCGACCGACGCCATCCGCGACGGCGACTGGACCCGCATCGAGCAACTGGCGCGCGCCGCGAGCCAGCTGCCGCGCTGAGCATGTCGGCCGATTTCGACGCGGGCGACCTCAAGGTCATCGCGTTCGACGTGTTCGGCACGGTGGTCGACTGGCACAGCGGCATCGCGGCCGAGGTCGAGCGCGTGCTGCCCGGCGTGGACGGCGCGGCCTTTGCGCTGGCCTGGCGCGCCGGCTACCAGCCCGCCATGAAGGCCGTGATGGAACGCATCGCGGCCGGCGAGGGCGGCTTCACGCTGCTCGACGAGCTGCACCTGAGCATGCTCGAACAGGTGCTGCACGACTTCAGCCTGGCCGACCACCTCGACAGCGCCGCCAAGCGCGACCTGAGCCGCGCCTGGCACCGCCTGCCGGCCTGGCCCGACGCGGTCGAGGGGCTCACGCGGCTCAAGAAGAAGTTCACCATCTGCACGCTCTCCAACGGCAACATCGGCCTGCTCACCGAGATGGCCAAGCGCGCCGGCCTGCCCTGGGACTGCGTGCTGTCGGCCGAGGTGTTCAAGGCCTACAAGCCCGACCCGCGCACCTACCTCGGGGTGGCGGGCGTGTTCGACGCGACGCCGGGGCAGGTCATGCTCGCCGCGGCGCACCACGACGACCTGGCGGCCGCGCGCGTGTGCGGCCTGAAGACGGCGTACATCGAGCGGCCCCACGAATTCGGCCGCAACCAGCCGAAGGACGTGTCGCCGCAGCCGGACAACAGCCTGCATGTGCGCGACATCGTCGCGCTGGCCGACCGGCTGGGCTGCTGATCAATCAGTCCGTGATGAGCTTTTCCACCGTGCGCAGGTTGCGCGTGGTGGTGCTCGACTTGTAGCGGGTCTTCGCGAGCAGCTTGGCCACCGGCGTCTCCAGGCTTTCGCCGCGCGGGCACTGCCAGTACAGCACGCCATCGCCGCGCACCAGCCGCTCGACCTTGGAATCGACCGCGCCGGCCTTGTCCATGATCTCGTCGAGCATCGCGGCGTCGGAGCCGAACACGAGGTACGGGTGGTGCGTGTCGTCGATGCGTTCGAAGGGGTAGCTCGCGGCCATGTCGGCCACGCGCTGCTGTGTGAGCAGCACGATCCACGCCTCGTAGCCGAAGCACTGGCGCAGCGCCTGCTCGATGCGCGTGCGCAGCGCGGCGGCATCGGGCGCGTCGGTGTCGAACAGCACGTTGCCGCTGGCGAGCACCGTGCGCACCGCGCCGAAGCCGAGTTCGTCGACGAACAGCGCCTTCAGGTCGGCGCTCTTGATCGTGATGCCGTTGACGTTCACGCCGCGCAGCAGGGCGACGTAGCGCGTCAGCGGCGCGTCTTTCTTTTTCTTCGGGCTTGCCATGGTGTGGGGTGCGGCCCGAAACGGCTCAGCGCAGGCCGCCGCCCGCGGCGTTCTCGTTGCGTTGGATCAATTCAATCTTGTAGCCGTCAGGGTCCGTCACGAAGGCGATCACCGTCGTGCCGCCCTTGACCGGACCGGCCTCGCGCGTCACGTTACCGCCGGCGGCCTTGATCTTGTCGCAGGCCGCGTAGGCGTCGGGCACGCCGAGCGCGATGTGGCCGTAGGCGGTGCCGAGCTCGTAGCGCTCGGTGCCCCAGTTGTAGGTGAGCTCGATCTCGGCCTGGTCGGGGTTGCCGTTGCCGTAGCCGACGAAGGCGAGGCTGTACTTGTATTCGGGGTTTTCCGACGTGCGCAGCAGCGTCATGCCGAGCACCTGCGTGTAGAAGTCGATGGAGCGCTGGAGATTGCCAACGCGCAGCATGGTGTGGAGAAGTCGCATCTCGTGGGTCGTGTCGTTATGGGGGGAAGGGGGCTATTGTCGCCCTCTGCTTCTTGCGATCAAGCCGCCAGCGTCAGCAGGTGCGCCTGGTACTTTTTCAGAAAATCCATCAGATGCTGTGGGTACTCGGGCACCACCGCCGCGCGCACGCTGGGGCGCGCCGCCAGCGCATGGCGCCAGGCATTCACCTTGGGCAGCGCGTCGAACAGGTGCGAATCGCTGATCGCATCGAACACCTCGAAGTAGCGGAACACCGGTGCGAACACTGCGTCGACGAGGCTGAAGGCTTCGCCCGCGAAATAGGGGCCTTGCGCCAGTGCGGCCTCGACGCGTTCGAACTTAGCGGCCAGCGCGTCGCGCTTCTGCGCGAACACGGCGGCGTCCTGCGTGGTCTCGTAGCCCCACAGGTCGGCGAGGATGGCCGAGCCGAACTCCATCCATGCGCGGTGTTGCGCACGTGCGAGCGGGTCTTCGGGGTGCAGGCGGGCGCCGGGTTGCGTCTCCTCGAGGTACTCGCAGATCACGTTGCTCTCGAACAGCACGGCCTCGGTGCCGTCGGTGCGCTGCACCTTCAGCAACGGCACCTTGCCCAGCGGCGAGATGTCGAGAAACCACTGGGGCTTGTTCGCGAGATCGATCACGACGCGCTCGAAGGGCACGTTCTTCTCGTGCAGCGCGATCGCGGCGCGTTGCACGTAGGGGCACAGCAGGTGGCTGACGAGGGTGAGGGCCTGGGTCATGGGGCGTTCCGTCTTCGAAGAAATGGGTGGTCGGATCGCCGCGATTCTTGCGGTCCTGAACAACCTTTTCTGGAAAAGCCCATTCGGGCGCCGCCCGGTAGCTACGGCTTGGGAAAAAGGTACGCGCCGGCCGCAGGCTTGAGAAGGGGCTTGAGTTCGGTGAACGGCAGCGCCACCGTGGTGCCGAGGCAGGCGCCGAGCGCATGCGGCACGCCGCTGACCGCGACGGCCAGCGCATCGCGCCCGCGGGTGCGCTCGAAATGCAATGCCAGGTACTCGGGCCACACCTCGTCGCAACCCGTGGACTGCGGGTCTGCAGACGCGGCGGAGTGGGGCCCACGTCCCTCTGCCTTCAGCTTCTTCCCGATCAGCGCCATGAGCGTCTTGCTCGGCACGAACCCGTCCGGTGTCCTGGTGAACGTGCGGAACAGGCGATCGAAGTCGAGGTACTCGCCACGGACCAGGTCGAGCGTGTAGGGCGCGTAGTGGTTGTGGGGATGGGGGCCGCCGCAGTCAGTGCTCCCCGATTCGACGACGCTCATCAGCGTCGGGCTGAGAAAGGTGACGCGCACCGATTCCGCGTCGTAGTCACCCAGCGAGCCGGCCGCCGGGTGCGTCGCGGTGTAGAGGGTGGCCTTGCATTCGAGCGCGGCGAGGTTGAGTTGCCCATGCCTGCGCGCGAGGATGGCGTTGACTTTCTCGACCATGCGCGCATCCGGGTGTCGCGTGAGCCGCGGATAGGAAAAGCGCGTGCGCGGATCGATGACCATGCGCCATGCCACCGCTCCGCTGACGTGCTCCGCGCCTTGCTTGAACGAGGTCTGCAGCTTCAGGTGGTCGTAGGGGGCTGTCTCGATGGAAACCGGTGCGTCCGAAGCCGCGCCAGTGGTGTTGCCTGGCGGGATGGCGCGCGTCACCGGCGCAGTGGCGCCGGGACTCCGGTCTGGGTCGTACTGGCGAACCTGTCGAAGCTCGAACGCGACGTCCTTCTTGCCAGGGCCATCGCTCCAGCTTCCGGCAAAAGTGCCGTCAACCACCTGGCCGCGCCACGTCGGGCCCGGCTGCCGGGTCTGCGCATCTTCGAACAACGGCGCGTTGCCGCCTTGTGCCGCCCGGTACATCGCCTCGCCCTGGATCGGGAGGGCTTCCACGAGCTTCGTCACTGGCCCGGAGAGCGGAATGTCGACACCGTGGCGGCGATAGAAATACCGCCCACCGCCAGAAGCATTCATTTCGAGCACGACCTCGCTGGTGCCGAGGGTGCCTTGGTAGACCGTGCGGACTTCCGCCAGGGCTGGCATCGCCGACCCGAGCAACGTCGCCCATGCGAGGAGGAGTCGGGTCGCCTTGTGCATCGGAGTGCCTCCTTCTACGAGGCCGTCTCCAGCCAATGCGTGATCCGCCCGTTGTGCATCACCCCGATGCGGTCGGCCATCGCATGCGCTTCGGCCTCGTTGTGCGTGACCAGGATCGCGGTCTGGCCGGCCTTCTTCAGGATGCCGCGCACCTCGGCGGTCAGGCGCTCGCGCGTGCCGCCGTCGAGATTGGAAAACGGTTCGTCCAGCAGCAGCAAGGCCGGCGAGGGCGCCAGCGCGCGGGCCAGTGCGATGCGTTGCTGCTGGCCGCCCGACAGTTCGTGCGGGTAGCGCTCGCCGGCCTCGGCCAGGCCGACCAGCGCGAGCATCTCGGCCACGCGCGCCTGCTGCTCCGCGCGGCCCAGGCGGCGCAGGCCGAAGGCGACGTTCCTGGCGGCCGACAGGTGCGGGAACAGCGCGTACTCCTGGAACATCATGCCCACGCGCCGCTGCTCGGGCGGCAGGTGCTTCTGGGGCGACGACAGCAGCGTGTCGCCGAGGCGGATGGTGCCGGCGCGCACGGGCTCGAAGCCGGCGATGGCGCGCAGCACCGTGGTCTTGCCGCAGCCCGAGGGGCCGAACAGGCAGGCGATCTCACCCGCGGGCAGGTTCAGCGAAAAGGCGTCGACCACCGTGTGCGGGCCGCGCGGCGTGTCGTACGCGAGTTGGAGCGAGTCGAGATGAAGCGGGGAACTCATGCGGGGTCCGTGTCGGGAGGCGTCACCGCCGGCGTCGTGCCGAGCTGGTTGCGCGCCAGCAGCACCACCGGCAGCAGGCCGGCGACCACGATGGCCAGCGCGGCGATCGCGCCTTCCTCGTAGGTGCCGCGCGCGGCCTCGGCGTAGAGCCAGGTGGCGAGGGTGTCGAAATTGGCCGGGCGCAGCAGCAGCGTGGCCGGCAGCTCTTTCATGGCGTCGACGAAGACCAGCAGCGCGCCCGCCGCGATGGCGGGCTGCAGCAGCGGAAGGTGCACGCGGCGCAGCGTGCCGCCAGTGGTTTCGCCAAGCAGGCGCGAGGCCTGCTCGATGGCCGGCGGAATGCGCGCCAGCCCGGCTTCGATGCCACCCACGGGCATCGCAAGGAAACGGATGGCGCAGGCCATGACCAGCACGATGCCTGCGCCCATCAACGGCAGGCCCTGCCAGCCCATCGCGCCGGCCAGCGCCGCGTCGAAGGCCAGCGCGGGTGTCAGCAGTCCGATGGCGAGCACGGTGCCCGGCACCGCGTAGCCCAGCGTGGCCACGCGCGCCTGCCAGCGGGCGCGGTTGAGGCTCGTGCCTTGGCTGCGCGAGGCCCAGGCCACGACCAGCCCCGCCGCCACGGCCACCACCGTCACGCCCGCCGCGAGCGCCAGCGTGTTGCCCAGGCTGGCCACGAGGCCCTGCGAAATGCCGCCGCCCTGGTGCAGCCGCTTGCCGCTTTCCCAGACCAGGTACAGCGCAGGCGCGACAAAGCCGATCAGCACCGGCAGCGCCGCCGTCGCGGTCGCCGCCCAGGCCGCGCCGCCGTGCAGGCGCCGGGGCTGCACCGCGCGCATGCGCTGCGCGGAGCCGAAGCGCTGGTGCTGGCGGCCGTTGCGTTCGAGCCAGACCAGCGCCACCACCACGAACAGCATCGCGCAGGCGATCTGCGCGGCGCCGGCCAGGTCGGAGCGCGTGATCCAGGTGGTGTAGACCGCCACCGTCAGCGTGTTCACGCCGAGGAATTCGGAGGCGCCGATGTCGTTGAGCGTCTCGAGCAGCGCCAGGCTCAGGCCGACGGCCAGCGCCGGCCGCGCCAGCGGCAGCGCCACGCGAAAGAACGCGCCGCGCCGGTTCTCGCCCAGCGTGCGCGCCGCTTCCAGCAGGTGCGCCGGCTGGGTCATGAACATCGCGCGCGCCGTCATGTAGACGTACGGGTAGAGCACGAAGCCCAGCACGAAGATCGCGCCCGGCATCGAGCGCAGGTCGGGCAGGCGGAACTGGCGCGGGCTGTCGAAGCCCAGCATCCAGCGGATCGCGCCCTGCACGGGGCCGATCGGGTGAAGCAGGTCGAGGTAGGCGAAGGCGACGATGTAGGTCGGCATCGCCAGCGGCAGCAGCAGCGCCCAGTTGAGCACGCCGCGGCCGGGAAAGTCATGCGCCGTGACCAGCCAGGCGCAGCCGGTGCCGATCACGAGAACGAGGGTGCCGACGCCCGCGAGCAGCAGCGCCGTGTTGAGCGCCGCCTGCGGCAGCACGTGCGCGAACAGCGGCCCCCAGTGGCCGACGCCCGAGCCGAACGCGAGCCAGGCCAGCGTGAGCACCGGCGCGAGCACGCCGAGTGCGATCAGGAACGACGCGCAGCGCCATGCCGGGCCCGCGGCGCGCAGGCCCGGCGGCTGGCGCCGCGCAATCAGCATTCAGTTGCCGGCAAGGTGTGCCCGGCCATGCAAGGTCACTGGTCGAAGCCGACCTTGTCGACGAGGGCGCTGGCCTGCTTGCGGTACTTGGCAATCTCGGTCAGCGGCAGCGGGTCGACCTTCAGTTCGCCGATGGACTGACCGATGATCGGGTCGAGGGCCACGCCCTTGCGCACCGGGTACTCGTAGTTGGCGTCGGCGTACAGCGCCTGGGCCGGCTCCGACACCAGGAACTCGAGCAGCTTGACCGCGTTGGCGCGTTGCGGCGCGTTCTTGGCCACGGCCGCGCCGCTGATGTTCACGTGCGTGCCGCCGCTCTTGGCGCTGGCGAAGGTCGGGCGGATCACCTTGATGGCGTCGCCCCACTTGCGCGCGTCGGTGCCTTCCTTGGCGCTCTTCATCTGGCCCACGTAGTACGAGTTGGCCACGCCGATGTCGCAGATGCCGCCGAGGATGTCGCGCGCCACGTCGCGGTCGCCGCCGGTGGCCTTGCGCGCCAGGTTGCCCTTGACGCCGCGCAGCCACTGCTCGGTCTTGGCTTCGCCGTCGTGCGCGATCATCGCGGCCACCAGGGCCGTGTTGTAGGGGTGCTGGCCGGCGCGGATGCAGACCTTGCCCTTGTACTTCGGGTTGGCCAGGTCTTCGTAGCGGAAACTGGTCAGCGGCTGGTTCTTGTCGGCGTACAGCACGCGTGCGCGCAGCGAGAGCGCGAACCATTGGCCGTCGGCGCCGCGCAGGTTGGCCGGAATGGCCGACTCGAGCGCGGCCGACTTCACCGGCTGCGTCACGCCACCTTCGACGAGGTCGACGAGGTTGCCGATGTCCACCGTCATCAGCACGTCGGCCGGCGAGCGCGCGCCTTCGGCCTTCACGCGTTCCAGCAGGCCGTCCTTCACGAACACCGTGTTGACCTTGATCTTGCTCTGCGCGCTGAACGCCGAGATCAGTGGCTGGATCAGCGCCGGCTCGCGCGTCGTGTAGAGCGTGAGCTCGTCATTGGCGGCGTGCGCGGGCAGGGCGGTGAGGGCGAGCCAGGCGGCGGAAACGCCGAGGAGGGCGTGCGCCACGCGGCCCTGGGGGCCGGAACGGTCGGTCATGAAGAGGATCCTCCAGGTGCGGTGAGGTGTTCTAGAAAAGGCATCGGCGACGGCGGGTGCGTCGCTGATGAGAACAATTATCACTGACGGGGAGGGGTGGGTTTTCCTTTGGCTTACGGGTTGAGGGTTTACTGCGAAGCGCTCGGCCGGGGGCTTTAGGCCGTCAAGGCCACGACTTCCGCATCCGTCAGTTTCTGCGGTTGGTATCGCACCGATCGGACATGAAGGAACGGCTGGTTGCCGCCGGTGGCAAGGTTCCCGATGCCCAGGAAGTTCATGGGCGGGACCGTCGTCATGTCCGCTTTGAACAACTGGCCGTTGCATCCGTAGCGAAGGCCGTCGGCGCCATAGCTGACCGTGGTCTTGACCGGGCTTCCAACGGGGGTGCCGAGGAGTCCGACCCCTGGCGTGCTTGGGCCTGACACGCCATTGGCGTTGGAATACGCGTAGGCGGACCCCGTCGTATTGAAGCCGATGCCGACCCGGTTGGCGATGGCGGAGCCAATCTCGATCAGGTTGCGCGTCGACGAGTCTCCTTCTCTCGGCCGTCCGAACTCCATGAAGAGGGTGCCTTCGGCGGCATTGCACCAGCCTTTGGTCGTGTCGACGCGAATGACGTCGCCGGCGCGTGTCGTGGCCGCGGAGGTTGCCGTGTCTGCCTGGCGGGTGGCCGCGGTCGAGGTGGCGGCGTCCGCCGCTCGGGTGACCGTTGCGGTCGTCGTGGGGATGTAGCTGGTTGCAACAGGTCCCACCTCGACCTGGCCTTTGCATATCCAGACAGTCAGAGTGCTTGTGACAACCGTGTTTGCGTTGACGACCGGGTAGACCCCTCCGCTGGTGCTGCCCGCAGCCGTCACATTTTGAACAACCGCCCGCGTGAATCTGTCCACGAACTGGGCCGAATTCGCCGCAGTGATGATGAATGAGCCAAGCGCGGAGATGCCCGTGTAGTACATCGTGATCGACTCGCTTCCGGTCAGCGGTCGACTGAGTTTCACGTAGCTGCTCGAACTGTAGGCGGTGCCTCCCATGACCGTTGCGCCAATTCCGGAACCACCCTGCATGCGACAACCCGCGTAGCCCGTGGAGGTCATGGCCGGTGTGAAGGTCGTTGCAACGCAGGCTTCTCCGTCCACCGTTTCGCTGGAGACCAGTGGCGGCGTGGTCCCGCCGGCGACCCCAGCGGCGATCTGGCTGTTGAGCAGCAGGTTCGTGCTTTGCCCCTCCTGCATCAGCCACGGCGCGATGCTCAGATCGGTTGGGTTGTAGGTCATCCGCGCCGCGCCAGCCGCGGCAGTCTTCATCACACCCGTCGAGTCGAAATAGGTCCCGATGGACGCACGGCCAGTGAAGGTCTCGGTGCTAGGGATGTAGCTGGTGGCGAACGTGCCGGCTTCGAGTTGGGCGCCCCACGCGAGGCAGGCGCCATTGTCTGGTCGAGCACCTGAGGCCACTGCGTAGCAGGTCAGCGTATCGCCGACCGCGATTGGCATGTTCGATGTGTAGGTGCACCGGAACCAGCCCCCGCCGACGTCTCGCATTTCCCAACCAGTACCCGAGATTGAGGGAGTGGCGCTGTGGAGGTTCACGCTCCCAGGCGCGCCGTTGAAGGCAGTCGTGTTATTTCGCAGCAGCAGGTCGATGACGGCGGTTCGCGAAACATTCTTGAGATAAACCGAGTACGTCATCACTGTTGCCGTAGCCGCAACGGACAGGAAATTGGGCGAAGTGGCCGGCCCCGAGAACTCCGCTGCTCGGAGCGAGCCGTCTGGTGCCGTCTTGCCAGTGTTGCGCACCATTCCTCCACCCGACCATAGGTGCATGTCGTTGCTCTTGGCCAAGATGTTCGTGCGCTGCTCTTCGACCATCAGCACAGGCGGCAGCGCCCGGTTCGACGGCTCGTAGCTGTTGCGCGCAACGCCTGCCGCCGCATAGCGCAGGATGCCCTTGGCGTCGCAGTAGCTGCCGATGGAGGCGCGTGCCGTGACCCCGTCCCAACTGGGGATGTAGGAGCTGGCGAACGCACCCACTTCGAGCTGCGCACCCCAGATGTAGAGGCCGGCGACGCCGTCGCCGGGACCGGTGCCGGCAGTCGCTGCGCCGGGGTAGACGGCCGCGGTCAGCGCCGCGGATGCGTCTGTCGTGAAGACGATCTCGACCCTGCGCCACCCACCGCCGACATCGACGATCCGTTTCGACACCTCCGTAAAGACAGAGATGGTGAAGAGGGAGATGGTCAAGGCCGACAGGTCGAATGCGAAGCTGATTCTTTCGCCTGTTGTCGCGCCGGAAGCGAAGGTCCATCCATTCGAAGAGCCTGCGGCCTTCGCATAGAAAGAAAAGGCGTAGGTGATTGCGGCCGCCGCTTTGGCAGTCGTCTGCGACGCGCGGCCCACGGACGCGATCCCGCCGTTGAGCAAGGTCAGCTTGCAAGCATCCCAACGTCCGTTCGGCGCCTGGGCTGCGCCAGGCACGGCGGTGACGCTCGTCTTCGCCCAGACCGCGTTTTCAAATCGCGACGAAAATGCCAATTGGTTGATTCGCGCGTTTTCAATGAGCAGCCCCTTCGCCACCTTCGTGATCGGATCGAAGTCGAAGCGCGGCGTGGCGCAGGGCTCGATGAAGCCTTGGGCGTTGACGCGAGAGCCGTTCGTGCCGCCCGCATAGGTGAACAGCTCGGCAAAAGTCTTTTCGGTAAGTGTCGTTGTCATCTGGTTGGGTCCTCTGCGGGCTGCCTCGCGCGAACGCAGGCGGTGCCTTCGGGTTCGGCGACGGAGGGTTCCGCCGCCGGCCAGCCCATGGCGGCCATGGCAGTCTTTTCCTTGGTTGGCGATGACGACTTTCTCGCCGAACGCCCCAACGAAAAAGGCCGACATATGTCGGCCTTCAGAGGAGGGCGGGGCGCCCTGCGGTTCAACGAAGACGGGGCCCTTGCTTCACCGCCCCGCCGGCACCTCGAACACCAGGCACGTCGTCGTCGCATGCGCATACAGCGTGCCGTCCGCCCCGACCAGCCGCGCCTCGGCGGTGGCGAGCTGCTTGCCGCAGTGGATCACCTTGCCCTCGGCGCGCACGCGCTGCACCTTCGGCGTGAGGCCCTTGACGTAGTTCACGCTGAGTTCGGCCGTCGTGTACGCGCGACCGGGCGGCATCATGGTGTGGACCGAGCAGCCCAGCGCCGAGTCGAGCATCGTCGCGACCCAGCCACCATGGATGGTGCCCAGCGGGTTCAGGTGCTGCGGCAGCGGCGTGCCCTGGAAGATGGCGATGCCCTTGCTGACCGAGACGATGGTGAAGTCCAGCGTCTTGGCGATGGCGGCGTAGGGAATCTCGCCGTTGAGCATGGCCTGCATGACCTCCAGGCCAGTCTTGCCGGCGACCTGCTCGGGGCGCGCGAGCCCGGGGCCGGGACCGTTCTCGAGGCGTTCGGCGATCTGCCGTTCTTCGGCGATCCATGCGTCGAGCAGATTGGAGGGGGTGTCGGTGAAAGCTTGCTGCGTCATGCCTGTGTTCCTGCTGGGGGCTTTGCGGGGAGGGGTTGATTGCATATGCAATAGTTGCACATACAATAATACCCCATGGACACACCCACCCAACCCCGCGGCTGCACCAGCTTCAAGACGCGCCAGCTGATGCGCCGCCTGACGCAGCACTACGACGCCGAGGTGTCGCGCAGCGGCCTCAAGACCACGCAGTACTCGCTGCTGTCGCATCTCAAGCGCCTGGGCCCGATGCGCCCGGTCGACCTGGCGGGCGAGTTGAAGATGACCGCGTCCACGCTGAGCCGCAACTTGCAGCCGCTCATCACCGCGGGCTGGGTGGCGCAAGTGGCGGGCGCCGATGCGCGCAGCCGGCTGGTGTCGCTCACCGACGCCGGCGACGCCAAGTGGCGCGAAGCGCAACAGCACTGGAAGACGGCACAGCTCAAGCTCAATGCGCTGCTGGGCGTGGAGCGCGTGCTGGCACTGCATGCGCTCATCGACGAGTCGCTCGCGCTGCTGGGCACGGGCGAGCCGGTCGACGTGCAGGACTGACGCGTCCCGCCACCCCCCACAACGAACACGTTCCGCGTCTACGAAGCCGCGCGGCCGGATTCCCTGTCTCTTCGTTTCTCCCCCGACCCATTCCAACAGTTCCAGAGGTCCCATGTTCGCCACCCACGTCTCCGCATGGCTGCAGCGCCGCGGCATCCACTACGGCTGGATCGTCGCCGCCGTCACCTTCCTGACCATGCTCACCATGTCGGCCGCGCTCGGCCTGCCGGGCGCGATGATGAAGCCGCTCGGCGAGGAGTTCGGCTGGAGCACCGAGCAGATATCGTCCGCGCTTGCGCTGCGCTTTGCGCTGTTTGGCCTCATGGGCCCGTTCGCCGCGGTGCTGATGGAACGCTACGGCCTGCGCGCGGTGATGTGCGCCGGCCTCACGCTGGTCGGGCTGGGCATGGCGCTGGTCACCACGGCCTCGCAGCTGTGGCAGCTGTTCGTGCTGTGGAGTCTGATGCTCGGCCTGGGCACCGGCATGACGGCGCTGGTGCTCGGCGCCGTGGTGGCCAACCGCTGGTTCGTCGCGCGGCGCGGCCTGGTCGTGGGCATGCTCACGGCCAGCGCGGCCACCGGCCAGCTGGCCTTCCTGCCGCTGGCGGCCTGGATGATCGAGCACTGGGGCTGGCGCTCGGCCATCGTGCCGATCGTGGTGGGCAGCGTGGTGATCGCGCTGCTCGCGCTGTGCCTGGTGCGCAACCGGCCGTCGGACATCGGCCTGCTGCCCTACGGTGAGGCGCCCGGCACGCAGCCGGCGCCGGCGCCCGCGTTCACGATGAATTTCGCCACGCCGTTCCGCGTGCTGCGCGAGGTGGCGACCAACCGCACCTTCCTGATCCTGGCCGGCACCTTCTTCATCTGCGGCTTGAGCACCAACGGCCTGGTGCAGACGCACTTCATCTCGCTGTGCGGCGACTACGGCATGAGCGCCGTGCCCGCCGCCTCGGTGCTCGCGATGATGGGCGCCTTCGACTTCGTCGGCACCATCCTGTCGGGCTGGCTGTCCGACCGCTACGACAACCGCAAGCTGCTCTTCTGGTACTACGGCCTGCGCGGGCTGTCGCTGTTCTGGCTGCCGCATTCGGAGTTCACGATCTACGGCCTGGGCCTGTTCGCGATGTTCTACGGCCTGGACTGGATCGCCACCGTGCCGCCGACCGTCAAGCTCGCGGGCGCTGCC
Source organism: Variovorax sp. GW821-FHT09D07 (assembly GCF_059416345.1). Lineage (NCBI taxonomy): Bacteria > Pseudomonadati > Pseudomonadota > Betaproteobacteria > Burkholderiales > Comamonadaceae > Variovorax > Variovorax sp. GW821-FHT09D07. The sequence goes on from NZ_JBWKOY010000014.1 coordinate 123,823, forward strand.
TTCGGCCCCGCCAAGGTCGGGCTGGTGTTCGGCTGGATCTTCGCCGCCCACCAGCTGGGCGCGGCCACCGCGGCCTACGGCGCGGGCTTTGCGCGCACGCTGCTGCTGACCTACACGCCGGCGCTGTACACGGCCGGCGCGGCCTGCCTGTTCGCGGCGCTGATCGTGATGGCGATCCGCCGTCCCGCCAAGACCGCCGCTGCACCAGCCGCGGCCACCGCCAACGCCGCCGCACGCGCCTGACTGCCGGAGACCCGCATGACCACCACGCAACAAGCGAACGGCGACCTCGACCCGCGCACGCGCCGCCTGCTCGAGGCGCCCATCATCCCCACGCTGCTGCGGCTGGCCGCGCCCAATGTGCTCGTGATGCTGGCGCAGGCCTCCGTCGGGCTCATCGAAACGTACTTCGTCGGCAAGCTCGGCACCGACGCGCTGGCCGGCATGGCGCTGGTGTTCCCCATCGTCATGCTGATGCAGATGACCTCCAGCGGCGCGATGGGCGGCGGCATCGCCTCGTCGATCGCGCGTGCGCTGGGCGCGCGCCGCCGGGGCGACGCCGATGCGCTGGTGTGGCATGCGGTGGTCATCGCGATCGGCTTCGGCCTGTGCTTCACGCTCGCGCTGTTGCTGGGCGGGCGCTGGCTGTACGGCGTGATGGGCGGCACCGGCGCCGCGCTGGAAGCCGCGCTCACGTACTCGAACTGGGTGTTCGCGGGCGCGGTGCTGGTGTGGCTCTTCAACTCGCTGTCCGCCATCATCCGCGGCACCGGCAACATGGCGGTGCCGGCCAACGTGACGGTGGTGGGCGTGGTATTCCTCATTCCGGCATCGCCGCTCCTGATCTTCGGCATCGGGCCGTGGGGCGGCATGGGCATCGCGGGCGGGGCGCTGGCGCTCCTGCTGTACTACCTGTTGGGCTCGCTCGCGCTCATCGCCTACCTGCGCTCGCCGCGCAGCCTGCTGCGGCCCACGCTGGCGGCGTTCCAGATGCGCTGGCCGCTGTTCCGCGACATCCTGCACATCGGGCTGGTGGGCACGGTGTCGACCGTGGCGACCAACCTGTCGATCGGCATCGCCACCGCGCTCACCGGCCATTTCGGCGCGGGCGCGCTGGCCGGCTACGGCACCGCGTCGCGGCTCGAGTACCTGCTGGTGCCGCTGGTGTTCGGCCTCGGTGCGCCGCTGGTCGCGATGGTCGGCACCTGCATGGGCGCGGGGCTGCGCGAGCGTGCGCTGCGTGCCACCTGGGCCGGCGCGGCGCTGGCCTTCGGCATGGCCGAGGTCATCGGGCTGGCTGCCGCGCTGTTCCCGCGTCCGTGGCTGATGCTGTTCGGCCACGACCCCGTGATGCTCGAGACCGGCGCACACTACCTGCGCGTGGTGGGGCCGCTGTACGGTTTCTTCGGCGTCGGGCTGGTGCTGTACTTCGCCTCGCAGGGTGCGGGCCGGCTGCTGTGGCCGGTGCTCGGCAACATCGCGCGGCTCGCCGTGGCGGGCACGGGCGGCTGGCTGGCGCTGCGCTGGGGCGGCGGGCTCACCGGCGTGTTCGCGGCGCAGGGTGTGGCGCTGGTGGTGTACGGCATCGTCATCGCCTCGGCCATCGCGGGCGGTGCGTGGTTCGGCCGCGTGGGCTGGCCGCGCACGACCCAGGGACTGCTGCGCCGCGTGGCGCAGGCCTGAAGCGCTCACTTTTTCTTTTCATCAACGAAAGGTTCGCCATGCAGATCAAGGATTCCGTCGTCTTCATCACCGGTGCCAACCGGGGGCTCGGCCTGGCGTTCGCCAAGGCGGCACTCGCGGCCGGCGCACGCAAGGTCTACGGGGCCGCGCGCGACCCGAAGAGCATCACGCTCGCGGGCGTCGTGCCCGTGGCGCTCGACGTGACGCAGCCCGCGCAGATCGAGGCCGCCGTGCGCGCCTGCGGCGACGTGACGCTGCTGGTCAACAACGCGGGCATCTCGCGCGGATCGAGCTTCCTGGGTTCGGCCGACGCAGTGGCCGCGGCGCGCGCCGAGTTCGAGACCAACTTCTTCGGCCCCTGGGCGCTCACGCAGGCCTTTGCGCCCGTGCTCGCGTCGAATGGCGGTGGTGCGGTCCTCAACGTGCTGTCGGCCCTGGCCTGGACGACGTTCCCCGGCGTGGCGACCTACAGCGCCACCAAGTCGGCGGCCTGGTCGCTGAGCAACGGCTTGCGCAACGAGCTGGCGGGGCAGGGCACGCAGGTCACGAGCCTGCACGTGGCGCTCATGGACACCGACATGGCGGCGCGCCTGCCCGGTCCCAAGACCTCGCCCGACGATGCGGCGCGCCAGGCGCTGGCGGGCGTGGAAGCGGGGCTGCCCGAGGTGCTGGCCGACGAGGTCACGCGCCAGCTCAAGCAGAGCCTGTCGACCGAGCGGCCCGCCTATGCGAGCCCGCCGGCCTGAGGACGTCAGTAGCGGTAGGGATTGTTGGGGCGGCGGTCGTAACGGTTGGGCACACCGTCGCCGTCGTTGTCCCGGCGGCCGTGGCGACGGCCTTCCCAGTCGCGGCGGCCGTGGTCGTAATAGCCGTGGCGACGCGGACCGTCGTAGTAGCCCGGGTGGTAGTGGCGCGGGGGCGGCGGCGGGGCGTAGTAGTGATGGCGCGGCGGCGCCGGCGTCACGTACACCTGGGCCTGGATGAACGGGCCGCCGGCCTGGGCATGGGCCGGCGCGGTGAGGGCGGCCAGCGACAGCAGGGCGGCAGCACCGAAGGCGAATGTCAGCTTTTTCATGGCGACTCCTGGGGAGTGATTGCGATGCCTCATCGTCGCGCCATTATGTGAAGTTCTTGTAAGCCGGAAGCGAAATCGCATGAAGAGCTGTAAGCCGCTGCGCGCACGCTTTTTCAGCGTTGCGGGGCCGGCAGCATGCGCCGCAGGGCTTCGAAGAACAGATCGGACTGTTCCCTCTCGCCCTGGATCTGCGCCGCCACATGCGCGGCCAGCTTGGCGTTGACGGGCACCAGCGGGCGCCCGGTCGATTGCGCGATCACCTGGTGCAGGCAGGCGCGCTCCAGGTAGTACAGGTCGTCGTAGGCATGCGCGATGGTGCCGCCCGCCACGATCACGCCGTGGTTCGCGAGAAAGGCCACGTCCTTGCCGGCCATGGCGCGCGCGATGCGCTCGCCCTCGGCGTCGTCCAATGCCAGGCCGTTGTACTCGGCGTCGATGGCGATGCGGTTCATGTAGCGCATGGCGTTCTGGCTGGCGGTGGGGTCGAGCGCGCGGTCGACCGTGAGCGTCAGCGCCGTCGCGTAGGGCATGTGGCAATGCAGCACCACGGCGTGGCCCGTGAGCCGGTGCACCGCGCCATGGATGAAGAGGGCGGTGGGCTCCACGCGGTGGCGGCCCGCGAGCACTTCGCCGTGCACGTCGATCAGCACGATGTCGTCGGGACCGATCTCGCTCCAGTGCAACCCGCGCGGGTTGATCAGGTAGCGGTCCTGCGCGCCCGGCAGCAACACGCTGAAATGGTTGCACACCCCTTCGGACAGCCCGTGGTGGGCCGCGGCGCGCAGCGCGAGCGCGAGGTCTTCGCGCAACTGGCGCACGGCGGGGCTGGCGTATTCGGAATCGGCGGACATCACGGGGGTCTCCTTCTTTCTTGTGGTGGGTGAATTGTTCGTGCCGGATCAGGCGCGGGCCAGGCCGGCCCAGGCCGCCACGAAGCGCTGCGCGTCTTCGCGCACGGCGGCGGCGGTCTTGCCGGGCTTGTAGAGCGACGAGCCGATACCGAAGCCGGCGGCGCCAGCCGCGCGCCACGCGCCCATGTTGTCGGGGGCGATGCCACCCACGGGCATCACGGGCGTGCCGGCCGGCAGCACCGCGAGCAGGGCCTTGACCACGGCGGGCGAGGCCAGTTCGGCCGGGAACAGCTTGAGGCCCGTGGCGCCGGCCGCGAGCGCGCCGAAGGCCTCGGTCGGCGTCATCACGCCGGGCAGGCACGCCATGCCCAGGCGCGCGGCCTCGGCGATGACGTCGGCATTGAAGTTGGGCGACACGATCAGCTCGCCGCCGGCCGCATGCACTTCGCGCACCTGCTTGGCGTCGAGCACGGTGCCCGCGCCGACCAGCGCGGTGGGAAAGCGCTGGCGCATCAGCGCGATGCTCTCCAGCGGCTGCGGCGAATTGAGCGGCACTTCGAGCAGCCGGAAGCCGGGCTCGACGATGGCGTCGCCCACGTCGGCGGCTTCGGCGGGCGAGAGGCCGCGCAGGATCGCCACGAGCGGCAGGGCCTGCATCGCGGCGTTGAATTTGTCGAGGGGCGTGGTCATGGGGCGGGTGTCCTGTCGGTGTCGAGGAAGCCGGACAGCGTGTGCAGTCCGGCCCAGGTGGCTTCGGCGCCGAGCGTGCGCGTGGCGACGCCGGTGGCGCGCAGGGCCAGGGTGTAGCGTTGGGTGAGGGTGGAAGAGCCGATCAGCACGACCTCGCCGACGGCCTGTACGGATTGCGTGCGCAGCTCCTCGCCGATGAGCAGGCCCGACAGGTAGCTCGACAGCTCTTCCTTGGGCATGCGCTCGAACAGCGCGAGCGTGCGGGTGCCGAAGGCGTTGTGCAGCAGACCGTGGCCGTTCTCGGAGCGCGTGACGCCTTCGAGGAACGCGGCTTCGTCGAGCGGCGCGGCGGCGTCGAGCGTGCGCCCCAGGATCGAGTGCTGGCTCAGCAGCGCGTAGAACTCGCCCGTCATGTAGGTGCGAAAGCCGGCGACGCGGCCCTTCTTGACCGTGGCCCATTTGTTGTGGGTGCCGGGCAGCACGAAGACGCCGTCGTCCAGGCCGGTGATCGTCATGGCGCCGAGGATCTGCACCTCTTCGCCGCGCATCACGTCGGGCACGCCGGCGTGCTCGTCGCTGAGGCCGGGAACGATGGCGATGCGCGCGCCGGGGAGGGCGGCGATGTCGATGATCTTGCGACCCACTTCCACGCGGCCCGCGGGGCAGGGGCAGTAGGGCGCTTCGACCCAGCCCTGTTTGCTGCCGGCCATGCCGGAGATCAGGCAGCGCGTGTCTTCCAGGCGCATCCAGTCGCCGAACAGCGACTCGAACACGGCGGGGAAACCGCCCTCAGGCACGGTGAGGATGCCGCGGGCGTCGCTGCGCTCTTCGATGACCTGTCCGCTCGGGTCGAGCAATGCACCGCGTAGCGAGCTTGTGCCCCAGTCGATGGCGATGAGTCTTGTCATTTCTGTCGTCTGTTGCGTTTCGAGAGTCGGTTCGGGGCGCGTGCCCAGGCCACCGGGTACTTCCCTCCGCGAATGTCCCCCGGGCTTCGCCCTCCTCCTTGATTTCGCTGC
>NZ_JBWKOY010000015.1:0-73412 GCF_059416345.1 Variovorax sp. GW821-FHT09D07
ATCACCACCGAAGCAAGGGGCAACGCGGCGAACCATGCCAAGGACATGGGAGAGACGGTTCAGCGACTAAAAGCGGCACAGGACCAGCACGACGCACTGGCCGAAGCAGCTCAAGTGCACAAGGCGCAAGAGCAAGGCACCGATCAAGACATCGTGCAGAAGGCCTTGAAGGCGCAGAACGACGCGATTCAAGGCAAGGAAGGACAGGACGAGGATGGCCGCTTTCCTGAACTAAACGAACCACACCTCGTGCTCGCCAGCCCCGCGGGCATCGAGGCCAGCACGCCCGGCAGCATTCACTTGCACACCGGAGAGCACACAGCCTTCACGAGCCAGGGGCACACCTCCATCGGCACCGCCAAGTGCTGGCTGGCCAGCGCAGCCGAGGGCATCCGCGCGTTCACGCACAAGAAGGGCGTCAAGCTCATCGCGAGCGAAGACCCGATCGAGATCCAGGCGCACAGCGACGAGGTGGTTCTTGTTGCGCACAAGGACGTCGTCATCAAGAGCGTGGAGGGCGAGCTACACATCGCCGCCAAGAAGAAGGTCGTGATCATCGGCGGGGGCAGCTACTCGGAGTGGAGCGAGAGCGGCATCAAGCATGGCACTGCCGGCACCTGGCAGGAGCATGCGGCGCTGCATGCGCAGGTCGGGCCTATGAGCCTCGACGCGCTGTATCCGGTATTTCCCCAGGCAGGCTTTGCCGAGAAACAGAATCTGATCGAAGAGCACTTCGTGTTGATCGAGCACGCGGGTGGACTGCGCTTGCCAGAGCAAAAATACCGCATCACCTTCCAAGGCGGCAGAACCATCGAGGGCAAGTCCAACGACCAGGGCGAGACCGAGGTCGTACAGAGCATGGTGCGTCAAATCACAACCGTGGAGGTGCTGCGAAATTCAGAAGATGGCGTGCTGGCCAGCTACACGCCCTTTGTGCAAACGCCCGCGACACAGACCTACGAGCACGATGGTGGTATGGTGGCCGAGCAGCGCACGCCAAAGAAGAAAATTGGGGGCAAGGACCACGAGGCCAATGAAGACAAGGCCACCAGCGAAGGCAAAGCACCGGTTCACACCAGTTGCGATCCGAACAACTGGGGGTTGCGAAAGAGCGAGCCGAAGGCCAAGGATGCGACGCGCTGGGAGTACCCAGTGATTGGCGCCTATGTGAAGGCCATCAAACCGGCGTTGATGGCGCTCAATTGGAAGGAAGCGACTTGGCCGTTGGGTGAAGAGGATTTCAAGAGCCTGCTTGGAACACTCAGGGCGAATATCGGGGGCGCACTCGCCACAACGTCGTTCGGCCTGCCAGAGGGGGCGATGCCGACATTTTTGATACCGAGAGACTCCGAGGCCATTGCGCTTGGCATGAAGCCCGACGACAAGGATCTCAAGGGGCAGATGCGCACCAACGACTGGTTGCTCGTGGCCTGCAAACGCGGAGTCACGTTCATGATCGATGCTGCAAAGAGCGGTGACTCCACAGAGTTGACGGAGTGCGTTCGAGAATTCGCTAGCACCATGTACCACGAGGCACGCCATGCGCAGCAGTTCTTCTGGGTGGCAGCCATGGCGCAGCAGTTCCCCGATGACTACAAGAATCTGCCCAGCATGCGGGGATTCTGGAAGAGCGTGATGCCTTCCAGAATATTCGAATTGGCCGGCACAACCCCCGTGCCCAATGAGCCCAGCGCTCGCGCGGGACTACACCGCATGGTCATCGGCATGTACTACTGGCAACTGACCCGCATCGCGGCGCATGTCAAACGCGACCCTCCCACCGTGAACAAGCCCATCGCGTTCTCCGACATTCTTCCAATCGAACTTCCCCTGGCACGAAAGGCTGCCTATGACCTCCTTGAAAACGTGGGCCTCGGCGGCCTGTCCATCGACGTGGATGCGATGGCCAAAGCCGAGGGAGGTGGCACCGGCTACCGCATGCAGCCTTGGGAAGAAGACGGCTTCGCGTGCGACGAACTGGTCAAGCGCCTTTGGGTCGGTGATTCTGACAATCATCTACCTGAACCCGGCTTTTGCACAACTGCGCTCCGCTACGCCCTTAGAGGTCGGGGTAGCGGCACCTCAGAAGCAGCCAGCCATGCGAACTGAAGCCGAGAAGAAATCCCAGCGCGAGGCCTACAAGGAGGAGGCTCAAAGAGCCCAGGATGCCTATGACAACTTCCGCTACACCGACGCGCAGCGCGAGCAGACGATCGAGTTCATCGCGGCGGCGATGAGGGTGATTCGTGGCGAGGTCGAGTTCGACAGCTTGAAACGCTTGCTGCCTGTCCTGCGCACGGGCATCGGGCTGAAGCCAAACACCAGCGCCAGATTTGATTTCGATTCGAGTTTCTTGAATAAGTGGACCGGCATCGACATGAGCACGATTCCGAAGCGGGATGGCAGCGCGGGCTTCGAACCTGTGTGGTTCCAGATCGACTTCGGCCCCGAAATGAACATCCCGCGCGAGCGCCTGGAGACGCTGCTGCAGCTCAAGGTCGTACATGGGTGGACCATGGACGGGGGAAATCTTCGGTGGGAGATGGCTCCGCTCCATGGCTTGCCATATTTCAATGGCGGCTCATTCCTGTATTCACCCCTGAAGCAGCCACAGGAGGATTTTGATGTTGAAGTCAGATTCACCTACCTGAACGGCCCGGACAAGGATCCCTGGACAGCGCAGAGGCTTGTGCGTCTTCAAATCATCCGCGACTACTTGACGCCCGAGCAGATCAAGAAGCGCAACGACCAGAAGCTCCGCCATCTGCCTCAGGCCGGTGAGCGCGCCCCGAAGGACGGGCACTGCGCGGCGGTGTTTGCAGACGACGCTTTGACCGCTTCGCCCCCTTGAGCAGCGCACATGCACCTATAGCGAAGGCCAGTGGCTAGGAGTGATGGATGCCCCAAACCCCACGACCAGGCAGCGGCAACCTGTGTACGCGTGGTGGCAGTTGCTGGGGTCCGATCGACTGGCGACCGAACTGAACAGGCTTTTTCCATCGAGCGGACAACAGAGGCTTTGAACAGAGCCGCAGTGCACGAGAGGCCGCAAATGACCTTTAAGACGTCGGCCTTGGCGGCCTGTCCATCGACCTGGATGCGATGGCTAAAGCCAAGGGAGGCGGCTCTGGCGACCACATGCCCCCCTGGGAAGAAGACAGCTTCGCATGCGACGAGTTGGTCGAGCGCCTTTAGAGCGGTGATCCTGACAATCTGCTGCCTGAACCCGGCTTTTGCACAACTGCTCTCCGCTACGCCGTCCAGGCCCGGGAGAGCGGTACCCCGGGAGGAATCAGCCATGCAAACTGAAGCCGAGAAGAAAGCTCAACGTGCGGCGTACAAGGTAGAGGCGCAGAGGGCTCAGGCTGCCTATGACAACTTCCGCTACACCGACGCGCAGCGCGAGCAGACCATCGAGTTCATCGGTGCGGCCATGCAGGTGATTCGCGGCGAGGCTGAGTTCGACAGTCTGAAGCAGTTGCTTCCTGTCACCGGCACGGGTATGGGGTTGAGGCCGAACACCAGCTCCAGATTCGATTTCGATTCGGATTTTTTGAACAAGTGGACCGGCATCGACGTGAGCACGATCCCGAAACGGGATGGCGGCGCGGGCTTCGAGCCAGCGTGGTTCCAGATCGATTTCCGTCCCCCAATGAACATCCCACGCGAGCGCCTAGAGGAGCTGCTGCAGCTCAAGGTCGTGCATGGGTGGAGCCCGGACGGGGGTAACCTTCAATTTGAAATGGCCCCGCTTCATGGCTTGCCCTATTTCAATGGCGGCTCATTCTTGTACTCACCGCTGAAGCAGCCACAGGGGGATTTTGATGTTGAGGTCAGGTTCACCTATCTGAACGGCCCCGACAAAGATCCCTGGACCGCCACGAGACTCAGTGATATTCAAATCCGTCGCCAATATCTGGTCTCAGAGCCCGTCAAGCTGCGCTGACCAGTAGTTCGACTTCCATCCCCGACGGTGATCCATGGCAACTCCTGGCCGATTTCAATCGACATGAGGACTGAAGACCCTTCCTTTGGATTGCGCCGCACAAGGCACCTGCACAAGCGCCCAAGCACGCGCGGCGCTGCATTGACAGCTACCTGACTCCCTTCGTCAGGTGCAGGTCGGGAACCCCGACCTACCCTTGGGCCCACAACACCGCCCCAGGGGACACACCATGACTTCCGCGCCTGCCAACGCGCATTCCTCCTCGAAATTCGCCACCGTCCTGCGCGTGACCGGCGGCAACTTCATGGAGATGTTCGATTTCTTCCTGTTCGGCTTCTACGCCACGCAGATCTCGAAGGCCTTCTTCCCCGCGGGCAACGAGTTCGCGTCGCTGATGCTGACCTTCATGACCTTCGGCGCGGGCTTCCTGATGCGGCCGCTGGGCGCCATCTTTCTCGGCGCGTACGTCGACCGCGTCGGCCGCCGCCAGGGGCTGATCGTCACGCTCGCGCTGATGGCCGTCGGCACGCTGCTCATCGCCTGCGTGCCGAGCTACGCGACCATCGGCGTCATCGCGCCGCTCTTGGTGCTGGTCGGACGGCTGCTGCAGGGCTTCTCGGCCGGCGTGGAGCTGGGCGGGGTGTCGGTGTACCTGTCGGAAATGGCCACGCCGGGCCGCAAGGGCTTCTACGTGAGCTGGCAGTCGGCCAGCCAGCAGGTGGCCATCGTCGTCGCCGCCGCGCTCGGCTACTGGCTCAACGTGACTTTCACGCCCCAGGAGATCGGTGACTTCTACTGGCGCATTCCCTTCTTCGTCGGCTGCCTGATCGTGCCGGTGCTGTTCATCATCCGCCGCTCGCTGCAGGAGACCGAGGAGTTCATGGCGCGCAAGCACCGCCCCGACGTGCGCGAGATCTTCCGCTCGATGGTGGCCAACTGGGGCCTCGTGGTCGCCGGGATGATGCTGGTGTCGATGACCACCGTGTCGTTCTACCTGATCACCGTCTACACGCCCACCTTCGGCAAGGCCGTGCTGCACCTGAGCACGACCGACGCGCTCATCGTCACGCTGTGCGTGGCCATTTCCAACTTCTTCTGGCTGCCGGTCATGGGCTCGCTGTCGGACCGCGTGGGGCGCAAGCCGCTGCTCGTGCTGTTCACCGTGCTGACCATCCTCACGGCCTACCCGTCGCTCAAGTGGCTGGTCGGCGCACCGAGCTTCGCGCGCATGCTCGAGGTGGAGCTGTGGCTGTCGTTCCTGTACGCCAGCTACAACGGCGCGATGGTGGTGGCGCTCACCGAGGTGATGCCGGTCAGCGTGCGCACCGCCGGCTTTTCGCTGGCCTACAGCCTCGCCACGGCGCTGTTCGGCGGCTTCACGCCGGCCATTGCCACGGGGCTGATCGAGATGACCGGCGACAAGGGCGCGCCCGGCCTGTGGATGACGGCCGCCGCGGCCTGCGGGCTGATCGCGACGCTCATGCTGTACCGCCGCAACGTCGACCCGGCTGACGCGGGCCGCGTGCCCGTCGTCTGAGAAGGTGTGAACCGCGGGCATTGACCCAGCGCGCACCGGTCGTTGACCGGGAGCGCACCGCCCCTGCCGCCCCGGGTGGAAGTACCGATGATGGCGCGCGCCGACCTGCCTATCCTGCACCAGCGCTTCCGGCGCCCCCTGGGAACCACGGCATGAACGCACACCACTTCAGCACCCGGCTCGAACACCCGGCCGACCGGCAGGCCTGCTGGGGCCGCATCAACGAGTCGTACTTCGGCGCGCTGCGCGTGCAGTGCCTCGACCCCGGCCCGTTCGACGCCCGCATGGACGCCTACGAGCTCGGCCCCCTGGGCATGTTCATGATCGAGGCGCCCTCGCACCGCGTGGCGCGGCCCGACACGCACCGCGAGATCGCGCTCGACGAGCACTACAAGCTGGTGCTGCAGCTGGAAGGCCACGGCCACATCTCGCAGCGCGACCGCGAGTTCCACCTGCACCCGGGCGACTGGAGCCTGTACGACCCGCGCGTGCCCTACGCCATCACCAATCCCGAGCGCTCGCGCCTCTTGGCCATCACGATCCCGCGCCAGCAGTTCAAGGGCATGAAGATGCCCGACCTGCACACCTGCGAGGCCCACACGCCGGCCATGCAGGGGCTGTACGCGGTGCTTGGTTCGTTCCTCACCTCGCTGGCCGACCAGTTGCCTTCGCTGCCCAATGCCGTCGGCCGTTCGGTCAGCGACACCGTGCTGGGCCTGCTGGCCTCCACGCTCGCCACGCACGCCGACGAGCAGTTCGGCGCGCAGCCGCTGCCCGGCGTGCTGAAGGCGCGCGTGAAGCAGTTCGTGCACGCCCACCTGGCCGATCCGGCCCTGTCGCTCGACCTCATCGCGCAGCAGCTGCGCTGCTCCAAGCGCTACCTGCACCGCGTGTTCGAGGACGAAGACCAGACGCTCGACCGCTTCATCTGGCAGATGCGCCTGGAGCGCTGCAGCGAGGCGCTGCGCCAGGCCGCGGGCGGCCGGGCCTCGGTGTCCGAGATCGCCTTCGCCTGGGGCTTCAACAGCAGCGCGCATTTCTGCCGCGTGTTCAAGGCGCAGTACGGCGTGTCGCCGCGCGAATTCCAGCGGCGCGAGGCGCAGCGGGCGATGTCGCCGGCGCTCACACACTAGGCAACGCCTTTCAGGGGCTGCCCACGATCCCCGACACGTCGACGATGTACATCTGCCGCTGCGATTCGTGCACCGAGTCGATGCACACCTGCAGCCCGTCGCGGCGCCAGCGCGGGTGCAGGTCGCACCGGTTCTCCTTGCTCAGCGCCGGCGAGGCGTAGAAGCTGCCCAGGTCGTGGCGCCGGCCGGTGGCCATGTCGAACAGGAACAGCACGCGCTCGTGCGTGCGGGCGTCGGGGTAGGTGTCGCTCAGCAGCCAGCGCGTGTTCACCGGCGAGAAGGTCATGTGGCCGTTCTCCACCAGCACGCCGTCGCCGATCACGCGGACCTCGCCGCCCACGCGGTCGTGGTACAGGTGGTAGTGGATCTTTCCGGCGTGCGGGCCCCACACGATGATGTGCTCGTCGTCCTGCCACAGCGGGTGCGAGATCTGGTACTCGGACTTCTCGTAGTCGAAGGTGCCCACGGCCGTCGGGTCGAAGTCGTCCGCCAGCTGCGGCAGCGGGTGGTCGGAGCACTCCAGCAGGCGCAGGTCGGAGCCGTCGGGATTCATCGTGAGCAGGCGGTGCAGGAAGCAGGTCTCGTCCTCGACGCGCTCGGTCCAGCGGTGCAGGAACAGCACGCGCGACGACGATGGGTTGACCTCGATGTGGCTCACCCAGTGGATCGCCTTGTCCATCGACGCGCGCGGATGAAACCGGCGCAGGTCCTCGTAGCTCAGCAGCAGCCGCGCCGTGCCGGTGGCCAGGTCGGTCGCGTGGATGCCGTCGTCGGCCGGTGCCAGCGGCAGCTCGAACGGCCCGCCGGCTTCGCTGTAGCCGATGGTGCGGTGCGTGATGTACAGGCGCCGGTAGTCCACGCTCAAGGCCCAGCGGCTGTCGGGCGCCACCACGTAGATCGGCAACGGCAGCAGGCGTTTCGCGCCGGTGTCGACGTCGAGCACCGTGGCGCCGAAGCCGGGGTAGAACGCATCGGCATCGCCGGTGCGGCTGTTGTAGACCAGCTGGCGCCCCGGCGCGCCGTCGAGCCACTGCAGCTGGCTGCCCATCTGCCAGTTCCACGCGGTGGTGTCGCCGACTGCATAGAAGCGGTCGTTGTCCTGGAGGTCGAAGTAGCCGATGCGTGCTGCCGCCGCCGGCGTGAGTTCGGCGTCCATCCAGGGCACCTGCTGCGCCAGCAGGTAGCGCCCGCTGCGGTCCCAGGCGCTCTTGTTGTAGTAGCCGAAGAAATGGTGCTGCGCGCCATCGCCCACGCGGCGGCAGGGCACGGGCGCGAGGCGGGGTTGTTCAAGAAGTGGGTTCGACGACATGGGCTCACTCCGCTGCAATGCGGCCTTGCTGGATCACCTTGTCCCAGCGCAGCTTCTCGGCGGCGATGAAGCGCGTCGCGGCGTCGCGCGTGTTGGCCACCGGCGTCATGCCCTGCTCCGACAGGCCCTGGCGGAACTCCGGCGCGGCGACGATCTTGCGGATGTCGGCATTGAGCTTGTCGGCGATGGCATCGGGCACCTTGGCGCTCACCGCCACCGTGGTCCACGAGGTGGCCTCGAAGGCCGCAAAGCCCGACTCGATCGCGGTCGGCACTTCGGGCAGCGCCGGCAGGCGTGTCTTGCCCGTCACGGCCAGCGCCTTGAGCTTGCCGCCGCGGATGTGGGCCAGCGTGGTCGGCGGGTTCTCGAACATCAGCTGGATCTGCCCGGCCAGCAGGTCGTTCAGCGCGGCCGTGCTGCCCTTGTAGGGCACGTGCACGAGCGGTGCGTTGGCCGTGAGCTTGAACAGCTCGCCGATCATGTGCACCGACGAGCCCACGCCGGCCGAGCCGAAGTTGATGGTGTCCGGCTGCTTGCGCGCCAGCGCCACCAGCTGCTTCAGGTCGTTGACGGGCAGCGCGGGGTTGGCGACCACGACGTGCGGCATCTCGGCCAGCACCGTGACCACCTTCAGGTCGGTCGCGGGGTCGTAGCTCAGCTTCTTGAACACGCCGTAGGTCGCGTGCAGCCCGATCGAGCCGAGCAGCAGCGTGTAGCCGTCGGCCGGTGCATCGGCCACGAACTTGCCGCCGATGTGCCCGCCGGCGCCGGGCTTGTTGTCGACCACCACCGACTGCTTGTACAGCTTGCCCAGGCGGTCGGCCAGCATGCGGGCCTGCACGTCGGAGCTGCCGCCGGCGGTGAAGGGCACCACGAGCCGGATCATCCGGTCGGGGTAGGCCTGCGGCTGCGATGCCTGCGACATCGAAGCGACGCCCAGGGCCAGTGCGAGAAGGCCGAGGCCGGCGACCCTGCGGGGCCAGTGCTGTGTCATGCGTCTTCCTTGCTGTGCGCCGCGACGGCGCGATGGAGGGGGTGGATAGGGCGCAGTCTAGGAACGCAGCATCATTCTGAAAAATTCATTTTCATTCGCAGGCTATGCAGAAAAGATATGCCATGCTTTCTGCCTTGCACCGTGCAGCCCCAGGAGCCCCCGCATGTCGCGCCCGTTGAACTTCCGCCAGATCGAGGCCTTTCGCGCCGTGATGCAGACCGGCACCACCACCGCCGCCGCGGCCCTGCTGCACACCACGCAGCCGTCCGTGAGCCGCCTGCTCTCGCAGATCCAGCATGCCACCGGGCTCAAGCTATTCGACATCCACAAGGGCCGCCTGCGCCCCACGCACGAGGCGCGCCAGCTGTTCGACACGGTGCAGCGCCACTTCCTGGGCCTGGACCGCATCGAGCAGAGCGTGGCGGTGCTGCGCAAGTCGGGCGCGGGCTCGCTGCGCGTGGGCTGCACGCCGGCGCTCGGGCTCGGTGTGATGCCGCAGGTGATCCATGCCTTCTCGCGGCTGCACCCCGAAGTGCACGTCAACCTGCAGACCGTCGGCACGCACGCCTTGCGCGAAGGCCTGCTCTACGGCCTGTACGACGTCGCGCTCAGCACCGCCGCCTTCCACGACCCGCAGCTCGACGCGGTCAGCCTGCACAAGGCCAGTGCGGTGTGCGTCGTGCATCCCGGGCATGCGCTGGCGCACCGCGACGCGATCCATGTGCGCGACCTGAAGCAGCAGGTGCTGCTCACGCTGAATGCCGACGACGAGATCCACCAGCAGTTCCAGCGCACGCTGCAGCAGCACCGCATCGAATGCGCCGCCACGGTCGAGACGACCTACTCGGTCACCATCTGCATGATGGCCGCGCAGGGCACCGGCGTCGGCATCGTCAACCCCTACGTGGCCTCCGTGTTCGCACGCGACCTGAAGATCCTGCCGCTGTCGCCGCGCTGCCCGGTGGAGGTGTCGATGGCGTTCTCGCCGCAGTCGGCGCCTTCGGCCATCGCCGAGGAGTTCACCGCGCGGCTGCGCGACCACTTCCAGGCCTTCGTGATGCCTACCGCACGGAAGGCGCAGAAGGCGCAGAAGGCGCGCGCCTAGGCCGCCGCGAGGTAGCTGCTGTGCAGGATCTCCGGCCGGCTGCGCAGTTCTTCCGACGAGCCCGCAAAAGCCATGCGCCCGCGCTCCAGCACATAGGCGCGGCTCGACACAGCCAGCGCCACGGTCGTGAACTGCTCGATCAGCAGCACGCCCACGCCCTCGCGCGCGACCTGCTGCACCACCTCGACCAGCCGCTTGACCACCGCGGGTGCGAGCCCCAGCGAGAGTTCGTCGATCGCGAGGTAGCGCGGCTTGCCGATGAGCGCCTGCGCGATGCAGACCATCTGCTTCTGTCCACCCGACAGCGAACGCGCGGGCAGCGCGAGCTTCACGCGCAGTTCTGGGAACACGCCGAGCACACGCTCGACCGCATCGGCCACACCGGCCGCGGGCAGCGCGGTGGCGGCGGCGCGCAGGTTGTCGAGCACCGACAGCTCGCCGAGCACGCGATGCCCTTCCGGCACCACCGCCACGCCCAGCGCGCGCACGCGCTCGGGCCGCTGGCCGTGCAGTGCGTGGCCCTCGACCTCGATGCGCCCGCCCGCGAGCGGCAGCACGCCGCCGATCGCCATCACGGTGCTCGACTTGCCCGCGCCGTTGGCGCCCAGCAGCGCCGTCACCTCGCCCGGCGGCACCTGCAGGTCGATGCCGTGCAGCACGGCCTTGCCGCCGCGCTGCAGGCGCAGATCGGTCACGTTCAGCATGGGGTGGTCACTCCGTTCCCAGGTAGGCCTTGCGCACGGCCGGATCGTCGAGCACTTCGCGCGTGGGGCCGAGCGCGAGGCGGCGGCCGAAGTCGAGCACCAGGGTCTGCGTGCAGGTCGCGGCGATCAGGTCGACGTCGTGGTCGATGAGCAGCACCTGCGCGCCGCAGAAGGTGTGCACCGCGCCGATCGTGCGGCGCAGCACGCCGGCCTCCTGCTCGGTGAGGCCGGCGCCGGGCTCGTCGAGCAGCAGCAGCTTGGGCGCGCCGACCAGCGATTTCGCGAGCTCGAGCATTCGGCGCTGGAACAGGTTGAGGCGGTGGCCCATGACAGTCGCCACGTCGAGCAGGCCCGTGTGCGACAGCGCGCGCGCCACCTGCGACGCGGCCTCGCCGCGTGCGTGCGGCACATGGTCGAGCAGCGCGCGCACGTTGTCCCACACGCTGAGGTCTTCCACCACCTGCTCGGTCTGGAACGAGCGGCGCAGGCCGAAGCGCACGCGCGCGATGGGCTTCAGGCCCAGCAGGTCGGTGCCGTCCACCGCCACGCGGCCGGCGCTGGGCGACACGAGGCCGCTGAGCACGTTGACCAGCGTGGTCTTGCCCGCGCCGTTCGGCCCGATCAGGCCGCACACGGGCGCATCGAGCTGCGCCGTGAGCGCGTCGATGGCCTTGACGCCACCGAAGGCGACGGTGAGATCGTCGATGCGGATCATGGCGCGGCGTCCTTGTCCTTCGATGCAGAAAACCGCTTGCGCACCGCCTCGAACACGCCCATCAGCTGCCCCGCGATGCCGCTCGGCGCGGTGATGAGCGCATGCAGCAGCGCCACGCCGAAGAAGATCATCGCGAGGTAGCCGTTGACGCCGAAGTCGGTCAGCAGCGCCGGCACCGCGCGCAGCAGCAGCCCCGCGATGAGCGCACCGGCCCAGTGGTACACGCCGCCCACCACCGTGAGCGCGAACAGCATCACCGATTCGCCGGCCGTGAAGGCGCGCCCGTCGAGCTGCCCTACGCCGCCCGCGAGCAGCGCGCCGGCCACGCCGGCGCAGAAGCCCGCGAGCCCGAAGGCCCAGGTCTGGTAGCGCAGGATGTTCACGCCGGCCGCCACGGCCGCCGCCTCGCCGCGCCGGATCAGCGCCCACGAGCGGCCCGCGCGCGTGCGCCGGTGCAGCTCGATCAGCGCCAGCACCGCCGCCAGCCACACGGCCACGTAGCGGAAGTACGCGGCGTCGGACAGCGCCAGCGCGGGCCGCGGCATCATCAGCCGCTCGCTGCCGAACACGCGGCCCAGCCAGCCCGCGCCGCCATCGGGAAAGCCCGTCACGTTGACGACCACCTGGAAGCCGCCCGCCATCATCATCGTGACGAGCGCCAGGTACAGCCCCTTGAGCCGCAGCGCCGGCAGCCCCGCGAGCATGCCCACGACGCAGGACAGCAGCCCGCCCGCGAGCACCGACAGCTCGAAGGGCCAGCCCAGCCCGTGCCCCGCGCGCAGCGCGACCCAGCCGCCCGCGCCGAGCAGCGCGTACTGGCACAGCGACACCAGCCCGAGCTGGCCATAGAGCAGCGCCACGCCGGCCGCCGCGACCGACAGCGCGAGCGACGACGTGAGCGTCTTGATCCAGTACGCGTTCGCGAACCACGGCACGGCCCAGCCGATCAGCAGCACGCAGGCCACCATGAGCACGAGCGAGCGGCGGGCGCGGCGCGTGGCCTGCGCGAGCGCGGCGGGCGCCGCGTCGGACGCGGGCATGGCGCCTTCGAGGATCGACGCGTTCATGCCGACCGCGTCCCCGCGCGGTAGAAGACGATCATCGCCAGCGCGATGAGGAACGGCGTCGCCGTGCGAAAGGCCGCGAAGCCCGGCACCGTGATCGCCAGCGCCTCCAGCACGCCGATGGCGATGCCGCCCGCCACCGTGGCCGGCAGCGAATGCAGGCGGCCGATGATGGCGGCGGCAAAGGCCGGAATCACGAGGAAGGTCAGCAGCGTGGCCTGCAGCCGCACGATGTTGGCCAGCAGCAGCCCGCACACGCCCGCGAAGGCGCCGCTCAATATCCACGCCACCGTGTCGACGCCGAGCACGCGGATGCCGAGCAGCGCGCTCAGGTCGCGGTCGTTGGCCAGCGCGCGCATCTTCAGGCCCACGCGCGTCTTCGACAGCAGCAGGCCGACGCCGCCCATCATCAGCACCGCCAACGCCAGGCCCAGTGCGCGCGTGTGCGTGAGCCGCACCTCGACCTCGCCCAACACGAACTCGAGCGCGCCGCCGTCGGTCGGCAGCACGAGGCGGCGCGGCTGCTCGCCCCAGGTCCATTCGGTGAAACCCACCACCACGAGCGCGAAGCCCAGGGTCGCGATGCTGCGGATGGTCGGGTCGCGGTGCGACAGGCGCGGCGCCAAGAGGCGCCCGTAGGCCAGCGACAGCGCCATGGCCGCGAGCACGGCCGCGCACCACGCCAGGCCCTGCGGCCAGTCGGCTTCGAGCAGCGTCCAGGCCACATACGCGCCGAGCGCGCCGATGGCCCCGAAGGCGAAGTTCAGCACGCCCGACGAGCGATAGAGCACCACCAGCCCCACGCCCGAGAGCGCGTACACCGCGCCCAGGCCCAGGCCCGAGATGACGAAAGGCAGGTAGTCCTCCATGGCCCGGCGCGCTTACTTCAGGCCCATCTTCTGCTCGTCGGCGCGGATGTCGACCAGCTCCGGGTCGTCCGCCGTGAGGCAGCCACCGGGTGCGAAGCGCCAGCCGTTGCCGTCGGGGCTGGCCATGGGGCCGCTGTTGTTGGCGTTGTGGCGGTTGCCGTTGCCCACGTAGAAGGGCTTGCACAGGATGTCGCTGCGGAAGTCGCTCACCTTGCGCAGCGCGTCGGTCACGCTGGCACGGTCGAGCTTCTTCGGGTCCATCTTCAGCATCGCCTGCGTGGCCAGGCGCGCGGCCAGGTAGCCGGCCTGCGAGAAGGTGTCGCGCGGGTCGCTCTTGGCACCGTGCTTGTCCATCACGGCCAGCCAGTTCTTGTTGTCGGGCCCGGCCGATTCGAGCGGGTTGAACTCGAGGTTGACGTCGAAGTTGCCCTTCCAGTACGGCCCGATGGCCTTGGGCACGTCGACGTTGTAGGCCGGCGCGGCCGACACGAAGTGGATCTTCTTGCCCAGGTTCTGCTGCTCGGCGGCGGCCAGCATCGGCACCAGGATGCCCTTGGGCACGTTCATGATGATGGTGTCGGGCTTCTTCGCGGCGGCCTGCAGCATGGTCGAGGTGGCATCGGCCGAGCCGGGGTCGATGGTGAGGGTCTCGACCGTCACGCCGTTCTTCCTGCCCCATTCCTTCGGCCCCTCGCAGGCCCAGTTGCCCAGGCTCGGGATGTTCGGAATGATGCAGACCATCTTCTTCGCCTTGTACTTCTGCGCGGCGTACATCGCGGCGATGGTGGCCGACACGCGCGGCCCCGCATTCACCGGCACGTAGTTGCGCGCGTTGAAGCACTCGCGCGGCACGCCGGTGCCGGCGATGACCATCACGCCCTCGTCGGCGTACATCTTGGCGTTGGCGCCGCACTCCACGAAGCTGGTGCTGCCCACGAGCGCGACCACCTTGCGGTCCTTCACGAGCTTGGAGGCCACCTGCGCGGCCGTCTCGGGGTTCCACTGGTCGTCGAGCACGAGGTAGTCGACGGGCCGGCCGTTAATGCCGCCGTTGGCGTTGACGCACTTGAAGTACGCGGCCGCCGCCTGCCCCGAGGCGCTGAAGTCGTCGGGGCCGGTCTTGCCGACCACGGCGCCGATGGGAATGGGCTCGCCCGTGGCGGGCTTGCCGGTGTTGAGGCCGCAGTCGGGGCCCGCTTGCGCCCAGGCGCCGCTGAAACCGGCCAGGCCCAGCGCGCCGGCAATGGCCGACAGCGCGATTCGTCTTTTGCTTTGCATGAGGTGTCTCCTTCTTTCTGGGTGATCGAAACCGGGGCGGGGCTACACCGCCATGCACACGCTCTTGAGTTCGGTGAAGCTCTCCACCGCCGCGCGCCCGAGGTCGCGTCCGCTGCCCGACTGCTTCACGCCGCCCAGCGGCAGCGCGTTGTCGAGCACGTTGTGCGCGTTGACCCAGACCACGCCCGCCTGCAGGCGCGGCACGATGCGGTGCACGGCCGAGAGGTCGTTCGACCAGACGCTCGCCGCCAGGCCGTAGGCGCTGTCGTTGGCCAGGCGCACCGCGTCGTCCACGTCGTCGAAGGGCACGACCGTGGCGACCGGACCGAACACTTCCTCGCGCGCGATGCGCATCGATGGCTGCGCGTCGACGAACACGGTGGGCTGCACGAAGCAGCCACCGTCGAAGGCCTGGCGCCCGCCGGTGACCAGCGTGGCGCCCTCGGCCACCGCGCCGTCGATGTGTGCCATCACGCGCGCCAGGTGGCGCTTGGACACGAGCGGCCCGAACTGCGCCTTGGGGTCGAAGCCCGAGCCGATGTGCAGGCCTTCGGCGGCCTGCGCGAGCCGGCGCACCACCTCGTCGAACAGGCCGCGCTGCACGTATACACGCGAACCCGCGGTGCACACCTGGCCCTGGTGAAAGAAGATGCCGTTGGCCGCGCCCTGCGCCGCCGCCACCGGGTCGGCGTCGCCCAGCACGATGAGCGGCGACTTGCCGCCCAGCTCCAGCGTGAGGCGCGCCATGCTGTCGACGGCCGCATGGCCGATGTGCCGGCCCACCGCTGTCGAGCCGGTGAAGCTGATCTTGCGGACATCCGGGTGCGCGGCCAGCGCCGCACCGGCCGTGGCGCCGCGCCCGCACACCACGTTGAGCGCGCCCGGCGGAAAGCCCGCCTCCAGCGCCAGCTCGGCCAGCCGCAGTGCGGTGAGCGGTGTTTCTTCCGACGGCTTGAGCACCACGGTGCAGCCGGCCGCGAGCGCGGGCGCCACCTTCCACAGCGCGATGGCGAGCGGAAAGTTCCACGGCACGATGGCCGCGACCACGCCCACCGGCTCGCGCCGCGTGTACGTGACCCACTGCGCGCCGGGGATGCCGATGGAGTTGTCGAGCGTCTGGCCTTCGAGCTTGGTGGCCCAGCCCGCCATGTAGCGCACGAACTCCGCGCCCGCGCCCACGTCGACCATGCGCGCGATGCCGCGTAGCTTGCCGCTTTGCAGGGTTTCGAGCGCGCTGAGTTCGTCGGCGTGCGATTCGATGAGCGTCGAGAGCGTGTACAGCATGCGCTCGCGGTCGGCCGGGCGCAGCGACTTCCACGCGGCACTCTCGAAGGTGCGGCGCGCGCCGGCGACGGCGGCGTGCACGTCGTCCACGTCGCTGTCGGGCGCCTCGGCCACGGTCATCTCGGTGGCCGGGTCGACCACCGGCAGGTACTGCCCGTTGCGGGGCACGACCTCGTGGCCGTCGATGTGGTTGCCGCGGCGGCGCTGCGCCAGCAGGCCCACCTGGCCGAGGTGTTCGATCGAGAGGTCGCGCAGATTCATGGGCGGGCTCCGGGAAGGGATGCGAGGGATGCGAAAGAAAGCGGCGTCACGGCTGCATGGCGCGCGCGACGAGCAGCGTGTCGGTGAACTGCTCGAAGCGCCGCACCTTTCCGCCCTGCACCTGCCACACATGCGTGACGCGGGCCTGCATCGGCTTGCCGGTGGTGCGGTGGCGCGCGTGGTAGTCGCCGATGCCGACCACGGTGTCGCCGCCGTCGACCAGCCGCTCGAGCACGAAGCGGTAGCCCTCCCACTCGGCACCGAGCACCTGGAAGACCTTCTCGACCACCTGCGCGGGGCCGACGTGCGTGCCGGCGCAGGGAAAGCCGGCCATCTCGGTCCACTGCACGTCGTTGGCCACGTCGGCGAACATCGCGGCGAGGTCGTGGCGGTCGGAAGCGGCGTAGTGGTCGGCCACGATCTGGTAAGGGGTGCGCATGAAAAAGCTCCTGGACAACGGTGAGGTCAGACGGGCCCGAACTCGGGCGGGTAGAAGGTCTGCGAGGCCTTGCGCATGAAGGCGCCGGCGGGGTTGTTGGCGATCGCGCCGGTGCCGGTGAGCCCGAGGAACTTGCCGGTCGAGCGGCCGTTCGCGAAGTCGAAGAAGAACACCGACGCGACCGGAATCAAAAACTCGCGGAAGGTGAAGACGTACTGGTCGTCGTCGAACTTCCAGTAGCTCGCGAGGTCGACGTCGCCGTGGCCGCGCTGCACGCCCACGAGGCACTGCCAGGCGTAGCGCTCGGCGCTCAGGTAGGTGTGCTCGTAGGTGTGGTTGGGGCTGTAGGTCTGCCAGGTGCGCAGGCCGATGAGGTCGCGCGTGGCGTGCGGCGCGCTCCCCGTTGCAGTGCCGCCTTCGAGCGTGCCGGGCCAGAAGTCCTGCGGCACGCGCGGCTGGCCCGCGGCCTCGTCGGCGCCGATGATGCGGCAGCGGATCGCGAGCACGCGGCGCGTGCGCGTGTTGACGACCACGGTCAGCGCCTCGGTCGGCCGGCTGGCCTGCGTGATGTCGAGGAAGAAGGTGTCAGGCGCGACCTCGATGGCCTCGTACCAGTCGCCCTGGCCTTCGCCGCCGCGTGCGCCGTCTTCATGCCAGTCGAGCGTGTGCTGCGCGCGCGGCTGCAGCGTGAGCTTGAAATCGGGCAGCGCGAGCTTCAGCGTCTGGCCGGCGAGTGCATCGGTGGCGGGCAGGCGGTTGGTTGCGATGCCGAGGGCGAACTGGTCGTAGGTCTTCCAGTCGGCGGGCTTGGTGGTGTCGGTGCTCATGAAATCTTTCCCTTCTTCAGGCGTCGTGCGCGAAGGCGATGGTGGGCAGGTCGACCGCGGACGCGCCGCCATCGACCATCAGCGAACTGCCGCTGACCATCGCGGCCAGCGGCGAGGCGAGGAACAGCACGGCGTTCGCCACGTCGTCGGGACTCGCGGCGCGGCCCATCGGCACGTCGCGCGTGACGAGGGCGTAGGCCGCGTCGGCATCGGCCAGGCGGTATTTGTCGACGAGCACCTGCATCTGCTCGTCGGCCATCTCGGTGCGCACCCAGCCGGGGCACACGGCGTTCACGCGCACGCCCTGCTGGCCGTAGTCGCGCGCCAGCGAACGCACGAGACCGATGAGCGCGTGCTTCATGGTCACATAGCCGACCACGCCCGGCCCCGCGAAGTGGCCCGCGAGCGACGAGAGCACGACGATGTTGCCGCGCCGCGCGATGAGCTCGGGCAGCAGCTCGCGCGCGCAGACGAAGGCGGTGTCGAGGTTCAGGCGCGTGGACAGCGCCCACGAGGCGTCGTCGGTGGCAAGCGCATCGCCCACGCCGTGGCCGCCCGCGTTGGCGACCAGCACGTCGACGCCACCGAAGCGTTCGCGCGCGGCGGCCAGGGCGCGCTGCACGTCGGCAGTGTTCGCTGCATCGCCCGCCACCGCGAGCCCGCCGAGCTTCGACGCCACCGCTTCGAGCTGCGCGAGGCGGCGCCCCATCAGCACCACGCGACCGCCCGCCGCGACGAACTGCGCGGCCACCGCCGCACCGATGCCGGTGCCGCCGCCGGTGATGAAGGCGACCTTGCCGGCCATGGAATTCGGGGAACTCATTCGCTGTGTCTCCTGGTTGGGAAGGACTCTAGGTTTCAGTGCGCTTCGGCGATTGACCGACCGTGCAGTCTCAGTTGCCTGACAGCGCGAAGTCGGCGCAGCGCTCGGCCAGCATCACGGTCGGCGCGTTGGTGTTGCCGCTGACGAGCGAAGGCATCACCGAGGCGTCGCACACGCGCAGCCTGGCCACGCCGTGCACGCGCATGCGCGCATCGACCACGGCCATGGCGTCGCGGCCCATGCGGCAGGTGCCGCTCGGGTGGTAGACGGTCTTGGCGCGCTCGCGCACGTAGGCCTCGAGGGCCTCGTCGGACATGTCGTCGGCGGCTGACGGCGCCAGCTCTTCGGACACCACCTCGCGCAGCGCCGGCGCGCGCAGGATGCGGCGTGCCAGCTTCACGCCGCGCACCAGCGTGTCGACATCGGCCTGCGCCTGCAGGTAGCCGCCGTCGAACAGGATCGGCGCCATCGGGTCGGCGCTGCGCAGCGCCACGCGCCCGCGCGACTGCGGGCGCAGGAAGCAGGGGTTGATCGACAGGCCGTGGCCGGCCAGCGGTGCGCGGTCGACATCGCCCACGAGCACGGGCAGCACGTGGAACTGCAGGTCGGGCCGGCCCTCGCCGGTGGTGTCGACGAAGCCGCCGCTCTCGACCACGTTCGATGTGAGCAGGCCGGAGCCGAACATCATCCATTGCAGGCCGTGCTTCAGCGCCGCCAGGCCGCGGTCGTTGCCCAGCAGGCTCACGGGCTCGCGCGTGCGGCCGTAGACCGACACCTCCAGGTGGTCCTGGAAGTTCTCGCCCACGCCGGGCAGGTCTTTCACCACCGGCAGGCCCAGCGCCTGCAACTGCGCGCCGGGGCCGATGCCCGAGAGCAGCAGGAGCTTGGGCGAGGCGAGCGCGCCAGCCGAGAGGATCACCTCGTCGCGCGCGGTGGCGACCACCTCTTCGCCGCTGCCGTTGCGGCCCGTGCGGTAGACCACGCCGGTCGCCGCGCCGTCCTGCGTGAGCACGCGCAGCACGTGCGCGCCCGTCACCACGGTGAGCTTCGGGTCGTCGCGCACGGCCGCGAGGTAGGTGGCGGCGGTGCTCGCGCGCCGGCCTTCGAAAGTCGTGGTCTGGTAGAAGCCCACGCCGGCCTGCGCGGCGCCGTTGAAGTCGTCGTTGTAGGCCAGCCCGCTTTGCTGCGCGGCGCGCAGGAAGGCCAGGCTCAGCGGATGGCGAAAGCGCGTGTCGCTCACCTTCAGCGGCCCGTTCGTACCGTGCAGCTCGCAGGCGAAGCGCGCGTTGCTCTCGGCCTTGCGGAACCACGGCAGCACATCGCGCCAGCCCCAGCCCTCGCAGCCCTGCGCCTCCCAGCCGTCGTAGTCGGCGGGCGTGCCGCGCACGTAGACCATGGCGTTGACCGAACTGCCGCCGCCCAGCGTGCGGCCCTGCGGCACGAACATCTTGCGGCCGGCGGCGGCGGGTTGCGGCTCGCTCTCGTAGGCCCAGGTGCGCTCGGTGCCGATCACGCGCACGAAGGTGGCGGGCATGTGGATGAAGCGGTCGTCGTCGGGCGGGCCCGCCTCCAGCAGCAGCACGCGGCGCCCGGCGCGCACCAGCCGGTGCGCCAGCACGCAGCCGGCCGAGCCGGCGCCCACCACCACCACATCGAAAACCTGCTGCGCCATGTCTGTTCCAGACTGAAGTTGAGTCGGGAACGGATGCTCGCGGCTGGCGCGCGCCCTGGCGCATCGGGGCGGGTTGATGCAACGCAAAGTGCGCTGTCGGTCAACTCACGGCGAACGCGGGGGGCCCTGCGACAATCGGGCCATGCCTTTCGCCCCTTTGCAAAACGACACCTTCCTGCGGGCCTGCTGGCGCCAGGCCACCGATCACACGCCCGTCTGGCTCATGCGCCAGGCCGGCCGCTACCTGCCTGAATACGTTGCCACGCGCGCCAAGGCCGGCAGCTTCATGGGGCTGGCCACCAACACCGACTACGCCACCGAGGTCACGCTGCAGCCGCTGGCGCGCTACCCGCTCGACGCGGCCATCCTGTTCTCGGACATCCTCACGGTGCCCGACGCGATGGGCCTGGGCCTGTCGTTCGAGGCCGGCGAAGGCCCGCGCTTTGCGCGCCCGGTGCGCGACGAAGCGGCCGTGGCCGCGCTCGAAGTGCCCGACCTGGACAAGCTGCGCTACGTGTTCGACGCCGTGGGCTCGATCCGCAAGGCGCTGAACGGCCGCGTGCCGCTGATCGGCTTCTCGGGCAGCCCGTGGACGCTGGCCTGCTACATGGTCGAAGGCGCGGGCTCGAGCGACTACCGCCTCGTGAAGAGCATGCTGTACGGCCGCCCCGACCTGATGCACCGCGTGCTCGCGGTCAATGCCGATTCGGTGGCCGCGTACCTCAATGCCCAGATCGACGCCGGCGCACAGGCCGTGATGATCTTCGACAGCTGGGGCGGCGTGCTCGCCGACGGCGCGTTCCACGAATTCAGCCTGGCCTACACCGCGCGCGTGCTCGCCGGCCTGAAGCGAAACGGCCCCGACGGCCAGCCGGTGCCGCGCATCGTCTTCACCAAGGGCGGCGGCCTGTGGCTGGGCGCCATGCGCGCGCTCGACTGCGAAGTGCTCGGCGTCGACTGGACCGTGAACCTGGCCGCCGCGCGCCGCCTCGTGGCCGAAGGCACCGAGGACAAGGCCAAGGCGATCCAGGGCAACATCGACCCGAACGTGCTGTTCGCCCCGCCCGCGGCCATCGAGGCTGAGGTCGGCAAGGTGCTGCAGGCCTTCGGCAAGCCCCACACCGACCGCACCACCACGGGCCCGACGCACATCTTCAACCTGGGCCACGGCATCAGCCAGTTCACGCCGCCCGACCACGTCGCGGCGCTGGTCCAGGCGGTGCACGACCAGTCGCGCGCGCTGCGCACTTGAGCTAACAAATGTGAACTGCCGACCGCCCGGTTGGCAGACTCAGCGCCCCCCGAAAGCCAGTCGCCCGGCGTTTGTCAAGCCCTAAAACGGCCCCGGACGCCCGACTTATGCACAAAACGCGTGTTGCACTGCGCAAGATTATCTGAGGGGGCATTGGTTCTGCTCCTAAACCAATAGCGACGCTAAGTGGTTGATTTATATAGGTTTTGATTTTTGCTTTTTTTACAGGCATTCCAGCGGAAGCCTTGAAAATCAAGGCTTCGGCGACTATCCAGCCGTCTTGTCAACAAAGTTATCCACAGAAACTCTGGATGACCGCCAAAGCGCTGTGAAATCAACAACTTAAGCGGTCTTGCTCCAAAACGCATTAACAAACCTTGCCAAAAAGGACGCCCAGCCCCTCCGCCGAATCGCCGCCCGAAGCCGGCGCGCCACCGGTCACATCCGCCACAAACGTCTCCTGCCCCTGGCGACTCGACATCGCGGTGCAGACGCCCGCGCATGCGGCGCTGGGTGACCTGCTGAGCTACGCCGGCGCCGAACCGCTGGTGCCGGGCACGCTGGTGCGGGTGCCGCTGGGCAAGCGCGAGGTGCTGGGCGTGGTCTGGAACGAACCGACCTCGCTGGAGGGCGCCGAGCCCGACATGGCGCTCAAACCCGTGGGCGCGGCGCTCGACGCGCTGGCGCCGCTGGGCGAGGCCTGGCGCGACCTGGTGGCGTTTGCCGGGCGCTACTACCAGCGCTCGATCGGCGAGATCGCGCTGGCCGCCCTGCCGCCGCAGCTGCGCGACCTGAGCACGACCCAACTGGCGCGCCGCCTCAAGCGCAAGACCACGGCCGGGCCGGTGGCCGAGACGGCCGAATCCGCGAACCTGATCGCCCTCTCCGACGAACAGACGGCCGCGCTGGCCCGCATCGAGGCCGGCACCGGCACCTTCCTGCTGGTGGGCAGCACCGGCAGCGGCAAGACCGAGGTCTACCTGCGCTGCGTGGCCGACCTGCTGGCGCGCGACCCCGAGGCGCAGGCGCTGGTGATGGTGCCCGAGATCAACCTCACGCCGCAGCTCGAGGCCCGCTTCAAGGCGCGCTTCGGCGACGAGGCCGTGGTGTCGCTGCACAGCGGCATGACCAACCCGCAGCGGCTGGCGAGCTGGCTGGCGGCGCACAGCGGCGCCGCGCGCATCGTGCTGGGCACGCGCATGGCGGTGTTCGCGTCGATCCCGGGGCTGAAGCTCATCGTGGTCGACGAGGAGCATGACCCGAGCTACAAGCAGCAGGAAGGCGCGCGCTACTCGGCGCGCGACCTCGCCGTGTGGCGCGGCCAGCGCGAAAAGGCCAAGGTGATCCTGGGCTCGGCCACGCCCTCGCTCGAGAGCTGGCACCAGAGCCGGCCGCCCGAGGGCGACGACCCGGGCGGGCGCTACGTGCGGCTGGCCATGCCTTCGCGCATCGGCGCGGGCGCGCTGCCGGCCGTGCGGCTGGTGGACATGAACCTGCAGCCGCCGAAGACGGTGATCTCGGGCGCGCTGCTCGACGCCATCGGCCAGCGCATCGCGCGCGGCGAGCAGAGCATGATCTTCCTGAACCGGCGCGGCTATGCGCCGGTGCTGGCCTGCGGCGACTGCGGCTGGAAGAGCGAATGCCCGCACTGCAGCGCCTACCGCGTGTTCCACAAGATCGACCGCACGCTGCGCTGCCACCACTGCGGCTTCACCGAGCGCGTGCCGCGCGCCTGCCCGGCCTGCGGCAACCCCGACATCGCGCCCGTGGGCCGCGGCACCGAGCGGCTCGAAGAGCACCTGGCCGAGCTGTTCGCGGGCGTGAAGCATGCGGATGGCAGCGCGGTGCGCATCGCGCGCATCGACGCCGACAGCACGAAGAAGCAAGGCGCGCTCGAATCGCAGCTCGCCGCCGTGCACGCGGGCGAGGTCGACGTGCTCGTCGGCACGCAGATGATCGCCAAGGGCCACGACTTCCGCCGCATCACGCTGGTGGCCGCGGTGAACCCCGACGGCGCGCTGTTCTCCAGCGACTTCCGCGCGCCCGAGCGGCTGTTCAGCCTGTTGATGCAGTCGGCCGGCCGCGCGGGCCGCGATGCCGCCTACCTCGCGGCGCAAGGCGCCAAGGCCGAGATGTGGATCCAGACGCACCACGCGCCGCACCCGCTGTTCGCGGCGCTGCGCCGGCACGACTACGAGGCCTTCGCCAAGCAGCAGCTCGAAGAACGCCAGGCCGCCGCCATGCCGCCCTTCGCGTTCCAGGCGCTGGTGCGCGCCGACGCGCGCGAGCAGGCGGTGGCGCAGGGCTTCCTGAACCTCGCGGCCGACCAGGCCGAGGCGCTGCCCGGTGCGGACCTGGTCACGCGCTACCCGGCGGTGCCGCTGGCGATCCAGCGCGTGGCGAACGTGGAGCGCGCGCAGATGCTCATCGAAAGCCCCTCACGCGCCGCGCTGCAGCGCCTGCTGGCCGCCTGGCAGCCGCTGCTTCACGAACTGCGGCGCACGCCCGAGGGCAAGGGCGTGATCCGCTGGCTGGTGGACGTGGACCCGCACAGCATCTGAGCGCGGCGCGCGGACGCCTGCTTCAGCGCGGACGCAGGATGCGGTTGCGCAGGCCTTCGGGCTTGTGCAACAAGGGCGCGGCGGGGCCGGCGACGGCACGCTTGGCGAGGCGCCCGGCCGGTGCGGCGGGGCAGGCCCCCGAGACCTGGTGCGCCAGTGCGGCGGCCAGGCGCGCCTCCTGCGGATCGCCGAGCGCACGGCTGAAATCGTCGGGCACGAAGCAGGTAGGCACGATGCCGTCCGGGTAGTCGCCGAAGCCCTTGGCGTTCACGCCCTGGAACTGCACGCTGAAGTAGGTGGTGCCGCAGTTGTCCTCGGGATAGAAGCCGTAGGGCTTGCCGCAGGTGGTGTCGCCGATCTGGACCACGTCGATGTCGATGCCGCGCAGGCCGTTGATGAACGCCTCGCTGGCCGAGCAGGTGTCGGGGCCCGTGAGCACGTAGACGCGTCGCAGATCGAGGCTGGGCAGCGGAAGGGGCGGGTCGATGGGAGAAAGAAAGCCCAGGGTGGTGGCCCAGAACGGCGTGGGCGCGAGCGTGTTGCCAGTCACCGGATCGCGCTCGGTGTGCTTGTTGTTGAACCGCACGGTCTCGAAGGTCTTGCCGCGCGTCTGCGTCTCGCCGGCGACCATGAAGCCCAGTTGACTGGCCAGGTCCAGATAGCCGCCGCCGTTGTAGCGCAGGTCGACGACCAGCTCGGTGGCCCGCTGCGCGCGCAGCCACTCCATGGCGGCCTTCAGTTGCAGTTCCGCCGTGCCGATGTGGTCGTTGAATTGCAGGTAGCCGACCGTGCGGCCCGCGTTCGGGAGCGTCTTGACGTTCTGGACGGGGGTCGAGATCACCGGCACCGCCGTCAGCGTGATGTCGCGCGGGGTGTTGCTGCCCGCGTCGACGACGGTGAACCGCGTGGACGTCCCCGGTGCAGCGCCAAAGAGCGCCGCGTTGATGACATCGACGCCTTCCTGCGTGGGGTCGTTCACGAAATCGACGCCGTTGACCCCGAGCACCCGGGCGCCGCGCGACAGGCCGGCGCCCGTCGTGGCCGCGGGAGAGCCGGGCTCCACGTACGCCACGCGCAGATCGCGCGGCGGGGAGAGGGCAAAGAAAGCCCACTGCGCGCCGTATCCGACGGACGAGCCGGCGCCCGAGAGCGCATTCCACTCCTCGGTGGTGTAGGTGAAATGGAACTGGTCCTTGTCCCTGCCCGAAGGCGTCACGGCGTGGGTCTTGAGCAGGTCGAAATAGTCGGCCGTGGCGTACAGCGCCGGGTCCAGGTCCGGCACCTCGTCGTACCAGAGGTAGGTGTCGTTGGTCCACGACCGCAGCCAGTTGTTCTCGTCGAGCGTGCGGCCGGTCTTGTCGGCGAAGGGCTTGCCGTCGGGGTCGGTGCCGGTGCGCGGTGCCGCGCAGCGGTCCTTGTAGAGGCTCGCGGTGCGGAACACGCCCTCGACCCAGGGCGTGTTGCGCAGGGCATCGCCGTCGTCGGGCACGTCGGGCGGTGCCGTGGGTGGGGTGGTGGCAGGCGGCGGGGTGGCCGTGCCGCTGTTCGGCCAGAAGCCGACAGCCGAGCCGCCGTCTCCCCCGCCGCCGCAGGCGACAAGCACGGCCGTCGGGACGGCCAGCAGCAGAAGACGGGCGAAACGAAAACGCGGGGAGGAAAGAGACACGGCGAGATTCCTGGAGGGCGGTAAGGCGCCGCCATCCTAGGAAGCTCTGCGTCGTTGCGCATTGGACCAAAGTCCTAGGCGCTGCACGAACGCGCCGCGTCGGTCTTCAGTGGTAGCCGGTGGGCTCCTTGCCCATGTCGACGTAGCGCAGCTCGTTGTGCCGTCGCCGCGCAATGCTGTTCGGCCAGGCGAACACGACGAGGCTCAGCGCGGCCAGCGCGAGCGCGGCGCCCGTGCCGATCGTGCCGGCATGCCAGAACCAGCCCACCGCAGCGAGCCAGGCCAACCACATCAGGATGCGAACCAGTATTGCCATCGCGCGCCCCACTTGGACCCTTCACACCTTGGACTCGGAACCACTGTAGCAGTGCAACTGCATACGCAAGCATTCATCTGAAGAGATAACGCACGGTATGCCTTTAGACATGCCCTGGGATTACCCCGAAATAATCTGCAAAAAGAGTTGACGGTACCCCCGCCCTTGCACAAGCTGTGCCTGTGCGGTTCCATCGCTGGGTCCGCGGTGTTTCGTGCCCGCTCGCTTGATGCAAAGGTCGCCGTGAAATCGTCGTCTCTTCTGGCTGGGGTTGCTGTGGCTGTCGCCGTGTCGCTTTCGTACCTTGCCGCTGCGGGGTCCGCGGGTGCGGCGGAGCTCGAACTGCAGGGTCGGCGGCTGGTGGTGTCGGGCACGCTCGACGGCAGCAAGGTCAAGGCCTTCACCGAACTCCTGAGCAGCGGCACGGTGCGCACCGTGGTCTTCGAAGACTCGTTCGGCGGCACCGCCGAAGCGGCCGGAGCGTACGCCGACGCGATCCGCGAGAGCGGCGTGCAGACCGAGGTGCGCGGCCATTGCATGGCGGCCTGCGCCTACGCCTTCCTGGCCGGCAAGACGCACCGCTTCGGTCACGGTCTGCAGGTCAACGGCATCCTGGTGCCGGTGGCGACCCGCCCCACGGCGGCCGAGCTGGCGGTGCGCTGGCGCGGCGAGGAAGCCCGCAAGACGCTGGCCGATTTCACGCCCGCCCCCGGCGCCACCGACGCGGCCCGCCCGATGGAAGCCACCGCGCCCGCGCCCAAGGACAACTGGCAGCCCGACCACGGCGTGCTCTTCACGGCCAGCCCGACGCTGTTCGGCCGCATCTACAACACCTACTACTGCGACGGCACGCAGGGCCGCGACTTCTCGAAGTGCGAGCGGCTCTCCGACGCCGACCCGTACAAGCTCGGCGTGCTGACCGAGTGACGCCCCCGGTCAGCGCAGCGCGCCGACCGCCACCGGGAAGGTGAAGAACGCCGCCACCGTCGTCCACAGGATGATGCGTGCGATGCGGCCGTTGTCGGCGCCGAAGCGCTCGGCCAGCATCGACACGTTGCTCGCGCTCGGCAGCGCCGCAACCAGCACGATCACCGCCAGCGCCGAGGGCGCGAGCGGCAGCCCCAGCGCGATGGCACCGCGCCCCAGCGCCCAGACCGCCAGCGGGTGCAGCACCAGCTTCACGAGCACCACGGGCAGCACGTCGGCCAGCGGCGCTTTCGGCGTGGGCCCGGCGCCGGTGCCCATCGCCGCCGCCACCATGGCGCTGGCGCCGTGCTCGCGTGCCAGCAGCGCCGAACGCGCCAGCACCGCGCCGATGGTGAAGAGCGCCACCGGCGAGGCCGCGTCGGCCAGCATGGCGATCGTGCGTTCGACCGGCCCGGGCAGCTGCCAGCGCACCGCCGACAGCAACACGCCCAGCAGGATCGACCAGGGCATCGGGTTCACGAGGATGCCGCGCAGCGCCTTGCGCGCGGCCAGCGTGGCGCCGTGCCGGCCCGCACTGCCGGCCCCGTCGAGCCGCGACAGCGCGATGCACAGCGACGAGGTCACGACCAGGTCGAACGCGATGGTGATGATGATCGGCCCGGCCGCCTGCGCGCCCAGCAGCGCCACCAGCAGCGGCACGCCCATGAAGCCGGTGTTCGGAAAGGCCGCCACCAGCGCGCCGAAGGCCGCGTCGTTCCAGCCGATGCGCGCATTGCGCGTGAACAGCACCACGCCCGCCACCACGGCCAGCGCGCAGATGCCCCAAATCAGTGCAACGCTGCCGTCCAGCAGCTGCGCGATGGGCGTGCCGGCGCCGAAGCGCAGCAGCATGCAGGGCAGCGCGAAATACAGCACGAAGGTGTTGAGCCCCGGGATCGCCTCCAGCGGCAGGATGCGGGTGCGGGCGGCGGCATAACCGGCCGCGATCAGGGCGAAGAAAGGAAAAGTAACAAGGAAAACAGGCAGCACGCCGGCATTGTCGTCCTCCTTCGCGGCGCGATGCCCGCTGACACGGACGGCCGCAGCCGGGCCCGTATCATTGCCCGCTTTGCGACGGCCGCGCCCTGCGGCCCCTCCTGCCTTTTTCGCGTTCCCGCTTTCCCGGTTCCCCCTCCCCCATGTCCCACGGTCTCAATCTCGCCCAGCAAGAAGCGGTCAACTACATGCACGGTCCCTGTCTGGTGCTCGCAGGTGCGGGCTCGGGCAAGACGCGCGTGATCACGCACAAGATCGGCCGGCTGATCCAGTCGGGCCTGAAGCCCGAGCGCATCGCGGCCATCACCTTCACGAACAAGGCCGCCGCCGAAATGCGCGAGCGCGCCAAGGACCTGATCGGGCGCGACGCGCGCAAGGTGGTGGTGTGCACCTTCCACGCGCTGGGCGTGCGCATGATGCGAGAAGACGGCCACGTGCTGGGCCTGAAGAAGGCCTTCAGCATCCTGGACGCCGACGACGTCACCAAGATCTTGAAAGACTGCGGCGGCACCGTCGACATCGCCACCGCCCGCATCTGGCAGTGGACGATCAGCAAGTGGAAGAACATGGGCCTGAACGCTGCGCAGGCCGCGGCCGCCGCGGTGGACGACAACGAGCGCATCACGGCCGAGATCATGGTCCAGTACGAAGAGCGGCTGCAGGCCTACCAGAGCGTGGACTTCGACGACCTCATCGGCATGCCGCTGAAGCTGCTGTACGAGTTCCCCGAGGTGCGCGCGAAGTGGCAGGCCATGCTGGGCCACATCCTGGTCGACGAATACCAGGACACCAACGCCACGCAGTACGAAGTGCTCAAGGCGCTGGCCGGCGAGCGCGGCCAGTTCACGGCGGTGGGCGACGACGACCAGTCGATCTACGGCTGGCGCGGCGCCACGCTGGACAACCTGAAGAAGCTGCCGGTCGACTACCCGACGCTCAAGGTCATCAAGCTGGAGCAGAACTACCGCTCCACCAGCGCCATTCTTCGCGCGGCCAACAACGTGATCGGCCCCAACCCCAAGCTGTTTCCGAAGACGCTGTTCTCCGAGCTCGGCGAAGGCGAGCCGGTGCGCATCGTCGATGCCGACACCGAGCTGCACGAGGCCGAGCGCACGGTGGCGCGCATCATCAGCCTGCGCGCGGGCGACACGGTGTCGCAGGGCAAGCAGTACAAGGAGTTCCGCGACTTCGCGATCCTGTACCGCGCCAACCACCAGGCCCGCATCTTCGAACAGGCGCTGCGCAAGGCGCAGATTCCCTACAAGGTGTCGGGCGGCCAGAGCTTCTTCGACCGCGCCGAGATCAAGGACCTGTGCGGCTGGTTCCGCCTGTGGGTCAACAACGACGACGACCCGGCGTTCCTGCGCGCCATCACCACGCCCAAGCGCGGCATCGGCCACACCACGCTGGCCAGCCTGGGCAGCTTCGCGAGCCAGTACAAGCTGAGCCTGTTCGCGGCGCTGTTCAGCCCCTCGCTGCCGAGCGTGATCCCCAAGCGCACGCTCGACGGCGTGCACGAGTTCGGCCGCTACATCAACGACCTGGAGTACCGCGCGCGCCGCACCATGGGCGCCGAAGCCTCGCGCGCCTTCATGCTCGAGTGGCTCAAGGAGATCGACTACGAGCGCCATCTGTACGAAGGCGAAGACAGCGAGGCCGCAGCCGCCACGCGCTGGACCAACGTGCTGGAGTTCGTCGACTGGATGTCGCAACGCGCCGGCGGTTCGCTCGACGACGCCTCGGGCGCCGACGACACGAACCCGAACGAACACAAGAGCCTGCTCGAGGTGGCGCAGACCATCTCGCTGCTGTCGACCATCAGCGAGCGCGAGCAGGACCAGAACGTGGTCACGCTCTCGACGCTGCATGCGTCCAAGGGCCTCGAGTGGCCGCACGTGATGCTCATCGGCGTGACCGAGGGCCTGCTGCCCTTCAAGCTCGACGACGACAACGGCCGCCAGAAGGTGGTGAGCGACGAGACCACGCAGCGCCTGCAGGAAGAGCGCCGCCTGATGTACGTGGGCATCACCCGCGCGCAGCGCAGCCTGGCCGTGAGCTGGACCAAGAAGCGCAAGCAGGGCCGCGACATGGTGCCCTGCATGCCGAGCCGCTTCATCGCCGAGATGGGCCTGGACAAGGCCACGACCAAGGAAGACCCGCGCGAGAAACTGAAGGCGCTGCGCGCCGAGTTCGCACGCAAGGCGCTGGACAGCGCGGCCAAGGCCGCCGCCACGCCATGAGGACGACGGCGACGGTCGCAGTCGCGCTGCTTGCCGCCGCCCTGGCGGCCGGTTGCGCCGCACCCCGCGACCCCAACTGCCCCGCCGACGCGCGCGAGCTGCCGCTGCAGGCGCTGTACGGCCAGTGGGACGCCCGCTTCGACGACCTGCCCGGCTCGGCCGTCGTGCAGCTGGGCAAGCACCCCGAGTACGCCGGCGTGCGCGGCACCATCACGCGCCGCGCCGATGCCTCAACGAAGACGACCGTCGCGCAGCTCGCGGGCGATGTCGACGACGAGGGCGCGCTGTCCATCGACGAATCGCTGGACGGCCGCGCCATCAGCGGCATCTGGTCGGGCACGCTGCAACCCGGCGCCTGCGGCCGCGAGTTCCGCGGCACGTGGCGCGATGCCGCGACCGAGCGCACGCACCCGTTCGTGCTGCGCAAGACCGTCGCACAGGAAGGAAAGCCATGAAGACGACACGACGACACCCTGCTTCTCTGTTCACGCTGCGCACCGTGGCCGCCGTGGCCGCGTGCCTCGGCGCCGCATCTGTCGCACAAGCACAAGCCGTCGACAAGCCCGCCAGCCCGCTGGCCGACGCGCAACTCACCTGGCAGCAGTGCGCCGCGCTCGGCGCGAACAACGAAGCGCGCCTGGCCTGCTACGACCGCTGGTCTCAACAACAGACGCTGCCCTCGGTGTCGGTGCCCGTGGCGCCGCCGGTGCTCGCGAGCACGCAACCGCCGGTGGACGGCACGATCCCGGCCACGCGCGTGGTCTCGGTCGCCACCACCGAAGGCTGCCGCGACCGCCAGTACTCGACGCTGTCGCGCTTCTGGGAACTCGAGAACGCCACCGACTGCGGCACCTTCGGGTTTCGCGGCTACCGCCCGCTCACGGTGTCGGCATCGGCCGCGACCGACAAGCCCCAGCCGCCGACCTCGCCGTCGGCCGGCCACACGGCCGAGCCCGTGGCCTACCAGGCGAATGAGATGCGCATCGGCCTGTCGGTGCGCACCAAGCTCGCGCAGGGCATGCTCACGCAGAACGACCCGATCAAGAAGGACTCGCTGTGGTTCGCCTATTCGCAGCAGTCGACCTGGCAGCTGTTCAACGGCTCGATCTCGCGGCCCTTCCGCACCACCGACCACGAGCCCGAGCTGATGTATGTCTACCCGACCGACGTCCACCTGCCCGGCGGCTGGCGCTGGCGCTATGCGGGCGTGGGCATCGTGCACCAGTCGAACGGCCAGAGCCTGCCGCTGTCGCGCAGCTGGAACCGCGTGTACCTGATGGGCGGCGCCGAGCTCGACGACCGCTTCACCGTCACGGGCCGCGTCTGGCAGCGCATGTCCGAAAGCGCCGCGAAGGACGACAACCCCGACATCGCCGACTACATCGGCCGCGCCGAAGTCACGGGCCGCTGGAACCTCAACCGCGACAACCAACTGGGCATCACGGTGCGCAACAACCTGCGCGACAGCGGCCGCGGCTCGGTGCGCCTCGAATGGCTGAAGGCCATCGGCGACCCGACCAAGAGCAACCTGCGCTTCCACACGCAGCTGTTCCATGGCTACGGCGACACGCTGGTGGACTACAACCGCAAACGCACGGTGCTCAGCATCGGCCTCAGCCTCGTCGATTTCTGATCTTCATCCTCACATCCAGGCCCCACAGATGAGTGCAGACCTCACCCCCGTCGATGCCACGCAGCGCGAGATCATCGCGGCCCTGCACGTGGCGCCCGTCTTCGATGCCGCCGCCGAACTCGCGCGGCGCACCGACTTCCTTGCCGACTACCTGCGCAGCACCGGCCTGAAGACGCTGGTGCTGGGCATCAGCGGCGGTGTCGATTCGCTCACGGCCGGCTGCCTTGCGCAGCGCGCGGTCGAGAAGCTGCGCGCCGAAGGCCGCGACGCCACCTTCATCGCGATGCGCCTGCCCTACGGCGTGCAGCGCGACGAAGCCGAGGCGCAGGCGGGGCTGGCGGTGATCCGCCCCGACCGCCTGCTGACGGTGGACATCCGCCCCGCCGCCGATGCGATGCTGGCCGCGCTGCACGCCGGCGGGCAGGCCTTTCGCGATGCGGCGCACGAAGACTTCGTGCTCGGCAACATCAAGGCGCGCCAGCGCATGATTGCGCAGTTCGCGGTGGCCGGCGCGCACGACGGCCTCGTGATCGGCACCGACCACGCGGCCGAAGCGCTGATGGGTTTCTTCACCAAGTTCGGCGACGGCGCGGCCGACATCACGCCGCTCACCGGCCTCAACAAGCGCCGCGTGCGCGCCGTGGCGCAGCTGCTCGGCGCGCCCGATGCGCTGGTCTACAAGGTGCCCACGGCCGACCTCGAGTCGCTGGTGCCGGGCAAGCCCGACGAAGACGCCTTCGGCGTGAGCTACGAGCAGATCGACGATTTCCTCGAAGGCAAGCCGGTGTCGGCCGCAGCGCGCGCGGTGATCCTGTCGACGCACCGCAAGAGCGCCCACAAGCGGGCGCTGCCGGTCGAGCCGCCTGTACTTGGGTGACAAACGGATCACATTGAAGTCCCCGAAAGGGATGCTTCGATGCATGTGTAAAGCATCGGACGAAAAAAAGTCGCGAAATACCAGCCTGAGAGGGACTTGATTAACCTTTAGGTATCAATTGGTGCGCTTTTGTCTGCAAGAATTTTGGACGACCGGACACACAGTCCGGCCTTCTGGAACCTCATGCTTGACGTAGTGAAACCCGAAATCCTGGTGGTCGACGACGATCCCGAAGTCTGCGAGACGCTGGTCGACCTGCTGGAGTCGTCGGGCTTTCGCGCACAGGCCGTGCCGGACGGTCTGGCCATGGCAGCCCGCCTCGACCAACGCGCGTTCTCGCTCGTGATCATCGACCTGCGTCTGAAGAAGGAAGACGGCATCGAGCTCGCACGCCAGCTGCGCACGCGCTCGCGCATCCCGATCATCATCCTCACCGGCCAGGGCACGGCCGCCGACCGTATCCTGGGCCTCGAAACCGCCGTCGACGATTTCATCGCCAAGCCCTTCGACAACCGCGAACTGGTCGCGCGCATCCGCGCGCTGCTGCGCCGCTCGGCCGAGACCGGCATGCCGCGTTCGCTGCGCACCGACCGCCTGAGCCACGAGCGCTACCTGTTCGGCCCCTGGACCCTCAACATCACCGCGCGCGAGCTGCTGCACGGCGACGGCACGCCCTGCGACCTGACGCACGGCGAGTTCGCCCTGCTCGAGGTCTTCGTGCTGCATGCGAACCGCGTCATCGACCGCGAGCAGCTGCTGCTCAAGACGCGCAGCGCCCAGTCGGACGCGGTGAGCCGCACGATCGACGTGCTGGTGTCGCGCCTGCGCCGCAAGATCGAAGAAGACCCGGACCATCCGCGCTTCATCTGCACGGAACGCGGCGCGGGCTACCGCTTTGCCGCGAACGTGGTGCGCTGCTGAGACAGCAGCGCCCGCACCCGCAAGCCCCATGCAAGGCTCCCGCACCTCCTCGAACGCGAACGCGCCTGCGCACGGGCGCAAGCGCTCGTGCAGCCTGCGCGGGCGATGGCTCTCCGCGTTCGCCGTACTGGCCATCACCACGCTGGTGCTGGCCGCCGTGGCGATGGTGGCGCTGTTCAACGCCAAGGCCGCGATCCAGGGCTTCGACGAGCGCATCCTGCCGTCGGTGGCGAAGTCGCTCGCGCTGTCGGAACGCGTCACGCACCTGGCGGCGGCAGCGCCGTACGTGGCGGAAATGTCGATATCGGCGCGGCTCAACCAGGAAAAGGCCGATCTGCTGAAGCGACAGGAGGAGGTGCGCGTGCTCGCGGCGCAACTGCCGCCGGCGAGCGGCGCAGCCACCGGTGTGCCGAAGGTGCTCAGCGCCATGCAGGTGGTGCTGGACGATCTGATCGAGTTCAAGCGCCTGGACCTCGCGCTGCGGGAAGAAGGCCGCGGACGCATTCACGCGCTGAGCCAGATGGAGCACCGCATCGCCGATCTGCCCGAGCGTTCCAGGTTCGTTGCAGACCACACGCTGCATCTGCTGCGGGTTGCCTTGTACGCCCACAACACGCTCGACCTGGACGAGGCCGAGCGGGTCTATCTCGCCTACGCCGGCTCAGCCAACGCCTTGCGCATCGATGCGGCGATCCGCGCCCAGATCACCGCGCAGGCCGACAGCATCTTCGCGCTGCGCAGGCAGCACCTCGCGTTGCGCGATCGCAAGACCCTGCTGCTGACCTCCACGCGCGTGCTCTCGGAAGAGCTCACGCGCTCGGTCGACCGCCATGTGGCGGCGCTCAGCGCCGAGGTGTCCTCGCGCGAACATTCGGTGAGCCTGATCGTGCGCTCGGGGCTGATCGCGGTCACGCTCGCGCTGCTGGTCGCGGCCGCCGCGCTGGTGCTCGGGTACTGGAGCCTGCGCGAATCGCTGCGCGACCTCACGCGGGTCACCTCCGCCATCACCGAGCTGTCGCACGGCAATGCCAGCGCGCCGCCCGATGTCTCACGGCGCGACGACGAGGTCGGTGCGCTCGTCGGTGCATTCAACGTGTTCCGCGACAACACGCTGTCGATGCGTCGGATGGGCGCGGACATTTCGGAGCAGCGGCGCCTGTTGCGCACGGTGCTCGACAGCATCGACGACGGCCTGGGTGCATTCGACGCCGAAGGCCGCCTGGTGGCCTGGAACCCGCGCTTCGCCGCGCTGCTGCGCCTGCCCTCGCAGGCGATCCATACCGGCGCGACGCTCGACACGCTGCGCGCGGCGCTGCCGGCGCTGGCCGACGGCCGCCCCGCCGTCGACCTGCTGGGGCCGCCCAATGCGCAGCGGCGGCGCGACGACTACCTGCTCGACAACGGCCAGGTGCTGGCCGTGCGCAACCACCCCATGCCGGCCGGCGGCTTCGTCACGCTGTACAGCGACCAGAGCGAGAGCCGCGCGCTCGAACGGCAGGTGCGGCAGGCGCAGAAGATGGAAGTGCTGGGCCAGCTCACGGGCGGCGTCGCGCACGACTTCAACAACCTGCTGGCGGCGATCTTCAGCAACCTGCAGCTGCTGCAGTCGCGCGACGACCTGTCGCCCGACATGCGCCGGATCGTGGACCGGGCGTTCCGGGCTTCGGAGCGCGGCGCCGTGCTCACGACGCGCCTGCTGGCCTTTGCACGCCGCCAGACGCTGCGCGCCGAAGTGATCGATGTCGACCAGATGCTGGCCGGGTTGCAGGACCTGATCGAGTACTCGCTCGGCCAGGGCATCCGCGTCGAGCTCGACCTGCAGGCCGACGGGGCGTGCGTGCTGGCCGACGGCGGGCAGCTCGAGAACGCGATCCTCAACCTGGCGCTGAACGGGGGCGCGGCCATGCCGCGCGGGGGCGTGCTCACGCTGCACAGCGCGTGGCACGCGGCGGCGGCCGGCACGGTGGCGCATGGCGTGAATGGCGCGCAGGGCAGCCCCGGCCCGGTGGTCGAGATCCGCATCAGCGACACGGGCCACGGCATGCCGCCGCACGTGCTGGAGCACATCTTCGAACCCTTCTTCTCGACCAAGGAGAACGAAGGCAGCGGATTGGGCCTGAGCATCGTCTACGGCTTCGTCAAGCAGTCGGGCGGCGACCTGCGTGTGCGCAGCACCGTCGGCCAGGGCACCGCGTTCACGCTGGTGCTGCCCGAGGCCGCACCGTCGGCTGCGCCGGCTTGCGCACCGCCACCGCCCGCGCTGTCGCTCGAGGCCTTGCAGGTGCTGCTGGTGGACGACGACACCGACGTGCGCGACGCCACCTTCGAATTTTTCAAGGAGCACGGTGCGCGGGTGCAGGCGGTGGCGTCGGCCACCGACGCCACCGCCGCGCTCGAACGCCAGGCCTTCGACCTGGTGCTGTCGGACGTCAGCCTGGGGCCCGGCGGCGACGGCCTGCAACTGATGCGCGACGTGCAGCGCCTCTACCCGCGCACTGCCGTGGTGTTGATCTCGGGACTTCCCTCCGACCTGCTGGCGCACCGCTACGCCGTGCCGCCGCGCACGCGGATCCTGCGCAAGCCCTTCCTCACGGCCGACCTGGTGAGGGCCATTGCGCAGGCCCTGGCCCACCACCGCACCGACGCACCAGCGACCACGGCCCACGCGGCCTGACCGAGTTACCTGAGCGGGCGC
Source organism: Variovorax sp. GW821-FHT09D07 (assembly GCF_059416345.1). Classification (NCBI taxonomy): domain Bacteria; kingdom Pseudomonadati; phylum Pseudomonadota; class Betaproteobacteria; order Burkholderiales; family Comamonadaceae; genus Variovorax; species Variovorax sp. GW821-FHT09D07. The sequence continues at coordinate 36,084 of NZ_JBWKOY010000015.1, forward strand.
CCCCGGGCCGCGGGCCTCCGCATGCGCCGAACACTTGTTTGCATTGCGCGTGTTTCTTTGCGCTTTTGAATTGTTTACTTTTTATTTACAGAGCTACGCCCCAATAGGTCTTGAGCGCCGACCGTTCGCCTGCCGCGAATCCGGACGGCCCGGCAACCGCCACAAGACACACACAAAGGGGAGTGCTCGATGCCAGGACGAGGGACACGCAGGAAGACCGCACGGGGCGCCGCCGCGCCGCATCCGCGATGAGGAGCGCCATCAAGCCGCAAGGCGTGCGCCGCAACCCCGCGCCGGAGATCGAGCACAGCTTCATGCACCATCCGCAGACCGGTCCGGTGCCTTCGGGCCAGCGTGGCTTCCTGCACAGCCTGCAGCACGGCAGCCCGTCACCGCAGGAGCGCTGGCACTGCCATGACGCGTACGAGCTGCACCTGATCGCCGACACGGGAGGCTGGGCCTTCGTCGGCGACCACGTCGGGCGCTTCGAGCCCGGCCACCTGGTGCTCACCGGGCCGCGCTTGCCGCACAACTGGGTGTCGCTCAACCTGCCGTCCGAAGGCGTGGAACTTCGCAGCCTCGCCTTGCAGTTTCCGGACGCGCCGCTGCGCCAGGGCATGCAGGTGTTCGCCGAACTGCAGGAAGCAGCCCCGCTGCTCGAAATGGCCCGCTACGGGATCGAGTTCTTCGGCATCAGCGACGACGTGCGCGAACACCTCGAGCGCCTGCAGCGCAGTGAAGGGCCCGAACGGTTCTCCGAGTTTCTCGGCCTGCTGAGCCTGCTCACGCGCTGCAGGCAGCAGCGCGTGCTCTCGTCGGGCTGGCTGCCGGTCAAGGGCAACGCGGAGACGGTCGCTGGCATCGGCAAGGCCGTCGCGTACATCCGGCAGCACCTCGATCAGCCGCTGTCACTCTCGGAGGTCTGCGCGCAGACAGGCCTGAGCCAGGGCAGTTTCTCGCGGCTGTTCAGCCAGGCCACGGGCGTGCCGTTCACCGATTTCGTGAACCGGCTGCGCGTCGGCAAGGCGTGCCAGCTGCTGATGGAAAGCGACCAGCAGATCTCGAGCATCTGCTACGCCGCCGGGTACAACAACATCGCCAACTTCAACCGACGCTTCCTGGAGATCAAGGGCATGACGCCCAAGGAGTTCCGCCTGCGGATGGCCATGCGCCACAGCCAGAGCCAGACGCTGCCGATCTCGCGGCTCGACATGGCGGGCGTGGGCGTCGGTGCGATGGCCGCCACCGACACGGTTCACGCCAGCGCCGCGATATCGCAGCGTCAGTCGTAGGCGAGCGTCACCAGTGCGGCCGATGGGCCGCCCGCTTGCGGCTGCGCCAACGCAAGCAGTGACAGCGTGCCGCCCTGCTGACCGATCGCATGCCACTGCGCGGGATCGATGGCCTGCGTGCGCCCCCGGCTGTCCACGAAGCGCGCCGACACCGCCTGCGTGCGCGCCATCTCGACCTTCATTCGCGCGCTGGGCCGGTCCACGGTTTCACGGGAAAAGGCCAGCTCGGCCTGACGTTCGCCCGTCGATGCCGCCGTCATCCGCTGCGGCTGTTGTCGTTGATGTTGCTGGGGTTGCACCAGGGCCACCTGGTAGGGCGCGGCGACGATGGCGCCGGTGAAATGAATGGTGCCGTCCCCGGCGTGGCTGCCAAGCGCCAGCCCGCCCAGCCAGGAAATGCCAACCATCGCTGCCAGCCGACGAAGAGAAACCGTGCGTCGTTCCATGGGTGCTCCCTCCTTGCCATCTGCCGTCGAAGCGGCACGTTCAAGAGCGCCTTGGGCAAGGCGAAGGAGCCATGTTAAGCGTGCAATGTGACGCGTTTCTCAGTGCATTCACTCCACCTGACGGCGCTGTCTGCGTGCAAGATGGCGGGTTGTGCCGAGGGCGTGCGGACCGGATGCGCAAGGGGCGCGTTAAGGGCCTGCTACTGGTAGTTCAACGTGAATGTCATCACGGCATTGGCAGTACCGGGCCCGACCACTGCTCCGGTCTGGTAGTAGGCGGCCTGCAGCTTGACGGAATGGGTGCTACCCGAAGTAACGTTGTAGCCCGTCAGAGGATAGTTCTTTCCGAACTGTAGGACTGCGGACGCTGCGTCCTTCAGTTGCACGCCGATCCCCGAGGCGGTCGCCCCCGGAGACAACGCGATCACACCGTTGGATGGCACCAACACACCAGCGGGCGCAGCAAATTGATATCCGATGTTCAGCGGCCGTGAGATGCCGCCGACGGTGACCAGCATGCCCGAAGGGCACGTGACCGTGATCGCGAACGCCTTCGCGGGCCCCGTGGCTCCAATCCTGCTGAAGGCCGAGCTCTTGTGTGATCCCAGGGCAACGGCCACATCCTGCACAGTGCAGGTCGGAGGGCCTTGGATGACAGTGGGTCCCACGGTCACTCCCCATGCTCCCTTGCTGAGAACGCCATTGATGCTGTACCTCGATTCCAGCATCGACGCGGAGGGAGTGACGGTGCCACCGCTGATCGGGCCGGTTTTCACATACTGCATGCGCAGGCCAATCCCCAGCGTGGTCTTGGTCGACGACGCCAGCCCGCACTGGAACCAGACGCCGTATTCAGGCGCCGACTGGACCGTTCCTGCAACGCCTGCCGAAGGCAATCCACCGGGATCCAGTACACCACTCATGCAAGCAAGCCCTTGCACTGAAAGGCCGATGGCAAATGCGACGCCGACCCCTGGAACATTGGTTTCGAAGACACTGACCGCTGCCCCCGAGTAACTGGTCTGAATGCCTGACTTGGACAGTCCTGCGACCCTGATTGCTGCGCCGAAAACGGCATTCCCGGTGCACTCATACATGGAAGTCGTCGCTGAAGACAGGCCTCGCCAATCCATCAGGATCCCGCCAACCGGCAGGTCACGAGGCACAGCGATCGTGGCTGGCACAACAAGTATCTGATTGGCCATCGGAGCACATTTCGTTTGCGCAAGGGTCATCGAAGGCACCCCCAGCAAGCACATGACGAGACACACCAGTGCCGCGCGCATGATGCGACTGCCCGATCTCGATAGCCATCCCTTGCAGTTCATCGCGTGTCCTTGTTTGTCCGTTGTCTTGAGGCAGGCTCGCCCCTCACTGGGCGCACTGAGCGTCCACCGCCTGCCACGGCGACGCAGGGGCATCGGTCGGCGCCGCGCCCGACAGAAGCGGCAAGCTGCAGCGCTGCCCCTTCTCCTCGCCCCACGCCAGTTCGTACTGCGCGGCGTCGGCGATCACGCTGCGCAGCAAGAGCCGCCCGTCCTGCGCCACCGTGCCGACCTCCTGCCCCGCCGTGTCCGTCACCCGCGCACCGAACGGCACCGGCGTGCCGTCGGCCAGGGTGACGCGCACGAGCACCGAGCGCCCGCCGCCCGAGGTCTCGAACTTCAGCTTGACCACGGCGCCCGCCGTGGGTGCGACGCGCTGCGTGCTCGACTTCAGCTCCACGCTCATCGGCAGGCCCTTGGGATCGAGCTCGACTTCGTTGCTCGCAAAGGGCGCGAGGTTCGACACCACGGCCTGCCCTCCTGGCCCGACACGCAACCCGCTTGCATTGGCGACGCGAGCGCCGTTCGCGCCCGTCGCCTCGACGATGGCGAGTGTTTCGCCCATCGCAGGCGCGAGCACCACGCCACCGCCGTGGGCCACCACACCGCCCGACACGCCCACGCCCAGCTGCGAATAGCCTTCGCCGGCCGATGCGCTGCCGCGCCAGGTGGCGACGGGCGAGACATGGGCCACCGTGGCGCCGCCGCCGGTGCGTGACGACGTCGACACCCCGTCGCCCCCGCGGCTGTGGCTCGCGTTGAGGCTGTAGCTCCACGCGTTGTCTTCGCCGAACACGCCGCCTGCGGAGGTGCGCATGTCGATCGCGCCGCTGGAATCGCGCTGCACGCTCGACGTGGTGTAGACCTCGCGCGACCCGGCGTCCAGCGGAATGCCGAAGGTCAACATGACCGTGTTGTTCCAGCGCTTGCGCAAGGGGTCGAACTGCCGGGCGGCCGAGAGCCCGAGGTTCACGCGACCGAAGCTCTTGCTGTAGCCGGCCTGGAACTGCGTGTCCCGGCCCTCGCGGTTCCAGTAGTCCTGGGTCGAGCCACTCAGGTAGAACGACCCCATGTTGCCCGGCAGGTTCTGGTTGAGCATGAGCTGAAGGCGGCCGCGCAGGTGGCCGCCCGGCAGGCCGCTGCCGTCGCCGCGCGAGGGCCCCGGGGCCTCGCCCAGCGCCACGGCTTCGCGCAGGCCCAGGTAGCCCTTGCTCGAATAGCGGTAGGCCGCAAGCGTGACGTGGGTGTCGGTGGGCGCCAGGATCTTGGTGTAGGCCAGCCGCACGCTGTGGCCGCTTCGGCGCTCCTGCCCGGGCAGGCTGGCCGCGGTGCCGGTCAGGTCGACGCCGAAGGCACCCCAGCTGGTGTTGAGCGCAGCCCCACCCACCAGGGCGCGATAGCCGCGTGCAACCAGCACGCCGCCGTAGCCCGTGAGCATGTTCGTGAAGCCATGCTGCACCGTGCCCTGGAACAACGCGCGCCGGCTGTGCAGTTGTGAATCGCGCAACTGGCCCGCCGTCACGCGATAGCGCGTGATGCCGGGACGCAGCGCGTTCACCGCGGCGGCATAGGGCACCTTCGACACCTGCACGCTGCCGTCGGCTTCGGTGACTTCGACGTCGAGGTCACCGCCGTAGCCCGTGGGGTACAGGTCGTCGATCACGAAGGCGCCGGCCGCCACCGTGGTCTCGCGCAGCAGGTTGCCGTTCTGCCTGACGCGCACCACCGCATTGCCGCGAGCGATGCCGGTGATGCGCGGCGCATAGCCGCGCTGAGACTCCGGCACCATGCGGTCGTCGGTAGCCAGCTGCACACCGCGAAAGCCGAAGCTGTCGAACAGCGCGCCCTCGGTGAAGGCGTCGCCCACCACCAGCTGGCTGCCCCAGGGCTCGACGGCGCGCTGCACGTAGGTCTGCGTGCCCTGGTAGTGGGTGCCGCGCGCCGAGCCGGTCGTGAGGCTGCCGTGGTGCCGCAGCCGCCAGGGGCCGATGTTGCCGCCCGCCACCAGGCCCACGTAGCCCTGGCTGTCCGAGCGTCCTGCGGTCTTCGAGCGGTAGTAGTTGGCGTCGTACTGCAGCAAGGCGGCGGGCACGCCGTCGTCCCATTGGCTCGGGTCCACATGGCCGCGCGCCTGGCGCCGAAGCGCCGCCTGCGGCACGCCGATGTCGAGCCGCTGTTCGCCGTTGTCGAAGAACGCGGTCGCGTCGGGCACCAGCTGGGCCAGCGCCACGCAATCACGTGGCGAAGGAACGGCACCAGGCAACAGAGCCACGGCTTCGGGCGACAGCCGTTGCAGATCGATGCCCACACGCTCGAGCAGATCGCGGTCGAAGCAGGTCGCAACATCGCCGCTGCGCGCGCCCACGGCTTTCAGCGTGACAGTGCTGCGCCCGAGCCAGACCTGGTTGACGTAGAGGTCGGCGCGATAGCGCCCCGCCTCAGCGGGGTTGCCCTTGTTGTAGCGGCTCAGGTCCAGCGGCACGCCGTTGCCCAGCCGCAGGAAGTCTTCGTTGAAACGCACTTCCGCAGGCTGCGTCGCGGCGGGCGGCGTGTCGGCCCTGACCTGCGTGCCGGCCGCCATCGCCAGAAGCGCCGCCACCGCGCAGGGGGACAACCGCCGCACGGTCCGCACGGCGTTCTTCGAGGCCTTCATGCGTCGCCATCCGCTAGCGTGCGGCGCCCTTGGGGAGCACGGCGTTGCCTTGCACGGCGCCGCCGTAGTCGTTCAGCGTCTGATAGCGAAGCTGGAGGTCTGCGGCCGCACGGCCATCGAACGAACCCTTCAGCGGGAGCTCCCTGGTTTCGCCCGGCGCCACCATCACGCCATCGTCGAACCCTGCGCGCTTGCCGTCGCCTTCGAGTTCCACCGAGACGAGGTTCAGGTGATAGGGCGTCGGGTTGCGCACCTCGAGCGCCGGCGCGCCCTCGCGCCCGACCAGCCGCCAGATCGCCTGGGCCGGAGCCCCTTCGGCCTTGCCCGCCAGCCCGGGCGGACGGAAGAACAGCTTGATCCGCGAACGGAACGCCAGCTGCAGCTTGTTCGCGTCGGCCATGGCCCCCTCGGGACGGGGTGGCACTTCGAGCATGTTGAGCCAGAACACCGACTCGCGGTCGGAAGGCAGCGGTTCCCCCGTGTAGGCGATGCGCAGAGTCTGGCTGCGCGTGGGATCGATGCGGGACACCGGCGGCGTGACCAGGAACGGCGCGCCCTTCGCGGCAGGGCCGGCTTCGGCATTGCCGTCGTCGGTCCAGACCTGCACCAGGGCGGGCGACGCCCCCTCGTTCGAAAGCCTCAGCGTGACCTCGGTTTCCTTCGCGGGGTAGATGACGCGGGTGGCGGCAATCACCACCGCCGCCTGCACCCCGCCACACAGGACGAGCGCGCCGACGGCCGCCGTCACGGTCCGCATCGCAGCCGATGCATGCGCAGTCTTCATGGGTTCTCCCGAAGCGGTCATTCCGGATGCGGGCAGCCACTGGCCGCGGCCACCCGCGCAACCCGTCACTGGTAGGCGATCGAATACACGACGCTCGTCGTGACCTTGCCGACGGTGGCAGCGCCGCCGCTGGCCACATACTCGGCGGTGTAGCGCAGCGAGGCCGCGCCGTTGACGATGTCGGCGGCCCTGGAGTTCTGCGCCGACAGCGCCAGGCCGAGCTTGATCGCGCTGGCGTCGTCTGCGTTGCTCAGGCCGACCTGCACATTGGTGGCCCCACCCGGGGCGGGAATGAGGCGGCCGGTCGTGCTGTCCACGGTGGCACCCGGTTCGAACTGGACCTGCACCTTGGCGGGTGTGGCGGCGCAGCCGGTCAGGTCGATGCTGAACGGCGTCTTGCCGGCCGTCTTGCCGGTCGCGCTGAGCGTGCTGGCGGCGACGGTCGGCAAGGTCACGATGATGTCTTTGTTGCCGCCGTTGATCACGCAGGTCTGGCCCGTGATCTCGCCATTGAAAGAGATGCTCCCGTCCGCCGCCGAGGCGGATTGCGAGAGGGCGAGTGCGCCAGTGAAAGCAACGGCGGCAATGAAATGGGTACGCATATCGAGTGAACTCCTGAAGACGTGGGTTTGGATGTTGTGCGCGCGGGGTTTGTCTTCGGAGGCCCTGTCACGCCGGTGCTCCTGCGCCGGTCGCGTGGGAGTCAGGTCAATTTATGAACGACATGTGTCCCGCAGGCATACGCGTTTGGAGTCGCGTGATATTCCAATGACCTGCGGACATTCAAAGGTGAACTAAATCACTCGAAAATTAACCGTTTGGCCAAGAGCTGTTGCCGCCGGCCCGGCTCAAGCGGACCTTTGCAAAGACTCGGCTGACGGAGTGATCTGCATTTTCAATTAACAATTTGGACGCAATTTCTTGAGCGCCGACAACCCTCAATCGGCGATCTTCCTTTAAGTCACCATATTCATTCGCCTACGTGCGGTGAGTTTTTCAGCCTCACCGATCTGTATTTCACATGAAATATGTCACCATTTCTTCACAAGAACGAACAACCAAACACAACCAAAGTTAATCACTGAAAACTCCGCATTTCATCGAGAAGATTTAAGAAATAGACTCCGCCCGCCTTACAAAGGCAAAGCGTTATTCATTCTTAAAAATTCAGGGAAATCAAATGCAAAAGGGTAGTTTTTTCAAGGCTGCAGCAGTCGCGGTCACCGTGGTTCTCTCTCAAGGCGCGCTGGCCGCCGACGGCACCGTGAACTTCACCGGCGAGATCGTCGACACGCTGTGCTCGATCGCACCGAGCAGCCAGAACCTGACCGTGCCGCTGGGCAAGGTGTCGCGCACCGTGTTCGACGGCGCCACCGCCGGCACCGCGGTCGTTGGCAAGAAGGCCACGCCCGCCAGGTTCAACATCGACTTGCTGGGTTGCGGCGCCACCGCCAAGGGCGCGACCGTGACCTTCAGCGGCACCGCCGACCTCGATGACGCCAGCAACCTGCGCCTGGCCAACGCCGGGCAGGTCGGCGTCGGTGCCGCCAGCGGCGTCGCCATCGAACTCGGCGATTCCGCCGGCACCAAGCTCCCGCTGGGCTCGCCGTCGGCGGTCTACATCCTGGGCCAGGGCGACAACGCACTCAAGTTCCAGGCTGCGTACGTCGCCACCCGCTCGGCCGTCACGGCGGGTCCGGCCAACTCGGTCGCGCAGTTCACGATCGCCTACAAGTAATCGCCGCATCCGCGGTCCTCGCACGCCGACCGAAGCCCTTCGCATCGCGTCGGCGCGATACCGCCCCGGCCTCACGGCACCACCGCCCGATCGACACACGGCGGCAGGTGCCACCTCCCGTTTTCTTTTCTTGCCCGCACGCCGGGCGCACTGCGTGGTGCGCCGGCACGGTCGGGTGCGCGCGGTTCATGTGTCGGAAACGCGCCGAGGAATTTCTTCTATGTGCAGCAAGAACCGCTTCCGATGGACCCTTGCCGTCCTGCTGGCGCTGTGCCTTCCGTGGCCGGCCGGTGCGGGCATCACGCTCAGTGGCACGCGCGTGATCCTCGGCGAGAAGGACCGCGAGGCCTCCATCCCGGTGAAGAACACCAGCACCTCGCCCTACGTGGTCCAGACCTGGATCGACGCCGGCGAAGGCCAGAACAAGACCCCGCTGCTCGTCACGCCGCCGCTGTCGCGGCTCGATCCGGGCATGGAGAACATCCTGCGCATCATGCGCGTGGCCGGCAACCTGCCGGCCGACCGCGAGTCGGTGTTCTGGCTCAACGTCAAGGAGATCCCCGAGCGCTCGAAGGAGGAGAACGTGCTCCAGATCGCGGTGCGCAGCCGCATCAAGCTGTTCTACCGGCCGGGGCGGCTGGCGGGCAAGCCGGAAGAGTCGCGCGCGCAATTGCAGTGGGTGGTGAGCCCCGGCCCCGAGGGGCGCGGTGCGGTGCTGCGGGTCGCCAATCCGTCGGCCTACCACGTGACGTTCACGGCGCTGGACATCAACGACGGCCAGCAGAAGATCAACGCGGACATGGTGCCGCCCTTCGGCGAAGCCAGCTACCCGCTGACCGCCGTGAAGATGCCCGAAGCGATCCGGGTCAGCTTCACCACACTCAACGACTACGGCGGCGAGACGCCCCGGGAGCAGGTCCGCGTTCCCCAGGGCACCACGCCCGTGGCGGTGAAGGCCGAACTGCTGCCGCCGCCCGCCGCCCCGGCGGACGGCAGCAAGCAGTGATGACCCCGCGTCCGGGACGAATCGCCATGCATCACTCCTGCGTCTTTCGCGCGCCGGTTCGATCGGCACTCCACGCCGCGATGCTGGGTGCGCTCGGCATGCTGAGCGTGCCCGCGCTCGCACAGCAACCCGCGCCACGGCCGCCGTCGGGCGGTGCCGACTTCAATGCGGAATTTCTCAGCATCGGCGGCGACCAGCCGCACGCAGACCTGTCCCTGTTCTCCACGGGCAATCGCGTGCTGCCCGGGACGTACCTCGTCGATGTCTCGCTCAACGAGCGCAGCACCGGCCAGACCGACATCCGCTTCGCCGCGGTGGAAGGCCAGCTCGACGCCACCCCTTGCCTCACTCGCGGCATGTTCGACACGTGGGGCCTGAACGTGCCGGTGTTTCCCGGCCTGGCGAACCTCCCGGACGACGCCTGCGTCGACCTGGCCTCCGCCATTCCCGAATCCGCCGTCACCTACGACGGCGGCAAGCAGCGCCTGACGCTCAGCATTCCGCAAGCGGCCTTGAAGCGGTCGGCACGCGGGGCCGTCGACCCCGAAAAATGGGACCGCGGCATCACCGCCGCGATGCTGGACTACCAGCTGAACTTCGCGCGCTACAGCGGCAACAGCACGCGCGACACCGCGCCAATGCCGACGGCGCCGCAGAACATCTTCGACGGCAATCCGTTCGCCGACAGCGCGCGCAAGCCGCAGCGCAACACGCTCTTCGCCGGACTGCGCGCGGGCTTCAATGTCGGCGACTGGCGCTTTCGCCATTTCTCGACCTACAACCGCGGCCTCGACGGCCACAGCCGCTGGCAAAGCGTGAGCACGTATGCGCAACGCGACCTGGCATCGATCAACGCCTACCTGCGCATCGGCGACGGCAACACGCCCGGCAACTTCTTCGACAGCCTGCCGTTCCGGGGCGTGCAGCTGGCCTCCGACGACGCGATGCTGCCCGACAGCCAGCAGGGCTACGCCCCCACCATCCGCGGCGTCGCCCAGACCAACGCGCGGGTCACGGTGCGCCAGAACGGCTACATCATCTACAGCACCTACGTCGCGCCCGGCCCGTTCGTCATCGACGACCTCTACCCCACCTCGTCGAGCGGCGACCTCGAAGTGAGCATCGCCGAGGCCGACGGCCGGCAGACGCGCTACACGCAGGCCTTCTCAGCCGTGCCCACGCTGCTGCGCGAAGGCACGTGGCGCTTCTCGGCCGCCGTCGGCAGGTACCGCAATGGCGAAGGCGTGGAGACCTCGCCGACCACGCCCGCGGCGGCACGACCGGCCTTCCTGCAAGCCACGCTGGCGCGCGGGCTGGGCAACGAGCTCTCGCTGTACGGCGGGCTGATGGGGGCGAACATGTACCAGTCGCTGCTCGTCGGGGTTGGCAAGAACCTGCGTGATTTCGGCGCCGTCTCGGTCGACCTGACCCACGCGCGAACCACCGATCGCACGCCCCTGAACGGCGCGTCGGTCTACAACGGGCAGTCGCTGCGTTTCCTGTATTCGAAATCCTTCCTGGACGCCGGCACCAGCTTTCGCGTGGCGGGCTACCGCTATTCGACCAGCGGCTACCGCACCTTCCAGGAGGCGGTGCAGATGCAGGACCTGCAGCCGCAGGAGTCGTTCCACAGCCGGCGCAACGAGCTGCGCTTCGAGCTCTCGCAGCAGCTCGGCGAGTGGGGATCGGTGTACGCCTCGGCGCGCCAGCAGAGCTACTGGGGCACCTCCGCCCAGGACCGGCTGGTGCAGGTCGGCTACTCGGGCAGCTACAGGCAGTTCGGCTACAGCCTCTTCTACAACCACAGCACCAGCCTGAACCGTGCGCCGAACCGGCAGATCATGTTCACGCTGACCATCCCCCTGGGCGACACGCGCGCCCACGCGCAGTACGCCGCCACGCGGGAGATCGGCGGACGACTGGTGCAGCAGGCGAGCGTCTACGGCGCGGCGTTCGACGACAGTCGCCTGACCTACAACCTGACCGCGGCGCATGCCAACCAGGGTGGCGACAGCAGCGGCAGCGCAAGCGCCAGCTACCTCTCGCCCGTGGGCCGCTTCGACCTCGGGCATTCGCGCGGCCCGGGCTACGGACAGATCACGGCGGGCGTGGCCGGCGGCCTGCTGGCGCATGCGGGTGGCGTGACGCTGTCGCAACCGCTGGGCGAGACCGTGGCCTTGGTGCAGGCACCGAAGGCGCAGGGCGTCGGCCTCGAATCGCGTCCGGGCGTGAGCACCGATTGGGCGGGCGACGCCGTCATTCCCAACCTCAGCCCGTACCGGCTCAACCGCGTCGCGCTTCGCACCGGCGACCTGGGTGACACCGTGGAAGTCAAGAACGCCGCCATGGACGTGGTGCCCACGCGCGGCGCCGTGGTGGCCGCGCGGTTCGAGACCTCGGTGGGCTACCGGCTGCTGATCACGCTGACCAACGGCAAGGGACGCGCACTGCCGCTGGGCGCTCGGATCGAGAACGAGAGCGGCCAGGAAGTCGGCGTTGTCGGACCGGACGGCCAGGCCTTCGTCACGGGCGCGGGCGACAGCGGCCAGCTCACGGTGCGCTGGGGCCAGGACGCGGCGAACCAGTGCAACGTGCCCTACCGCCTGCCGGTCGATCCCAGCCCCCCGCCCATCCGCGAACTGACCGCGCAATGCCAGCCGACAGACAGCGCGCCACCGAAGGGAATGAAATGAGCAGACGCCCCCTGTTGAATGCCTGCACGGCCGCCTCGGCCCTGGGCCTGCTGCTGTGCGCCTCGCCAGTGCTGGCCGAGTGCTACGTGACCAAGGGCTACGTGGAAAAAATCGTCAACATGAACATCGGCCGCGTCGTCATTCCCAACGACGCCACCGTGGGCACGGTGTTCAAGCAGCAGTTCTTTCCCCTGCCCCTTTCCGGCACGACCGACAAGCCATGGACCTGCAAGAAAGGCGGCGTCGTGAAAGGCGTGATGCTGCAGGGCACCCCCGTGCCAGGCTACGACCACGTGTTCACCACCAGTGTCCCCGGGGTGGGCATCCGCCTGTCGCGCTACTTCGACCAAAGCTCGGTCTCCTACTATCCGCACGAGCGCTCGACCACCGACGACTTCGGCGATTTCAACGCGGCGTCCCGCTTTCAGGTGGAACTGTTCAAGACCGCGCCCGTCACCGGCAACGGCCCGCTCGCGCAGGGCACCTACACCCAGTACTACAGCGTCGCCGACACGCAGTCGGTTCTCACGACGAACCTGCTGGGCGAAGGCATCACCATCATCACGCCCTCGTGTTCGGTCGACCTGGGCTCGCGCAACATCCTGGTGCAATTCGGCAAGGTGCCCAAGGACGGCTTCAAGGGCCGCGGCAGCACCACGGCCGAACGCAAGTTCAGCATCAAGCTCAACTGCAAGGCGGGACAGAACGCGCAGAACACGGTGTACCTGCGCATGGACGCGGCACAAGACCCGTCGAACGAACTAGGCGTGCTGCGACCCACGCGAGGCACGCCGAACCTGGCGACCGGCGTGGGCATCCAGGTGATCGACGCGAAGAACGTGCCCGTGAAGTTCGGGGAAGAAGCGCTGGTCGGCACCTCGATGAACGGCGACTACGTACTGAACTACACCGCGCGCTACTTCCAGACCGGCAACCAGGTGACGCCGGGCCGGGCCGACGGCACCGCCACGTTCAGCATCGAATACAAGTAAGAGCCCATGGAGAGGCTCGCTCCGTACCAAGAAGCGGGCAAGGAAGGATCACCCAGCGGCAGGATCGGATCAAGAAAAGCACACCCCCTGACCAGAATCAAGATTCTTCGCGCACCGCGGAGGCAGCTTCGGCGCCTTGCAAGCAGGTTCAAGGTCGCTGGCTGATTCCGCTGTGAGTTACCGCCGTCTTTTGGAATCGACCCATCCCATGACCCTCGAGGGAAAACTGTCCCTGGCCCTGCTGGACAACAGCAGCTCGCGCAGCACCTTGCTCCAGGAGCGCCTGCGCACCATGGGTCACCGGCCCGTGATGTTCAGCACCATCGGAGAGCTGCTGTCCACCTTGAGCCGCGGCAGCCGCTTCGACCTGCTGCTGGCCGCACCCGATGCCATGGGCAGCGAGAGCCTGCTCACGGTGTGCTGGGTACTGGGCATGCCCGCGCTGCCCATCACCGCGCAGGGCGAACCCGACGTGGTCGCGCTGCCCTCTTATTTCGACGACATGCCCCTGCTGGGCAGCGGCACCAACTTCGACTTGCGTCGCATCTCGAACGAGGCGCTGGTGCAGCACATGCACACGCTCTACACGGAGCAGGACACGAGCGCCGCCACGCGCCAGGCCCCCTCCACGGACCGCTGGACCTGGGGCGAGTACCGCTTCGTGGACGGCAACAACACCGTGCTGCACCGCGACCGCGAAATCGCGCTCCAGCCGCGGCAGTTCTCCTTCGCACTCGAGCTGTTCCGCAACCTCGGCAACGTGCTGACACGCTCCTGGCTCATGAGTTCGGTGTGGAAGCTCCCGCCCGAACGCCCCGTCACGCGCTCGCTCGACGCCTGCGCCACGAACGTGCGGCGCAAGCTGTCGCTGCAGCGCGAAAACGGGTACGTGCTGCGCGCGGTCTACGGGCAGGGCTACCAGCTGGTGCCTGTCTCGTCGCCTGCGCCGTCGTATCGCATGTGAGATCCAGGGTGCGACGGCACCCTCGCGCATCAAGAGAAAAAAGCGACCGCTTCGGACGGTCGCTTTTCTTTTGGGGATGCAACTTCTTGCGGGTCGGAGGTCTGCGACAGAAGTCGCAAGCCCCCCAAACGCTCAGGACCGCGGTGCCCCACCCTCGCGCTGCCGCATGCGCCACTCCCCGACGAAGTAGTCGGCGCGAAACTTCAACCGCTCGATCACGGCCTCGCGGGTCGGCTGCTGCGCAATCACCAGCACGCACCGCGGCTCGTTGCCCTCGCGAAGTTCCGCCTTGCCCGAACAGGCGCCTTCGGCGGATTGCTGCAGTTCGAACCAGCAACTCCACCCTTCGGGCAGATCGAGATCGATGCGTGTGGCGGTCATGGCGACCGCAGGATAAGTCGGCGCGGCGCATCCGCTCAATACCCTGGCATTGACCCTGCTGGCCATGGGTGGGATGCCGCGGTCGTCGGTCGCGATGTCGGCGTCGACCGACATCGCTGCGCGCCGTCTGTCCTCACGACCGCCCCGTCGCGCGATCTAGGCTGACGCCCACGAATTGAAGGCGCTGCGTCGTGCATGACGCACGCAGCCCCCTCTTCAAACACTCCCGATCCCGCACGACCATCCCAAGGACATCAGCCCGTTGACGACCGCCACCGCCCCCGTTCCCGCCGACCTTCCCGGCACCCACTCGCCAGGCCCGACACCGCACCGCTGGCAGTTCATCCGTGCGGGCGGCGTGGACCAGGTGGTGTTCCGCAGCGGCGAGGACATCGCACGCATCGCCGAGCTCGACCAGAAACTGTGGGTCGCACTCGCCTGCCCCACGCGCGGCATCGACTTCGATGCTCGCACGCTCGACCTCATCGACACCGACGGCGACGGTCGCGTGCGACCGCCCGAGGTCATCGCGGCCTGCCAGTGGGCCTGCGAGCGGCTGCGCAGCGCCGACGTGCTGCTCGCGGGCGGCGGCACGCTGTCGCTGGACGACCTCGACGACGCGCGTGCGCCAGGTGCCGATCTCGCGAAGGAAGGCCGGCGCATCCTCGACCTGCTCGGCAAGCAGGACACGCACACGCTGACCCTCGCCGACATCGCCGATCGCGGCGAATGGCTGGCCGCGATGCGCTTCAACGGCGACGGCGTGGTCACGCCGGCCACGGCCGGCACCGACGACGCGCTGCGCGCCACCATCGAGGACGCGATGCGCACGCACGGCAGCACGCCCGACCGGCACGAACAGACGCCCGGCCTCGATCGCGCACGCGCCGAAGCCTTCATGGCCGAGGCGCAAGCGGTCCGCGACTGGCATGCGCAGGGCGACACAGAGGCGCTGCTCCCGCTGGGCGCACGCACGCTGGCTGCGGCCGAGGCCTTGCGCGCGGTCACGGCGAAGGTCGACGACTTCTTCGCGCGCTGCCGCGTGGCCGCCTACGACGTGCAGGCGGTGGCGGCGCTCAACCCCTCGCCCGAGGCCTACGACGCGCTCGCGGGGCACACCTTCGATGCGAGCGTGCAGCCGGTGGCCGAGTTGCCGCTGGCGCCGGTCACGCCCCATCGCGCATTGCCACTGAGCGGTGCGAGCCTCAATCCCGCCTGGGCCGAGGCCATGGCCGCGTTCGCGCGCGATGCGGTGGCGCCGCTGCTCGGCGAACGCGACACACTCGAAGAAGCCCAGTGGCAAGCGCTGCGCGAGCGGCTCGCGCCTTGCGACGCGTGGATCGCCGCACGCCCTGACAACGCGCTCGCGGGCCTGCCGCGCGAACGCATCGACGCCCTGCTCGCGACACGCGATGCGTTGCTCGCGCTCATTGCCGAAGACAAGGCCGCCGAGCACCACAACCGCCTGCTGACCGACCTCGAAAAGCTGCTGCGGCTGCAGCGCGACCTGCGCGTGCTGTTGCACAACTTCGTGTCGTTCAGGGCGTTCTACCGGCGCGAGGGCGCGATCTTCCAGGCGGGCACGCTCTACCTCGACGGGCGCAGCTGCGAGCTCACGGTGCAGGTGCAGGACACCGCGCGCCACGCCGCGCTGGCCGGCCTGGCCAAGACCTGCCTCGCGTACTGCGACTGCACGCGCCAGGGAGAAAAGATGAGCATCGTCGCCGCCTTCACGGCCGGCGACGTCGACTTCCTTTTCGCCGGGCGCAACGGCGTGTTCTACGACCGCCAGGGCCGCGACTGGGACGCCACCGTCACCAAGCTGATCGAGAACCCCACGAGCGTCGCGCAGGCCTTCTTCACGCCGTACAAGAAATTCGTGCGGTTGATCGAAGAGCAGGTGGCGAAACGCGCGGCCGCCAGCGAGGCCGGCTCGCAGAGCGCGTTGCAGACGCTGGCCGGACGCGTCGCCACCGCAGACCAACCGACCGACGCAGCGGCCTCGTCAACGAAGACGCCGGCCAAGCCCGGGCCGATCCTGCCCACCGCCAGCCGCATCGACGTCGGCACCGTGGCCGCCATCGGCGTGGCGCTGGGCAGCCTCAGTGCAGTGCTGGTCGGCATCTTCGGCAAGTTCGTCGACCTGGGGCAATGGATACCAGTGGCGCTCGTCGGCATCGTGATCGCGATCTCGGGACCGAGCATGCTGATCGCGTGGCTGAAGCTGCGCCAGCGCAGCCTGGGGCCGATCCTCGACGCGAGCGGATGGGCCATCAACGGGCGCATGAAGGTCAACGTGCGCCTGGGCGGCATGCTGTCGCAGACGGCACGCGTGCCGCCGGGCGCCCAGCGCATCGCGCCCGATCCATACCGCCAGCGGCACGGCCTCGCGGGCGCGCTGGCCGTCACCTGCGTGGTCGGCGCGGTGCTGCTGCTGGCCTGGCGCATGGACTGGCTCGACCCTCGGTTGCCGCCGCGGTTGCAGCATGATCGGGCGACCGCAACCACACCGGGCGCATGACACACATGACCATCGACTGGTACCTCGAACGCTTCGTGGCGGCGCAAGAGCCCGTCTACGCACAGGTCTGCGCGGAACTCGCGGCGGGACGCAAGCGCACGCACTGGATGTGGTTCGTGTTTCCGCAACTGAAGGCGCTGGGCCGCAGTGCGACCGCGCAGTTCTTCGGCCTCGACGGTATCGCCGAGGCGGCGGCGTACTGGCAGCACGCCGTGCTCGGTGAGCGACTGCGCCACTGCGCGGAGCTGGTGCGCGCCCTGCCCGGCAGCGATGCGCACCAGGTCTTCGGCTCGCCGGACGACCTCAAGCTGCGCTCCTGCATGACGCTGTTCGAGATCGTGGCGCCTGAAGCCCCCGTGTTCGGCGATGTGCTGGCGCAGTACTTCAACGGTTCGCGGGACGACGCGACGATCGCGCTCATCCGAGCTGCGTGATCAGAATCGGCCCTGGCCGTCGCCCGTGCGGTCATGCGCCCAGCGAATGGCTTGCTGCTCGGCGTGGCGCAGCGCCTCGGCTTCGCTGCCGTACGCGACGTTGTCCGTGTCGGACGGCAGGCGCTGCTCCGCGCCTTCGACGTCGCCGCCCCCATAGGCGCGGCAGAAGACCACCGGCCTGAAGGTCTGATCGTCCACCTGCTGCGCGGCGCACGAAAACCACCAGCCGAGGTAGCTGAAGGTGAGAAGGCGCTCGCCGACGCCGTCCGCAACTTCCGTCACGGACGGCGCACCGGGCATGGCGGGCGCGTGGCTGTCACCGGTCATGGAGGAAGGCATCCCGAGGTGCCGGCCGGTCAGCCCTTGGCGCTGCGGAATTGATCGCGCAGGCCCTTGATCTGGTCATGGTTGGCTTGCGCACCGTCGGCCTGGCGCTGCACCAGCATGCGCACCTCGGCCGGCAGGTCGGTCTTGAGGGCCTTGCGGTAACGCGCGAGTGCCGCGTCTTCGCCGCGCTCGCATTCCTCAAGTATCGACAGCGAGCTGTTCGCGCCAACCGCGCCCTTCACATGCACCCAGCCGCGATGCACGGCACCGCTGACCGTGCCGCCGTCGTCGGGTTTGCCGCCGAGCTGGCGGATGAGTGCGGTGAGTTCGGATGCCGCGCTGGCGCATTGCGAGGCGCGGCTTTCGAACACCGGCTTCAGTTGCGCCGAGTCGACTTCCTTCGCGCAGGCGCGAAAGCCGTACTCACCGTCGCGCGTGTTCTCCAGAAGGTCGTTCAGAACGTCGATCACCTGATCGTTGGACACCGCGTCTGCGGTGGTTGCCTGGGTATCGTTGGCCATGGGTGGTTGCTCCTTGAAGGCCGGTCGCCAAAGCGAGGGCCGGGTTGAGAAAGAAAGACTGCAATGAGCCTTCATGGTCGACACGGTGCGGGAAGCGCCCTGTCGTCTCGACCCGACGACGCGTGTAAGCCGTGTCCGAGGCCACGGCCACGCGCCGCCATGCGCCGACAGCCTCAGGGGAATTGCGATGCCATGCGAGGCGGGCCTCGGCTGACGCGCTCGCACGCACCGCCGCGGCAGCATCGCCCCGACTGGAGGACACGCGCATGGAGCGACTCTTTGATTCCTTCGCCAACACCGTCGCACGCTGGACGGGCAGCCCGGCGGCCTTCCTGGTCTGCGTGGTCGTCGTCGTGGCCTGGGCGGTCGCGGGGCCGTTTTTCGGTTTTTCGGAAACGTGGCAGCTGGTGATCAACACCGGCACCACCATCGTCACCTTCCTCATGGTGTTCCTGATCCAGAACACGCAGAACCGCGACAGCGTCGCCCTGCAGACCAAGCTCGACGAACTGATCCGCACCTCCGACGCGGAGGACGACTTCATCGGCATCGAGCGGCTCACGGACAAGGAGTTGATCGCGCTGCACGCGCGCTGCGAGGCGGCGGCGAAGCAGAGCCAGGCGACGCTGGCGAAGACGCGGGCCGAACGCAGGCGCCGCGGGCATGACGACATCAACGGGGATCGGGTCGGATAGCGGGAGCAGCATTCCCGCTACACGACCCCAGAATGCAAAAAGCCCAACCTCGGAAGGTCGGGCTTTTTGACTGAATTTGGTGGCCTGGGGCGGAATCGAACCACCGACACGCGGATTTTCAATCCGCTGCTCTACCAACTGAGCTACCGGGCCATTGTGTGCAGCCTCAAATTATACAGCGCTTCTGCGGCCTCGGGAAAGGTCCACACCCAATTGTTTGAGTTTTCTATAAAGATGGGTGCGCTCGAGGCCGGTTTTCTCGGCCACGCGGGTCATCGAACCGTTCTCCATCGCCAGATGGAACTCGAAGTAGGCCTTCTCGAAACCGTCGCGCGCGTCGCGCAGCGGGCGGTCCAGGTCGAAGCTCTGGGTCGACTGCGGACCCGCGTCGGCCACAGGCACGGCCGCCAGCGACGCCATCAGCAGGCTGTCGCCCGTGGTCGTGATGGCGGCGGCCTGGTGGGCGCCCGTGGGCGGCGGCACCACGCCGGCGGCGGTGCGGCGCGCGCTCTCGCGCGCCAGCCCCTGCTCCACCGCCTTGAGCAGCTTCTGCAACGTGATGGGTTTTTCGAGGAACGCGAAGGCGCCGATGCGCGTGGCATCGACCGCGGTGTCGATGGTGGCGTGGCCGCTCATCATGATGACCGGCATGCTCAGCAGGCCCGCGGTGGACCACTCCTTGAGCAAGGTGACGCCGTCGGTGTCCGGCATCCAGATGTCGAGCAGCACGAGATCGGGCCGGGCGCGTTGTCGGGCCGCGCGGGCTTCGGCGGCGTTTTCCGCGAGCTCCACGTTGTGGCCTTCGTCATTGAGAATTTCGAAGAGCAGGTCCCTGATGCCCAGCTCGTCATCGACCACGAGAATGTTTGCCATGAGTGCTGCTTGTTGTATGCGCTGGTGTGTATTGATCCGCTCCCGATCCAGCCCCTATGCGCTGGATTCGCCGGTACTCAGGCGGACGAAGATTTCGAATCTTCGGTGTGAGCGACCGCTGCCCGCGGTTCGCCTGCCAGCGCGAATGATAGCGAGACTTGCGCCCCCGCCACAGCCCCGTCGACGACACGGTTGGAAAGCTCGATGCGCGCGCCGTGTTCGTCGGCGATCTTCTTGACGACGGCCAGGCCCAAACCGGTACCTTTTGTTTTCGTGGTGACGTAGGGCTCGAAGGCGCGCTTGAGGATGTTTTCGGCAAAGCCGGGGCCGCTGTCCTGCACAGTGAGGCGCACGCGCTGGCCCGAATCGCCCAGCCGGGTGCGGATGACGACCTCGCCCACCCGGCCCGTGCCGCTGGCGGCGGCCTCGGCGGCGTCCTGCGCGTTCTGCAACAGGTTGTGCACGACCTGGCGGATCTGCTGTTCATCGCCGCGCACGGGCGGGCAGCGCTCGTCGAGCTCCGAGCGCAGCGTGATCGGCAGGTTCTCGGCGTGATACAGCTGCAGCACGTCGGCCAGCAACGCATTGAGGTCGACCGGCTTGAGGTCGGCCGCGGGCAGTCGCGCGTAGTCGCGGAATTCGTTCACCAGCCGCTTCATCGCATCGACCTGGTCGACGATGGTCTTGACCGACTTCACCAGGATGGCCTGCTCGGGCGGCTCCACCTTGCCCGAGAGCTTCATCTCGAGCCGCTCGGCCGACAGCTGGATCGGCGTGAGCGGGTTCTTGATCTCGTGCGCGAGGCGGCGCGCCACCTCGCCCCAGGCCTGTGCGCGCTGGGCCGAGACGATTTCGGAGATGTCGTCGAACACCAGCAGCCGCGCATCGCCCGGCAGCTCGGCGCCGCGCGCGACGATGTTGATGGCGTCGTCCTGCTGCGGCAGGTCGTTGCCGGTGGCGTGCAGTTCGAAGGCGTGCTGCCAATGGTCCAGGCCGTGCTGCATGCGCTCGACCAGGAACTCGTCGAACTGCTGCTGCACCTTGGCGCCGAAATCGGCCAGCCCCGGCACATCGACCAGCGCCTTGCCTTCATAGGCGGCGAGCGGCGCGCGCAGCACGCGGGTGGCGCCCGGGTTGGTGGACAGCACGGTGCCCTTGGCGTCGAGCACGATCACGCCCGAGGTCAGGTTGTCCAGGATGGTCTGCAGGTTGCCGCGGGCGGCGTCGAGCTGGTCCATGGTCTTCTCGACCGCGCCGCGGGCGTCGGCCAGCTGCTGGGTCATGACGGCGAACGAGCGCGTGAGACCGCCCAGTTCGTCCTTGCCCTGCAGCACGGCGGTGGGCCGCAGGTCGCCGGCGGCCACCTGGCGCACGCCGTCGGCCAGCACGAGCAGCGGCCGTGCGAGCTGGTTGCCGAACAGCACGGCCAGCAGCACCGCGCCGAACACGGCGAGGAACAGGCTCAGCGTGAGCGTGCCGATGTACATGCGCCGCAGCCCCTCGCGCGCGAGCGCGCGCTCCTGGTACTCGCGGTTGGCTTCCTGCACGGCCAGGGCGTTGGCGACCACCGCCGGCGGCAGCGGCCGCGTGACCTGCAGGTAGCGCGGCGCGGTGTCGAAATCGAAGCCCGGGCGCTGCACCATGGCCAGCGCGCGCACGCTGGCGCTCGACGGCGTGGCGCTGGGCAAGGCGGTTTCCTCCAGGCCCTCGACGTGCGCGACGGCGCGGTCGGGCCGCACCTGGCGGAACTGCTGCGCCGTCGGCCGCTCGGGGTTGAGCTGGAAGCGCGACGTGCCCGCGCTGGCCACCAGCTGGCCCGACCCGGTCCAGAGGATCACGTCGCTGGCTTCGAGCTGGTCGCGGATGCGCTCCAGCAGTAGCCCCGCGCTCGCGTCGGGCACCTGTGACAGCTGGGCGCTGGCGGTGCGGGTCTTGGCGGCGAGGTCGTCGGACAGCGAATCGAGCGTGGCCCGGCCCAGGTTCAGGCCGGCATCGAGCGCGCCCTCGACCTTGACGTCGAACCAGCTCTCGATCGAACGCGCGACGAACTGGTAGGACACCACGTAGACCAGCGCCCCGGGCACCACCCCCACGAGCGCGAAGATGGCAGCGAGCTTGATCAGCAGCCGGCTGCCGAACTTGCCCTGGCGCAACCGCCGCAGCAGCCGGAACGCGACCCAGCCGATCACCAGCACCAGCAGCACGGCCACCACCACGTTGATGCCGAACAGGCGCACGTAGTAGCGCTCGTACAGCGCGCGGTTGTTGGTGGCCTGGGCCAGCAGGAACATCAGCACCAGGCCGATGGCGGTGACCATCGCGGCGCCGACGCCCACGGCCCAGCGCAGCGCGCGCGAGCGGCGGGCGGCAGGCGTGGCCGCGGCGCCGCTGCGCGGCTTGCTGCTCACCGCTGCTTCTCCAACGGCAGCCGGGCGGTGCGCTCGGCGGCGATGTTCCACTCGGCCTGCCCGACCATGCCGATCTGGAAAGGACGCGGCAGCTGCGAGGTGTCAAGCCGGAAACGGAAGGTGACCTGATGCAGCGGCTCGTCGCCGATCTCGGCGGCGTCGCCCAGCCGCAACCGGCCGATGCGCTTGATGGCCTCGAGCGCGTCGCCGAGGCTGTCGAAGTTCTGGTTCAGCGAGATGCCGAAGCCGGCGGCGCCGGTGATCGGCACCGGCGACACATTCAGACGCCAGCGGCGCGTGAGGGGCTGGTAGGCCAGCCGCATGTGGCGCGCCACCTGGGCGACCTTGCGGTCGGTCCAGTACCAGCGCTCCTGGAAGACCTCGGCCTCGGCCACGAAATAGATGGCGATGCCCTTGTCGAGCACGTCTTCCACCAGCGTGGGCAGCTCGAACTGCACGGCCGCGCTCAGGTAGACGCCGTCGTCGGCCTGCTCCAGGCGCATCTGGGTGATGGTGGCGCCGCCGGGCCTGCCCTGGGCGGTGGCGGCGGCCGGGAACAGGGCCATCCACAGGGCCCAGGCCAGCCACAGGCCGGCCAGCAGGATCGACCGGCGGCCGTCAGTGCGGCGCGGGTTTTTCAAGCAGGGCGTAGAAGAAGCCGTCGTGGTCACCAGAGGGATTGTCCGGGACGCCACGGGCATTCGCCCCACTTTGGGGTAGCAAGTGTCCCGGGGACGGCAGCAAACGGGCGTCGGTGTTGCGTACAAGAAACGCATCAATTTGTTGCGAGCCTTCTTCGCGGAACACGGAACAGGTGCAATAAAGCAGCCGGCCACCGGGCCGTACGAGCGGCCACAGCGCGGCCAGCAGCATCGCCTGCTGGGTCGCCAGCTGGGCCGTGTCACTCTCGCGGCGCAGCCAGCGCACATCGGGATGGCGCCGCACGATGCCCGAAGCGGTGCACGGGGCGTCCAGCAGGATGGCGTCGAACAGGGCACCGTCCCACCAGTCAGCGGGGCGGCCGGCATCGGCCACCACCACCTTGGCCTTCAGGCCGAGGCGCGCGAGCGTCTCGTCGATGCGGCGGCTGCGCACGGCGTCGACCTCCAACGCGGTCACCTCGATGGCGCCGGGACCGGCCCGTTCGATCAGGTGCGCGGTCTTGCCGCCGGGGGCGGCGCAGGCGTCGAGCACGCGCAGCGGCGCGGCGCCGGGCGTGGCCGGCAGCAGGCCGTCGAGCAGCAAGGGGGCCGCGAGTTGCGCGGCGGCGTCCTGCACCGAGCAGGCACCCTCGGCGAAACCGGGCAGTTGCTGCACCGGGCGGGCGCGCGCGAGTTGCAGGCCGTCGGCCCCGACGCGCGTGGCCGCGAGGCCCACCGCTTCCAGTTCCAGCAGGTAGGCGGCCGGCGTCGATTGCAGCGCGTTGACGCGCAAGGTCATCGGCGCCTGGGCGTTGTCGGCCGACAGCACGCGCTGCCAGTCGCGCGGGTGGTCGCGCTTGAGGCGTTCGATCCACCAGCGCGGGTGGTTCCATTGCGCGACCGGTTCGGTGTCGGTGGCGGCCACGAGCTCGTCGCGCTCGCGCAGGAAGCGGCGCAGGCAGGCGTTGATGAAGCTGGCCTGCGCCCGCGTCGCCGGGTTGCGCTTGGCGGCTTCCACGGCCTGGTCGACCAGCGTGAAGGGTTCGTAGGGGGCGTGGTCGCTGTGCCAGGCCAGCGCGAGCGCGGTGCACAGCAAGGCGTCGGGCAGCGGCGGCGGCGTGCGCTTGGCCAGGTGGCGGCGCAGCGCCTCGGCGCGGCCGAGCCAGCGCAACACCTGGAAGCCGAGCGCCTGCACGCCGGGGCGCAGCGCGGGCTCGACCGCCTCGAACGCGACGGTGCCCGAGGTGCCGGCGCGAATCGACGCCAGCGCCCCTGCGGTCAGTTGCAGTTGGCGCCAGAGCGGCGGTTGTTGCGGCGCCGAGGAAGCGCTGCCCGAAGAGGGGTCGGAGGAAAGATCTGCTGGCAAGTTGGAGCCGATGGTAACGGGCGAGAAAGACAGCACGCCGCGCGGTGGGAATGGAAACGAAGGCGTTGCCGCCTGTCGCCGGGTCGGGTCAGGTCACAGCAGCGGGGCCGCGGGCCGCAGTCGCACGATCCAGGCCACCAGCAACGCCGGGAACTGGGCGATGCCCGCGTTGTACTGCGCCACGGCCTGGTTGAACTGGCCGCGTGCGATTTCCGCCGCCGCCGACGGCTCGGGCCAGGCGATGGGCGCGGCCGGATCGGACGCGCCACCCAGGCCGGGCATCAGCGGCGCGGGCCGCGAGAGCGTGCCGTCCGCATCGAACACGGTGACCGCGCCCGGGTACTGGCGCCGCCATGCCGCAATGAGCACCTGCAGCGCGGTGGCCAGCGCCGCCATGCTGCCCGGGTCGAGCGGGCGCACCCGCGTCGCGCCGAGCAGGGTCGCGAGCTGCGTCGTGGCGGCCTGCAGCGGCGCCACGGTGGGCGCGCCTTCGGGCGGCGACTCGGGCCGGGGCGCGGCGGTGATGCTGGCCTGGACGAAATCGAGTTGCTTGCGCAGCGCCACGTCGAGCACGGCGTAGGCCTGGAGCACGGCCGCGCGCAAACGCACCAGCCGGTTGTAGGCGCCCACGAACCAGAACAGCAGCAGTGCGGCAACGAGCCAGCCGGCCAGCGAATCGGGCAGGACGCTCATCGGAAACAGAACCTCTTGGTCATCGGTCGGAACCCTGCGAACACAAAGAAAAACGCCCCCCGACCGGAGCGGTCGGGGGGCGTGGGCAACCGGTCATGCCGGTGATGCTAACCAGTTATTCGGTCGCGGCGCCTTCGTTGGCGTCCACCGTGCTGGTCGCTGCATCGCTGTCGCCGGAGCCGGCCAGTTCGGCGGCTTCCGACTCGGCGATGGCGCGGCGCTCGGCCTCGTCCATGGCGTCCTTGACCTTGCGGGCCTGGTGGTAGGCCATGCCGGTGCCTGCGGGAATCAGGCGACCGACGATGACGTTTTCCTTCAGACCGCGCAGCTCGTCGCGCTTGCCCATGATCGCGGCTTCGGTCAGCACGCGCGTCGTTTCCTGGAACGAAGCGGCCGAGATGAACGAGTCGGTCGACAGCGACGCCTTCGTGATACCCAGCAGCAGGTTGGTGAACGTCGCGGGGATCTTTCCTTCGGCGCGCAGGGCGTCGTTGGTGTTGAGCATTTCGCTGCGTTCGACCTGTTCGCCGGAGATGTAGCTCGTGTCGCCGATGTTGTCGACCACGACGCGGCGCAGCATCTGGCGAACGATCACCTCGATGTGCTTGTCGTTGATCTTCACACCCTGCAAACGGTACACGTCCTGCACTTCGTCCACGATGTAGCGCGCGAGTTCTTCCGAACCCAGCAGGCGCAGGATGTCCTGCGGGTCTGCCGGACCGTCGACCACGCTTTCGCCCTTGTTCACCACCTGGCCTTCGTGCACCAGGATGTTCTTTTCCTTCGGCACGAGGTCTTCGTAGACGCCGCCTTCGGGATCGGTGATCTGCAGGCGGATCTTGCCCTTCGTTTCCTTGCCGAACGACACGGTACCGGTCATCTCGGCCAGCATGCCCTTGTCCTTCGGCGAACGGGCTTCGAACAGCTCGGCCACGCGCGGCAGACCGCCGGTGATGTCTCGGGTCTTCTGACCTTCGACCGGGATGCGTGCCAGCACTTCGCCGGGGCCCACGTCCTGACCGTCGCGGATCTGCACCAGGGCGCCAATCGGGAAGCCGATCGTCACCGAGTGGTCGGTGCCGGGGATCTTCACTTCGAGGCCTTGGGCGTCGATCAGCTTGACCTGCGGACGCACGACCTTGGCAGCGCCGCGGCGCTTCGGGTCGATCACGACCAGGGTCGACAGACCGGTCACTTCGTCCACCTGCTTGGCGACCGTCAGGCCTTCCTCGACGTTCTCGAACTGCGCCTTGCCGGCGAACTCGGTAATGATCGGGCGGGTCAGCGGGTCCCAGTTGGCGAGCACGTGGCCGGCCTTGATCTGCTGGTCGGCCTTGACCGTCAACGTGGCGCCGTACGGCACCTTGTGACGCTCGCGCTCACGGCCGTGCTCGTCATGGATGACGATCTCGCCCGAACGCGAAATCACGACCAGCTCGCTCTTGCTGTTGGTCACGTAGCGCATCGTGGCGTTGAAGCCGATCGAGCCGTTCGACTTGGCTTCCACGCTCGAGGCGATGGCGGCGCGCGAAGCGGCACCACCGATGTGGAAGGTACGCATCGTCAGCTGCGTGCCGGGTTCGCCGATGGACTGGGCAGCGATCACACCGACGGCTTCGCCGATGTTGATCAGGCCGCCGCGGCCCAGGTCGCGGCCGTAGCAGGTCGCGCAGATGCCGAAACGCGTTTCGCAGGTCAGCGCGGTGCGGACCTTGACTTCGTCGACGCCCTGGGCTTCCAGTGCTTCGATGTTGTCTTCGTCGAACATCTCGCCGGCCTTGAGCAGCACCGAACGGTTTTCCGGGTGCAGCACGTCGTCCGCCGCCGAGCGGCCCAGGATTCGGTCGCGCAGCGACTCGATCACTTCACCGCCTTCGACGATGGCGCGCATCAGGTAGCCGCCGTGCGTGCCGCAGTCCTGCTCGGTGACCACCAAGTCTTGCGTCACGTCGACCAGACGACGGGTCAGGTAACCCGAGTTCGCCGTCTTCAGCGCCGTGTCGGCCAGACCCTTACGGGCACCGTGGGTGGAGATGAAGTACTCCAACACGTTCAGGCCTTCGCGGAAGTTCGCGGTAATGGGCGTCTCGATGATCGAGCCGTCCGGCTTGGCCATCAGGCCCCGCATACCGGCCACCTGGCGAATCTGCGCTGCGGAACCGCGGGCGCCGGAGTCGGCCATCATGTAGATGGAGTTGAAGGACTCCTGCTCGACTTCCTTGCCGTGACGGTCGATGACCTTCTGCTTGGAGAGCTTGGCCATCATGACCTTCGACACTTCGTCGCCGGCCTTGCCCCAGATGTCCACCACCTTGTTGTAGCGCTCGCCGGAGGTCACGAGACCGGAGACGTACTGCTGTTCGATCTCCTTCACTTCCTTGGCCGAGCGCTCGATGATGCCGTGCTTTTCAGCGGGCACCAGCATGTCGTCGATCGCGATCGAGATGCCGGCCTTGGTCGCCAGGCGGAAGCCGTTTTGCAGCAGCTTGTCGGCGAACACGACGGTCTCTTTCAGGCCGCACTTGCGGAACGAGACGTTGATGAGCTTGGAGATTTCCTTCTTCTTCAGCGCCTTGTTGATGTTCGAGAACGGCAGGCCCTTGGGCAGGATCTCGGACAGCAGGGCACGGCCCACGGTGGTGTCCACGAGCGAGGTCGACGGCGTGAAGACGCCGGTTTCCTTGTCCTTGGTGTACTCCGTGATGCGCACCGCGACCTTGGCGGTGAGCTCGACTTCGTTGGCGTCCAGCGCGCGCTGCACTTCACCGATGTCGGAGAAGATCAGGCCCTCGCCCTTGCCGTTGATGCGGTCGCGGGTCGTGTAGTACAGACCCAGCACCACGTCCTGCGAAGGAACGATCGACGGTTCGCCCGAAGCCGGGAACAGCACGTTGTTGGAGGCCAGCATCAGCGTGCGGGCTTCCATCTGCGCTTCCACCGACAGCGGCACGTGGACAGCCATCTGGTCGCCGTCGAAGTCGGCGTTGAAAGCCGCGCAAACGAGCGGGTGCAGCTGGATGGCCTTGCCTTCGATCAGGATCGGCTCGAACGCCTGGATGCCCAAACGGTGCAGCGTAGGCGCACGGTTCAGCATGACCGGATGTTCCTTGATCACTTCTTCCAGGATGTCCCAGACCACCGGCGTGCCCGATTCGACTTCCTTCTTGGCAGCCTTGATCGTCGTCGCGATGCCCATGGCTTCCAGGCGCGAGAAGATGAAGGGCTTGAACAGTTCGAGCGCCATCAGCTTGGGCAGGCCGCACTGGTGCAGCTTGAGCGTCGGGCCCACCACGATGACCGAACGGCCCGAGTAGTCCACGCGCTTGCCCAGCAAGTTCTGGCGGAAACGACCGCTCTTGCCCTTGATCATGTCGGCCAGCGACTTCAGCGCGCGCTTGTTGGCGCCCGTCATGGCCTTGCCACGGCGGCCGTTGTCCAGCAGCGAGTCGACAGCCTCTTGCAGCATCCGCTTTTCGTTGCGCGCGATGATTTCCGGAGCCTTCAGCTCCAGCAGGCGGCGCAGACGCGAGTTGCGGTTGATGACGCGGCGGTACAGGTCGTTCAGGTCGGAGGTCGCGAAGCGGCCGCCGTCCAGCGGCACCAGCGGACGCAGGTCCGGCGGCAGCACGGGCAGCACTTCGAGCACCATCCACTGGGGCTTGATGCCCGACTTGCGGAAGGCCTCGAGCACCTTCAGGCGCTTGGAGTTCTTCTTGACCTTGACTTCGGAGCCGGTCAGGTCGCCGCGCAGGCGTTCGATCTCGCTGTCGAGTTCGATGCCTTCGAGCAGGTCCTTGATGCCTTCGGCGCCCATCTTGGCGATGAACTCGTCACCGTATTCCTTGCGCTTGGCGTCGTAGTCGTCCTCGGACATGATGCCGAACTTCTTCAGCGGGGTCATGCCGGGGTCGGTGATCACGTACGCTTCGAAGTACAGCACGCGTTCGATGTCGCGCAGCGTCATGTCGAGCACGAGGCCCAGACGCGACGGCAGCGACTTCAGGAACCAGATGTGGGCGCAGGGCGCGGCCAGGTCGATGTGACCCATGCGCTCGCGACGCACCTTGGTCTGCGTGACTTCAACGCCGCACTTCTCGCAGATCACGCCGCGGTGCTTCAGGCGCTTGTACTTGCCGCACAGGCACTCGTAGTCCTTGATGGGGCCGAAGATCTTGGCGCAGAACAGACCGTCGCGCTCGGGCTTGAACGTGCGGTAGTTGATCGTCTCAGGCTTCTTCACCTCGCCGAAAGACCACGAACGGATCTTCTCGGGCGAAGCCATGCCGATCTTGATGGCATCGAAATGCTCATCGGGCGTGAATTGCTTGAACAGGTCGAGTAGCGATTTCATAAGACTCTTTCCCTTTTCAACTTAGGAACGCTCGAGCTCGATGTCGAGACCCAGCGAACGAATTTCCTTGACCAGCACGTTGAACGATTCCGGCATGCCGGCTTCGATCGAGTGCTCGCCCTTGACGATGCTTTCGTACACCTTGGTACGGCCTTGCACGTCGTCGGACTTCACGGTCAGCATTTCCTGCAGGACGTAGGCGGCGCCGTAAGCTTCCAGCGCCCACACTTCCATTTCACCGAAACGCTGGCCGCCGAACTGCGCCTTGCCGCCCAGCGGTTGCTGCGTGACGAGCGAGTACGGGCCGGTCGAACGGGCGTGCATCTTGTCGTCCACCAAGTGGTGCAGCTTCAAGAAGTGCATGTAGCCGACGGTGACGGGACGCTCGAACTGGTCGCCGGTGCGGCCGTCGTACAGGTAGGCCTGCGTGCGCGTCTCGGTCAGGCCCTTGAGCTTGGCGATGTCGTCCGGGTAGGCGAGCTTGAGCATGCCGCGGATTTCTTCTTCCGAGGCGCCGTCGAACACCGGCGTCGCGAAGGTCGCGCCGCTTTGCAGGTTCGCCGCCATGGCGAGCAGCTCGGTGTCGCTCAGCTGGTCGAGCTCTTCCTTGCGGCCCGAGCCGTTGTACAGCTGCTCCATGAACTTGCGCAGCTCGGCCACCTTGGCCTCTTGCTGCAGCAGGTCACCGATGCGCTGGCCGATGCCCTTGCCGGCCCAGCCCAGATGCACTTCGAGCACCTGACCCACGTTCATCCGCGAAGGCACGCCCAGCGGGTTCAGGCAGATGTCGCACGGCGTACCGTCGGCCATGTGGGGCATGTCTTCGACCGGAACGATCTTGGACACCACACCCTTGTTGCCGTGACGGCCGGCCATCTTGTCGCCGGGTTGCAGGCGGCGCTTGACGGCCAGGTAGACCTTGACCATCTTGAGCACGCCCGCGGGCAGCTCGTCGCCCTGCGTGAGCTTCTTGCGCTTTTCTTCGAATGCGAGGTCGAAGCTGTGGCGCGTCTGCTCGAGCGAGTTCTTGATCGACTCGAGCTGCGAGGCCACGTCGTCTTCCGCCGGGCGGATGTCGAACCAATGGAACTTCTCGACCGACGACAGGTAGGCCTTGTCGAGCTTGGTGCCCTTGGCCAGCTTGTTCGGGCCGCCGTTGGCGACCTTGCCGGTCAAGAGCTTCTCGATACGGTCGAACGCGTCGGCTTCGACGATGCGCAGCTGGTCGTTCAGGTCGAGGCGGAAGCGCTTGAGTTCATCGTCGATGATCTGCTGGGCGCGCTTGTCGCGCTGGATGCCTTCGCGGGTGAACACCTGCACGTCGATCACGGTGCCTTGCGAGCCCTGGTCCACACGCAGCGAGGTGTCCTTCACGTCGGAAGCCTTCTCGCCGAAGATGGCGCGAAGCAGCTTCTCTTCCGGCGTCAGCGTGGTCTCGCCCTTCGGCGTGACCTTGCCCACCAGCGTGTCGCCCGGCTGCACTTCGGCGCCGACATAAATGATGCCGGATTCGTCGAGGCGGTTGAGCTGCTGCTCGGCCAGGTTCGGGATGTCGCGCGTGATTTCTTCGGCGCCCAGCTTCGTGTCGCGGGCCATCACCACCAGTTCCTCGATGTGGATCGAGGTGTAGCGGTCTTCGGCGACGACGCGTTCCGAGATCAGGATCGAGTCTTCGAAGTTGTAGCCGTTCCAGGGCATGAACGCGATCAGCATGTTCTGGCCCAGGGCCAGTTCGCCGAGGTCGGTCGAGGCGCCGTCGGCCACCACGTCGCCCTTGGCGATCTTGTCACCGCGCTTGACGATGGGGCGCTGGTGGATGTTGGTGTTCTGGTTCGAACGCTGATACTTGATCAGGTTGTAGATGTCCACACCGACTTCACCGGCTGCCGCTTCGGCGTCGTTCACGCGCACCACGACACGGGTCGCGTCGACGTAGTCGACGATACCGCCGCGGGTGGCCGTGACCACGGTGCCCGAGTCGACCGCGGAGACGCGCTCGATGCCGGTACCGACCATCGGCTTTTCGGGGCGCAGCACAGGCACGGCCTGACGCTGCATGTTGGCGCCCATCAACGCGCGGTTCGCGTCGTCGTGCTCCAGGAAAGGCACCAGCGAGGCGGCCACCGACACGATCTGCGCGGGCGACACGTCCATGTACTGGATGCGCTCGGCACCCACCAGGATCGATTCGCCGGCTTCACGCGCGGAGACCAGGTCGCCGGTCAGCTTGCCGTCCTTGTCCAGGACCGCATTGGCCTGGGCGATGACGTACTTGCCTTCTTCGATGGCCGACAGGTAGTCGATGTCCATCGTGACCTTGCTGTCGACCACGCGGCGGTACGGCGTCTCGATGAAGCCGTACTCGTTCAGGCGGGCGTACAGGGCCAGCGAGTTGATCAGACCGATGTTCGGGCCTTCAGGCGTTTCGATCGGGCACACGCGGCCGTAGTGGGTCACGTGCACGTCGCGCACTTCGAAGCCTGCACGTTCACGCGTCAGACCACCCGGGCCAAGGGCCGACACGCGGCGCTTGTGGGTGATTTCGGACAGCGGGTTCGTCTGGTCCATGAACTGCGACAGCTGCGACGCACCGAAGAATTCCTTCAACGCGGCCGAGATCGGCTTGCTGTTGATCAGGTCGTGCGGCATCAGCGGCTCTTGCTCGGCCTGACCCAGACGTTCCTTCACGGCCTTCTCGATACGTGCCAGGCCGGTGCGGTACTGGTTTTCGGCCAGTTCGCCGACGCAACGCACGCGGCGGTTGCCCAGGTGGTCGATGTCGTCGACTTCGCCGTTGCCGTTGCGCAGGTCCACGAGGATCTTGACCACGGCCAGGATGTCTTCGTTGGTCAGCACCATCGGGCCGGTCGATTCGTCGCGGCCGACCTTGGCGTTGAACTTCATGCGGCCCACGCGCGACAGGTCGTACGTGTCCGGGTTGTAGAACAGGCGCTGGAACAGGGCCTGCACCGCGTCTTCCGTCGGCGGCTCGCCGGGGCGCATCATGCGGTAGATGGCCACGCGGGCTGCGAACTCGTCGACGGTTTCGTCGATGCGCAGCGTCTGCGAGATGTACGCGCCCTGGTCCAGTTCGTTCGTGTAGATGACCTGGATGTCCTGCACGCCGGCCGTGCGCAGCTTCTTGAGCAGCGCTTCGGTCAGCTCGTCGTTGGCCTTGGCCAGGATTTCGCCGGAGTCGGCGTCGACGATGTTGCGGGCGATGACGCGGCCGACCAGGAAGTCTTCCGGCACGCTGATGTGCGTGGTACCGCCCTGCTCGAGCTCACGCGTGTGGCGCGCGGTGACGCGCTTGTCCTTGGCGACCACGACCTTGCCCGACTTGTCGGTGATGTCGAAGCGCGCGACTTCGCCGCGCAGGCGCTCGGAGACGAACTCCATCTGCGCGCCGCTGTCCATCAGGCGGAAGTTGTCGTTCACGAAGAAGTTCGCGAGGATCGATTCCGGGTTCAGGCCGATGGCCTTCAGCAGGATCGTGACCGGCATCTTGCGGCGACGGTCCACGCGGAAGTACAGCATGTCCTTCGGGTCGAACTCGAAGTCGAGCCACGAACCGCGGTAAGGAATCACGCGGGCCGAGAACAGCAGCTTGCCCGAGCTGTGCGTCTTGCCCTTGTCGTGTTCGAAGAACACACCGGGCGAACGGTGCAGCTGCGAGACGATCACGCGCTCGGTGCCGTTGATGATGAACGAACCCTTGTCGGTCATGAGCGGCACTTCGCCCATGTAGACCTCTTGTTCCTTCACTTCCTTGACCACCTTCGACTGCGAGGTCGACGACTCGCGGTCATAGATGATGAGCTGCACCTTGGCGCGCACGGCCGAGGCGAAGGTCAGACCACGGGTCTGGCACTCACGCACATCGAACGCCGGCTTCGCCAGGTTGTACTCGAGGAACTTCATCTCGACGAAACCGTTGTGCGAGACGATCGGGAAGGCAGCGTCGAACGCGGCCTGCAGGCCTTCGACGGTGCGGTGCTTGGGGGCGATGCCGGCTTGCAGGAACGCGGTGTACGCGTCTTTCTGCATCTGCAGCAGGTAGGGGATTTCGACGACGCTGTCGCGGTTACCGAAACTTTTTCGGATGCGCTTGCGTTCGGTGTAACTGTACGCGGACGATTGGGCCATGAGAGCTCCGGTGCTTGAGATCTTCAGCGACTTGTCAGCAGTGCCGGGCGAACGGCACCACTGCTTGGCGGCTGGCCACTACCAGCCGTTGGCGGACGGCGATGCATTGCACATCGCCCGAACCAAGGGGTCTTCTGCAGTCGGGTTCAGAAGACACTCAAAAATCGTCTTGGCTTTTGCTATTCCATCGACCTTTCGGCCTCTGAAAGAACCGGCGCCAAGCCGGCTTTTGGGTGCGCTCTGAAAGCGGCAAAGGCTGGAGGGCCTTTTCAGGCACCTCCAGCCCTCTAGGGGGTCTGAATTACTTCAGTTCCACCTTGGCGCCGGCATCTTCCAGCTTCTTCTTGGCGGCTTCAGCGTCAGCCTTCGACAGGCCTTCCTTGACAGCCTTGGGAGCGGCTTCCACCAGGTCCTTGGCTTCCTTGAGGCCCAGGCCGGTGATTTCGCGCACGGCCTTGATCGCCGACACCTTGTTCGCGCCAGCATCCATCAGCATGACGTTGAATTCGG
The DNA here is from genome assembly GCF_059416345.1 of Variovorax sp. GW821-FHT09D07. Lineage (NCBI taxonomy): Bacteria > Pseudomonadati > Pseudomonadota > Betaproteobacteria > Burkholderiales > Comamonadaceae > Variovorax > Variovorax sp. GW821-FHT09D07. The sequence goes on from NZ_JBWKOY010000015.1 coordinate 69,844, forward strand.
TTTGCTCTTCAGCGACTGCAGCAGCAGCGCCACCGCCGGCAGCGGGTGCCGACATGGCTGCGGCGCTCACGCCAAACTTCTCTTCGATGGCCTTCACCAGGTCGTTGAGTTCCAGGACCGTCATTGCGTCGAGCGCGGTCAGAAATGCGTCTTTATCGAATGCCATTTTTGTTTCCTAACAATTGGGTTGAATATTCAAAAACGAGGGCGCGCTCAGGCGGCCTGCGCTTCTTCTGCCGGTGCATCGGCGACGGGTGCAGCTTCGCCACCACCACGCTTCTCGGCCAGCGCCGCGAGCACGCGGGCGGTACGAGAAATCGGGGATTGCATCAAGCCCAGCAGTTGCGCCAGCAGCACTTCCTTGGAAGGGATGTTGGCCAGTTGCTTCACGCCTTCGACGTCCAGGGCCTTGCCACCGAATGCGCCACCGCGAATCACCAACTTGTCGTTGGTCTTCGCGAAATTGGCCACCACCTTTGCGGCAGCCACAGCGTCTTCGGAGAAGCCATAGATCAGCGGACCGGTCATCTGGTCGCCGACGATCTCAAACGGGCTGCCAGCGACAGCACGGCGAGCCAGCGTGTTCTTCAGAACACTCAGGGTCACACCGTTGCTGCGCGCTTCGCTGCGCAGTTTGGTCATATCGGCCACCGTGATGCCACGGTATTCCGCCATCACGAGCGTTTGAGCTTTTGCGGCGAGGCTGGTCACATCACTGATGACCGCTTCTTTCTCACTGCGATTCAGACTCAAGGTCTACTCCTTTTAATGCGACCTTCGGCCGGGGCCTCGGATCGCGCTTCATGCAGCGACCAACTGTTTCGGAACAAAAATCAAATTCCTTGCAGTGGGGTCGCCATCTGCGCTGGATACCGGAAGGATCGATCCGGCCATTAAGTGCAGCGCCCTGCACACCAGCGGTCTTGGATGGCTCGCGGCAACCGAAGCTGCCGCGACCCACCACATCTGCCCTCTCCTTGCGGGATCGGGCAAATCTCTTTAGCTCGCCGAGATGGTTTGCGTGTCCACGCGGACACCCAGACCCATGGTCGACGACACAGCCACCTTGCGCAGGTACACGCCCTTGCTGGTCGCCGGCTTGGCCTTGACCAGAGCGTCGATCAGCGCAGCGAGGTTGCCTTGCAGCTTGTCGTTGTCGAACGAGCGACGGCCGATCGTGCCGTGGATGATGCCGGCCTTGTCGACGCGGAATTGGACCTGGCCAGCCTTGGCGTTCTTGACAGCGGTGGCGACGTCAGGCGTCACGGTGCCAACCTTGGGGTTGGGCATCAGGCCACGCGGGCCGAGGATCTGACCGAGCGTACCGACGACGCGCATGGCGTCAGGGGCAGCGATCACGACGTCGAAAGGCATGTCGCCAGCCTTGACCATCGCAGCCAGGTCGTCCATGCCGACGATGTCGGCGCCGGCGGCCTTGGCTTCTTCAGCCTTGGCGCCTTGGGCGAACACGGCGACGCGCTTGGTCTTGCCGGTGCCGTTCGGCAGCACGACAGCACCGCGAACCACCTGGTCCGACTTCTTCGCGTCGATGCCCAGTTGCACGGCCACGTCGATCGATTCGTCGAACTTGGCGGTGGCGGCATCCTTGACGATGACGATGGCGTCAGCCAGGGGGTACAGCTTGTTGCTATCGACCTTGCCTTGCAGCGACTTTTGCTTCTTGGTGATCTTGGACATTTACACGCCCTCCACATTCACGCCCATCGAGCGGGCCGAGCCGGCGATGGTGCGAACTGCTGCGTCGAGGTCGGCGGCAGTCAGGTCCTTCATCTTGGCCTTGGCGATTTCTTCGAGCTGAGCGCGCGTGATCTTGCCGACCTTGTCGGTGTGCGGACGGGCCGAACCCTTGTCCAGCTTGATGGCCTTCTTGATCAAGGTGATCGCCGGGGGCGTCTTGATGATGAAGGTGAAGCTCTTGTCAGCGAACGCGGTGATGACCACCGGCAGCGGCAGACCCGGCTCGACGCCTTGGGTTTGCGCGTTGAACGCCTTGCAGAACTCCATGATGTTCAGACCGCGCTGACCCAGTGCGGGACCGATCGGCGGGGACGGGTTGGCCTTACCAGCTGGCACTTGCAGCTTGATGAAGCCGACGATTTTTTTCGCCATGCTTTGCTCCTTGCGGGTGATATCGCCTTGGCTCTCGCCGCGGCTCCCCGGGGTTAAACGACTCTTCGATCAAGGCCGCGCGCCGAGTCGGACAACGCGCAGCCGGAAACTGGCAGGCCCGCCCGAAGGCAGGCCGCGGGATCAGGTCTTCTCGACCTGACCGAATTCGAGCTCCACAGGGGTGGCGCGGCCGAAAATCATGACCGACACGCTGACCTTGCTCTTCTCGTAGTTGACGTCTTCCACCGTGCCATTGAAGTCGGTGAACGGGCCTTCCTTGACGCGCACGAACTCACCCACGGTGAACTCGACCTTGTGGCGCGGCTTCTCGGTGCCCTGCTGCATCTGGTTGACGATGTCCTCGACCTCTTTCTGCGAGATCGGGGCCGGACGGTTCTTGGCGCCGCCCACGAAACCCGTCACCTTGTTGGTGTGCTTCACCAGGTGCCAGCTCTCGTCGTCCATGATCATTTCGACCAGCACGTAGCCCGGGAAGAAACGACGCTCGGTGGTGCGCTTCTGGCCGTTCTTGATCTCGACCACTTCTTCGGTCGGAACCAGGATGCGGCCGAACTTGTCCTGCATGCCGGCGCGGGTGATGCGCTCGGTGATGTTGCGCTCGACGGCCTTCTCCATGCCCGAGTAGGCATGCACCACGTACCAACGCAGATCAGGGTTGGCAGCGGGGGTCAGGAGAGGGTTCTGCTCCTCTTCCGGCGTGCTCTGCGTGGTTTCAACTGCGTCGTCGGTCATTATTTTCTCCAGCCCAGAATGAGGTCAAAGAACACCCATTCGAGCGTCTTGTCGGTGAGCCAGAGGAAGACGGACATGATCGCCACGAAGGCGAACACATAGGCCGTCATCTGCATCGATTCCTTGCGGGTCGGCCACACGACCTTCTTGACCTCGCGCCACGAGTCACGACCGAAAGCCCACAGCTGACGGCCATTCTCGGAGCTGCCGAAGGCGCCCACGGCCGCAGCCAGGCCGACCAGCAGCGCAGCCCATTGCACCAGCGAGCCTTGGCGCGACAGCAGGTAGAACGCGACGATCGCGCCCACCGCCAGCACCACCGCCGCAGCCAGCTTGGCTTTGTCGGCACCCGTGCTCACGGTTTCGATTTGAGAAGTGGCCATGTCGGCTGATTTCCTGTGGCCTCGCGGCCTTCAATTCAATGCGTCTCTTGAGACGCCGAAGCCCATCGGATCGCGATGGGCTTGTCGGGGTGCCACCTAGGTGGCAGGGGCAGTAGGAATCGAACCTACAACCTTCGGTTTTGGAGACCGACGCTCTGCCAATTGAGCTATACCCCTCCGGTACTCTTTACGCTCGGCTTAGATGTCGAGGATCTTGGCCACGACGCCCGAACCCACGGTACGGCCGCCTTCACGGATGGCGAAGCGCAGGCCTTCTTCCATCGCGATCGGGTTGATCAGCTT
>NZ_JBWKOY010000016.1:0-57816 GCF_059416345.1 Variovorax sp. GW821-FHT09D07
GCCGTGGTCAACGTGACCGATCGTGCCCACGTTCACGTGCGGCTTGGTGCGGGTGAATTTACCTTTTGCCATTTTTCAATCCTTGAAAGAGCATGTCCCGTGTGTTGGTTTTATGTCTGCATCCGATTGCTGGTTCGCCCCGCACGGGAACAGGGCGGCACCGGATCGCAGACAAGAAGGGCCGCGCACTGCGCAGCCCCACATTCTTGAAACTTACTTCGAGCGAGCGGCCACGATGGCTTCGGCGACGTTACGGGGAGCTTCAGCGTAGTGCTTGAACTCCATCGTGTACGTGGCGCGGCCTTGCGTGGCCGAGCGCAGCGTCGTCGAGTAGCCGAACATTTCCGACAGCGGGACTTCAGCCTTGATGAGCTTGCCGCCACCGATCATGTCGTCCATGCCCTGCACCATGCCGCGACGGCTGGACAGGTCGCCCATCACGTTGCCGGCATAGTCTTCAGGCGTTTCGACTTCCACGGCCATCATCGGCTCGAGGATGACCGGGCTGGCCTTGCGGGCGCCTTCCTTGAAGCCGAAGATCGCGGCCATCTTGAACGCCATTTCGTTCGAGTCCACGTCGTGGTACGAACCGAAGTGCAGCGTGACCTTGACGTCGACGACGGGGTAGCCCGCCAGCACGCCTTGCGTCAGTGCTTCCACAACGCCCTTTTCCACGGCGGGGATGTATTCGCGAGGAACCACACCGCCCTTGATGGCGTCGACGAACTCGAAGCCCTTGCCGGCTTCCTGCGGCTCGATCTTCAGGATGACGTGACCGTACTGGCCCTTACCACCCGACTGGCGAACGAACTTGCCTTCGGCTTCTTCGACGGTCTTGCGGATCGTTTCGCGGTAAGCCACTTGCGGCTTGCCCACGTTGGCTTCCACGCCGAATTCACGCTTCATGCGGTCCACGATGATTTCGAGGTGCAGTTCGCCCATGCCGGAGATGATGGTCTGGCCGGATTCTTCGTCGGTGCGCACGCGGAACGACGGATCTTCCGAAGCCAGGCGCTGCAGGGCGATGCCCATCTTTTCCTGGTCGGCCTTGGTCTTGGGCTCGACGGCCTGCGAGATCACGGGCTCGGGGAATTCCATGCGCTCCAGCGTGATCATGGCGTTCGGGTCGCACAGGGTTTCGCCCGTGGTGACGTCCTTCAGGCCCACGCAAGCGGCGATGTCGCCGGCACGGATTTCTTCGATTTCGAGACGTTCGTTGGCGTGCATCTGCACGATACGGCCGATACGCTCTTTCTTGCCCTTGACCGGGTTGTAGACGGTGTCGCCCTTGCTCAGAACGCCCGAGTACACGCGCACGAAGGTCAGCTGGCCGACGTACGGGTCGGTCATGAGCTTGAATGCCAGCGCCGAGAACTTCTCGCCGTCGTCGGCCTTGCGGGTCACGTCTTGCTCGTCGTCGTCCGTGCCGTGCACCGGAGGAATGTCCAGCGGCGAAGGCATCAGTTCGATCACGGCGTCGAGCATGCGCTGCACGCCCTTGTTCTTGAACGCGCTGCCGCACAGCATCGGCTGGATTTCGCCGGCGATCGTGCGCGTGCGCAGACCGTGGGTGATTTCTTCGAGCGTCAGGTCACCTTCTTCAAGGTACTTGTTCATCAGCTCTTCCGACGCTTCGGCCGCGCTTTCGACCATCTTCTCGCGCCATTCCTTGGCCAGCTCGACCAGCTCGGCGGGGATCTCGCGCGTTTCGAACTTCATGCCTTGCGAGGCTTCGTCCCAGAAGATCGCCTTCATCAGACGCAGGTCGACCACGCCCTGGAACTTGTCTTCGGCACCGATCGGAATCACGATCGGCACGGGGTTGGCCTTCAGGCGGTCGACCATCATCTGGCGAACGCGGAAGAAGTTGGCGCCGATGCGGTCCATCTTGTTCACGAACGCCAGACGCGGCACCTTGTACTTGTTGGCCTGGCGCCAGACGGTTTCCGATTGGGGCTGCACGCCGCCGACCGAGTCGTACACCATGACGGCGCCGTCCAGCACGCGCATCGAGCGCTCGACTTCAATGGTGAAGTCCACGTGGCCGGGAGTGTCGATGATGTTGATGCGGTGCTCGGGCAGCGAGTGGTCCATGCCCTTCCAGAAGCAGGTCACGGCAGCCGAGGTGATCGTGATGCCACGCTCTTGTTCCTGCTCCATCCAGTCGGTCGTTGCCGCGCCATCGTGCACTTCGCCGAGCTTGTGGGTCACGCCCGTGTAGAACAGGATACGTTCGGTGGTGGTGGTCTTGCCGGCGTCGATGTGCGCGGAGATACCGATGTTGCGGTAGCGCTCGATGGGGGTCTTGCGGGACATGATGTACTTTCGGGTTTAAATGCGTTGAGCGCTGGGCGTCGAGCACGGGCGATTTCGCCCGGTACTCAACCCCCAACGCTCAAGAGACGTGTGTTTTTTAGAAGCGGAAGTGGCTGAAGGCGCGGTTGGCTTCTGCCATGCGGTGCACTTCGTCGCGCTTCTTCATGGCACCGCCACGGCCTTCCGTGGCTTCCATCAGTTCGTTGGCCAGACGCAGGGCCATCGACTTCTCACCGCGCTTGCGGGCAGCTTCCTTGATCCAGCGCATCGACAGAGCGAGGCGACGGACGGGACGGACTTCGACCGGCACCTGGTAGTTCGCACCACCGACGCGGCGCGACTTCACTTCGACCATCGGCTTCACGTTGTTGATGGCAACGGTGAACGCTTCGAGGGGGTCCTTGTCCGGGTTCTTCTTCTCGATGAAGTCGAGGGCACCGTAGATGATGCGCTCGGCAACAGCCTTCTTGCCGCCTTCCATGATCACGTTCATGAATTTGGACAGCTCGACATTGCCGTACTTGGGATCCGGCAGGATTTCACGTTTGGGGACTTCGCGACGACGTGGCATTTTTCTAACCTCTTTGCTTCAGTTGGCATCGTTTCCGATACCGCGAGAGCCAGTCAGGACTCTCACTTACTCGACCCGACATTGGGTCACTTCGTTCGACAAGCCCGCCAAGGCCATCGAACACCGCTTTGTTTTCTGACAGGAAGGCTTAAGCCTTCTTGGGACGCTTCGCGCCGTACTTGGAACGCGACTGCTTGCGGTCTTTCACGCCTTGCAGGTCCAGCGAACCGCGCACGATGTGGTAACGCACACCGGGCAAGTCCTTGACACGACCGCCGCGAACCAGCACGACGCTGTGTTCTTGCAGGTTGTGGCCTTCGCCGCCGATGTAGGAGATGACTTCGAAGCCATTGGTCAGACGGACCTTGGCAACTTTACGAAGCGCCGAGTTGGGCTTCTTGGGCGTCGTGGTGTAGACGCGGGTGCAGACACCGCGACGCTGCGGCGAGTTCTGCATGGCAGGGCTCTTCGAATTGATCTTTTCGACCGTTCGACCCTGACGCACCAGTTGATTGATGGTTGGCATGAATGAATTAGTCCCAAAACAACCCAGCCTTGGTGGTGAAACCGCCCTTGGTCGTGACTCAAGGAAGCCGGGAATAACGAAAACGTGAAACCCTTCGGAAAATTCCGAAAAGCCCACGAGTATAGCAGGCAGGTCTGAAATGGCAATGTCAGGCGCCTGGAGCGCCCGCCACCGCCTGTTTCAAGGCCGTTTTTTTCCTGTCTCTTACTTGATCCAGAGACGCACGGCGTCCCAGGCGCGGCCGAAGACGCCGGCCTGCTCGACCGGCTCCAGGGCGACCAGCGGCACGTCGGCCAGGGGCTGGTCATCCAGCGTGACCTTGAGCGAGCCGACGGCCTGGTACTTGGTGAACGGCGCGACCAGCGGATCGGGGCGCGACACCTGCGTCTTGATCTTGCTGGCGGAACCGGTCGGCACGGCGACCACGATGGCCTCGGGGCGGCCCAGCTTCAGCACGTTGGCCTTGCCCTTCCAGACGGCGGGCGTGGCGGCCGGCTGGCCGGCGTCGAACAGGCGCACGGCGTCGTAGGCCGTGTAACCCCAGTTCAGCAGCTTCTGCGACTCGTTGGCGCGCACGGCTTCGCTGCTGGCGCCCAGCACGATCGACAGCAGGCGGCGGCCGCCGGTCAGGTTCGGGAAGTCGCGCTTGGCGGTGGCGATCATGCAGTAGCCGGCGGCGTCGGTGTGGCCGGTCTTCAGGCCGTCGACGGTCGGGTCGCGGAACAGCAGCAGGTTGCGGTTGGTGTCGTTGGTCGACGGGGTGCCCGGGTAGCGGTACTTCTTGATGGCGTAGTACTTGGCTTCTTCCGGGAAGTCGCGCACCAGGCGCGTGGCCAGGATGCTCAGGTCGCGCGCCGTGGTCGTGTGGCCGGGCGCCGTGAGGCCTTCGGGGTTCTTGTAGGTGGTGTTCTTCATGCCCAGCACCTTGGCCTGGGCGTTCATCATCTCGACGAAGTGCTCCACCGTGCCGCCCACGCCTTCGGCCAGCGCGACCGTGGCGTCGTTGCCCGACTGCACGATCACGCCCTTGATCAGGTCTTCCACCGGCACCTGCATCTTGGGGTCGATGAACATGCGCGAACCGGGCATCTTCCAGGCGCGCGGGCTCACCGGCAGGGTCTGGGTCAGCGTGATCTTCTTGGCGCGCAGCGCGTCGAACGCGACGTACGCGGTCATCAGCTTGGTGAGCGAGGCCGGCTCGACGGGGCTGTCGATGTCCTTCTGCGCCAGGATCTGGTTCGCGGTCACGTCCAGCAGCAGGTAGCTGCGCGCGGCGATTTCAGGCGGGGCCGGCATCTGGGCGGCGGCGATCACACCAACCGAGGCAGCAGCGGTCAGCACCAGTGCGCGAAGCGCAGTGAAAAAACGATTCATGGGGAAGATAAGAAGAGACGAGGACAAGCCTGCAAGGCTTTCATTCGGTGCCCGCGCGCAGATGGCGGGCGACCAGGCTTTTGAGCAGCGGCAATTGTCCGTGAAAGAAATGGCCGCCCCCGGGAATAACCGTGACAGGGAGTGACTGGGGACGCGCCCAGTCCATCACGGCGGCGAGAGGCACGGTGTCGTCGGCTTCGCCATGGACCACCAGCGCGCGCTCGTGCGCTTCGGCCGGCAGCGTAGCCACCGAGAAGCGCGAGGCAGCCGTGCCGACCAGCACCAGCTGCCGCACGTCGCGCGCGGCCCAGAGCTTCTCGGCCGCGCAACTGGCCACAAAGGCACCGAAGGAAAAGCCGGCAATGGCCAATTGGCCTTCGGGCGCGAGCTGGCCGACGACATGCAGCATGTCCTCGAGCTCGCCGCGCCCTTCATCGTGAGCGCCTTCGCTGGCACCCACGCCGCGGAAGTTGAAGCGCACGGCCGTCCAGCCGCAGGACACGAAGGCGCGGGCCAGGGTCTGCACGACCTTGTTGTCCATCGTGCCGCCGAACAGCGGGTGCGGATGGGCGATCACCGCGATGCCGCGCGCGTCGCCCGCCGGCAAATCGCGCTGCACCTCGATCACGCCCGCGGCGCCCTGGAGGCTGATTTTTTCGGTCTGGGAGTTCATGGCGCTGGGGTTGGCTGGGCCGGCGATGCCGGCAACGTGCACGGTACGAGCACGGGGTCCGCAGGAAAGTTCAGCGGCCGACGTCGGGCGGCAGCAGCAGCCGCTCGACGACCTGGCCGTTCTTCAGGTGCGACTCGACGATCTCGTCGATGTCCTCGGCGTCCACGAAGGTGTACCAGACCGCCTCCGGATAGACCACTGCGACGGGCCCGCCCGCGCAGCGGTCGAGGCAGCCGGCCTTGTTGACGCGCACCTTGCCGGGCCCGGCGAGCCCCTGCTCCTTCACCTTGGCCTTGCAGCGGTCGAAGCCTTCCTGCGCGTTGTGCAGGGCGCAGGAGTCTTCGCCGTTCTTGCGTTCGTTCAGGCAGAAGAAGATGTGGCGGCCGTAGTAGCCGGACGGCGCGGCGGGAGTGGTGCTGGGCATCGACCGATTTTATGAGCGTGCGTGCTCAGGCCGAGGGCGGCGCCGCGACAGCGCGGCCACCACGTAGACCAGCACCGCAAAGGGCCAACCCCAGCCCAGCCACTGGGCCAGGCCGTGGAAGCGGATGAAGCGGCCCTGCTCCCAGGTGGCCAGGGTCTGTGCGAAGTAGGCGCTCTCGGGCGCCTGGTTCAGCAGGCTCAGCTGGAGCACGAGCCCCATGAGCAGCAGCGCTCCGCACAGCCGGCGCGGCGCAAAGAGCAGCAGCACGCCCGCGAACACCGCCGCGGCCAGCCCGACCTGCACCGGCAGATCGAGCCAGGCCCACGCATGCTCGGGGCCGTAGCTCATGGCCGCCGACAGCGCCGAGGCCGCGACGCCCGCGAGCAGGATGAGCGGCAGCAGCACCGCGCGCTGCACCACGTTGCGCGCCACCAGGTAGCCCAGCAGGCACGGCACCAGCGCCCCGAGCATCACGCACAGCAGCTCCACGGCCGGCACCAGCGGCTCCAGCTCGAACTGGCGCACCGGCAGCCAGTCGATGAAGGGCGTGTCGAGCAGCCACTCGGAAATCGTCGTCTCCAGCCGCTCGAACACCTGGCCGAGGCCGAAGGTGACCGCCGCGGGAAACAGCAAGGCAAAGGGCCAGAGCGCGAGCAGCACGAGCCCGCCGCGCGCGTCCTCGACGAACCACTGCGAGCGCACGCGGCTCCAGTGGGCGATCGCACCGAGCCGCTCCAGCGCCGCGGCCAGCACCGCGCCGAGCACCGTGCCGGCGGTGTTCAGCCCCAGGTCGACATTGGAAGGAATGCGCGCCGGCAAATAGCTCTGCAGCGTCTCCATGGCAAAGGCGATCGCCGCGCCCGCCACCGTGGCGCGCAACAGCGCACGCCACACACTGTGACTGCTGCCCGTGCGCAGCACGCTCAGCGCACACAGAAAACCGAAGGGCACGTAGCCCGCCACGTTCACCCCGAAATCGAAACCCGTCCAGTACTTGGGCCAGGGCGCCGACAGGTAGGCCCAGGGCGCGATCCCCTGGTCACGCCAGTCGGCGAAGGGGTACAGGCTGGCATAGACGATCAGCGCCGCATAGGCCAGCGCCAGGGGGAGCGCGGCAGACTTGTGCGGCGTGTCCACCGTCGACACGGGCTCAGAAGGGCTTCACCACCACCAGGATCACGATGCCCAGCAGCAGCAGCACGGGCAACTCGTTGAACCAGCGGTACCAGCGGTCGCTGCGGCGGTTGCCGCCCGCCGCAAAACGGCGCAGCAGCACGCCGCAGCCATGGTGGTAGCCGATGGCCAGCAGCACCAGGGCCAGCTTGGCGTGCATCCAGCCGTTGCCCGGGCCGCGCCCGATGCCGTAGCCCAGCCAGAGCCAGGCGCCGAACACCAGTGCCGGCACAGCCAGGAAGGTGGTGAAGCGCAGCAGCTTGCGCGCCATCAGGAGCAGGCGCTCACGCTCCGCGACCGACTCGGGGGGCACCATCGCCAGGTTGACGAAGATGCGCGGCAGATAGAACAGCCCGGCAAACCAGCTGGCAATGAAAACAATGTGAAGAGATTTGACCCAGAGCATGGCGGCAGTTTAGTGGTGGCTGCACACTGACCCCTCTTCGGGGCCCTTTGCCAAGGTTTCGGGCAAAAAAAAGCCCGACGTCTTCACGTCGGGCTGGGAAGCCCTTTTGCTGTCACACATCAAGGCACCCGCTCAGGGAGGAAAAGCGGGGAGCGGCAAGCCGCCCGCTTCAGAATTTAACAAAGACGAAACAAGGTTTCAAGCGATTGAGGCAGTTTCTTTGACTTTTACAACAAAAATCTAGAACTTAAGTTCTATTAATTTCCGTAGTTGTCAGACAACTTGCCTCCAGCAGCGCTGGGCTGCGATTTCGCGCTTCAGGCACAATTTTAGATATATGACGTCACCATTTTCCCCGCTCGCGATGTTCCCCGCCGGCCGCCCGCGACGGCTGCGCCGCGATGCCTTCACCCGCAACCTCGTGCGCGAGCATGCGCTGACGACGAACGACCTGATCTACCCGGTGTTCGTGCAGGAAGGCGAGAAGCGCCGCGACGCCGTGCCCTCGATGCCCGGCGTGGACCGCCTGAGCCTGGACCTGCTGCTGCCCGTGGCCGAGCAGTGCGTGCAGGCCGGCATTCCGGTGATGGCGCTGTTCCCGGTGATCGACGCCAGCCTCAAGACGCCCGCGGGCGACGAGGCCTTCAACCCCGACGGCCTGATTCCCCGCGTGGTGGCCGCGCTCAAGGCGCGCTTCCCCGAGCTGGGCGTGATGACCGACGTGGCGCTCGACCCCTACACCAGCCACGGCCAGGACGGCCTGTTGGACGAGACGGGCTACATCCTCAACGACGCCACCGTTGAAGTTCTGGTGAAGCAGGCACTCACACAATCGCAAGCTGGCGTCGATATTGTGGCGCCGAGCGACATGATGGACGGCCGCATCGGCGCGATCCGCACCGCGCTCGAAGCGCGCGGCGACATCCACACGCGCATCATGGCCTACAGCGCCAAGTACGCCAGCGCCTTCTACGGCCCCTTCCGTGACGCCGTCGGCTCGTCCGCCACGCTCGGCAAGAGCAACAAGAAGGTCTACCAGATGGACCCCGGCAACAGCGACGAGGCTCTGCGCGAGGTCGCCATCGACATCGCCGAAGGCGCCGACATGGTCATGGTGAAGCCCGGCATGCCCTACCTGGACATCGTGCGCCGCGTGAAGGACGAGTTCCGCGTGCCGACCTTCGCCTACCAGGTGAGCGGCGAGTACGCCATGCTGAAGGCCGCCGCCCAGAACGGCTGGCTCGACCACGACGCCGTGGTGCTCGAAAGCCTGCTGGCCTTCAAGCGCGCCGGCGCCGACGGCGTGCTGACCTACTTCGCGCTTGACGCCGCTCGGCTGCTACAAAAATAATAGCTGTTGCGGCATGCCTGCCGCACCTCCACGGCACTTCTGGCGTGGGAGAAGAACCACCGGGGGCGAGTGTCCATGCGCATCTTCGAAATCAGCCGCTCGCAGGTCAGCGAGCACGCCTCGCTGGCGCCGCTGGCCGTGCCGGGCGCCTGCGCCGCCGCCAGCTACCTCTGGATTTCGCTGACGCGCGACGAATTCCGCGCCGCCCAGCCCGAGGTGCAGCAGATCCTGCAGACGCTGTGCCAGACCCAGCTGGTCGACCTGCACGTGGCCGACCTGCTCAACGACCAGCTGCCCTCGCACTACGACTACACCTCGCTGTACGACGTGCTGGTGTTCCGCCGCCTGGCCACAGGCAACGGCGCTGAAACCGGCAACAGCGGGGAGCCTTCGCTGCCGCAACGCCCCTCGCGCGGCGGCCCGCCGGTGCTGCGCCGCATCGACACCCGCCCCGTCGGCTTCGCGGTGTTCGACCGCGTGCTGCTGTCGGTGCACCCCGAGGACGGCACGGTGCGCGACGCCTTCGCCGCCCGGCTGCTGGCGGCCGCCTCGTCGGACGACCGCGGCACGCCCGCGCTCGACGTGCGCGCCACCTCGGCCCGCCTGCCGGCGAGCCCCGCCGACCTGATGCTGCGCATCGTCAACCTGATCGTCGACGGCTACCTCGACATGCGGCGCGAGCTCACGAAGCAGCTCGACCACTGGCAGACCGAGCTCATCGACCCGCGCAGCCGCTTCACCAACTGGAGCGCGCTGATGGAGGCGCGCCAGTCGCTGCACCGCCTGGACGAAATCTGCGAAGACCAGCGCGCCGCCATGCAGGACTGGATCGATTCGCTCGAAACCCTGCCCGTGCCGCAGGGCGAGACCGCGCAGCGCGAGCGCGACCTGATCATGGTGCGCAGCCGCGACGTGCTGGAGCACATCCAGCGCGTGGTGCACCACGTGCACCGGCTCGAGCAAAACGCCGAGACGGCCGTGCAGATGCACTTCAGCGTCCAGGGCCACCGGGCCAACGACATCATGCGGGTGCTGACCGTGCTCACCGCCATCTTCCTGCCGCTGAACCTCATCGCCGGCATCTTCGGCATGAACTTCGAGTTCATCCCGCTGGTGCACAAGGCGGACGGCTTCTGGATCGCGATGTCGGCCATGCTGGTCATCGCGGTGCTGCTGGTCCTGATCTTCTGGCGCAAGCGCTACCTCGCCCGCACGCGCTGAGCGCCCATGAAAAAAGCCACGCGGATGCGTGGCTTTTTTAGTCAGCTCTGACCGCCCCGGAAGGCGGCTGGCTTCGCGGCCAATTACTTGGCGACGGCGCCCGAACCTTGCTGGGCTTGAACGCGTGCGTCCATCGGGTTCACCATGGTCGAGATGACCTTGCTGTTGACGCGCGAACCCGAGGTCACGTTCTGGTCGGGAGCGTAGGCGGTGCGGATGGCTTCGGCTTCGACGATCGAACGGTCCTTCGACACGGCCACGGTTTCCGCGCCGCGCGAACCGCGCACGACGTTCTGGTTCGGGGCTGCGGCGGTGCGCTGGGCTTCGGCGTTGACTTCGTCGCGGCTCTTGGACGAGATCACTTGGGTCACGCCTTGGTACGTCTCGGCTTGGGCGCCGGTGGCGGCCAGGAGGGTCAGGGCGGCGGCTGCGAAAATGTGCGAGGTCTTCATGTCTGTTCCTTGTGTTCGGCTAGATGGGATGTCCACCAGGCTTGCACGTTGGCTCGCCTGTGCGGCGAGTGTCAGCCGGAATTCCTTCGGGAAAACACTCGGTTCAGAGACACGGTGTTTCCTGTAGCGAAACAATCAGTCAACAAAGTCGTGCACGCAAAAAAACCGGGCACAAGGCGCCTGACTGCTTCCGGCTTACACCAGAACCCCGCGCCGGTCCTATCCGGCAAAACCCCCCGAGAATCGGCACACCGCGCTCCCTCGCGAAAAACAACGGGTTTCACTGACATGGACAGTCTCGATCTGATCAAAACCTTCCGGGAAGTCGCCTCGCACGGCAGCTTCTCCCAGGCTGCCAAGCGGCTCGACATGTCGAAGGCCACGGTCAGCAAGTACGTCGCCGAACTCGAGACCCGCTTCGGCGTGCGCCTGCTCAACCGCTCCACGCGTTCCGTCAGCCTCACCGACGCCGGCCAGTTGCTACTGGAGCGCAGCACGCCGATGCTCGAGATGGTCGAGCTCACGCAGGCTGAACTGCAGGAGCGCGCCAGCCAGCCCGGTGGCCGGCTGCGCATCTCGGCGCCGCACGGCATGGGCAACGGCGAGTTCCCCGACCTGCTGGCCGACTTCATGCGCCACTACCCCGACGTGAGCATCAGCCTGCAGCTGACCAACCGCACCGTCGACCTCGCCGAGGAAGGCATCGACGTCGACATCCGCAGCGGCCCGGTGGAAGACGCCAACCTCATCGTGCGCAAGCTGCGGCTCATCCACATGGTGGTCTGCGCCTCGCCGGTCTACTGGAAGAAGCACGGCAAGCCCGCGCACCCGCAGGAGCTCGCCCACCACGAGGCGCTGACCCATTCGCTGCTGGGCACGCAGCCCGCGTGGCGCTTCGATGACAACGGCCAGCCCCTGGACGTGCAGGTCAAGAGCCGCATGGACTGCACCGAAGGCGCACCGCTGATCCGCGTCGCGATGCGCGGCTTCGGCGTGATCTACCTGCCCTCGCTGCTCGTGCAGTCGCACATCGACAGCGGCGAGCTGGTGCCGGTGCTCGAAGGCTATGCGCGCAAGGACATGTGGCTGTCGGCCGCCTACCTGCAGCGGCGCCACAACAGCGCGGCGCTGCGCGCGCTGCTCGACTTCCTGCAGACCCGGGTCGGCGCCAAGAAATAGAAATGAAAAAGCCCGGCACTGCCGGGCTTTCTTCTTGAGACGTGCCGGATCAGCCGACGTGCTTGGCAAAGAAGGCCAGCACACGCTCACGCGCCGGCTTCGCCGCCTCGGCGTTGTACGAACCGCGCTGGTCGCAGTTGAAGCCGTGGTCGGCTTCGTAGACATGCACTTCCACCTCGGGGTGCGCCTTCTTGAAGGCCTCGATGGTGTCCAGCGGAATCCAGTGGTCGCGGTTGCCGAACTGCGCGAGCACCGGCACCTTCGGCTGGCGTGCGCTTTCTTCCGGCGTCGTCATGCCGCCGCCGTAGTACGGCGCGGCGGCGGCCAGGCCCGGCAGCAGGGCCGCGGCGCGCCAGACCAGCAGGCCGCCCCAGCAGTAGCCGACGATGCCGACCTTGCCCGCCTTCGAGGCGTAGGCGATCGCGGCTTCGAGGTCCTGCAGCACGCCGGGCGCGGGCAGCGCCTCGACCGCGGTCTTGTAGCCGAAGCCGGTCTTCATGTCGTCGTCGCTGTAGCCCAGCTCGACGCCGGGCTTGACGCGGTGGAAGGTCGACGGCGCCACGGCCAGGTAGCCGTCGGCCGCGTAGCCGTCGGCCACCGAGCGGATGTGCGAGTTCACGCCGAAGATTTCCGGCACCACCACCACGGCGCCGCGCGGCGTGCCCGCGGGCTCGGCCACGTAGGCGGGAAAGGTGAAGCCATCCTTGGCGGTGAGGTCGATGAATTGGCCCATGGGGTTCTCCTGAAACGATGGAATGAAAAAAGAAAAAGCAGGTCGGCTTGCGCGCCGTCAAGCGCGCAGCGCCCGCTCGACGAAATCGAGCCGGTCCTGGCCCCAGAAGATCTCGCCGTCGATCACGTAGCTCGGCGCGCCGAACACCTGGATGTCGATCGCTTCCTGCGTGTAAGCCTCGTAACGCTCCTGCACCGCCTGGCTCTGCGATTGCTCGGCGCGCTTGGCCGGCAGGCCGCATTCCGAGACCAGGGCTTCGAGCAGGTTCGGGTCGCCGATGTTCCGCTCCTGCACCCACACGGCCGCGAACACCGCCGCGCTGATGCGCATCGCGGCCTCGGTGCCGTCGTGCATGTCGACCGCGATGATCAGCCGCGCCGCATCGTCGCCGGCCACCGGAAAGAACTTCGGCTTCGGGTTCAGCGGCAGGCCCAGGTGCTTCGAGAAGCGCGCCAGCTCGAGCAGCCGGTAGGCCTGGCGCTGCGGTGCGCGCTTGCCCAGCGGCAGGCCGCCCGACACCGGGAACACGCTGCCCATGTCGATGGGCCGCACGCGCACGGTGGCACCGGCGGCAGCTGCGATGGCGGCAAAGCGGGTATGCCCCAGATAGGTCCACGGGCTCTGTGGCGCAAAGTAATAGTCGATGGTCTTGTGCATTCAGTAACCTCCGTGCTGCGCACTGCGGTGCGAGCTGGCTTGGGGCGGCGCGGCGCGGTGCTCGTGCTCGTGCTCGTGCTCGTGCTCGTGCTCGTGCTCGTGCTCGTGCTCGTGCTCGTGCTCGTGCTCGTGCGCCAGCCCTCGGTGATGTAATCCAGGCCGTCGGTTTTAACTGACGCACAGTTTCTCTGCAGGAGGTGGGATTTGGACCAGGTGCTCTTGATCACCGGCGGTGGGCGCGGCATTGGTGCCGCCACGGCCTTGCTCGCCGCGAAGCGCGGCTACGCCGTGGCCGTGAACTACGCCAGCAACTCGCTGGCCGCCGACGAGGTGGTGCGCACCATCCGCGCGGACGGCGGCACCGCCATGGCGGTGCAGGCCGACGTGGGCGACGAAGCCCAGGTGCTCGCGATGTTCGCGAAGGTCGACGCCAAGCTGGGGCGCCTCACCGCGCTCGTGAACAACGCCGGCGTGGTCGACGTGCAGGCGCGCGTCGACGAAATGAGCGTGGCGCGCCTGGAGCGCATGTTCCGCATCAACGTGATCGGCAGCTTCGTCTGCGCACGCGAAGCCGTGCGCCGCATGAGCACGAAGCACGGCGGCGAAGGCGGCGCCATCGTCAACATCTCCAGCGGCGCCGCGCGCATCGGCTCGCCCGGCCAGTACGTCGACTACGCGGCCAGCAAGGCGGCCATCGACACCCTGACCATCGGCCTGGCCAAGGAAGTGGCCGACGAAGGCATCCGCGTGAATGCGGTGCGCCCCGGCGTGATCGACACCGACATCCACGCCTCCGGCGGCCAGCCTGGCCGCGCCGCCGAGATGGGCCCAGGCGTGCCGATGAAGCGCAGCGGCACCGCCGAAGAAATTGCCGGCGCCGTCCTGTGGCTGCTCTCGCCCGAGGCCAGCTACACCACCATGGCCCTGCTCGACGTGACCGGTGGAAGGTAAGCCATGAGCACCTCCATGGACCTCATCAAGCCGCTGGTCACGCTCGTGGCCATCGTCAACCCGCTGGCCATCGTGCCCTTCTTCATCCACTACACGCAGGACTATTCCGACGCCCAGCGCAAGCGCACGGTGCGCATGTCGGCCTTCAGCGCCTTCGTGGTCATTGCCGTGAGCGCGCTCATCGGGCTGCAGCTGCTGTCCTTCTTCGGCATCTCGATCGCGAGCTTCCAGGTCGGCGGCGGGCTGCTGCTGCTCATGAGCTCGATCTCGATGCTCAACGCGCAACCGGCCGAGAGCAAGACCAACGTCGACGAGCTGCGCGCGGTCGAAGTGAAGGCGTCGATGGGCGCCTCCATCGCGGTGGTGCCGCTCACGATTCCGCTGCTCACCGGCCCGGCCGCCATCTCCACCGTGGTGATCTACGCCGACAAGACGCAGCACCTGTGGGAGCTGGGGCTGCTGGTCGGCTATGGCGTGGTCGTAGCGCTGGCGACGGCGCTGGCGTTTTCTCTCGCGCAGCCGATCGCGCGGGTGCTCGGCAAGACCGGCATCAACATCATGACGCGGCTGATGGGCCTGATCCTCGCGGCACTCGCGGTCGAGGTGATGGCCGACGGGCTCGGCAAGCTGTTCCCGATCCTGTCGAAAGTCGCCTGAACAGGTTCGTTCAGGCCAGCATCTTCTCGATGACCTTCCAGTGCGCCGGCTCCACCGGCGTGATCGACAGCCGGTTGCCCTTGCGCAGGATGACCAGATCGGCCAGCTCGGGCTTGGCGCGCAGCTCGGGCAACGCCAGCAGCCGCGTCTTGCGCAGCGCCTGCACGTCGACCAGCAGCCAGCGCGGGTCTTCCTTCTTCGCGCCGGCGTCGTAGTACGGCGACTTCGGGTCGAACTGCGTCGGATCGGGTTGGATGCCCGAGGCCACGCGCGCGATGCCGGCAATGCCGGGCTCGGGGCAGCTCGAGTGATAGAACAGCACGCCGTCGCCGACCTTCATGCCGTCGCGCATGAAGTTGCGCGCCTGGTAGTTGCGCACGCCGGTCCACGCCACGGTGGCACCGGGCGCGGCGAGGGCATCGTCGATCGAGACCTCGTCGGGCTCGGATTTCATCAACCAGTACTGGGGCATGGCGGGCTCACGCTGAGAGTTCGCCGCAAATATAAACCTGCGCGCCCAGATCGTGGAACACCGCGGAACCGGCTTTGCCGGGCCGCTGGTGTTGCCCCCGGCGAGGGGGTTGGAGAAGCGACACGCAGTGCGCGAAGCCTGGGGGAGTACCAGTTACGGCGTCACGTAGTCAGAGACGACCACCCACTTGCCGTCCTTGATCTGCGACAGCCGCGACTGGTCGTTGCCCAGGCGCTTGGTGGCGGTGTAGGTGCTCTTCGGGCTGCCGAACATGTCGGGCTCGAAGGTGATGCTGTCCATCGCCTTGATGAAGCTGTCGGTCGTCAGGTTCTGGCCGGCCTTGGTCGCGGCCTTGATGAACGAGTCGATGATCACGTAGCCGTACACCGAGAACACGGTCGGGTCTTCGTTGAACTTGGTCTTGTACTTGTTGGCCCAGAAGCGCAGCGGCTGCGACTGCTCGTCGGTGTAGGGGTTCTGCACCGTCATGGTGGCGTACACGCCGTCCATGGCCTTGCCGCCCAGCTTGTGGATCAGGTCGGTGTAGGCCGCGCTCGAGCCCAGGAAGGTCGGGTTGAAGCCGGTCTTGCGCGACTCGCCCACCGTGCCGATGGTCTCGCGGATGATGGTGCCGAGCACCACGAGGTCGCAGTTGGCGGCCTTCATCTTGGCGACCTGCGAGCTGAAGTCGGTGGCGCCGCGCTTGAACGAGGTCTTCTCGGCCAGCTCCATGCCCGCGGCCTTGAGGCCGGCCTCGGCGCCGCGCTGCACCTCGAGGCCGAACTCGTCGTCCTGGTAGATCGTGCAGACCTTCTTGGCGCCCTTGTCCTTGATCATCTTGGGCAGCGCCAGGCGGATCTGGTCGTAGTAGGTGGCCGCGAACGAGTACTTCAGCCGGTTCAGCGGCTCGTACATTTCGCGCGCCGCCGTGATGGGCATGTAGTTGACGACGTTCTTGTCGAACTGCACCGGCATCGCCGCCATGTTCTGTGCCGTGCCGATGTGGCCGGCCATGATGAAGATCTTTTCCTGGTTGACCAGCTTCTGCGCCGCCAGCACCGCCTTCTTCGGGTCGTAGCCCGAGTCTTCGACGAAGAGCTTGAGCTTGCGGCCGTTGAGCGTGCCCTGCTCGTTGAGCTCGTCCACGCGCAGCTGCATGCCGTTGCGCGCCTGCTTGCCGAAGCCCGCCAGCGGACCCGACAGGTCCTGGATGGTGCCGATGCGGATCTCGTCCTTGCTCACGCCCTGCTGCTGCGCGGACGCGAGCGTCGCGATCAAGCCCAGCACGGCCAGCGTCGTCAATGTCTTGAGCTTCGTCATAGCGTTGTCTCCTCGGGTTGGCAAAAAAGAGGTCAGCGGTACATGGCGTCGATGCGCTGCGCGTACTTGGTCTGCACCAGCTTGCGCTTGAGCTTCATCGTGGGCGTGAGCTCCTCGTCCTCGGCGCTCAGTTGCGTCTCGAGCAGGAAGAACTTCTTGATCTGCTCGACGCGCGCGAACTTGGCGTTGACGCGATCGATCTCGCCCTGGATCAGGTCCTGCACTTCCTGCGTGCGTGTCAGGCTCTCGTAGTTGCTGAACGGCACGTCGTGGTCCTGCGCGAATTTCTCGACGTTCTCCTGGTCGATCATGACGATCACCGTGAGGTAGGGCCTCTTGTCGCCGATCACCACGGCATCGGTGATGTAGAGGCTGAACTTGAGCTCGTTCTCCAGCTCGCTCGGGGTCACGTTCTTGCCGCCTGCCGTGATGATGATGTCTTTCATCCGGTCGGTGATGCGGAAATACCCGTCCTCGTCCATCACGCCCACGTCGCCCGTGTGCAGCCAGCCGTCGGCGTCGATGGTCTCGGCGGTCTTCTCCGGCAGATTCAAATAGCCCATGAAGACATTGGGGCCGCGCACCAGGATCTCGCTCGTGGCCGGATCGATGCGCACCTCGTTGTAGCCCGTGGCCGGGCCGATGGAGCCGGGCTTGATGCGGGTGACGGGCACGGCCGTGGAAGCGCCGCACGACTCCGTCATGCCCCACACCTCGAGCATGGGCACGCCCAGCGCGAGGTACCACTTGACCAGTTCGGGCGAAATGGGCGCCGCGCCGGTCACGAGAAAGCGCGCGCGGTGGATGCCGATGAGCTTGCGCGCGTTGTCCAGCGCCAGCAGCCGCGCCAGCCGGAACTTCAGGCGCAGCCCCGTGCCGATCTCCTGGCCCGCGAGCACCCTGTTGGCGATGGTCTCGCCCACGCCGATGCTCCAGTGGTAGGCGGCCTGCTGCAGCGGGCTGGCCTCCTTCAGCGCGATCATCACGCCCGAATAGAACTTCTCCCACACGCGCGGCACGCCGGTGAACACCGTGGGC
This sequence comes from Variovorax sp. GW821-FHT09D07, assembly GCF_059416345.1. Taxonomy (NCBI): domain Bacteria; kingdom Pseudomonadati; phylum Pseudomonadota; class Betaproteobacteria; order Burkholderiales; family Comamonadaceae; genus Variovorax; species Variovorax sp. GW821-FHT09D07. The sequence continues at coordinate 17,495 of NZ_JBWKOY010000016.1, forward strand.
GCGATCTCGCGCACGTTCTCGGGCACCGTCTCGGGGTTCTCGACGAAGTTGAGGATCGAGCCCGTGTACATCGCGAAGTACTCGCCGCCCATGCGCTCGGCGATGTGGCACAGCGGCAGGAAGCACATGCGCTCGTCCTTCTCGTCCTGCGCGATGAGCGTGTTGTAGCCGCGCGCGGTGTACACCAGCCCCGCATGGCTGTGCATGGCGCCCTTGGGCTTGCCGGTGGTGCCCGAGGTGTAGACAAGAATGGCCAGGTCTTCGGGCCGGCAGGCCGCCACGCTGCGCTCCACCGCCTGCGGGTCGCCCGCCAGGTGCGTTCGGCCGAGGGCGCGCAGCGCGTCCAGGCTCATCACGCCCGGGTCGTCGAGTTCGCGCAGGCCTTCCATGTCGAACACGACCACGCGGCGCAGACCGGGCAGGCGGGCGCGCACCTCGAGCGCCTTGTCGAGCTGCTCGTCGTCTTCCACGAAGAGCACGGTGGTGCGCGAGTCTTCGCACAGGTACTGCACCTGCGAGGCGGCGTCGGTCGGGTAGATGCCGTTCGACACACCGCCGCAGCTCAGCACCGCCAGGTCGGCCAGCACCCACTCGATGACGGTGTTCGAAAGGATGGACGCGCACTCGCCGCGCGTGAAGCCGATGGCCTGCAGCCCGGCCGCGATTTCGCGCACGGCCTCGGCCGTCTGGCGCCAGCTCCAGCTGCGCCAGATGCCCAGCTCCTTCTGCCGCATCCAGATGTTGTCGCCGCGCTGGCGCACGGCGTTCCAGAACATGGCCGACAGCGTCTCGCCGGGCACGAGGATGTCGTGGCCGGGTTCGATGGTTCGCAGATCCCAGAGTCCTTGCATGGCGACGGCTACCTCCAGGTCTTCTTCTTTTTCCAGCGCCGCTCGCCGCGCACGCCGTCGTCCTTGACACCCAGGTAGAACTCCTTGATGTCGTCCTTCTCGCGCAGGCGTTCGCACGAGTCTTCCATCACGATGCGGCCGTTCTCCAGCACGTAGCCGTGGTCGGCGGCGTTGAGCGCCATGTTCGCGTTCTGCTCCACCAGCAGGATGGTGGTGCCGCGCTCGCGGTTGATGCGCACCACGATCTCGAAGATCTCCTTGGTGAGCTTGGGGCTCAGGCCCAGGCTCGGTTCGTCCAGAAGAATGAGGTGCGGCGCCGCCATGATGGCGCGCGAGATGGCCAGCATCTGCTGCTGCCCGCCCGAGAGCAGGCCGGCGTCCTGCGTGGCGCGTTCGCGCAGGATCGGGAAATAGGTGAAGACGGTCTCGATGTCCCGCGCCACGCCGTCGCGGTCCTTGCGCGTGTAGGCGCCCATCAGCAGGTTGTCTTTCACCGACAGCAGCGGGAACACCTCGCGCCCTTCGGGCACGTGGCTCAGCCCCTGCTGCACGATGAAGGCCGGGTCTTTCGCCGTGATGTCCTGCCCCTGGAACTCGATGCTGCCCTTGCGCGGATCGATGATCCCCGAGATGGTCTTGAGGATCGTTGTCTTGCCCGCGCCGTTGGAGCCAAGCACCGTCGCGATCTCGCCCTTGCGCACCTTCAGGCTCACGCCGCGGATGGCCTTGATCGGGCCATAGGCGCTCTCGACGTTGAGCAGTTGAAGCACGACGTCGCTCATGCGCGCACTCCCTGGTTCGAGGCGGAACATTCAGAACGCACAGAACACTCACGCCACGACGAAGCCCGGTGCGCGGTGCGGCGCGGGCGCCCCCTCTGTGCCGCCGAGGAGCGCAGCGTTTCGCGGATCAGGGCTCGCAGCTGTTTGAGCGAAGCGAGTTCTGCGAGCCCCCGCGAAACGCGAGCACCGCAGGGAAGCCGCGAAGCGGCCGGCGCAGTGGGGGCGACCGCGCCGTGCCGCGCACCGGGCGTCTCCAAAGAGGTAACGAAGAAGCAAGTCACGCCACCACCCTCCGCAAACTGCTCACGTCATCCACAGTCCCAAGGTAAGCCTCGATGACACGCGAATCCGCTTGCACCTCGCGAGGCGACCCCGTAGCCAGCACCTCGCCCTGATTCATGGCAAGCACGCGATCCGACACCTTGGAAACCAGCGACATGTCGTGCTCGACCATCAGCACCGACACCCCCAGCTCATGCTGGATGTCCTGAATCCAGAACGCCATGTCCGCCGTCTCCTCGACATTGAGCCCCGAAGAAGGCTCGTCGAGCAGCAGCAGCTTGGGCTCGGTGCACAGCGCGCGCGCCAGCTCTACCACCTTGCGCACGCCGTAGGGCAGCCCCGCCACCATCGAGTCGCGGTAGTGCTGCAGGTCGAGCAGGTCGATCACCTGCTCCGCCTTCTCGCGCGCCGCGATCTCGGCGCGGCGCGTGGCCGGCGTGAAGAACACCTCGCTCCAGAAGCCTGTCTGCCGGTGCGTGTGGCGCCCGATCAGCAGGTTGTGCAGCACCGTCGCATGCTCGAACAGCTCGATGTTCTGGAAGGTGCGCGCAATGCCCAGCGCGGCAATCGCGTGCGGCGCCTGCTGCGTGAGCGCGATCGCCCCGCCCGCCTCGCCATGCCAGGTGATCTCGCCCGTGGTCGGCGTGTAGATGCGGCTGATCAGGTTGAACACCGTCGTCTTGCCCGCGCCGTTCGGGCCGATGAGCGTGAACACCTCGCCGCGCCGCACGTCGAAGCTCACCTTGTTGACCGCCAGCACGCCGCCGAAGCGCACGCTCAGGTCTTTCGCGGAAAGAAGGACGTCGTTGCTCATCTCAGCCGATCCGATTTGGTGAACGACTTCTGCCGCTTGAACAAACCCTTGCGGTAGAACGGGAAGAGCTGCAGCCAGGTGCGGATCTTGAGCCAGCGCCCGTACAGCCCCAGCGGCTCGAACAGCACGAAGGCGATCAGCACCAGCCCGTACACCAGCCCCTGCAGGCCGGGCGCCTGCCCGACCACCGCCGGCAGCCAGTCCTTGCCCATCGAGATCAGCTGCGGCATCGCGATGAGAAAAATCGCGCCGAGGAACGCGCCGTGCACCGAGCCCAGCCCACCGATCACCACCATCAGCAGCAGGTCGATCGACTGCAGGATGTTGAACTGATCCGGCGAGATGAAGCTCAGCTTGTGCGCATACAGAGCGCCGCCCAAGCCCGCGAGCGCGGCCGAGATCGCGAACGACATCGTCTTGTATCGCGCCAGGTGGATGCCCATGCTCTGCGCCGAAATCTCCGAATCGCGGATCGCGACGAAGGCACGCCCCGTCGGCGAGCGCAGCAGGTTCAGGATGCCCAGCGTGGACACCACCGCCACCACCAGGCACAGAAAGTAGAAGCCTTCGCCCGAGCCCAGCGACCAGCCGAACAGCTGCGGCGACTTCACATGCAGGCCCGCGTTGCCGCCCGTCACGCTTTCCCAGCGTGCGAACACCTCCTCGACGATGAAGCCGAAGGACAGCGTCGCGATGCCCAGGTAGATGCCCTTCACGCGCAGCGCCGGCATCGCCACCACCACGCCCACCGCCGCCGACAGCGCCGCCGACGCCAGCAGCGCGAGCGGAAACGGCACGCCCATGTTCGTCAGCACGCCCTGCGTGTACGCGCCCGTTCCGAGGAACGCCGCATGCCCGATGGAGAACTGCCCCGTGAAACCCGCCAGCAGCATCAGCCCCAGGCCGACGATGCCGTAGATGAGCACGAAGGTCAGCTGCGCGAGCCAGTACTCGTCGATGACCCACGGCGCGACGAGCAGGAAGGCCACGAGCAGGCTGTACCAGAGCACGTGGCCGCCGTGCCGCGCAAGGCGGATGTCCTGGTCGTAGCTGGTCTTGAAGATGAAGCGCATGGGATGTTCAGACCTTCTTGCGCAGCTTTTCGCCGAACAATCCGTTCGGCTTGATCATGAGCATCAGCAGCACCACGATGTACGGCGCCGTGTCCTTGAAACCGTCGGGCAGATAGAAGCCCGCGAACGACTCGACGATGCCGATCACCAGCCCGCCGACGATCGCGCCCGGCAGGCTGCCGAAGCCCCCCACCACCGCCGCCGGAAAGGCCTTCAGGCCGATGAAGCCCATGTTGGCGTGCACGAAGGTGATGGGCGCCAGCAGCATGCCGGCGATGGCCGCCACCGCAGCGGCGAGCCCCCACACCAGCCCGTTGAGCCGCTTCACCGGAATGCCCATGTAGTAGGCCGCCAGCTGGTTCTGCGACGAGGCCTGCATCGCGATGCCCAGCTTGCTGTAGCGGAACATGGCGTACAGCAGGCCGCACAGGATCGCGGTGGCCACGATGATCACGAACTGCTCCAGGTTCACCACCAGCTCGCCCAGCTTCCAGATCTGGTCCTTGTAGGGCACGGCCAGCGTATGGGTGTCGGTGCCGATGCCCGGCACCATGGTGATGAGGCCGCGCGCCACGTAGGCGATGCCGATGGTCAGCATCACGATCGAGAACTGCGGCTGCCCGAGGATCGGGCGGATCACCACCAGCTCGAGCAGCACGCCGAAGGCCGCCATGGCCACCACGGCCAAGAGCGCCGCAAGCCAGAACGGCATGCCGAAGAGCGACATGCCCGCGAAGGCACCGAACGCGCCGAGCATCATCAGGTCGCCCTGCGCGAAGCTCACCGTTTCGGTGGCCTTGTAGATCAGCACGAAGCCCAGCGCGATGAGGCCGTAGATGCACCCTTGCGCGATGCCCGAGAGCAGGAGTTGGAGGATCTGCATGCGATGCCGTCCCGCCTGCGCCTACTGCCGGAACCCGCCGGCCGCGTCATGCAGCGCGAGGCGGCGCGAGCCCGCCACGATGTCGCTGGGCTTGAGCCCGTAGACCTGGCGGATCGAATGGCTGAAGTGCGTGGAATCGGGGTAGCCGGTGTCCAGCGCGATGTCGGTCAGCGTGCCGCTCTGGTGCACGTAGCGCAGCAGGCTGCGCGCACGCTTCCAGGCCCGGAAGCCGCGAAAGGCCATGCCCGTCTCCTGCTTGAACAGGTGCAAAAAGCGCGAGAACGACAGGTGCACCGAGGCCGCGCAGTCTTCCGCCGAGGCCGGCGCGGCCGGGTCGGCCACGAGCATGTCGACCACCTTGCGGATGCGCGCGTCGAGCGGGCGCGGCGTGAGCGGGCCGTCGAAGAACAGCGCGTCGAAATCGAAGCCGTCGAAGTCGATGCCGCGCGCCGAGGCCGCCAGCAGGTGGGCATGGACCTCGCGCATGCGCTGCACGAAGGCCGGCGCATCGACCGGGCCGCAGTGCTGCAGGAAGGCCGGCATGCGCGCGGGATCGACCGACTCCGACTCGATCAGCAGGTTGAAGATCAGCGGGCAGGCGCTCTCGACCTGGTGCGGCACGTGCGGCGGCACCACGATGAACTCGCCGCTCTGCCAGGCCCCGCCGCCGATGCGAATGCGGTTGGGCGGCGCACCGGCGGGCGACACGTACACGCCGTGCCCGCCCATGGCGCGCTCGGCCGCGGCGCCGAGCAGCCCGGCGTAGAAGACGCGCTGCGGCGTGAGCCACATGAGGCGTTCGCCCTGCCGTGCATCGCCGCCCGAAGGCGTCGACGTCCTGGTTCGCTGCATGGTGTCTGTCTCCTGCATCGGTCGACGACGTCCGACCGGGGGGTGGCGTCGTGTTCGCTGGATCGTAGCGGCGGGGGCCTTGCGCGCGGCATCCATTTGCGCGGGGACTTTCCCTAGGCCAGCGCGAACGCGCGGCGCAGTTCCGCCGCGCACAACGCGACGGCGGTGTGGGCCTCGTCGAGCACCTTGCCCATGGTGATGAAGCCATGGATCTGGCGCTCGAAGCACACGTAGTTCGCGCGGTTGCCTGCGGCCGTGAGCGCCTCGGCGTAGGCCGCGCCTTCGTCGCGCAGCGGGTCGTAGCCGGCCGTGAGCACGAGCGCGGGCGGCAGGCCCGCCAGGTCGGTGTGCAGCAGCGGCGAGGCGCGCCAGTCGAGGTCGTGCTTCGCGTCGGTGATGTAGTGGTCGTGGAAGTAGGTCATCGTGTCGCGCGTGAGCAGGTAGCCCTGCCCGTTCGCCTGGTGCGACGGATGGCCGCGGCGCATGTCGGTGGCCGGGTAGATCAGGAGCTGGAACACGATCGGCAGGTCGCCCGCATCGCGCGCCGCGATCGACGCCACGGCCGCGAGGTTGCCGCCCGCGCTGTCGCCGCCCACCGCGAGGCGGCTCGCATCGAGCCCCAGCGCGGCGGCTTCGCGGCGCACCCAGCGGGTGGCGGCGAGCACGTCGTCCACGGCGGTGGGAAAGCGGTGCTCGGGGCCCATGCGGTAGTCGACCGCGACCACCGCGCAGCCCGCGCCGTTGGCCAGTTCGCGGCACAGCACGTCGTGCGTGTCGAGATCGCCGATGACCCAGCCGCCGCCGTGGTAGTACACGAGCACGGGCAGCGGGCCCGGGCCTGCGCCGAGCGGCTTGTACAGCCGCACCGCAATGGTGCCGTGCGGCCCGTCGGCGGCGAGGTCGCGCACTTCGGCGACCTCGGCCGGCAGCGGCTGCGTGGCGGTGCGGCGCTCGCGGTAGTAGGCCCGCGCGTCGGCGGGCGACAGGGTGTGGGTCGGCGGAATGCCGCGCGCTTCGATGAAATCCAGCAAGGCGCGCGCCTGGGGATGCAGCATGGTGTCTCCGGTGAATCGAACGGAGCGCTCAGTGTGGAGGGCGGGGTGCCTGCGGGGTATCCGCATGCACCCGCACCCGACCGGCGTCCTGGCGACAAGACCTGCACCATGCCCGCACCGCTGCGGGGTCGCTTGCGAAAACTGGCTACCGGGGCCCGGCTCGCGGGTTCACCCGGAGGGTTGGGTCGCTCAGACCGTGCGCGGCTTCACGCGCGAGGCGGCTTCCTTGGCCAGCTTGCGGGCCGTGTCGGTGTCGGCCGCATGCACCAGCGCCACGCCCATGCGGCGCTTGACGAAGCTCTCGGGCTTGCCGAACAGGCGGATGTCGCTGCCGGGCACCTGCAGCGCCTCGGCCACGCCGTCGAAGGCGATGCCGGTGGCGTCCACGCCGCCGTAGATCACGGCGCTGGCACCCGGGCTCTTGAGTGAGGTGTCGACCGGCAGGCCGAGGATGGCGCGCGCGTGCAGCTCGAACTCGTTCTGCCACTGCGTCGCCATGGTGACCATGCCGGTGTCGTGCGGGCGCGGGCTGACCTCGCTGAACCAGACCTCGTCGCCCTTCACGAACAGCTCGACGCCGAACAGGCCCTGCCCGCCCAGGTCGGCCGTGACGGCCTGCGCGATCTGCTGGGCCTTCTGCAGCGCGGCCGGCGCCATGGGGTGCGGCTGCCAGCTTTCCACGTAGTCGCCGCTGACCTGCACGTGGCCGATGGGGTCGCAGAACTTGGTTTCGACAGCGCCCGCCGCGCCCTTGGCGCGCACGGTCAGCAGCGTGATCTCGTAGTCGAAGTCGATGAAGCCCTCGACGATCACGCGGCCATGGCTCACGCGGCCGCCGGCCATGGCGTAGTCCCAGGCCTTCTGCACGTCGGCGGGGCCGTCGATCTTGCTCTGGCCCTTGCCGGAGCTGCTCATCACGGGCTTGACGATGCAGGGATACCCGATGCCGCCGTCGATGGCGGCCTGCAGCTCGGCCAGCGAGTCGCAGAACTTGTAGGGGCTGGTGGGCACGCCCAGCGTCTCGGCCGCCAGGCGGCGGATGCCTTCGCGGTCCATCGTGAGGCGAGCGGCGCGGGCCGTGGGAATCACGCGCACCACGCCCGCGTCTTCCAGCTGCTGCAGCATGGGCGTGGCGATGGCCTCGATCTCGGGCACCACCAGCGTGGGCTTCTCGGCCTCGATCAGCGCCTTGAGCTGGTCGGGGTCGCTCATGGTGATGGTGCGCGCGTGGTGCGCCACCTGCTGGCCGGGGGCGTTCTCGTAGCGGTCGACGGCGATGGTCTCGACGCCCAGGCGCTGCAGGGCGATCAGCACCTCCTTGCCGAGCTCGCCGGAGCCGAGCAGCATCACGCGGGTGGCGGAAGGGGACAGGGGGGTGCCGAGGGTGGTCATGCGAGGGCTCGAAAAAATGGGGTTGAAAACAATCGCAGCACTGTAAGCCACCCCGGGCCGGTGTCGCCCACGGGAACGGCGACCCCTCCGGGCTGATTCACAATGACCGCCATTGCGCGACGGCGGCCTTGCGCCCGCCCTCGCCTCCGATTTTCTTTTTTTGTTTCAAGGAGCATTTTTCATGACGATTCAGACTGTGGGCATCATCGGCGCCGGCACCATGGGCAACGGCATCGCCCAGGCCTGCGCGGTGTCGGGTGTCAACGTGGTGATGATCGACGTGGCCCAGGCCGCCGTCGACAAGGGCATCGCCACCATCTCGGGCAGCCTCGACCGCCTGATCAAGAAGGAAAAGCTCACGGCCGAGCAGAAGGCCGCGGCGCTGGCGCTGATCAAGGGCTCGACCGACTACAACGACCTCAAGGGCGCGCAGCTGGTCATCGAGGCCGCCACCGAGAACCACGCGCTCAAGCTCAAGATCCTCAAGCAGGTCGATGAGCTGGTGGGCCCCGAGGTGATCATCGCGTCGAACACCTCGTCGATCTCGATCACGCAGCTGGCCGCCGCCACCTCGCGCGCCGACCGCTTCATCGGCATGCACTTCTTCAACCCGGTGCCGATGATGGCGCTGGTGGAGCTGATCCGCGGCTACCTCACGAGCGACGCCACGCACGACGCCGTGAAGGCGCTGGCCGAGAAGCTGGGCAAGTCGCCCATCACGGTGAAGAACGCGCCGGGCTTCGTGGTCAACCGCATCCTGGTGCCGATGATCAACGAGGCTTTCTTCGTGCTGGCCGAGGGCCTGGCCACGGCCGAGGACATCGACGCCGGCATGAAGCTGGGCTGCAACCAGCCCATCGGCCCGCTGGCCCTGGCCGACATGATCGGCCTGGACGTGTGCCTGGCCGTGATGGAGGTGTACCTGGAGCAGTTCGGCGATTCCAAGTACCGCCCCTGCCCGCTGCTGAAGGAAATGGTCGCCGCCGGCCAGCTCGGTCGCAAGACCGGCCGCGGCGTCTATACGTACTGATCCGGCATTCCATAAAAACAAGGAGACAAGCAACGCCATGACCGCCACCCCCACCACCCCGCCCGCCGAAGGCTGCATCGACACGCAGGTGCTCGACCACGTGCTGCTGATCGGCATCAACCGCCCCGCCAAGCGCAACGGCTGGACGCCGCCGATGTTCAAGCAGCTGGCCGAGGCTTACACGCGGCTGGACGACGACCCCAGCCTGCGCGTGGGCGTGCTGCATGCGTTCGGCGACCACTTCACGGCGGGCCTGGACCTGCCGGCGGTCACCGAGTACATGAAGCGCGGCGAGAAGGCGATCCCGGCCGGGCTGGTGGAGCCGCACGACTTCGGCCTGGAGGGCTACCGCCGCCGCACCAAGCCGATGGTGGCGGCCGTCAAGGGCATCTGCTTCACGGTGGGCATCGAGCTGATGCTGGGCGCCGACATCGTGGTGGCGGCCGACAACTGCCGCTTCTCGCAGATGGAAGTGCAGCGCGGCATCATGGCCACGGGCGGCGCCACGCTGCGCATGGCCGAGCGCGCGGGGCTGGGCAACGCGATGCTGCACCTGCTCACCGCCGACGAGTTCGGCAGCGCCGAGGCCTACCGCCTGAACTTCGTGCAGAAGGTGGTGCCGGCCGGCCAGGAGCTCGACGCGGCGCTGCAGATCGCGCAGCGCATCGCGGCCCAGGCGCCGCTGGCCGTGCAGGCCACGCGGCTCAACGTGCTCAAGGCGATCGAACACGGGCCGCTGGCGGCCGTGGCGGAATTCATCGAGACGCAGAAACGCCTGTCGAACAGCGAGGACGCGGCCGAGGGCGTGCGCTCGTTCATCGAGCGCCGGCCTGCGCGTTTCAGCGGCCGCTGAGGCCATTGAAGCTGTTGATTTCTGTTCCGTTTCTGTCGTCCACTGGAGCCCGTTGCATGCCCTCTTCTTCTGTGTCGTCGTTTCTCTTCTTTCAACGCACGGCGCTGGCCGCCGCCTTCACCCTTCTTGCCGTGAACACCAGCCTCGCCCAGACCCCGCCGGCGCCCGCGCTGCCCGATCCCGCCGCCACCTCGGTCGAGGCGCTGGGCTGGATGCAGGGCTTTCCGCCGCCGCCCGACAAGCAGATCACCTTCGACAACCCGGTCGGCGGCGTGTACCCGCGCATCCGCTGGAGCTTCTCGCACGTGCGCGAGACGGTGCCCACGGCCAACGTGTGGCGCGGCCCCGGCGCCGCCAGCCCGCTGCCGGCGGCCAAGCCCCGCTTCGACATCGAGGCCGTGCGCTTCCAGCCCATGGGCGGCGGCGAGGCGCAGACCTTCGGCCAGATGATCGCGCGCACCTACACCGACGGCATCCTGGTGCTGCACCGCGGCCAGGTGGTCTACGAGAAGTACTTCGGCGCGCTCACGCCCGAGCGGCCGCACCTGGCGATGTCGGTCACCAAGTCCTTCGTGGGCACGCTGGCGGCCATCCTCGCGCAGGAAGGCACGCTCGACCCGTCGGCGCCGGTCACCAAGTACCTGCCCGAGCTCAAGGACACGGCCTACGGCGACGCCACGGTGCGCCAGGTGATGGACATGACCATCGGCGTGCGCTACTCCGAGAACTACGCCGACCCGAAGGCCGAGGTCTGGGACTATGCACGCGCCGGCGGCATGCTCACGCAGGGCGCCAACTACACGGGCCCGAAGTCGTTCTACGAGTTCCTGGCCACGCTCAAGAAGGAAGGCACGCACGGCGACGCCTTTGCCTACAAGACGGTCAACGCCGAGGTGCTGGCCTGGATCGTGCGCCGCGCGTCCAACCGCTCGCTGGCCGACCTGCTGAGCGAGAAGATCTGGCGCCGCATCGGCGCTGAGCAGGACGCGTATTTCATGGTCGACCGCATCGGCACCGAGTCGGGCGGCGGCGGCCTGAACACCGTGCTGCGCGACATCGCGCGCTTCGGCGAAACGCTGCGCAACGGCGGGCGCGCGCCCAACGGGCAGCAGGCGATCGCCAAGGCCGTGGTCGACGACATCCAGCGCGGCGCCGACCCGGCCAAGTTCGCGAAGGCGGGCTATGCGCTGCTGCCGGGCTGGAGCTACCGGAACATGTGGTGGGTCTCGCACAACCCGCACGGCGCGTACATGGCGCGCGGCATTCACGGCCAGAGCATCTACGTCGACCCGAAGGCCGAGATGGTGATCGTGCGCTACGCCGCGCACCCGATCGCCGCCAACGCGGGCAACGACCCGCTCACCCTGCCCGCCTTCCAGGCCATGGGCGAGGCGCTGATGAAGCCCGAGCCCTGATGAGGCGGTGAGAAGAAGGAAGACGGGTCAGCCGGCCGCCGCCGGGGCCCGTGCCTTCGCGATGACGAGCAGGCCGTCCATGATCAGGCTCTCGACCAGTTCGAAGTCCCCGTTCATGGCGGGCGCCATCTTCCAGCCCGCGCCGCCGGTCATGAAGCAGGCCGGCTCGGCGCCGCAGTGCGAGCGCACGTGCTGCACCATGCGCTCGACCGCCCCCGCGATGGCGTAGGTGCCGCCGCTGGTCAGCGCGTCGCTGGTGTTGGTGGGAAATTCGCGCACCTCGCCGGTGGGCACGTGCAGGCCCGCCGTGCCCGATTCGAGCGCGCGCAGCATGATGCCGTGGCCCGGCAAGATGAGGCCGCCCAGGAACTTGCCGCTGGCATCGATCGCCTCCACGGTGACGGCCGTGCCGATCAGCACCACCACCATCGGCCGCTCGGGCCCCTGCGACAGCATGCGGTGGCGCGCGCCGATCATGGCCACGAAGCGGTCGGCGCCCAGCCGCGTCGGATGGTCGTAGCCGTTGACGATGCCGGCCTCGCCCGCGCTCGACACCACCCAGCGCGGGGCGCAGTCGAAGCGCTCGGTGATCTGCTCTTCGGCGCGCCGCCGCAGGGTGTCGCCGGCCACGACGCAGCCCAGCATGGAACCGGGCGCCGGCAGGTCGGCCCAGGGGCCATCGGCCAGGCGTTCGATGTGGTCGAGAAACTCGGCACCATGGGCCTGCAGTGCCGCACCGGGGAAGGCCCCCTCGTAAAGCGCCCACTTGAGCCGGGTGTTGCCGATGTCGATGGCGAGGAAGGGGGAAGACATGCGCGCGATTATTGCGACTTTGTTGTTATTCCTGCTGGCGCCTCTTTGACAGTCGCGGCGCGGGCCTACGCGGAGGGTCCCGGTTCCGCCGCTACATTCGCCTTTTCCATCCACCACGGCACAAGGAGAAAACCATGGGATTGCTCAGCTTCATCAAGGAAGCCGGTGAAAAACTGTTCGGCGGCTCGTCGGCCCAGGCGGCCACGCCCGATGCGAACACGGCAGCCGCCGCGGCCATCAAGACCTACATCGAGACCCAGAACCTCGGCCTCACCGGACTGGAAGTGACCTACACCGCCAGCAGCGGCGTCGTCACCCTCGCGGGCCAGGCGCCCTCGCAGGAAGCCAGCGAGAAAGCCGCGCTCGCCGCGGGCAACGTGGCCAACGTGACGAGCGTGGACAACAACCTCGTCGCCCCGGCCGCGCCGCCCGCCCAGTACCACGACGTGGTGCGCGGCGACACGCTCTCGGCCATCTCGAAGAAGTACTACGGCGACGCCAACAAGTACAACGCGATCTTCGAAGCGAACAAGCCGATGCTGTCGCACCCCGACAAGATCTATCCGGGACAGAAGCTGCGCATTCCGGCGCTCTGACCACCGCAACGGCGCCTCGCTAGGCGCCGTTGTGCCGCCAGGCCCCTGGCGACACGCCGTACTCGCGCTTGAACGCGCGGTTGAAAGCGGCTTCCGATTCGTAGCCCACGCCTTCGGCGATGCGCGCCAGGTTGCCCTGGTCCTTGCGCAGCATGCCGGCGGCCAGGACCATGCGCCAGCGCGCCAGGTAATGCATGGGCGGCGCGCCCACCAGTTCGGTGAAGCGGTCCGCCAGCACGCTGCGCGAGACGTGGATTTCCTGTGCCAGTGCATCGACCGTCCAGTTGCGCGCGGGCTCGGCGTGCATCAGCGCCAGGCAGCGGCTCACGTGGGGGTCGCGCAGGCCCGCCAGCCAGCCCGGGTTGTTGGCGGGCATGGATTCGATGTAGCCGCGCAGCACCTCGGTGAACAGCACTTCCGCCACCTTCGCGGCCACCATCTCCGAGCCGGGCGTGTGCGAAGCCGCATCACCCAGGACGAAGTTGACCGACTGCTCGATCCACGGGCCTGCCGGCCTGCTGCGCAAGGGTGTGGTGAACAGGCGCGGGATGTTCGCCATGACGGGGTTGGGCGCATCGCCTTCGTACGCGAACCAGCTGCAGACCAGCAAGGTGCGGTCGCCCTGGCCGCCGTAGCGCACGCGCGCCAGTTCGGGCGCTCGCGGGCTCACCACATGCGACATGTCCACCGCCGCATGCTGCAAGCCGCTGCCCAGCACATGCGAATCGCCATGCGGCGCGGCGATCACGTCGCCGGCGTGCGCGCGCACCGGCGCCTCGCCTTCGACCTGGGCCCAGCATTCGCCTTGCAGCACGAGGTGGCAGATGGCCAGCCGCTGTGCGCCGGGCCTGAGCACCTGCGCGATGTCCGCGCCCCTGGGTACCTTGAAGCACCAGGGTGCATACATGTCCCCGTTCAGGAACAGCGCGCCCTCCAGGCGGATGGTCCGCAGCACGTCCGACAAGACATCCATGGTCACCTCCCGGCAAGCGAGGGCGGGGTTCCGGACAACAAGTCCGGCGAGACGGGCAATACAGGACGGCTTCGCGTCGGCACCATCGATCCTGGTCGCCTTCGACCGATTCTAGACAGGAGTACCGCCATGCCCAAGTTCGTCATCGAGCGAGAGATCCCCGGCGCCGGCCAGTTCACCGCGGCGGACCTGAAAGCCATCTCGCAAAAATCCTGCGGCGTGCTCAGCAGCATGGGCACCGACATCCAGTGGATCCACAGCTACGTGGCCGACGACCGGATCTACTGCGTCTACCAGGCCACCGACGAGGCCCTCGTGCGCCGGCACGCGGAGCTCGGCGGCTTCCCGGCCAACCGCGTGGACCGGGTGTACAGCGTGATCGACCCGGCCACGGCCGAGTGAGGCGGGCGGCGCGCTCTAGTTCTGGCGCCAGGGCAGCCCGCGCTTGCGCCAGCCGCCGATCAACCCGCGGTGCCCGTTCTCGTCCGGGTTGCCCTCGAAGCCCTCGAGGATGTTGTAGGCCTGCGCACCCAGCTCGGTCGCGCGCTTGGCCGCCGCGATCGAGCGCACGCCGCTGCGGCACAGCAGCACCAGCTTCTTGCCGCCCTCTGCGGCGGCACGCACGCCGTCGTCGAAGGCCGGGTTGATCGCCATGCCCGGCCACTGCTTCCAGGCCAGCGGCACGGCGCCGGGCACGTAGCCGACCCACTCGCGCTCGGCGTCGGTGCGCACGTCCACCAGCACGGCCTCGCCGCTCGCCATCCACTGCGCCGCCTGCTCGGGCGTCACGTCGCCGGCGTAACCTTTTTCTCCAACGGGTTCACTCATGGTTGCTTTCTCTCTCGAATCTCTAGGGTAAGCCCGGAGCCTTTGGCGGCTGCGGGCGATCGATCTGCACGCCGGATGATGGAATTTTTCACCGGTTCGTGAAAACCCTGTTTGTCACAAGGTGTGGCGCGCCAAAGATGGCGGTCGCGGCCAGTCGAAACCATAACGTGAAGACGACGGCCTGGGTGTTCCGGTCAGAGAACTATATGGAGAGACACATGACAGACAGCAAATCGCCCCGCCGTCGCAGCCTTCTCAAGGGCGCGGCGGTGGCCGCAGGCGCGATGTCCGCGCCGATGGTCAGCATGGCCCAAACCACGTCGCTGCGTTTCCAGAGCACCTGGCCGGCGAAGGACATCTTCCACGAGTACGCCAACGACTTCGCCAAGAAGGTGAACGACATGGCCGGCGGGCGCCTGAAGATCGAGGTGCTGCCCTCGGGCGCCGTCGTGCCCGCCTTCCAGCTGCTCGAAGCGGTGAACAAGGGCACGCTCGACGGCGGCCACGGCGTGGTGGCCTACCACTACGGCAAGAACTCGGCACTGGCGCTGTGGGGGTCGGGCCCCGGCTTCGGCATGGACGCCAACACCGTGCTGGCCTGGCACAACTACGGCGGCGGCAAGGCGCTGCTCGACGAGATCTACAAGAGCCTGAACATGGAGGTGGTGTCGTACCTGTACGGCCCCATGCCCACCCAGCCGCTGGGCTGGTTCAAGAAGCCGGTGGCCAAGGTCGAGGACATGAAGGGCCTGAAGTTCCGCACCGTGGGCCTGGCCGTGGACATGTTCACCGAGATGGGTACCGCGGTGAACCCGCTGCCCGGCGGCGAGATCGTGCCCGCGCTGGACCGCGGGCTGATCGATGCGGCCGAGTTCAACAATGCCTCGAGCGACCGCGTGCTGGGCTTTCCCGACGTGGTGAAGAACTGCATGCTGCAGAGCTTTCACCAGTCGGGCGAGCAGTTCGAGGTGCTGTTCAACAAGGGCAAGTACGCAGCGATGCCGCAGGAGCTGCGCTCCATCATCGACTACGCCGTGCAGGCCGCCAGCGCCGACATGAGCTGGAAGGCGGTGCAGCGCAACTCGCAAGACTATGCCGACATGAAGAAGGCCGGCATCAAGTTCTACAAGACGCCCGACGCCGTGCTGCGCGCGCAGCTCGCGGCCTGGGACAAGACGGTGGAAAAGAAAGCCGGCGAGAACCCGCTCTTCAAGAAGGTGCTGGAGTCGCAGCGCGTGTTCGCCGAGCGTGCGCTGCAGTGGCAGAACGATTACGGCGTCGACTTCAAGATGGCCTACAACCACTACTTCGGCAAGAAGAAGAGCTGAGCCCCGGTCTTCGCGCGCCCCGTGTCGCGCGCGCCGTCCCCCTTGCAGGGGGCAACACCTGTGGCCCGGCATTGCCGGTTCCACGGTGTTCCTGGAATGGGCCTTGCCCGCATCAACATGACCATCCAACGCTTCCTCCACGCCGTCGACCGGTTCAGCATGCTGGTGGGCAAGACCTTCTCGTGGCTCATCGTCGCGCTGATGTTGCTGGTGTGCGGCGAGGTGTTCAAGCGCTATGCGCTGAACGCGCCCACGGCCTGGATCTTCGATGCCAACAACATGCTGTACGGCACGCTCTTCATGATGGGTGGCGCCTACACGCTCTCGCAGGCCGGCCATGTGCGCGGCGATTTCTTCTACGGCAGCATGAAGCCGCGCACGCAGGCCGCGCTCGACCTCGTGCTGTTCGCGGTTTTCTTTCTGCCCGGCGTGGTGGCGCTCACCTGGTCGGGCTGGACCTACTTCGGTGAATCGCTCGCGATGCGCGAACAGACCTTCAACGCCGACCCGATTCCGGTGTACCCCTTCAAGTTCGTGATCCCCGTGGCCGGCGCGGTGCTGCTGGTGCAGGGCCTCGCCGAGATGGTGCGCTGCGTGCTGTGCCTGAAGACCGGCGTATGGACGCCGCGCCTGAAAGACGCCGAAGAAATGGACGTGGTCGGCGACCAGCTCGCCAGCAGCAGCTACGTGAACGAGGCCGACAAGCGCGAGGTGATCGAAAAAGCCCACGCCATCGAACAGGCTGCGCAGCAACGCAAGAGCGACACGACGGGAGGTGCGGCATGAGCGAGCCCGCACTCGGCCTGCTGATGCTGGGCCTGATCGTCTTCGTGATCATGCTCGGCTTTCCCACGGCGTTCACGCTGATGGGGCTGGGCATGTTCTTCGGCT
The DNA here is from genome assembly GCF_059416345.1 of Variovorax sp. GW821-FHT09D07. Taxonomy (NCBI): domain Bacteria; kingdom Pseudomonadati; phylum Pseudomonadota; class Betaproteobacteria; order Burkholderiales; family Comamonadaceae; genus Variovorax; species Variovorax sp. GW821-FHT09D07. The sequence goes on from NZ_JBWKOY010000016.1 coordinate 34,206, forward strand.
TCATTGCCTTCTACGACCCCGCCTCGCCCTGGCTCGACAACAAGGTCTTCGACCTGATGGTGCAGCGCGCCTTCGGGGCCATGACCAACGAGACGCTGCTGTCCATTCCGCTCTTCGTGCTCATGGGCTACGTGATGGAGCGCGGCGCGCTGGTCGACAAGATGTTCCACAGCGTGCAGCTCGCCTTCCGCCGCGTGCCGGGCTCGCTGGCGGTGACCACGCTCATCGTGTGCACCTTCTGGGGCATCGCGAGCGGCCTGGTGGGCGCGGTGGTGGTGCTGATGGGCGTGATCGCGATGCGCCCCATGCTCAACGCGGGCTACGACACGCGGCTGGCGGCCGGCGTGATCACGGCCGGCGGCACGCTGGGCATTCTCATTCCGCCCTCGGTGATGATCATCGTGTACGCGGCCGTGGCCGGGCAGTCGGTGGTCAAGCTCTATGCGGCGGCGATGTTCCCGGGCTTCTTCCTCGCCCTGCTGTACCTGATTTACGTGATCGGCTGGGCCGTGCTGCAACCGAAGGTGGCGCCCAAGATGCCGATCGACCAGCAGCGTGCCCCCATCACGCCCTGGGTGGCCCACCTCGCGGCCAGCTACTCCCCGCGCATGCTGCCCGCGCTCGCCGCGGCCGTGGTGGCGCCGGGGCGTGCCTTGCGCGGCGCGGTCGAAGGCGTGCGCCTGAGCTGGTGGATGCTGCTGCGCGGCCTGCTGAGCGCGCTGGTGCCGCTGGCGCTGGCCGCGGTCACGCTGGGCTCGGTGTGGTGGTACGTGACCATCTACTCGCAGAAGGACAACAACGCGGCGGCCCCCGTGGCCACGCAGCAGGCGACGCAGAAGACCGGCGATCCCGCAGCCGCCGCGCCGGCTGCAGCCGAGCCGTCAGGCACCGGTCTGGCCGAGCCGCCGAGCACCGACGAACCCGCGAACACCACCGAAAGCAGCGGTCTGCAGGAGCCCCCCGGCGGGGTCGAGGAACCTCCCGGCAGCGAGCCCGCCGCAGCCCCTGCCAGTGAAGGCGGCCTGCAGCAGCTGGGCGACGCGGTCGAGGCACCCAAGACCGCCGCGGTGCCCGATGCTTTCTACACCGGCTTCTGGGTGGCCTGCCTCTTCACGCTCGCGCTGCTGGGCTGGTACTACTGGCGCATGGACGCGGAGCAGTTCGAGATCCTGCGCATGCTGGTGTCGTCGGTGATGCCGCTGGCCACGCTCACGCTGGTGGTGCTGGGCGTGATTTTGTTCGGCATCACCACCGCCACCGAGTCGGCGGCGGTCGGCGCGGCCGGCGCCTTCCTGATGGCGTGGCAGGCCGGCACGCTGAACTTCAAGAAGATCAAGGAGGCGGTGTTCCTCACGCTCAAGACCACCTCGATGGTCTGCTGGCTCTTCGTGGGCTCGGCGCTGTTCTCGGCGGTGTTCGCGCTGCTGGGCGGCCAGCGCATCGTCGAGGAGTGGGTGCTGAGCATGAACCTGTCGCCGCTGCAGTTTTTGCTGCTGTCGCAAGCGATCATCTTCGTGCTGGGCTGGCCGCTGGAGTGGACCGAGATCATCGTGATCTTCGTGCCCATCTTCCTGCCGCTGCTGGCGCACTTCCAGATCGATCCGCTGCTGTTCGGCGTGCTGGTGTTCGTGAACCTGCAGGCGGCATTCCTGTCACCGCCGGTGGCGATGTCGGCCTTCTATCTGAAGGGGGTGTCGCCGCCGCACGTGACGATCAACCAGATCTTCGCGGGGATGATGCCGTACATGCTGATCGTCATCCTGTGCATGGTGTTCATGTACATCTGGCCGGGACTGACGCTGTGGCTGCCGCAGTACCTGTACGGCTGAACGCGCGCGCCTTCTCAGGCTGAGGCCGGGCGCCGTGCGAAGCGGCGGCGCTCGAGCAGCTCGAACAGGCCCATGCCCAGCAGCATGGCGCCCACGAAGACCAGCGCCTTGACCTCGCCCGTGCCGAGCGAGACCAGCGCAGGCCCGGGGCAGAAGCCCGCGATGCCCCAGCCGACGCCGAACAGCAGGCTGCCGCCGACCAGGCGGCGGTCGATGTGACGCAGGCTGGGCAGCGTGAGCGGCCCGCCGAGCAGCGACTCCTTGCGACGGCCGGCCAGCAGGAAGCCGACGGTGCTCACCGCCACCGCGCCGGCCATCACGAAGGCGAGCGACGGGTCCCAGGCCCCACCCACGTCAAGAAAGCCCAGGATCTTGGCCGGATTGGCCATGCCGGAGACGATGAGGCCGAGCCCGAAGACAAGGCCGGCGAGCAAGGAAGCAATGGCGGTCCACATGGCAGGTCTCCCGGTTCAGAGGTTCAACAGGTGGCGCACCACGAAGACCGTGGCGAACCCCGCGGCCATGAAAGCCAGCGTGGCGACCAGCGAACGCGGCGAGCGCCGCGCCAGCCCGCACACGCCGTGGCCGCTGGTGCAGCCCGCGCCATAGCGCGTGCCCACGCCCACCAGCAGGCCGGCCAGCGCGAGCGTGCCGTAGCCCGCGTCGATCTGCGCCGCAGGCAGCACGGCGAACAGCCCGTAGACGAGTGGTGCGCCGACCAGCCCGAGCACGAAGGCCGCGCGCCAGGCCATGTCGCCCTTCATGGGGCGCAGCAAGCCGCCCAGCACGCCGCTGACGCCGGCGATGCGCCCGTTGAGCAGCACGAACATCGCGGCGGAAAGTCCGATGAGCACGCCGCCGGCCAGTGCGGCCCAGGGCGTGAAATGAGGCCAGTCGATGGTGGGCATCTTCAGTTCTCCTTCGGGCAGTAGAGGCGGTACAGCACCGCCAGGATCTCGAGCAGGGCCGGGTCGGCCACGCGGTAGTAGATGTTCTTGCCCTCGCGGCGGGTGTCCACCACGCCTTCGGTGCGCAGCACCGACAGCTGCTGCGACAGGGTGGGCTGGCGGATGCCCAGCGTGCTCTCGAGGTCGCTCACGCACATCTCGCCCTGCGAGAGCTGGCACAGCAGCAGCAGCCGGGCCTCGTGGGCCAGCAGCTTGAGCACGGCGACGGCCTGGCCGGCAGCGCTGCGCAGCAGTTGGGGGTCGATGGCGTGGGTCGGGGTCTTCATGGGGAAATGACAGTTCGCGAAATAACATTATATGAATTCATATAATATTTGTCGCTTGATTGAATGAACGACGGCCTGGCCTCCAGGCACCGCAGAAGGAGCGCCGATGACCCCGACCCCCATGCCCCCACGCGCCACCACCCAGGCCTTCTTCGATCCCGCGACGGGCACGGTGTCCTACGTGGTCTGGGACCGTGCGACGAAGCGCGCCGCCGTCATCGACCCGGTGCTCGACTACGACTTCCGCTCCGGCCACACCGACACCGCCTCGGCCGACCGCCTGCTGGCCTACGTTCACGCGCAGGCGCTGCAGGTCGACTGGATCCTGGAGACCCACGCGCACGCCGACCACCTCTCGGGCGCGCGCCATGTGCAGTCGCAGGCCGGCGGGCGCATCGCCATCGGCGAGCACATCCGCACGGTGCAGGCCACCTTCCGCAGCCTCTACAACCTGGAACGCGACTTCCTGCCCGACGGCAGCCAGTTCGACCACCTGTTCAAGGACGGCGAGCGCTTTCACATCGGCGAGATCGAGGCGCAGGCCCTGCGCGTGCCCGGCCACACGCCGGCCGACATGGCCTACCTCGTGGACGACGCGGTCTTCGTCGGCGACACGCTCTTCATGCCCGACCTGGGCAGCGCGCGCGCCGACTTTCCGGGCGGCGACGCGCGCGAGCTCTACCGCTCGATGCGCCGGCTGCTCGCGCTGCCGCCCGAGACCACGCTGTACGTCTGCCACGACTACCCACCCGCCACGCGCGAGCCCCGCTGGCAGAGCACGGTGGCGCAGCAGCGCGCCCACAACATCCACGTGCGCGACGGTATCGGCGAAGACGAGTTCGTGCGCATGCGCACCGCGCGCGACGCCACGCTCGAAGTGCCGACGCTGATCCTGCCGTCGATGCAGGTCAACGTGCGCGGCGGCCGCCTGCCGCCGCCCGACGACAACGGCGTGGCCTACCTGCGCATTCCGCTGAACACGCTGCCGGGCCACCGCCCGCGCACCACGACGGCCTGAGGCCTGCGTGAACTAGCGCCGCCGCTCCACATACGGCCGCGCCTGCAGCAGCACGATCTTGTCGCCCACCGTCGCCCACTCGATGTCCTGGTCGACCGCGTTGAAGGTGCGCTTCACCGCCGCGCCCACGTTGGCGAGCCGCACCACCAGCTCGTCGGTCAGCACGTGGCGGCCCACTTCCACGGGCACTTCCTTCACGCCGCCGTCCTTGTCCAGCTGCAGCGCCGTCTCCTCGGCCGAGCGGCTGAGCACCTGGATGGCCTTGGACCAGCTCGAGTACATCACCTGCTCCGCCACGCGCTTGCCCTCGACCACGCGGATGCCGATGCCGCGCTTGGCCGAGATGTAGGTGACGTGCGGGTGGCCCGCGTCGAAGGGGTCGCGCGTGATCATCACGCCGGCGTTGGTCGAGTCGATGGCGGTCTGCACGAACACGCCCATCAGCACCGACTCGGCGCCGAAGCCCGCGGCGCTGCGCGCCTCCCAGGCCTCGGGGTTGAACACCGAGGCCCAGACCTTCTTCACCGCGAGTTCGAGCGCGTCGCCCGTCTTCACGTTGGGCACCGTCGTGTAGAGCCCCGCGCCGCTGAAGCCCGGCAGGTCTTCCGAGTTGGACGAGCTGCGCACGAACACGCCGCCCCCGCCCAGCTGCGCCTGCCACGCCGCGCGCCAGGCCGCCGCAGTGGCGGGCTCGACCGGCCATTGCACGATCTCGTCGCGCAACTGCGCCAGCGCCTTCTGCCGCACCTGCGGGTCGCCCGCGAAGCCGGGCTGCTGCTGCATGCGCGCGATGCGCTCGGCCAGCCCGTTCGACCGCATGAAGCGGTCGTAGTGCGCGAACGGAATGCAGAAGCCGTCGGGCACGGTGGTCGAGGGAATGCGCGCGGCCAGCACCGCGCCGAGGTTGGCCGCCTTCGAGCCGCATTGCACGCTGTGGCGCGCGCGCAGCGAGGCCAGGGGCAGCAGGCGCGTCTCGCGCAGATCCGGCTTCGCTGCCTTGCTACCAGGCAGCGCGCCGGTGGCGGCGGCACGCACGGCGCGCGGCGGCAGCGCGGCGATTTCCTCCGGCGTGAGGCGGCGCAGCTGGTAGCCCGAGGCCGCCACCTTCAGCGCCACCCACTGGCCCGCGTGCGCCTTCAGCACGGTGGCGGCGTCGCGCACGTAGGCGTTCGGAATGCCCCAGCCCTTGGCCAGCAGGTTGACGTGCGACAGCGCCGTGGACGGCCGCTCGGTGAGCACGCCGGCCACCGGCGGCAGGTTGATCGGCACCTCGCGCAGCACGGCGATGTCGTCGGGCAACAGCGCGTTCAGGCCCGAGGCGTCGTTCACGATGCGCACGCGGCCCGTGGCGGTGCCCAGGTTCATCGGCAGGAAGGGTTGCTCGCGGATCAGCGCCTCCTGGCTCACGAAGTCGATGCCGGCCTCCTTCGCGATGCGCTCGTGCAGCGTGGAGTTGGTCTTGAACTTCACCGGCGCGAAGAAACTGGCCTTCACCTGCGCCTCGGCCTCGCGCAGCAGCGGCACCGTGAGCCGGTCGCCTTCCCAGAACTCGTAGGTGAAGGTGCCGATGTTCTGCTGCCAGCTCAGCGTGCCGAACAGGAAGCGGCGGTCGGGCACGAGGTAGTTGCGATCGATCTCGCGCTTGATCGTGTTCGGCGTGAGCCGCGTGTCGCGCAGGAAGCGCACATGCAGCTGGAAGCGCGGCGTGTCGATGTAGTGCATGCGCGCCGGCTTGGCCTGCCGGTCGATCGCGAACAGCACATGGGCCAGCTGCATCGGCGTGCCGGCGTCGTAGACGCGCGCCAGCGTGTCGAAATCGCCCTGGCTGCGCAGCGCCGGCAACGAGGCGGGCACGGCGGGGCGCGGCACCAGTTGCGCAGCCGGGCCTTCGGGCTGCGACTGGTTCTGCTGCTGGTAGTACGACGGCTTGCGCGCGAGCTGCGCGCCGGCCGGCGCGACGGCCATCGCGCACAGCGCCAGGACCGGCAGCCACGCCAGTGCCGCGCCGTCCTTTTTCTTCTGCCTGTTGGAATCGTTCTTCATGGGGCTCCTCCTTCATTGCCGACAAGCGCGAATTCTCGCTGGCGGCCCGCCCCGTTTTTCGCGCTTCGCCGCGCTACGTCGCCTGCGTCGACTGGCCGCATTGCGCGCAGAACTTCGCGCCGGGCGCCATCGCCGTGCCGCACTGCCGGCAGGCCGCGGGCAGCATCGACGTGCCGCATTGCTGGCAGAAGCGCGCACCGGCGGCGTTCACCGCGCGGCAGGCCGGGCAGGCGCTGCCGCCGGGCGGCGGTGGCGGTACGTCGCGGCCGTACCCATAGCCACCTTGCGAACCATGGTGCCCGCCACCACCGCCGTGGCGCGCGCCGCCATGTCCACCGAAGAGTCGTTCCAGCATGCCCATGTGTTTCTCCCTTGCGTCGTGCAACAGGCCGGTGGCAACGTCGCCGGTGGCGATGAATTCCCGCGGGCCTGACTGCAGTGGATTCCCTGAAGCAGCTTCAGGGTCAAGCGCCCCTCGGCAAAGACCCTCGCGGGCCGCGGTGCTTCACGGCCATGCCCGCCCCCGCAGCGCCGCCGCCGCCCCGCCGCTACAGTCGGCCGCAAGGAGCGTCTTTCTCATGCAACCATTCGATTTCGACCTCTTCGTCATTGGCGGCGGCAGCGGCGGCGTGCGCGCCGCGCGCATGGCGGCGCAGACCGGCGCACGCGTCGCGCTGGCCGAGGCCGCCGAGCTCGGCGGCACCTGCGTCAACGTGGGCTGCATCCCGAAGAAGCTCTACAGCTATGCGGCCGGCTATGCCGAGTCTTTCGAGGAAGCCGAAGGCTACGGCTGGAAGCTCCCGTCGGCGCCGCAGTTCGACTGGGCCCACCTCAAGGCCCAGCGCGCCAAGGAGATCAGCCGGCTCAACGGCATCTACGGCTCGCTGCTGAAGAACTCGGGCGTCACGCTCGTCACCGGCTGGGCCCAGCTGGTCGATGCGCACACGGTGGAAATCGAAGGCAGGCGCCACACCGCGCGCCACCTGCTGGTGGCCACCGGCGGCACGCCCTTCGTGCCCGAGATTCCAGGCCGCGAACACATCGTGACCTCCGACGCGATGTTCGACCTCGACCCGTTCCCGAAGCGCCTGCTGGTGGTGGGCGGCGGCTACATCGCCTGCGAGTTCGCATCGATCTTCAACGGCCTGGGTTCCAAGGTGACGCAGCTGCACCGCCGCGCCCACCTGCTCACCGGCTTCGACGACGACGTGCGCCAGTTCCTTGCCAACGAGATGGGCAAGGCCGGCGTCGACGTGCGCCTGAACTGCGAGGCCTCGTCGATCGCGCGCGGCCCCGACGGCCTCGTGGTCACGCTCGCGCGCGGCCAGCAGATCGAGGCCGACACCGTGCTCTTCGCCACCGGCCGCGTGCCCAACACGCAGGGCCTCGGCCTCGAGGCCGCGGGCGTGAAGCTCGACGCCAAGGGCGCCATCGCGGTCGATGCGCACTACCGCACCTCGGTGCCGTCGATCTACGCGGTGGGCGACGTGTCGACCCGCGTGCAGCTCACGCCCGTGGCGCTGGCCGAGGCGATGGTGGTGGTCGATGCGCTGTTCGGCAAGGGCAAGCGCGGCATGGACTACGAGTTCATTCCCACCGCCGTGTTCACCCACCCCAACATCGGCACCTGCGGCTACAGCGAGATCGACGCGCGCGCGAAGTTCGGCGAGGTCACCGTGTTCTCGAGTGAGTTCAAGTCGCTGCGCCACACCCTCTCGGGCCGCAGCGAGCGCACCTTCATGAAGCTCGTGGTCGACAAGAAGAGCGACCGCGTGGTGGGCCTGCACATGGTGGGCGCGGACGCGGGCGAGGTGGTGCAGGGCTTTGCGGTGGCGATGCGCGCGGGCGCGACGAAGGCGCTGTTCGACAGCACGATCGGCATCCATCCGACGGCTGCTGAAGAGTTCGTGACGATGCGCGAACCCATGCCCGGCTAGGCGCCGGCCTGGGGCTGCTTGCCTTCGAGCAGCTTCACCATCACGAACAACACCCGGTTCGCCGGCGTCGGCACGCCCAGCGCCTCGCCGCGCCGCACGACCAGCCCGTTGAGGTGGTCGATCTCGCTGCGCTTGCCGCGTGCGAGATCTTGCGCGGTCGACGAGTACTGCGAGGGCATCGACTGCGCGATGCCGCGCACCGCCGCGTCGACGTCGCCCGGAATCACCACGCCCTCGGCCTTCGCCACTGCGAGGCATTCGGCGACCACGTCGCGGATCACGTCCGTCACGCCCGTGCCCTGCACGAGCTCGCCATACGGCAGCTGCGACACGGCCGACAGCGCGTTGTAGGCGCAGTTGAGCACCAGCTTGGCCCACAGCGCGCCGCGCACGTTGCCGGAAATCTGCGTGGGCACGCCGGCGGCGATCAGTGCCTGCGCGACCTCGTCGCTGCGGCGCGAGGGCGCGATCACCAGCTCGCCGCGGCCGTGGTGCTTCACATGGCCCGGCCCCGCCATCTCGGTCGCCACGTAGACCACGGCGGCGGCCACGTCGTGCGACGGCAGCGCCGCGCGCACGCGCGCGTCGTTGTCGACGCCGTTCTGCAGCGTGAGCACCAGCGCGCCGGGCGCGAGGTGCGGCCCGATCTGCGCGGCGGCCGATTCGGTGTCGGTGGACTTCACGCAGAACAGCACGAGGTCGGCGCCCTGCACGGCGCCCGCTTCGGTGCTGGCCTCGAGGCGCACCTGTTCATCGAAGGCCTGGGTCTCCAGCCGCAGCCCGTTCGCACGCACCGCCTCCACATGCGAAGGCCGGCCGATCAGCACGACCTCGTGGCCCGAGCGCGCCAGCATGGCGCCGTAGTAACAGCCGACCGCGCCGGCACCCATGACTGCGACTTTCATCGATTCGATTCCTTGGTTGTTCCGTGGCCAGAGCGTAGCGAAGACGGCCGCTTCATGCCTCGGTCTCCACGCCGCGCGACTTCTGCCCTTCGTCCATGATCCATTCGCGAAACGCCGCGAAGGCCGGCAGGTCGAGACGGTCGGGCCGATAGCACAGGTAGTGGCCCTGGTCCACGCGCACCGGCGTGCCGCACGGGCTCAACAGTGCACCTTCGGCCAGCTCTTCCTGCACCAGCAGCTTGGGCACGAGGCCGATGCCCAGCCCGTTGAGCGCCGCCTGGATCAGCGCCGAGTACTGCGCGAAGCGCGGGCCGGCCACGGTCTGCACCTCGGGCACGCCGTGCTGCGCGGCCCACTGGCGCCAGGCGGTGGGCGCGCCCTCGTGGTGCAGCAAGGTGTGGCCGACGATGTCGATGGGCTGCACGATGCGGTGGCGCCCCTCGACCAGCGCGCGCGCCACGATCAGCACGAACTCGCGCCCCGCGATGTATTCGGACACCACGCCAGGCCAGCCGTCGGGGCCGTAGCGGATGGCGGCATCGACGCCGGCCGGGATGCCGTCGCTGGGCTCCAGGTGGCGGCTGAAGCTCAGCATCACGTGGCGGCTTTTCTGGCTGAAGGCCGGCAGGCGCGGAATGAGCCATTTGGTGAGAAAGGTGGGCACGCTGGCCAGCGTGAGCAGGCCGGCGCCGGCATCGCCCGAGCGCGCCTCGAAGGTCGCGGTCTCGATGGCGCGCAGGCCGCCCGAGATCTTCTGCCAGTACACACGCCCCTGCGGCGTGAGCTGCACGCCGCGGCCGTTCTTCTGCAGCAGCTCGCGGCCCAGGAATGCCTCGAGCCCCGCGATCTGCTTGCTGACGGCGCTCACGGTGATGCACAGCGCACCGGCCGCGAGCGTGATGCTCTGCTGGCGCGCCACGGCGTCGAAGGCCAGCAGTTCCTGGATGGTGGGGCAGTCGCGTTTCATGCCTGGCTCCGGTTGATGAAAGTCGTGTGAAAAATACTTGCCGATTGCTCAAGTGTCGTCATCCAACTTTCACCCATAAGTGTGCATCTGCTTCCTAGAATTCGCTGGAACGCGGCAATCCGCCGTGGGCAAAAAGTAGAGCATCCGGAAAGTATGCCGGGTGCGCAAGACCTTCGGAGACACCCCCTTGATTCGCGGCATCTCGCTCGTCTACGGCCTGTACCTGCTGCTGCCCATCGCCCTGCTGGCGATCGGCAGCTTCGGCGGCAACTGGACCAACACGCTGCTGCCCACGGGCGTCACCGGGCAGTGGTATGTCGACCTGTGGCTGGACACCTCGTTCCGCAAGGCCTTCGTGAGCAGCCTCGTGGTGGCGATGGCGGCCTGCGCGATCAACACGGTGCTGGCGCTGCCGCTGGCCTATGCGCTGTACCACGGCGCGCGGCGCGGCAGCAGCATCGCGGCGCGCATCGTGAGCGCCACGCCGGTGGCGGTGCCGACCATCACGCTGGCCTTCGGCTACATGATCGTGTTCAACACCGACCTCGCACCCTGGCTGGGCTCGATGCCGCTGCTGATCGCGGCGCACGCGATCCTCACGCTGCCCTACCTCACCAACACGCTGCTCACCGACCTGCGCCACCTGGACCTCGGGCGGCTCGAGCAGGCGGCCGCCACGCTCGGCGCCTCGGGCTGGCAGCAGTTCACCGGCATCGTGCTGCCCAGCCTGCGCCAGAGCCTGATCAGCGGGCTGGTGATGGTGGCGGCCATCTCGGTGGGCGAGTTCGGGTTGTCGAACCTGCTCACGAGCTTCCAGAACCGCACCTACCCGGTGGTGCTGCTGCAGGCCTTCTACGGCGCGACGGGCTTTGCCTGCGCGGCCACGGTGATCCTTCTCGTGCTGGCGAGCGCGTCGGCCCTTCTTTCTTCCTCTCTGGTGAAGCAGCGCGCATGAGCCTCCTCCTGGACAACGTCAGCTACAACTACCCCGGCAGCACGCACGGCCTGCACGACGTGTCGCTCGACGTGCGCACGGGCGAGCTCGTGGCGGTGATCGGGCCCAGCGGCTCAGGCAAGTCGACGCTGCTCAAGCTGGTGGCGGGGCTGGAGACCGGCCACACGGGCCGCATCGTGCTCGGCGGCGACGACATGTCGCGCACGCCCGTGCACCAGCGCCACATCGGCATGGTGTTCCAGAGCTACGCCCTCTTTCCGCACCTGAGCGTGCTGGACAACGTGGCCTACGGCCTCAAGCTGCGCAAGGTGGACACGGCCCCGCGCCGCCAGCGCGCGCAGGAGCTGCTCGACATCGTCGGGCTGGGCGACCACGCGCAGCGCGCGGTGGCGCAGCTTTCGGGCGGCCAGCAGCAGCGCGTGGCCCTGGCCCGTGCGCTCGCCATCGATCCGCGTGCGCTGCTGCTCGACGAGCCGCTGTCGGCACTCGACGCCAGCGTGCGCGGCCATCTGCGCGACCAGATCTGGTCGATCCAGCAGCGCTTCAACGCGACCACGCTGCTGGTCACGCACGACCAGGAAGAAGCGCTGGTGATGGCAGACCGCGTGGCAATGCTGAAAGACGGCCGCCTGTTGCAGATCGCCACGCCGCGCGAAATCTACGAGCACCCCGCGAGCCGCGCTGTGGCCGAGTTCGTCGGGCTCTCGACCATCCTGCCCGCCAAGGTGGCGTCGCCGGGCCGGCTCGACATGGGTTTTGCCGAGCTCTTCGCCGAGACCGGCAACCGGCCCTTCGGCACGCCGGTGCATGTGCTGGTGCGGCCCGAACACATCCAACCCGACCCGACGCCCGACAGCGTGAACCGCCTGGCCGGCCGCACCGGCGCGCAGCGCTACCTGGGCGCGCTCACGCGCTACGACTTCGACGTGGCGGGCGCGGGCAAGCCCTTCCTCGCCGAGTCGGCCGCACCGGCGGCCGAAGCGATCGCCATCGCCCCCGAACACCTTCGCCTGCTCGACCACTGACCTTTCCTCTCAAGGAGCCCCCATGCAACGCAGACATCTGATCCAGGCCGCCGGCGCACTGCCCGTGCTGTCCCTCGCGCGCACCGCTTTCGCCTTCGACGGCCCCGAGCTCTACGCGGGCGAGAAGGCGCTGTATGCCGAGGCGCAGAAGGAAGGCCTGTGCGTCTCCTTCGACACCGGCCCCGAATGGGCCAACTGGAAGTCGCTGTTCCGCGACTTCAAGAAGCGCTACCCCGAGATCGAGCTGACCTACAACGACATCGGCTCGGCCGCCACCGTGGTCGCGCTCGAAAAGACCAGGCGCCGCCCGCAGGCCGACACCGCCTACTACTTCGCCGCCTCCGCCGTCGATGCCGCGAAGAAGGACGTGGTCGCGCCCTTCAAGCCCGTCAACTTCGACAAGCTGCCCGCCGTGTTCCGCGAGGCCGAGGGCCGCTGGTTCACCATCCACACGCTCAACATCGCGTTTCTCGTGAACAAGAAGCTGGTGAAGAACGTGCCCACGGGCTGGGCCGACCTGCTCAAGCCCGAGTTCAAGAGCACGGTTGTCTACCTCGACCCGCGCTCCACCGGCATCGGCCAGGTGCTGACCTTTGCCGCGGCCTACGCCAACGGCGGCAGCGTCGACAACGTGCAGCCCGGCACCGACTACCTGGGCAAGCTGCATGCGGCCGGCAACGTGCTGCGCGTGGAGGGCACCACGCCGTATGCCAAGTTCCTGAAGGGCGAGATCCCGGTGTGGATCAGCTACGAGAACGACGGCCTCAAGGCCAAGCACGTCGACGGCATGGGCGATGCGGTCGAGGTCGTGATCCCGAAGGAAGCCAGCGTGGCCGCGCCGTATGCGATCAGCCTGGTGAAGAACGGCCCGAACCCGAACGCCGGCAAGCTGTGGCTCAACTTCATCATGAGCGAGGCCGGCCAGTCGCTGTTCGCGCAGGGCTTCGTGCGCCCCGCGGTGCCTGGCACGCCGCTCTCGGCCGATGTCGCGGCCAAGATGCCGGCCGCGCCGCAGATCAAGCCCCTCGACGTGGTGAAGGCCTCGGAGCGCAAGGCCGAGGTCGACAAGCTCTGGGCGCAGGCCGCGCTGGGCAAGTAAGAGGCCGTGATGCGACGCTTTGGCGCCTGGCCCGCCTGGGCCTTCATGGCGCTCTTCTTCGCGGTGCCGCTGGCGGCGCTGCTGCCCGAGGCCTTCGGCGAGGGCGGCAGTGCCTTCGGGCGGCTGTTCGGCAACCCGCTGTTCCTGGGCGCGCTGCGCAACACGCTGGGCCTGGGCCTGGCGGCGGGCGCGATCTCGGCGCTGGTGGGCACCTGCATCGCCATCGAACTGGCGCGCCAGCCCGAAGGCCGGCGCCAATGGATGATGACGCTGCTGGGCCTGCCGCTGGCGTTCTCGGGGCTGGTGATCGCCTACGGCTTCATCCTCGCCTTCGGCCGCGCGGGCTTCGTGACGCAGCTGCTCGCGGGCCTGGGCGCCGATCCGGCGGTCATTGGGAGCTGGATCTACAGCGTGTCGGGCCTGGGGCTGGCGTATGCCTACTACCTGATCCCGCGCGTGGCGCTGTCGCTGTACCCCGTGTTCGCCAACCTCGACCTGCGCCCGGCGCAGGCGGCGCGCACGCTGGGCGCCTCGAAGGCGCGGGCCTTCCGGGACACGGTGCTGCCCGAGGTGCTGCCCTCGGTGCTGTCGAACGCCTGCATGGTGGCCGCGATTGCCATGGGCACCTACGGCACGGCGCTGGCGCTGGTGGGCACGCAGCTGAACATCCTGCCGCTGATGCTGCTCGCGCAGGTGGGCGACGGCGGGTCCGATTTCGCGGTGGCGGCGGCCCTGTCGCTGGTGCTGATGGTGGTGTGTGTGGTCGTGATGGGAGTGGGCGATGTCTTTACACGAAGGCGCGAGCGCGGTGCTGTCGGCGCCGGTCACTGAGGCGCTGACGCGCCTGGCGCAACGGCAGTGGGGGCCGCAGCGCCACCGCCAGCCGGTGGCGATGCTCGGCCCGGGCGACGGCGGCCCGGCCGAATGCGAGGCCGCCTACGCGGTGGCGCATGCGCTGGCCGGCGCGGGCATGGCGGTGGTCTGCGGCGGGCGCGGCGGCGTGATGGCCGCGGCCTCGCGCGGCGCGGTGGAGGCCGGCGGCATCGCCGTGGGCATCCTGCCCGAGGACGACGACCGCCACGCCAACGAATGGCTCAGCGTGGCCATTCCCACCGGCATGGGCGAGATGCGCAACGGCATCATCGCGCGCAGCGGCGTGTGCCTGGTCGCCATCGGCGGCAACATGGGCACGCTGTCGGAGATGGCCATGGGCCTGAAATGGGGCAAGCCGGTGTTCGTGATGCACGGCGACGTCGCGCTGCCCGGCGCGGTGCAGGCCACGGACGTGGACGACATGCTGGCCAAGGTGCTGGCCTGCCTGCTGGACTGAGGCCTGCTCACCCTGTTTCCGGCCTCCCCATCGACACGGGCGCATTGCACAATGACGGCATGCCCTACATGCCCACCTTCGTCGCTCCCGCCCGCTTCACCGACGCCGCCGAGGCGCTCGACCAGGTCAAAGCCATCTACCAGGGCGGCCTGGCCCACCTGCGCGAATCGATGCTGCGCTTCGTCGCCGGCGAGGCGCTGCCGGGCCGGGTGCGGGCCTGCTACCCGTTCGTGCGGGTGCACACGCACACCGTCTCGCGCCACACGCCGCCGGCCAACGCCGGCCTGAGCTACGGCTTCGTGGCCGGCCCCGGCCGCTACGAGACCACGCTGACGCGGCCCGACCTGTTCTCGCGCTACTACCTGGACCAGTTCCGCCTGCTGCTGGAAAACCACCAGGTCGAGATCGAGGTGGGCACCAGCACGCAGCCCATTCCGATCCACTTCTCCTTCGCCGAGAACGACCACATCGAAGGCACCATGAGCGCCGAGCGCCGCGCCCTCATGCGCGACGTGTTCGACCTGCCCGACCTGGGCGCCATGGACGACGGCATTGCCAACGGCACCTTCGAGGCGTTGCCCGGCGAGCCGCAGCCGCTGTCGCTGTTCACGGCGGCGCGCGTCGACTACTCGCTGCACCGCCTGCGCCACTACACGGGCACGGCGCCCGAGTGGTTCCAGAACTTCGTGCTGTTCACCAACTACCAGTTCTACATCGACGAGTTCGTGCGCCTGGGCCACGAGGCCATGGCCGACGAGAACAGCGAGTACATCGCCTTCATCGAGCCCGGCAACGTGATCACGCGCCGGCGCGGGCTGGCCGCGGGCCACAGCGACACCTTCGCCCACCTGCTGGACGGCAGCCAGGGCACCGCGCCGCCGCGCCTGCCGCAGATGCCGGCCTACCACCTGGTGCGCGAGGACTACAGCGGCATCACCATGACCAACATCGGCGTCGGCCCGGCCAACGCCAAGACCATCACCGACCACATCGCCGTGCTGCGCCCGCACGCCTGGATGATGCTGGGCCACTGCGCCGGCCTGCGCAACACGCAGCAGCTGGGCGACTACGTGCTGGCCCACGCCTACGTGCGCGAGGACCACGTGCTCGACGAGGAACTGCCGCTGTGGGTGCCGATTCCGGCGCTGTCGGAGATCCAGCTGGCGCTCGAGCAGGCGGTGGCCGACGTCACGAAGTGCGAGGGCCCCGACCTGAAGACGATCATGCGCACCGGCACCGTGGCCAGCACCGACAACCGCAACTGGGAGCTGCTGCCCGGCAACCAGCCGCAGCGCCGCTTCAGCCAGAGCCGCGCCGTGGCGCTGGACATGGAAAGCGCGACCATCGCGGCCAACGGCTTCCGCTTCCGGGTGCCCTACGGCACGCTGCTGTGCGTGAGCGACAAGCCGCTGCACGGCGAGATCAAGCTGCCCGGCATGGCCAACCACTTCTACCGCGAGCGCGTGGAACAGCACCTGCGCATCGGCATGCGCGCCATCGAGATCCTGCGCCAGGAAGGCACCACCCGGCTGCACAGCCGCAAGCTGCGAAGCTTCGCGGAAGTGGCTTTCCAGTAGGCTCCGACGCCTTTTCCCCCTCCGCGCCCCTCAGGGTTTCTCCCTGTGCGGGCGAGGGCGTGTTTGCCTTGTTTCGCGGACATCATTGGCTGTCACGTACACAACTGGAAACACGATGCGCCCGTCTTCGCCGCCTGCCGCCGCCCTTCCCCTGTCCCGCCGCCGCTTCGGCACCTGGCTGGCAGCCTCGGCCGCTGCCGCCGGTGCGGGCCAGGCCGCGCTGTGGGCCGGCCACGCCCGCGCGGCCGACGCGCCGCTGAGCAGCAAGCTGCGCATCGTCATTCCCGCCAACGAAGGCGGCGGCTGGGACCAGACCGGCCGCGCCCTCGGCGCCGCCCTGCTGGCCTCGGGCGCCGTGGGCACCGTCACCTACGAGAACATCGGCGGCAAGGGCGGCACCATCGGGCTGGCCAAGTACGTCGAGAAGTACGACGCCGACCCCGAGGCGCTGCTGGTCAGCGGCATGGTGATGGTCGGCGCGGTGGCGCTGCAAAAGCCCGCCGTCACGCTGGCGCATGTGTCGCCCGTGGCGCGCCTGACCAGCGACTACGAGGTGGTCGCCGTCAAGGCCGACTCGCCCATCAAGACCCCCAAGGACCTCGTCGCCCAGCTGCGCGCCGATGCCGCCAACACCGTCATCGCGGGCGGCTCGGCCGGCGGCGTGGACCACATGTTCGCCGGCATGCTGGCGCGCGTGGCCGGCGCCTCGGCGTCGCTGAACTACCAGCCGCACCCGGGCGGCGCGCAGGTGGTCGAAGCGCTCGAGACGGGCAAGGCGGCGGTCGGCATCTCGGGCTACAGCGAGTTCGCCGAGAACATCGCCAACGGCAAGCTGCGCGCCATCGGCGTGTCGTCCAAGCACCCGTTCCAGGGGATCGCCTCGGTGCGCCAGCAGGGCGTGGACGCCGACCTGGCCAACTGGCGCGGCGTGATGACCGGCAAGAAGGTGCCGCCCTACCGCCGCGGCCAGCTGCTCGAGGCGGTGCAACGCGCCACCACGCACGACCTCTGGCAGAAGACCATCAAGCGCAACAACTGGGACCCGTACTGGATGGCGGGCAAGGACTTCGAGAGCTTTCTCGAACTCGACACCGCCATGGCGGGCCCGCTGATCTATCTGCTCAAACTCAAGGCCTGAGCGCCTTCGCCCTCAGGCAAACAACTCCGGCATCTCCCGCTGCGCCTTCGGCGTCAGCGTGAGCGCGCGTCCGTCAAGCTCTTGCCGCACCCAACCGCGCCGCAGCGACAGCTGCAGCCACGCGGCGCCGAGCGCGCCGCCCAGGTGCGGGCGGCGTTCGCTCCAGTCGAGGCAGGCGCAGGCGAAGCGGCGGCGCGAGCGGCGCACGGCATCGACCTCGACGCCCAGGCTCTCCAGCGCGATGGCGCCGTCGGGCGTGAGTTCGTACGAGCCGCTCGCAAGGCCGCTGAGCCAGCCCTGCGCATGCAGCCGGTCGTGCAGCGCGACGCCCGCGGTGCCGGCCATGTGGTCGTAGCAGGTGCGGGCGCTGCGCAGGCGGCTCGGCGTGTTGGGTTGGAAGGCGGTGGCCGCAGGGCGCGGCGCGCCGGCCACGACCATGAGGCTTTCGAGCGCGGCGGCCACGTCGTCGCTGGCCAGGCGGAAGTAGCGATGCTTGCCTTGCACGAGCACCTCGACCAGCCGCTCTTCCTTCAGGCGCGCAAGGTGCGCGCTCGCGGTCGAGGCCGCCACCTCGGCCACCGTGGCCAGCTCGGTCGCGGTGCGGGCGTGGCCGTCCATCAGGCAGTTCAGCATGCGGGCGCGCGCCGGCTCGGCGATGGCGCCGGCGAGGCGGGCGAGCTGGAAGTCGGAAGCGGTGGTGTCGTCCATGCGGCCATCCTAAAGCGACGCCGCATCCCACACTTCGTTCGCGACCGAAGTGTGTCGGCGGCGGCGAACGCACACTGCGCGCCATGACTACCGCCACGCTCACTCATCCCGCCGACCCGGTCGCCGCCGCCACGCATGCCGACCCTTATCCGTACTACGCCACCCTGCGCGACGGCCCGCCGCTCGCGTGGCACGCCGGCTTGCGCGTGTGGGTCGCGAGCCGCGCCGATGTGGTCATGCAGGTGCTGCAGGCCCACGGCGCGCTGCGCGTGCGCCCCGCCGCCGAGCCCGTGCCGCGCGCGATCGTGGGCAGCCCGGCGGGCGAGGTGTTCGGTCACCTCGTGCGCATGAACGACGGCCCCGCGCACCAGGCGCACCGGCCGGCCTTGCAGCGCGCGCTGGCCGGGCTCGACCTGCATGCGGCGCACGCCGCCGCGCTCGACGTGGCGCGGCAGCTGCCTGCGCAGGCGCCGCTGTCCGACGCGCTGTTTTCGCTGCCCGTGCGGGCGATGGCGCACCTGCTTGGTTTCGACGGTGCATCACTGCCGCAGGTGGACCGCTGGATGCGCGACTTCGTCGCCTGCCTCTCGCCGCTGTCGAACGCAGACCAATTGCAGGCGGCGAGCATGGCGGCCGGCGCGCTGATGAACCGCTTCGAAACCCTGAGCGCGAACGCCTCGCCGCGCGACGGCACGCTGCTGGCGGCGGTGCTGGCCGAAAGCGCTGCGAGCGCGCCGCTCTCGCGCGCGCTGCTGGCGAACCTCGTGGGCCTGCTCTCGCAGACCTGCGACGCCACGGCGGGCCTGCTGGGCAACAGCCTGATCGCACTGGCGCGCGAGCCTGCGCTGCGCCCACTGGCACGCACGCGCGACGGGTTGCTCGCCATCGTCGAGGAGACGTCGCGCCACGATCCGTCGGTGCAGAACACGCGCCGCTTCGCGATCGAGCCCGTCGAGATTGCCGGCACCTCGCTGGCGGCGGGCGATGCGGTGCTGGTGCTGCTGGCCTCGGCGCAGCGCGATCCGGCGTTCAACCCCGAGCCCGACCGCTTCATGCCGATGCGCGCGCAGCGCCGCGTGCTTGGCTTCGGCCATGGCCTGCATGCGTGTCCGGGGCAGGCGCTGGCCTGCACGCTGGCTGCGGCGGGTCTTGAAGCGCTGCTGCACTCGCAGCGCGCACCCAACCTCGACACGCTCGGCTGGCACTACCGCCCGTCAGTCAACGGGCGCATTCCCGTCTTCGACTAGTCAGTGCGCGGCCCAGCGCCCCGTGCCCGCCAGGTGCGGCGACAACGCGGCCTCGCCCCAGCGCAGCGGCAGCGCGGCCGGACGGCGCAGCGCGCGCGTGACGTGAAAGCGCATGAGCCGCTCCGCGCCCTCGAACGCTTCAACCTCGGGGCCGTCCGTGACGATCTCCGCCGTGGCGCTCAGGTGCAACAGCTCGCCGGTGTCGAAATCGACGAACAGCAGGCCCGCGCGCGGGTGCGCCTGCAGGTTGCCGAGCGTGTTGAAGAAGTGGTTGCCGTTGAAGTCGGGCACCGTGAGCACGCCGCCCGCATCGACGCGCACGAAGCCCGGCCGACCGCCGCGGTGCGACACGTCGACACCGTGCGAACGCGCATCGGCCGCGTCGCCCACCGCCACCGCGTCGGGGTACGCCGTGGCGATGAACAGCGTGTCGGCCGCGCCGATGAGCCGTTCGGCCGCGAGGTCGAGCGTGTCGAGCCACTGCACGGCGGGCTCGTTGGCCGGCGGCGCGGCGAACACCGGCTCGCGCGCCTGGATGTAGCGCGGGCAGTTGCCGAAGCTCTGCTGCACCTCGACCATGAAGCCCGCCGCGTCGAGCGCCTCGACCGTGCCGTTCATGCGGTTGCGCCGCCGCGTGTGCGGCTGGATGCCCAGCAGCCCCAGCGTGGCGCCGGGTACGAGCTGGCCAGTGAGCGGGTCGCCGGCGCCCGGCAGCGCGTCGATGCGCAGGTGGGTCGCGTCGGGCGAGTGCGCAAAGCCGGCCGGCGCGGCGAGCATGCTGGCCCACGGCTGCAGGTCGGCGTCGAGGCTTCCGACCACGAGGAACGGCAGCAGCGAAAAGAACTCGCGGTGCTGGTCGGGCATGTAGTCGCGGATCACGCGCGGGCCCACCGCCTCCATCTGCTCGCGCGCGCCCACGAGCGATTGCAGCGCGCGCTCGCCGGCGTGGAAAGGTGCGGCGATCATGACGCCACCGCCAGGCCGACCGGCGAACGCACCATCGGCACGAACCCGGGCAAGGCTTCCACGCGCGCCAGCCAAGCGCGCAGCTGCGGGTAGGCGTCGAGCGACACACTGCCCTCGGGCGCATGCGCCACGTAGGCGTAGTTCGCGATGTCGGCCAGCGTGGCCGACGGGCCCGCGAGGAAGGGCTGCTCGGACAAGCAGGTCTCCATCACCGCGAGCAGCGCGTGCGAGCGCTTGACGGTCTCGGTGCGGTCGGCGTCCACGCCGAACAGCACCATGATGCGCGCCGCCGCCGGGCCGTAGGCCAGCGGGCCGGCCGCCACCGAGAACCAGCGCTGCACGCGCGCCGCGCCCACCGGGTCGCGCGGCATCCAGCGCGCCGGGTCGGGGGCGTAGCGTTCGTTGAGGTACACGAGGATGGCGTTGGAGTCGGCCAGCGTGACCTCGCCGTCCTCGATCACCGGCACCTGGCCGAAGGGGTTGCGCGCCAGGAACTCCGGCGTGCGGTGCTCACGCTGGCGCAGGTTGAGCTCGACGATCTCGAAGGGCAGGCCCAGCACCGAGAGGAAGAAGCGCACGCGGTGCACGTGGCCCGAGATGGCGCTGCCGAAGAGCTGGATGGGCTGGGCGGGCTGGTGGGTGTTGGTGCTGTTCTCGGTCATGAAGAGTCCTTCGGGTGGGTATGGCCTCGATTCTTCTCTCTTCCACCAAATGAATGAATAGCCTTTTCCGGATTTGACTGCTGCGTTTTCCGGTTTAATCGCGCCATGGATCGCTTCAAAGCCATGCAGACCTTCGTGCAGATTGCCGACCAGGGCAGCCTGACCCGCGCCGCCGAGGCGCTCGGCAGTTCGCTGCCCGCCGTGGTGCGCGCGCTCGCCGCGCTCGAGGCGCACCTGGGCGTGCGCCTTTTTCACCGCACGACGCGGCGCCTCTCGCTCACCGAGGAAGGCCGCCACTACCTGCCGAGCGCGCGCGAAGTGCTGCTCGCGGCCGACGCCGCCGACCAGGCGCTGAAGGCCGAGGCGCGCGAGCCCGCCGGGCAGCTGGTCATCACCGCGCCGGTGCTGTTCGGCCACATGTACGTGGCGCCCGCCATCGTGCGCTTCATGCAGCGCCACGAGAAGGTGCGCTGCAGCGTGCGGCTGCACGACCGCACGGTGAACCTGCTCGAGGAGGGCATCGATGTCGGCATCCGCATCAGCCCGCTCGAAGACTCGTCGCTGGTGGCGCAGACGCTGGGCACCATCCGCCGTGTGGTGGTGGCCAGCCCCGCCTTCCTCGCGCAGCACGGCGTGCCGCGCCATCCGCGCGACCTGGCGGGTGCGCCCTGTGTGCGCGGGCGCATCGATGCGCCGGCCCAATGGGCGTTCCGCGACGGCGGCAAGACCGTGCACGTGACGCCCGACAACCGCCTGGAGTTCAACCACCTCGCGCCCGCCATCGAGGCCTGCGCCGCGGGCATGGGCTTCGGCACCTTCTTCTCTTACCAGGTGCTGCCGCATGTGGCGCAGGGCCGGCTGCAGCTCGTGCTCGAAGACTACGAGCCCGCGCCCCGGCCCGTGAGCGTGATCTACCCGAATGCGCGGCTGCTGCCGGCGCGCACGCGGGCCTTCATCGAGTGGATGAAAAGCGAGTTCAGCGGGCTGCGCATGTAGCTGCTGCGCCAATCGGCCGGCTGCGTCAGAATGGCCGCGTGCCATCCCACACCACCCCCTCCTCGCCTTCTTCTTCGTCTTCTTCCCCGTTGTTCCAGGTCCGTGGGCTGCGCAAGCGCTACGGCGAGACCACGGTCGTCGACGATCTCTCGTTCGAGATCGCGCCCGGCGAGTGCCTGGGCGTGATCGGGCCGAACGGCGCGGGCAAGACCACCACCATCCGCATGTGCCTGGGCCTCACCGCGCCCGACGGCGGCAGCATCGAGGCGCTGGGCCTGCAGATGCCGCGCGACGCGCTGGCCATCAAGGCGCAGCTGGGCGTGGTGTCGCAGTTCGACACCCTCGACCCCGACTTCAGCTGTGCCGAGAACCTCGTGGTGTACGGCCGCTACTTCGGCTTCAGCAAGGCGCATGTGCGTGCACGCGTGCCGCAGCTGCTGGAGTTCGCCGCGCTCTCGCACAAGGCCGACGCCAAGCCCGGCGAGCTGTCGGGCGGCATGCGCCGGCGCCTATCGCTGGCGCGTGCGCTGGTGAACGACCCCAAGCTGTTGCTGCTCGACGAGCCCACCACCGGGCTTGATCCGCAGGCGCGGCACCTGATGTGGGAGCGGTTGCAGGTGCTGCTGCAGCAGGGCAAGTCGATCCTGCTGACCACGCACTTCATGGACGAGGCCGAGCGCCTGTGTTCGCGGCTGCTGGTGCTCGACCACGGCCGCAAGATCGCCGAGGGCCGGCCGCGCGACCTGATCGCCGAGCACCTGGAGCCTGATGTGGTCGAGGTGTATGGCAATGGGGCGCTGTCGCTGGCCGGGTCGGCCGAGCTGCAGGCGCTGGCTGCGCGCGTGGAAGTGAGCGGTGAGACGGTGTTCTTCTATACGCAGGACGCGCGGCGTCTGCTCGATGCGCTCACGCAGCACGGCGGACTGCGCACCTTTCATCGGCCGGCCAATCTGGAAGATCTTTTCCTCAAGCTCACCGGTCGGCAGATTCGCCAGGATGGCTAGGCCTTCTTTATGAATACAACCACCACTGCTTCTTCTGCTGTTTCTCCCGAGACACCTGTGCCGCCTTCACCCTCCGTGTGGCGCGCGCCCGAGCTGTCGATGCGATGGTGGCCGGTGTTTTTGCGCAACCTGCTGGTGTGGCGCAAGCTGGCGCTGCCGAGCCTGATCGGGAACATCGCGGAGCCGCTGATCTGGCTTGTGGCGTTTGGCTACGGCATGGGCGCACTCGTCGGGCAGGTGACGGTGGATGGCACGCAGGTGCCCTACATCCTGTTCCTGGCGAGTGGGTCGATCTGCATGAGTGCGATGAATGCGGCGAGCTTCGAGGCGCTGTATTCGGCGTTTTCTCGGATGCATGTGCAGAAGACGTGGGACGGGATCATGAATGCGCCGGTGGGGCTGGATGACATCGTGCTCGCGGAGATGTTGTGGGCGGCGTTCAAGTCGATTTTTACTGTGACTGCGATCTTGTTTGTGATGCTTGGGCTTGGGATCAGTCACAGCCCCAAGTTGATCGTGGCCTGGATGGTGTTGATTGGGTGTGGGATCACGTTTTCTTCTGTGGCACTGATCTTCAATGCGTTGGCTAAGGGGTATGACTTTTTTACCTATTACTTCACGCTGTTCATGACGCCGATGATGTTTTTGAGTGGGGTGTTTTTTCCGCTGGAGCAGTTGCCTTCTGTTGTGCGTTCTGTTGCGGCTTGGTTGCCGTTGACGAATGCTGTTGCTTTGGTGCGGCCGTTGTTTATGGATCGGTGGCCTGAGGAGTGGTGGGTGCATGCGGGTGTTTTGGCTTTGTATGCGGTCGTTGCTTTCTGGATTGCTTTGGCTTTGACTCGGAAGAGGTTTCGGGGGTAGTTCGTTGAGGTGTTGGCTTGGTTTGCTTCCCGAGGCCGGGTCTCGGCCCGGCGGCCGACCTACTTTTCTTTGCTTCGCCAAAGAAACGTAGGCAAAAGAAAGGCGACCCT
>NZ_JBWKOY010000017.1:0-44214 GCF_059416345.1 Variovorax sp. GW821-FHT09D07
GCCGTGGTCAACGTGACCGATCGTGCCCACGTTCACGTGCGGCTTGGTGCGGGTGAATTTACCTTTTGCCATTTTTCGACTCCGAAAAAAACGATTTCAACGCATGCAGATGGGTCGCAAGCCTGTCGTTGCAACCCCAGAAAACTGGTGCCCTTTGCGGGAATCGGACCCGCGACCTCTCCCTTACCAAGGGAGTGCTCTACCACTGAGCCAAAAGGGCTTTTGTTCTAACCAAATCGCTTCCGGCGCCGAACCGGGTCTCTGGAGCGGGAGACGGGAATCGAACCCGCGTCATCAGCTTGGAAGGCTGGGGTTCTACCATTGAACTACTCCCGCATCGGGGGCACTTCAAGGCACCCAAAGCGCTAGATCCAATCGCTCTTAGAAACCAAATTCATCGCTGGTGGAGAGGGCTGGATTCGAACCAGCGTACTCGTAAGAGGGCAGATTTACAGTCTGCTGCCATTAACCACTCGGCCACCTCTCCGGCGAACCTCGAAATATAGCACGATTTTGTGACTACACAGGATTCCCAGCAAAAGATGAAGCATGGAAACCTGCTCGAGGTGTGAAGCCTCTGATTATGAGCGAAGTTCGGAGCCTCCCGACTGCTGCGCCTCACGCCACGCACGGGCTTGGCCAAAATGACCGCAACCGATGAACGGAACCGGCGGCCGGAGCGCAGAAAGCGGCGAGGGATGATTCGACATCAGCACCTTATGGCGCCCAACGTCGATCAACGCACGCTTACTTTGCGCGTGCGAGCCCCATAGCATAAAAACAACAGGTCGCTCACCCTGCGCCACATGGCGAATCACGGCGTCGGTCAGCACCTCCCAGCCGCGGCCTGCATGGCTGGCCGGCTGGGCTTCCTCGACCGTCAGACAGGTGTTGAGCAGCAGCACGCCGTGCGTCGCCCATTTCACGAGACTGCCGCCCGGGTTCGGAAACGCCGGCGGCGGCGTGCCCAGGTCGCGCTGGAGTTCCTTGAAGATGTTGCGCAGCGACGGCGGCAGGGCCACGCCCGACGCCACCGAGAAGGCCAGCCCCTCGGCCTGCCCGCGCCCGTGGTACGGGTCCTGGCCCAGGATCACCACCCGCACGTCTTCCGGCGGCGTGAGTTCCAGCGCCCGCAGCGGCTGCGGCGGAAAGATCACCGCCCCGGCGTCGAGGCGCTCGCGCAGGAAACCCTGCAGCTTCTGGCCGACCGCGCTGGCGAAGAAATCGTCGACCAGCGGCTGCCAGCCCGGCGCCACCGGCCAGTCGGCAGGATCGCTGCTCGACAGCTGGTCCGGCCGCGTCATTTGAACAATGCGGCGAGCGCCTCGCCGGGTTCCTTGGCGCGCATGAAGGCTTCGCCGACCAGGAAGGCATTGACGCCCGCGGCGCGCAGCGTGGCGACGTCCTCGCGCGTGGCGATGCCCGATTCGGTCACCGGCAGGCGATCGGCCGGCAGCTTCGGCAGCAAATCGATGGTGGCCTGGATCGACACCTCGAAGTTGCGCAGGTTGCGGTTGTTCACGCCGATGAGCGGCGTCTTGAGCTTCAGCGCGCGATCGAGTTCGCCCGCGTCGTGCACCTCGACCAGCACCGCCATGCCCAGCCCGCGCGCGATGGCCTCGTAGTCCTTCATCTGCGCGTCGTCGAGGCAGGCGGCGATCAGCAGGATCGCGTCGGCGCCCATCGCGCGCGACTCGTACACCTGGTAGGCGTCGACGATGAAATCCTTGCGCAGCACGGGCAGGTCGCACGAGGCGCGCGCCTGCTTCAGGTAGTCGACGCCGCCCTGGAAGAACTGCTTGTCGGTCAGCACCGAGAGGCAGGCCGCGCTGACCACGCCGTCGCCCTCGGCATAGCTTTGCGCGATGTCGGCCGGAATGAAGTCTTCGCGCAGCACGCCCTTGCTCGGGCTGGCCTTCTTGACCTCGGCGATCACCGCCGCCTGGCCGGCCGCGATCTTGGCGCGCAGCGCGGCCTCGAAGTCGCGCGTGAGCACGCGGCTTTCGGCGTCGAAGCGCACGGCCTCGAGCGGGGCGCGCTTCAGCGCGGCAGCGACTTCCTGGCGTTTGACGGCGACGATCTTGTCGAGAATGTCTGACATGGCTTGCTCTGCTTTCGGTGGCACGACGGCCTGATTCTCAGAAGGAGGTGGAGGCCTTGACCAGCTCGTCGAGCTTGGCCTTCGCCGCACCGGATGCGATGGCCTGGCGCGCATGTTCTACGCCCGCCGGCACCGAGTCGACCACGTTGGCCGCGTACAGCGCCGCGCCCGCATTGAGGAGCACGATGTCCAGCGCCGGGCCGGCCTGGTTGTCCAGCACGCCGATCAGCATGGCCTTCGACTGCTCGGGCGTCTCGACGCGCAGCGAACGGTTGCTCGCCATCTGGAAGCCGAAGTCTTCCGGGTGCAGCTCGTACTCGCGGATCTCGCCGTCCTTGAGCTCGCCGATCATGGTGGCCGCGCCCAGCGAGATCTCGTCCATGCCGTCGCGGCCGTAGACCACCACCGCATGCTCGGCACCGAGGCGCTGCAGCGCGCGCACCTGGATGCCCACGAGGTCGGGGTGGAACACGCCCATCAGGATGTTCGGTGCGCCGGCCGGGTTGGTCAGCGGGCCGAGGATGTTGAAGATCGTCTTGATGCCGAGTTCCTTGCGCACCGGCGCGACGTTCTTCATCGCCGGATGGTGGTTCGGCGCGAACATGAAGCCGATGCCGACCTGTGCGATGCACTGCGCGATCTGCTCGGGCTTGAGGTTGATGTTGACGCCCAGCGACTCCAGCACGTCGGCACTGCCCGACTTGCTCGACACGCTGCGCCCGCCGTGCTTGCTCACCTTGGCGCCCGCCGCGGCCGCGACAAACATCGAGCAGGTCGAGATGTTGAAGGTGTGCGAGCCATCGCCGCCGGTGCCCACGATGTCCACGAGGTTCGTGGTGTCGGCCACGGGCACCTTGGTCGACACCTCGCGCATCACCTGCGCGGCGGCGGTGATCTCGCCGATGGTTTCCTTCTTGACGCGCAGGCCGGTGATCAGTGCGGCCATCATCACGGGCGAACACTCGCCGCTCATGATGAGCCGCACGATGTGCAGCATCTCGTCGTGGAAGACTTCGCGGTGTTCGATGGTGCGCTGCAGCGCTTCCTGGGGGGTGATCATGAAGGGTCTCCTCGGTGTGTGCGTGTAGCCAGGCTTCAGAAGGTGTGAATGAATCCGGCGTGGCCGAGCAGCCCGCCCAGGCGCGCCCCATCAAGGCGCAAAGCGCAGCCATAGCTCGGGCTATGGCGAGCATTTGCAACGCCGAGGGGGCGTGTCTGGGCGGGATGAGCGGACATGGCGGGTTCGTTCACACCTTCTCAAGCCTTGAAGAAGCCGCGGATCGCCGCGACGGCGCGGTCGACGCCCGCGGCATCGACATCCAGGTGCGTCACGAAGCGCAGGCGGTACAGCCCGGTCGCGAGGATGCCCTGCTCATTGAGGCTGGCGAGCAGCGCCGCGGAACGCGCCTGCGCCGCCCCCGCGAGATCGACGAACACGATGTTCGTGTGCGGCGCCTCGACCTTCAGACCCTCGATGCCCTCGAGCCCCTGTGCGAGGCGCTGCGCCAGTGCATGGTCGTCGGCCAGGCGGTCGATGTGGTGGTCGAGCGCATGCGAGGCCGCGGCCGCCAGCAGGCCGGCCTGCCGCATGCCGCCGCCCGCCATCTTGCGGATGCGGTGGGCGCGCGCGATGAACTCGCGCGAACCGACCAGCGTCGAGCCGATCGGTGCGCCCAAGCCCTTGCTGAAGCACACCGACACGCTGTCGAAGCACTGCGCGATGCGGCGGGCTTCGGCGCGGATGTCGCTGCGCTTGTTCAGCGCGGCCTGTGCGGTGGCGGCATTGAAGAGCCGCGCGCCATCCAGGTGCCGCTGCAGCCCCTTGCTTTTCGCCAGGTCGGTCGCGGCCTGCACGTACTCGAAGGGCAGCAGCTTGCCGCCCAGCGTGTTCTCCAGCGCCAGCAGCTTCGTGCGCGCGAAATGCGCGTCGTCGGGCTTGATGGCGGCCTCGATCTGCGCCAGCGGCAGCGTGCCGTCGGGCGCGTGGTCCAGCGGCTGCGGCTGCACGCTGCCGAACACCGCGGCGCCGCCGCCTTCCCAGCGGTAGGCGTGCGCCTGCTGGCCGACGATGTACTCATCGCCGCGGCCGCAGTGCGACAGGATCGCGCACAGGTTGCTCTGCGTGCCGGTGGGCACGAACAGCGCCGCCTCGAAGCCCAGCAGCGCGGCGATCTTCTCCTGCAGCGCATTGACGCTCGGGTCGGTGCCGAAGACGTCGTCGCCCAGCGGCGCAGCCGCCATGGCCTCGCGCATCGCGGGCGTGGGCTGCGTGACGGTGTCGCTGCGCAGGTCGACGATGGGAGAGCGTTCGGTCATGGTGGGTCAGTCCAGAAAGTTCTTGAGCATGGCGTGGCCGTGCTCGGTGAGGATCGATTCAGGATGGAACTGCACGCCTTCGATGCGCACGTCGTGCGCAAAGCCGGTGTGCCGCACACCCATGATCTCGCCGTCGTCGGTCCAGGCGGTGACAGCCAGTTCTTTCGGGCAGCTCTCGCGCTCGATCGAGAGCGAGTGGTAGCGGTTGACGATGAACTTCTGCGGCAGCCCTGCGAACACGCCCTCTTGCGTAGTCGTGATCTCGCTGGTCTTGCCGTGCATGAGCTGCTGCGCGCGCACGATCTTGCCGCCGAAGGCTGCGCCGATGGCCTGGTGGCCCAGGCACACGCCCAGGATCGGCAGCTTGCCCGCGAAGGCCTCGATGGCCGCCACCGACACGCCCGCCTCGGCCGGCGAACACGGACCCGGCGACACCACCAGCCGCGTCACGCCCGAAGCGATCAGCGCGCCGATCTGCTCGACGGTGATCTCGTCGTTGCGGTGCACCTGCACGTCCGCCCCCAGCTCGCCGAAGTACTGGACGATGTTGTAGGTGAACGAATCGTAGTTGTCGATCATCAGCAGTTTCATGGCTTGCTCACAATCCGGTGCACGCCCTTGACGACGGGGAACACGTTGAAGTTGATCAGGAGGCCCAGCTTCAGGCCCGACAGGCGCAATGCGGCCAGCACCTGCGCGCGGTGCAGGTCGGTCAGCACATCGACGGCGCGCAGCTCGACGATGACCGACTGCTCGATCACGAAGCCCGCGCGGTACACCTCGCCGAGCGACCGGCCCTTGTAGCTGGCCGACAGCGCCACGTCGCGCGCAAAGCCGATCTCGCGCTCGGCGAGTTCGATGGCCAGCGCTGCGGCATAGGCCCCTTCGTCGAGCCCCGTGCCGAGCACGCGCTGCACCTCGACGGCGGCGCCGATGATCTCGTGCGAGAAGTCGTTCTGGATGTCGGGTACGTTGCTCATTCCAGGCCTTCCTCGACCAGTTCGGCGGCACGCAGGAGTGCGCGCGCCTTGGCTTCTGTTTCCTTCCACTCCAGCTCGGGCACCGAGTCGGCCACCACGCCGGCCGCGGCCTGCACGTGCAGCATCTGGTCCTTCACGATGCCGGTGCGGATCGCGATGGCCACGTCCATGTCGCCCGCGTAGCTGATGTAGCCGCAGGCGCCGCCGTACAGGCCGCGCTTGGTGGGCTCGAGCTGGTCGATGAGTTCCATCGCATGCACCTTCGGCGCGCCGGTCAGCGTGCCAGCAGGGAACGTGGCCTTGAGCACGTCGATGGCGGTCATGCCGTCCTTCAGCGTGCCTTCGACGTTGCTCACGATGTGCATCACGTGGCTGTAGCGCTCCACCGCGAAGGCCTCGGTCACCTTCACGGTGCCGGTCTTGGCGATGCGGCCGATGTCGTTGCGCGCCAGGTCGATCAGCATCACGTGCTCGGCGCGCTCCTTCGGGTCGTTGATGAGTTCCACCTCGGCCGCCTTGTCGAGTTCGATCGAGGCGCCGCGCGGGCGCGTGCCAGCCAGCGGGCGGATGGTGATCTTCTGCTCGCCGTCGCCCGTGTTCTCCTGGCGCACCAGGATCTCGGGCGAGGCGCCCACCACGTGGAAGTCGCCCAGGTTGTAGTAGTACATGTAGGGCGACGGGTTCAGCGAACGCAGCGCGCGGTACAGCGACAGCGGCGATTCGGTGTAGCGCTTGCTGATGCGCTGGCCCACCTGCACCTGCATGAAGTCGCCAGCGGCGATCATCTCCTTGGCGCGCTCCACGGCCGCAAGGTAGTCGGCCTTGGCGAAGCTGCGCTCGGGCGGATGCGCCTGCGTGGGCTTCACGACGGGCGCACTCACCGAGTACTTGAGCTTGTCCTTCAGCTCGCGCAGGCGACGCTTGCCCACGGCGTAGGCCTCGGGCTGCTTCGGGTCGGCGTAGACGATGAGGTAGAGCTTGCCCGACAAGTTGTCGATGACGGCGAGTTCTTCGCACTGCAGCAGCAAGATGTCGGGGCAGCCCAGCGCGTCGGGCGGGCAGCTTTTTTCGAGCTTGCGCTCGATGTGGCGCACGGTGTCGTAGCCGAAGTAGCCGGCCAGGCCGCCACAGAAGCGCGGCAGGCCGGGCCGCAGCGCGACCTTGAAGCGCTTCTGGTAGTCGGCCACGAAGTCCAGCGGGTTGCCCTTGGCGGTCTCGACGACCTGGCCGTCGGTCACGACTTCGGTGACGGCCTCGTCGCCGAAGCCCGAGGCGCGCAGCAAGGTGCGCGCCGGCAGGCCGATGAAGCTGTAGCGCCCGAAGCGCTCGCCGCCCACGACCGATTCGAGCAGGAAGCTGTGCTTGCCACCGCCCTGCGAATGGGCGAGTTTCAGATAGAGGGAAAGCGGCGTTTCGAGGTCGGCAAAGGCCTCGGCCATCAGCGGGATGCGGTTGTAGCCCTGGGCGCTGAGGCTCTTGAATTCAAGTTCGGTGATCACGGATCGTTCTCCAGTTGCCTGCCGACGCTCCTTTGGCCGGTGGCAAGGTCATTCACGAGAGTGGCCCGGTGCCGGCATGCGTGCCGGCTCGGAACCGCGGGCGCACGGCGTGCGCCGCGCAATCAAACAGTCAGCGATGTATGGCGACGCCAGGGCCAGGCTCCCCGGCTGCCTTCACCTGTTTGAATGATGTGATGAACGAACATGGAGCGCCGAGTTTAGCCCACGAAAACCAGGCCTTGTGCAACCGCAGGCTTCAGGGTTCCCCCGGAGCCTGCGGGATAAAACGAAAAGATACATTCGCACGACCGTTCGCAAATTCAAGGAGACTCACTTGCTCGCACCCCTGCTCCCGGCCGTGTTCTCCCGCCTCGCGGCGCTCGCTGTCCTCTCGGCCGCGCTCTGCGGCAGTGCCTTCGCGGCGCAGGTCGAGGTGGCCGGCGTCAAGCTCGACGACCAGATGGACCTGCGCGGCGCCCCGCTGGTGCTCAACGGCGCGGGCATCCGCTACAAGACCATCATCAAGGTCTACACGGCCGGCCTGTACCTGGGCAAGAAGGCGTCGACCACCGAAGAGGCGCTGGCCGTGCCGGGCCCCAAGCGCGTGGCGATCACGATGCTGCGCGACATCGACGCCAACGAGCTCGGCAAGCTCTTCGTCAAGGGCGTGGAAGACAACTCGCCCAAGAGCGAAATGGTCAACCTGATCCCCGGGCTGCTGCGCATGGGCCAGATGTTCGCGGACCAGAAGCAGCTCAAGGCCGGCGACACCTTCACCATCGACTGGGTGCCCGGCACGGGCACGCTGATCACGGTGCGCGGCGTGCCGCAGCCCGACCCGGTGAAGGAAGTGGCGTTCTTCAATGCGCTGATGCGCATCTGGCTCGGCCCGAACCCGGCCGACTGGAAGCTGAAGGACGCGCTGCTCGGAAAGCAGTAAGTAGCCGGGCGGCCCGTCAGGCCGCCGCGAGGTCGGCCAGCGATTCCACGAACCCGTCCGCATCCACGCCGCGCACCGGCTCGCCGTGGTTGTAGCCGTAGGTCACGAGCACCACGGGGCAGCCGGCGGCGCGCGCGGCACGCGCGTCGTTGCTTGAGTCGCCCACCATCAGCGTGCGCGCGGGCACCGTGCCCAGCGCCTCGCAGGTCTTCAACAGCGGCAGCGGGTCGGGCTTCTTGCGCTCGAAGGCATCGCCGCCGAACACCTGTTCGAAGAAGCCGTCGAGCCCCTTCGCGGCCAGCAGCGGCTTGGCGAAGGAGGTCGGCTTGTTCGTCAGGCAGGCCAGCCGCAGTCCGCGCGCGCGCAGCGCCTTCAGGCCCTCGACCACGCCAGGGTAGGTAGCCGAATACCGGCCGTTGATCTCGAGGTAGTGGTGCTGGTAGCGCTCCCACGCACGATCGAACAGCGCCGCCGGGGCCGGCGCGCCCACGTGCGCCAGCGCCGACAGGATCAGGTGCTCCGACCCCTTGCCCACCATGCGCTCGATGGCGGCGGGCGCCACCGGCGGCAGGTCGAGGTCGCGCAGCATGCGGTTCAGGGCCTCGGCAAAGTCGCCGAGCGTGTCGACCATGGTGCCGTCGAGGTCGACGATGGCGGCGTCGAAGCGGGAGAGATCGGTGCGAAGAGTGTCCAAGACAGGCGGCTCCCAGGGAGCGAAGTGGGTGGTGGATGCGCGAGGCACGCATTGTCCCCCGGCCGCAAAATAGGCGCCCATGACCCCCACGACGCCCCCGCCCTCCGCCCCTCGCCCCATCCGCACCGCCGCCACGCTCGTCGTCCTGCGCGACGGCCCCGAAGGCCTCGAGGTGCTGATGCTGCGGCGGGCCGAGAAGGCCAACGACCAGAACAGCGGCGCCAGCGTCTTCCCCGGTGGCATGGTCGATGCGCACGACCGCCTGCTGCACCCGCTGTGCGCGGGCCTGGACGACGCCGCCGCGAGCGCGCGGCTGGGCCTGCCCGAAGGCGGGCTCGACTTCCACGCAGCGGCGATCCGCGAATGCTTCGAAGAAGCCGGGCTGCTGCTCGCGAACGATGCGCAGGGCCGGCCGGTCGAGCTGCTCTCGCTCACGTCGGGCGAACTCGACGCGATGCGCGCCGCCGCCGAGCGCAGCACCGACGCCCTGCTCGCCCTGTGCGCCGAGCGCGGCTGGTGCCTCGCCGTCGACCGCATCGCGTACTTCAGCCACTGGCTGACCCCGCCCGGCATGCCGCGCCGCTTCGACACGCGCTTCTTCGCCGCCGCGATGCCCGCCGGCCAGGACGTTCGCCCCGACGGCCGCGAGACCGTCGAGCACCTGTGGCTGAAGCCCGCCGACGCGGTCAGCCCCGAACGCGGCCTCAAGCTGCTGAACGTGACGCGGCGCGTGCTCGAGCACCTGGCCACCTTCGCCCGCGTCGACGACTTCATGGCCCACGCGCGCGCACTGCGCCGCATTCCGCTGACCATGCCGCGCCTGGCCGACGGTCCCAAGGGCCGACGCCCGGTGAACATGGAAGAGCCCGCCTACGACGAGATCGGGCACCTCGATCCCGACGGCCAGGGCGGCGGCCGCTATGCGCTCGAAGCGGGCCTGGTCACGCCGCTGTCCGCGCGCGTGGTGCGCGTCGTGCACGACAGCGGCCTCAACAGTTTTCTCATCGGCGGCACCGAGGGCTGGGCGCTCATCAACCGTGCGCCCGGCGACGCGGCGCACGAAGCCGCGCTGCGGGCGGCGGCGCCCGGGCCGGTGCGATGGGTGCTGTCGGCGGACGCTGCGCCGCAGGCCCTGGACCTCGGCGGCGCCACGCTCCAGGTGCTGGGGGCACAGCGCTTCCTGCTGGCCGAGGAGCGCATGCTGTTCACGGACGACGCAACGACCACCGCCGTCGAGACGGATCACCGCGTCGAATGGATCGTGCCCGCGCGCGGCTTCATGCGCCGCCCGGCGTCGGCGCTCGCCGACTGAGCCGCGTCTTCAGGCCTGCTGCGCTTCCGTCAGCGCCTGCGCCGCCACCACCGCTTCGGTGCGGTTGCGCACGTTGAGCGCGCGGAAGATGGCGGCCAGGTGGATCTTCACCGTGCCTTCGCTGATGCCCAGGCTGCGCCCGATCAGCTTGTTCGGCTTGCCTTGCGACAGCAGTTGCAGCACCTCGACCTGCCGCTCGGTGAGCACGCTGCGCAGGTGTTCGAGGGTCTGGGTGCCGCCACCGCCGTTGCCGCCGCGCGCAAAGGGCTCGCCCGCCGCGGCAGACGACGGCGACACGCCGGCCACGATGCCCGGCGGCAGCGCCGTGAGCATCATCGGCGGCACGTACACGCCGCCCGCCAGCACCAGGCGCACGGCCGACAGCATGACATCGGGCGAATAGGCCTTGGGAATGAAACCGAGCACGCCGCGTTCGAGCGCGCTGCGCATGATGGACGGGTCTTCGTAGCCCGACAGCACGATCACGGGCACGGCCGGGTGTCGTCGCCGGATCTCGTCGATGTGGGCCTGCCCGTCCGCGCCGGGCATGTTGAGGTCGATCAGGGCCAGGTCGAGATCGTCGGTCGCGCCGGCAAGCAGTTCGTCGACGCTCAGCGCCAGGACGAACTCGATGCCAGCTCCCAGCTCCGACAACTTGGCTTTGACCGCCTCGATGACGAGCCGGTGGTCGTCGGCGATCAGAATTTTCATGGCATACCCCAGTGTCCCAACGTCAATGTGCATTGGATTCTTCTGCGACTGCGAAGATAACGGCGATTGCCCCGTCCAGCAAGGCCGCCGCGCCCCACCAACGGCATAGACCCCAAGCGGTATGGCGGCCCCGTGGGCCCGTTGAAAAAATGAACGCCCACTCCAACGACCGGGGACATGGGCATGTGCGATCGCTGCAGACGCCGGTGCAAGGCATGCTTCGCAATGCACGCTTGAGAAGCGGGCATCCCTCATGGCCCGCCTGCTCGACTGCTTCTCGCCCTTCATTGCCTTCGGTCTCGGCCTGGACGCATCGATCGCGGCCGGCCACCCCACCCTCACCCACGGCGACGCCCAGCGCGAGGCCCTGCGCCTGCTGGACATCGCACGCGCCGACGCCGACGTGGCCGGCGCCACCGCCACGCAGATCGAGTCGGCCGCATTTGCCATGGTCGCGTGGCTCGACGAGATCCTGGCGCGCCACCCCGACGCCGTGGACGGCGCCGCGCCGCTGCAGGTGCAGCTGTTCAACTCCAACAACGCGCACAGCGAGTTCTTTCACCACCTCTCGGCGCTCGGTGCGCAGGACCACGCGGTGCGCGAGGTCTACTGGCATGCGCTGGCGCACGGCTTCAAGGGCCAGTACTACTTCGAGTCGGGCGACGAGGGCGAGCTCGGCAAGCTGAAGGACCTGCACGGCCGGCAGCTGCAACCGCCGCCGCTCGAACTCGGCAGCCTCGCGCAGGACCACATCACGCCGCAGCCCTACGGCGTGCCCGATCCGCGCGGCCCGGCCGACATGCGCCGGCGCGACCGCACCGTGCTGCGCACCGGCGCCGCGCTGGCCGTGCTCGTGCCCGCGCTCTTCCTGCTGTGGCACTGGCTGGCGGGGCCGCCGGCCGCCGGCACGGCGCTCACGCAGCGCATCGACCGGCAACTCGCCAGCTACGCCTGCGCCGACCTCGAAGCCTCGATCGACCCCGACGGCCGCCCGCGCGTGACCGGCTTCGTCTCGCAGCGCGACGACCTGCTCAAGGTGGCGGAGGACGTCGCGGCCATTCCCGGCGTGCGCGCACCACAGTTCGACATCGGGCTGCGCGTGTGGCCGCACTGCGAGGTGTTCGCCATCCTCAAGCCCTCGCAGGCGCGCAACCGCCAGAAGAACCACGGGCTGAGCGTGAGCGCGCCGTCCGCGCGCGACGGCCGGCTGCGCGAGGGCGACGCGGTGCGCGTGCAGGTGGTGGCGCCGCGCCACGAGAGCTACATCTGGGTCGACTACTACACCGCCGATGGTTCCGTGATGCACCTGAACACCGGGCCGGCCCCGACGCGGCTGCGCGCGGGCGAGTCGCTGGAACTCGGGTCCGACATTCCCTCGAGCTGGCTCGTGAGCCCGCCCTTCGGCAACGTGCTGATCACCGTGCTGTCGGCGCCGATGCCGTTCAGCGAAACCTCCGACCGCCCGCCGTACGAGATGGCCTCGGCCTACCTGCTGCGCCTGCGCGAGGCGCTGGCGGCCAGCAGGAACAGCGAGCGGCTGATCGCCGACTTCATCTCCCTCGAAACCGTGGCGCGCTGACCTCGCCCTCCCCCACCATGTTCGACACGCTGTCACCCGTGCACCTCTTCTGGCCGCTGCTCGCGGTCTGCCTCGCCGGCCTGGCGCTGCTGTACGCCGCCGTGCGCGATGCCGGCCGCGGCGCGCGGCGGCGCGGACTGCTTCGGCGCGTCGACGCCCTCGGTGCGCCCGCCGACCACGCCGCCGTCGACGCGCTGAAGGAGGCCATGGCACAGGCGCGCACCTCGCTGCGGCAGGCGCCGCGCACGCGCGCGACGGCGCCGTGGTTCCTCTTCATCGGCGGTCCGGCCACCGGGCTGCCGGGGCTGCTCTCGGCGGCCCGCGCCGAGTGCGTGGCGCCGCCGCCGCACGAGGCACCCGGCACGCCCTGGTGGCGCTGGTGGACCACCGGCGCGCTGACGGCCATCGAGCTGCATCCCGACGCCATCGGCGACCAGGCCGGCACGGCGCCCGCGCGCGGGCTCTGGCTGCAGTCGCTGCTGGCGCTTGCCGAGCGGCGCGAACGCCTGCCGCTGCACGGCGTGGTGGTGTGCGTGGCGGCCGGCGACCTGCTGCACGGCGACCCGGCCCTGCGCAAGCGCGCCACCGCGAACATGCGCCGCCTGCTCGACGAGGCCAGCGACACGCTGCGCCTGCAGCTGCCGGTCTACCTCGTCGTGACGGGCCTCGAAGGCCTCAAGGGCTACGCCACGCTGCGCGCCGCGCTGCCGCCCGAGGTGCTCGCGCAGGCGCTCGGCCACCGCGTGGAGCACCCGTTCGCGGCGCACGCAGCGCGCGCCGCCGACCGGCTCGATGCGCTGTTCGATCCGCTCGTGGCGCAGCTGCACGGCCTGCGCATGGCCTTGCTGCGCGAGCAGCCGGGCCCCGCGGGACGGCTCGCGCTGCATGGCTTCGTGGAGAGCGTGCGCACCTTGCAACCGGCCTTGCGGCAAGTGGCGCAGGGGCTGTTCGAGGGGCACGGCAAGGGGGTGCGCGCGCCGCGCTGGCGCGGGCTGTACCTCACGGCGACGGCGTCGGAGAACGGCACGGGCGCCGCGTTCGTGAGCGACCTGTTCGGCCGCTTCCTGCCGGCGGACCAGCCGCTGGTGCGGCCCGGGCGCTTTGCGCCCACGGTGCCGGCGGAACTGCGCTGAGGCCGCCGTGCAGCTGGCGCTACTTGGCCGCAGCGTCGACGCGGATCTGCCGCGCGCCGAAGGTCACGTTGAGCACCTGCGCCTGGCCCGGCACGACCGCGCGCACCTCGCGCCAGCGTGCGCGGTCGAGGTCGCGGAACGCGGCCATCACGCCGATCGCCTTGGCATCGGCCGGCAGGGTGAGGTCGAGCTTCTTGCTCTCGCCGGGGCGCAG
Source organism: Variovorax sp. GW821-FHT09D07 (assembly GCF_059416345.1). Lineage (NCBI taxonomy): Bacteria > Pseudomonadati > Pseudomonadota > Betaproteobacteria > Burkholderiales > Comamonadaceae > Variovorax > Variovorax sp. GW821-FHT09D07. Next base: position 13,480 of record NZ_JBWKOY010000017.1, read on the forward strand.
CAGCATTTCTTCGCGCTGCACCAGTTCGGCGCCGAGCGTGGCCTGGTCTTTCTCGAACAGCGAGAAGAAGTCGGCGCCTTCGAAGGGCCCCGGTGTCTTGAGCGCATAGACGCGCACCGTGAGCGGCGAGGCGCGGCCGCGCGCATCGGGGTTGGCATCGGCGCCGGCCGTGAGCGTGATCGACACCGGCGTGACCACCGGTTTGCTCGCGCAGCCCGCCATCAGAAGACCCGCTGCAGCAAGGCCAAGGGCTGCGAGACGTCGCCGGGAAGGCCACGCCACGGAGTGCTCATAGGACGAATGGTGTGTACCCAGCGTGCGCATGCTATTCCCTTCGTTGCATTGACCGGTCCTGACGCATCTTTGATTATCACCAGCGAACTCGAACAGGCAACATGCTGACTCCCCAACTCGTCGACGCACTGCTCACGCCCATCGGCGAGGCCTCGCCTTGCGGGGACGACCTGGAGTACGACGCGGACTTCATGGCCCTCACGACTGCGGCGCAAGGCAAGGCCGAGCAGCAGTTCGGCGACACCGTGATCCCCGCCGTCGAACCCGACTGGCGCGACGTGGCCGAACGCGCCGACGCACAGCTGCGTCGCAGCAAGGACGTGCGCGCCGCCGTGCTGCTGCTGCGCGCCGCGACGCGCCTGCAGGGCGTGGCCGGCTTCACGGCGGGCCTGCAATTGCTCACCTCGCTGCTCGACACCTTCTGGGACGGCATACATCCAAAGCTGGATGCGGACGACGACAACGACCCCACCATGCGCCTGAACGCGCTCGCGCCCTTGAGCGACGACAGCATGGTGCCGCGCGACCTGTACGACGCCTCGGTGGGCAACGCGCCGGGCGTGGGCCCGATCCGCGTGCGCGACATCGCCATTGCGCACGGCGTGCTCAATGCCGTCGGCGGCGAAGCGTCGTATTCGCCCGCGCAGGTGCATGGCGGGCTCGAGGCCCTGCACGCCGCGCACCCCGAACAGCTGCAGGCCGCCATCGGCCTGCCTGCGCTGCTCGACCGCCTGCAGAAGCTGCTGGGCGAGCGCACAGGCCGCACCGATGCGGTGGACCTGGGCACGCTGCGCACCGTGTCGCGCACGGTCGCCAAGGCCTGCACGGCGGCAGCCGGCGCACCGGAAGCCTCGGCCGATGAAGGCGCAGCCGCCGACAGCGACGCCCCGGCCGGCAACGCAGCCCGCCCGGCCACACCGCGCGGTGAGATCCAGAACCGCCAGGACGCGGTGCAGATGCTCGACCGCGTCATCCGCTACCTCGAACAGGCCGAGCCCGGCAACCCCGCGCCGCTCCTGATCGAACGCGCCAAGAAGCTCATCGGCGTGAGCTTCCTGGACATCATGGCCAACCTCGCGCCCAACGCGATGGACACCATCGAGACCGTGACGGGCAAACGCCAGTCCGAATGACCGCCGCCGTTTCCACCCGTCCCCTTTCATTCCCGCAAGGAGCATCGCCATGGCCAAGAGCAGTCAGAAATTCATCGCACGCAACCGCGCGCCCCGGGTCCAGATCGAATACGACGTGGAGCTCTACGGCGCCGAGAAAAAGATCCAGCTGCCCTTCGTGATGGGCGTGCTGGCCGACCTGTCGGGCAAGCCCGCCGACCCGCTCGCGCCCGTGGTCGATCGCAAGTTCCTCGAGTTCGACGTCGACAACTTCGACGCCCGCATGAAGGCCATGAAGCCGCGCGCCGCCTTCGCGGTGGAGAACTCGCTCACCGGCGAGGGCGACCTGAAGGTCGAGCTCACTTTCGACAGCATGGACGACTTCTCGCCCGCCGCCGTGGCCCGCAAGGTGGGCGCGCTGAACAAGCTGCTCGAAGCGCGCACGCAGCTGTCGAACCTCGTGACCTACATGGACGGCAAGGGCGGCGCCGAAGACCTGCTGGCCAAGGTGCTCGAAGACCCGGCCCTGCTGCAGACGCTGGCCGCCAGCAAGAAGCCCGGGGACGGCGAAGCCGCCGCCTGAGCCCCACTCCGATTCCTGACAGACACACACCGGTACACGAGGAGAAACCATCATGGCCGACGCACTCGAGCAGAGCGCACTGAAAGACGTTGCGTACGCGGGAAGCGACTTTTCGTCGCTGCTGCAGAAAGAATTCAAGCCGCGCAGCGACGAAGCCAAGAGCGCCGTCGAAGCCGCCGTGCTCACGCTGGCGCAGCAGGCGCTGAGCAACAGCACCGTCATCGGCAAGGACGTGACCAAGTCGATCCAGGCCATGATCGCCGCGATCGACGCCAAGCTCACCGACCAGGTGAACAAGATCATCCACCACCCCGACTACCAGAAGCTCGAGAGTGCGTGGCGCGGCCTGCACTACATGGTGAACAACACCGAGACCGACGAGAACCTGAAGATCCGGGTGATGGACATCTCCAAGCAGGAGCTGGCCAAGAACCTCAAGAAGTTCAAGGGCGCGGCCTGGGACCAGAGCCCGATGTTCAAGAAGATCTACGAGGAAGAGTACGGCCAGTTCGGCGGCGAGCCCTTCGGCGCGCTGGTGGGCGACTACCACTTCGACCAGAGCCCGCCCGACGTCGAGATGCTCGGCGAGATGGCCAAGATCGCTGCCTCGGCGCACGCGCCCTTCATCACCGGCGCGAGCCCCAACCTCATGCAGATGGAGTCGTGGCAGGAGCTGGCCAACCCGCGCGACCTGACCAAGATCTTCTCCACGCCCGAGTACGCCGGCTGGCGCAGCCTGCGCGAGTCGGACGACTCCAAGTACCTGGGCATGTGCATGCCGCGCTTTCTGGCGCGCACGCCCTATGGCGCCAACACCAACCCGGTGGAAGAGTTCGACTTCGAGGAAGACACCGCCGGCGCCGACCACAGCAAGTACGCCTGGGCCAATGCCGCCTATGCGATGGCGACCAACATCAACCGCTCGTACAAGCTGTACGGCTGGGGTTCGCGCATCCGCGGCATCGAGTCGGGCGGCGCGGTGGAAAACCTGCCGCTGCACACCTTCCCCAGCGACGACGGCGGCGTGGACCAGAAGTGCCCCACCGAGATCGCCATCAGCGACCGGCGCGAAGCCGAGCTCTCGAAGGCCGGCCTGCTGTCGATGATCCACCGCAAGAACTCCGACTTCGCCGCCTTCATCGGCGCCCAGTCGCTGAACAAGCCGGCCGAGTACGACGACCCCGATGCCACGGCCAACGCCAACCTGGCGGCGCGCCTGCCCTACCTGTTTGCCTGCAACCGCTTTGCGCACTACCTGAAGTGCATCGTGCGCGACAAGGTCGGCAGCTTCAAGGAGCGCGAGGACATGCAGCGCTGGCTCAACAAATGGATCATGAACTACGTGGACGGCGACCCCGCCAACTCGTCGGAAACCACCAAGGCCCAGAAGCCGCTGGCCGCCGCCGAGGTGATCGTGGAAGAAGTCGAGGGCAACCCGGGCTACTACACGTCCAAGTTCTTCCTGCGCCCGCACTACCAGCTCGAAGGCCTCACGGTCTCGCTGCGGCTGGTGTCCAAGCTGCCGACGGCCAAGGGCGCGGGCTGAAAAAAATCTGCGGATTCTTCTTGAATTCCCGGTTCCGTTTCGTTCTATGAGTAGCTGCCGGGCATCGGAACTTTTCTCCCACCGCCGGCAGCCATTTTTTTCGTTTCGATCATCAACCGCCCGAATGCAATCGGGTTCCAAGGAGTAGGAACATGTCATCTGACTTTCACATCAAGCTCGACGGCGTCAAGGGCGAGTCTTCTCACAAGGACCACAAGGACGAGATCGAGATTTCGTCGTGGTCCTGGAACGTGAGCAACGCATCGGGCGCGGGATCGGGCGGCGGTTCGGGCAAGGGCAAGGCCACGCCGGGTGAATTCAACTTCACGCACGTCTACGACAAGGCATCGCCCGTGCTCGCCAAGAACTGCGTGAGCGGCAAGCACTTCAAGGACATGGTCATGACCTGCCGCAAGTCGGGCGAAGGCCAGCAGGAGTACCTGAAGGTCACGCTCAAGGAAGTCTTCATCTCCAGCGTGGGCCCCGGCGGCGCACAGGGCGGCGACGTGCACGAGCAGGTGTCCTGCAGCTTCAAGGACATCGAGTTCGCCTACAAGGGCCAGGACGACAAGGGCGCCGGCGGCGGCGAGGTGAAGTTCGGCTGGAACGTGGCCACCACCGAAACCCGCTGACGGGCGACGGACTCGCCAGCCCCGTCCGCCCCAGGCACCGCACGGTGCCGGGGCCGGTCCCTGCCCGTGTCCTCACCGGAGCAATGCCATGGCATTCAGCACCACACTCATCGGTACCAGCGGCAAGCTGCACACGACCTACAACTCCGATTGGTCGGTCGGACGGATCGGCTCCAACACGCGTGAAGACGTGATGCTGGTGCAGGCCCTGTTCAAGATCTTCTACTACGAGCTGCTGGGCTTCAACCACGACTTCGACCCGCCCCCCGGCGCGACCGAGGTGATCGTGGTGGACGGCTACTACGGGCCGGTCACGCAGAAGCACATCACGCACTTCCAGGAACAGGCGATCGCACGCGGGCGCAAGGTCCTGCCGGACGGCATCTTCGATCCGTTCCGCGAGCCCGGTGCGTCCAGCACGATCAGCAAGACGCGCTACGCGCTCGACCTGCTGAACAACGGCTGTGCCAACAGCTGCGAAGAGCAGAACATCGACAACTACAGCAACCTGCCGAACCGGGAAGACATGCCCGCGTTGCTGCGCAGCGCGCTGAAGAAAGTCAAGAAGAAGGCCAGCAAGTACAGCTGAACAGTCTCAGCGGACCCAAGCAAAACGCCCATCCATCGGATGGGCGTTTTGCTTGAAAGATGGCGCTACGCTCAGGGGTCTGTCGACGCGACGTTCTCGGGCAGCAGCCGCGTCAGATCGTCGTCGGCGTCCTCGATCACCCACAGCGTGAGCGCCGTGTAGTTGTCGTGGCCCGGCTTGGCGTTGGCCTTGATCTGCGCGTCGAGCAGTTCGGTCCACTGGCTGGGCGTGCGCGAGGCGTGCAGCGTGTCGACCAGGCATTCGTCGCCCAGCGGCTCCCACACGCCGTCGCTGCACAAGAGCAGCACGTCGCCGGGCAACAGGCGCATGCGGTCGGACACCGCGATGTCGGGCGCCTCCTCGATCGAGCCCAGTGCCGACAGCAGCATGTTGCGCTGCGGATGCAGGCGCGCGCCCTCCTCGTCGAGCATGCCACCCGCCACCATCTGCTGCACCAGGCTGTGGTCGGTGGTGCGCGCCACGATGGCGCCGCCGCGAAACAGGTAGGCGCGGCTGTCGCCGCTGTGCACCCAGGCCAGCACCTCGCGCTCCAGGTCGATCACCGCGAACACCACCGTGGAGCGCATGCCGGCGAGCTTGCCGCCTTCGGCCTGGCGCGCCACCACGTCCAGGTTGGCGCGCTCGATCAGCGCGCGCAGCGCGGCCTCGTCCAGCGAGGGCGCCCCCGAGAAGCCGCCGAGCACGCTGGCGCGCACCGTGGCGGCCGCCACGTCGCCGCCGCCGTGGCCGCCCGCGCCGTCGGCCACCAGGCAGGCGACATAGCGCTCGTCGTGCCAGTGGCCGTGCACGTCCTCGTTGTAGGTGCGCCCGCCCTGCCGGGAGAGCGTGACGATTTCGATTTCCAAGCGGGGTGCCTCGCGAGTGCTGGGGTTGTTCTGGTGGTCTTCAGGTGTCGGACTTCAGGCGCGCCATCTGCTCTTCGTAGGCCGCGAGGAAGGCCTTGCCGAAGAGGCTGTGGAAGTCGTCCTCGGCCTCGCTCGCGATGCCGCCGTACAGCGCCACGAACTGGTCCCAGAGCTTGGCCTTGCGGTTGGCGGCAAAGAGCGCGTCGAGCGCGGTCTTCGCGCTGATCTTCTTCTCGAGCTCGGCCGGCTCGAAGCGGCCGATGACGTGGGCCAGCGCCGCGCGCATGCCCACCATCACGCCGAACTGGTGTGCACGGAGGTCGTCGAAGGCATCGCGCATCGCGGCCTCGGGCGGCATGAAGCCGCGCACGCCGGGGCCCAGCAGGTGCGCCAGCGCGACCTCGACCGTGGGCGAGAACTTGAGCGGGTTGTTGGCTTGCGACGCGATCATCGTGACCTCGGCGCGCACCTCGCGCTTGAACTCCTGGCGCGTGAGCAGCAGCTGCAGCGTGCCCTCGGTGGCGGTGCGCAGCATCGCGCCGATGCGCTCCATGAGGCCGGGCGTGAGCATCTCGGGCGGCTGATGCGTGCTGGCCAGGCCGCGCAGGAAGGCGGCGAGCAGTTCGTCGTCGGAGGCGGTGCGCGTGGACGTGGCTGCTGGTGCCGGCGGCGCGACGTACACGGGCGGCGGCGGTGGCGGAGGGGGCGGCGGCTCGGCGACGCGGCCGGCGTTCTCGGGCCCGCTGATGCGGATCGGCTGCCCGGTCACGTCGTCGAACTTCGCGAGCGGGGCCACGGGCGCAGGCGCAGGAGGAGGCGGCGGCGGTGGCGGCGTGATGGCCTTCGGCGGCTCGAAGCCGAACTGGTCGATCGGCAAATGATCGGAGCGCGGCACCGGCGTGGCGGGCGCGGCGCGCTGCAAGGCGGCCAGCGGGTCGGCGTCCGATGCGGTGTTGGGCTGCAGCAGCGGATCGGCCAGCGGCGACAGCGCGAGCGGATCGCCGCCGATGCCGCCGGCGCCCGGCGAACCGCCGAACAGATCGTCGATGCTCGCGGCCTTGCCGTGCGCGGGCGGCGCGCCCAGGTCGGAAAAATCGTCGAGCGCGCCGAGTCCGGCAGAGGGCGCGGCCGAGGGCGTGGGGCCGAGCAGGTTCGCGAACGGGTCGACCTGGTCGGCCTGCGCATTGCGCGAGCCGCTGGCCATCGGGTCGGGAAAGAGCAGCGACTCGGCGGGCGCGGCGGCGGCGCGGGCCGCAGCAGGCGCCGGGGCGGGAGCGGCCGGCGACCCGAGTCCCGCGAGCAGGTCGGCGAACGGATCGTCGCTGCTGGCGGCGGGCGCGGCGGCCGGCGCCGACATCACGGTGTTGGGGATGACCGGTGCGCGGGGTGCCGCCGCAGCCGCCATCACGCGCACCGAGAGTTCGAAGCTGCCGATGACAAGGCGCGCACCGTCGGTCAGTGCCGCTTCCTTGCCCGCGCCCAGCGACACGCCATTGCATTGCATCGCGTTGCTGCCGCGATCGACGATGAAGTACTGCCCGTCGCGGCACAGCACCTGCGCGTGCACGCGCGAGACGGTGCGGTCAGGGTCGTCGAGCACCAGCGCGTTGGTGTCGGCGCGGCCGATGGTGCCGCCGCCGGGTCCGAAGTCCGCGGCGATGGACGGTCCGGCCGGCATGCCTTGCCGGGTGATGACAGCGATATGGATCATGAATCGGCCCCCGATGGCGGCTGCGCCCGTGCAATCTCGCAAGGAGTATTCATTCCGTGGGGCCGGTTGGCAATCTCGCCTTAAGAGGTATGCCGCATGCGCGCCGTCGCGGCCTCACGGCGCCAGCAGCAGCACGAGCGACTGGCTCGGCACCGCGCGCACGCCCGGGCAGTTGGTGCTGTTCTGCAGCGAGTTGCTGGTCAGGCGCGTGGCGGGCATGCCCTGGAACAGCACGGTGAACGCGCCCGTGAGATGGCGGCACGGCCCCATCACGGTGCCGGAGGCCACGCCCAGCAGCACCCCGGGGTTGTCGCCGTTGCTCATCGGGATCGTGGTGCCCAGGTTGTGCGCCGGGCCGCCCATGATGAGGATCGTGGGGCAGTTGGGAATGGCCATCGCGCCCATCGCGATGTTCGGGTACGGAATGGGCAGCGGCGACGGCGCGGCCGGCGTCATGCAGACGTCGGGGAAGGCCATGTCGGTGCCCATGAGCTGGCAGTTGGCGAACATGGGACGTCTCCTCAACCGAAGTGGATCTGCGCGCCGCGCGTCTTGACCAGCTTGCCGCCGTTGACCATCACATGCTCGGCCTTGAGCTGCATCAGCTGCTGCGCCTCGTGGTCGATGTGCATGGCCTGCACGCGGTCGGTGCCCTGCGTGGTGCGCAGGTAGTGGCGGCTGAAGTGGGTGACGCGGTCCATCACGCTCGAGAGCACCGAACCGACGAACTTGATGGTGCCCGCGCACAGCCGGAACTGCCGCGCGGCCACCTCCACCTCGTCGGCCACCAGGTGGGTGCGACGCCCGCGCAGCTCGAGCTGGTCGGCATCGAGCTGCAGCCGCGCGGCCTCCAGGTGCAGGGCGCCGTCGCACCGCAGCACGGCCGGCTGCGCCGCGTCGCGCTGCAGCACCGCCAGCACCCACAGCTCCGACGGGCCGGTGCGCAGGCAGGCCACGGTGTCGCCGACGGCCGGCACCAGCAGGCAGCTGGCCGCACGCCGCGCCTGCACCTCGCCCCGCAGGCCGACGCGCACACGCACGGTGGCATCGGGCACGACGGCGGTGACGAGGCCGCCCTGGCAGGCGCCGGCGATGGCGACGGTGGGGTCGACCACCGGCGCGCAGACCGGTTGGCTCTGGCTGTGCGGGCTGCGCTGGCTGGGGCTTCTGCCGGGGGTTCGGGTCTTGCTCATGGGGCTCTCCAGGATGTGCGGATGGGGTCAGGCGGCGACGGCGCGCCAGCGCTCGGCCTCGGCGCGCTGCGGGTCTTGCGTCAGCGCGCGGGCGTGGTCGTCGATGCGCGCGCCTTCGGTGAGCGCGCCGTGCAGCTGGGCGCGCAGCAGCGAGGCGCCCGCCATGTCGCAGCCGCGCAGGTCGGCGTGGCTGAGGTCGGCGTGGTCGAGCACCGCGTTCTGCCACTGCGCGCGTGCCATGCGCGCACCGGCGAAATGCACCTGGTGCAGGCGGGCGCGTGCGAACACGCTGCCTTCGAGCAACGCGCCGGTGAACAGCGCCTGCGTGAGGTCGGCGCCCGAGAAGTCGACGCCGGCCGCCTGCGCCTCGCAGAAGATGGCGCGCGGCGCCTGCACGCCGGCCAGCCGCGCACCGCCCAGCAGCGCGCCCTGGAAGCTGCACTGCGGCAGGCGGGCGTCGGTGAAGTCGGCGCCCTGCAGGTCGACCCCGGCGAACTGGCAGCCGCGCAGCGACTGGCCGCGAAAGTCCTGCCCCGCCAGGGGGGTCTTGACGAACACCGTGCGCTCGAAATTGCCGCCGCTCCAGGCCAGGTGACGCACGTCGCATTCCATCAGCGTCGCCTGGCGCCAGTTGACGCGCTCCGCGCTGGCATCGAACAGGCTGCACTGGTTGAAGGTGGCGTTGTCCAGGCTCGCGTCCTGCAGGCCGGCGTGGGCGAACTTGCTGCGGTTGGCCACGAGCATGGACGCATCGGCACCGGCCAGCCGCGCGTGCGACACCTCGCACTCGTTCAGGGTGGCGGCATGCAGCCGTGCCTCGCCCAGGTCGGCGTGCGTGAGCTGGCACTGGTTGAAGGTGGCCCGCCGCAGATCGGCCGTGCCCAGCAGCGTGCCGCGCAGGTCGCACTGGTCGAACACCGCCTCGTGCAGGTCGGCGCCGCGCAGGTCGGCCCGGCGCAGGTCGACCTTGCTGAACAGCGCGCCGGCCAGCGCGGCGCGCGCGAAGTGGCCGCCCTGCAGGTCCAGCGACTCGATGGGCTCGCCGATGGCGGCGGCCATGGCCAGGACTTCGGGCGTCATGGCACGGGCTGCGCCTGCTCGGCGGCGCTCAGCCGCGGCCAGGTGCGGGTGCGTGTGAGCAGCGCGTCGTCCAGCCGCACGTCGCCGTCCAGGCGCACGCGCGACAGGTCGGCCTGGAACAGGTTGCTGCGCCGCAGGTCGGCGCCGCGCAGGTCGGCATGCTGGAGCATGGCGTCGCGCAGGTCGGCGCCGGACATCCGCGCCCCGCGCAGCACGGCCTTGCGCAGCAGCGCACCGCGCGCCGAGGCCAGGCGCCAGTCGCTGCCGGGCATGCGCGCGCCGGTGAAGTTGGCGCCGTCGGCCACGGCGCCGGCAAAGCTGGCGTCGGCCAGCGCCACGCCGCCGAAGTTGGCATGCGCGAGGTCGGCATGGCCGAGGTCCGCGCCCGTCATGTCGCACGCGGGCGTGACGACCACGCCGGCGGCGCGCGCCTGCGTCCAGCGCGCGCCCTGCAGTTGGCAGTCGACGAAGTTGGCGCCCGCGAGGTCGGCGCCGCGCAGATCGATACCGCGCAGGTCGCACTCGACGAAGCTGGCGCCGGCCAGCGTCGCGCCCGTGAAGGCGACGGTGCGCAGGTCCGCGCGATAGAACACCTGCCTGCCGGCCTGCGCCTCGCTCCAGTCGCAACGGCCCCAGGCCGCGTCCAGCAACGAGGTGCCGCCCAGCTGCGCGCGCGCGCCGCGTGCGCCTTCCAGCTGGCAGCGCTCGAGCACGGCGGTGCGCAGGTCGGCGTCGTCCAGCACGCAGCCGTCCAGGCGGCTCGCGCCCAGGTTGGCGCCCTCGAAGTTCGTGCCGATGGCGATGGCGCCGCTCAGCTCGGCATGCGCCAGCACCGCATATGAAAAGTTGGCGCCCGAGAGATTGGCCTGGCGCAGGTCGGCGCTTTCGAGCCAGGCGCCGGTGAAGTCCGCGCCGCGCAGGTCCAGCCCGTGCAGGTCGGCGCCGGTGAGGTCCATGCCGCGGAAGGCGCGAAAGCCCGATGCCGCCGCCCGCCGGATCTCGTCGCGCAACGCCGCGGCCGCATCGGGCGCCATGCGATCGACCGGCGGCTGCTGGTGCGCCGCCTGCAGGTAGCCCAGCGAGTCGGCGCCCTCTTTCTGCAGCAGCGGGCCGTAGACCACCTCGGGCCGGAAGTCGCGTTTCTCGTGCCGCGCGGTCTGTTCGAGCTGCTTCAGGTCCTGCTCGGCGCGGTAGGTGGGCGGTCCGCGGTGCTGCAACTGCGCCAGGTCGACGCCGCGCTCGCGCGCCATCGCGATGGCCTGCTCCATGTGCGCGAGCACGTCGTTGAGTGCATGCAGCTGTTGCAGCTCGGAGGCTTCGATCTGCCGCTGCAGCACCTCGGCCAGCTCGTCGGGCTTGGGCACGGGCTCGCGCGGCGGCATCGTCACGCCCAGCGCGTCGGGGTCCTTGCCGAGCCCGCGCAGCTGTTCGCGGGCCATGGCCACATCGAGTTCGGCGCGCCGGTACTGGGCCTGCGCCTGCACGCCGTCGCTGGCGAAAGGCGCGCGCGCGGCCTCGGCATGCGGATCGGTGATGTCCAGGCCCTCGGGCAGCAGGTCGCTGTCGCGCAGGCTGTGGACCAGGCCCAGGCGCGGATCGGCGCGCTGCGCGATCACGTGCAGGTAGTGCGCATCCGGGCGCGGCGCCTCGGTGATGCGCTCCACGCCGCAGGTCATGCCGCGGATGTCGCTGCCGTCGTCGCTGGCCATCTCCGCCAGGCCGTGGAAGACCAGCACCAGCCGCTGCGCATGCGGAAAGCACCACACGGTGGTCAGGCGCATCGGCACTTCGCGCAGCGCGTCGTCCTGCCCCGCGCCCATCGCGTAGGCGGCGAACACGCGCGCGCGCAGGCCGGGCAGGCGCCCGGTGAGCGTGGGGTGCTCTGGGTGCAGGTGGACGAACTCGAGCTCCTCGTCGCCGCGCAGCGGTTCGGCAAACCACTGGTCGGCGGGGGCCACGTTGAAGAAGCGCCAGTCGGTGTCGGGCGCAAAGCCGGGCGCGTGCTCGCGCAGGTACTCCGGCCCGTAGGTGCCGCGCCAGGCGGCACGCGCCGGGTGCATCGGATCGAGGCGGCCGAAGCCGGCCGGCTCCGCCACCTGGTCGGGATGGTGCAGCGGTGCGTGCGGCCATTCCACATTGGGCAGCGGGCGCACGCCCTGCACGGCGGCCCGGCCGATGCCTGCCGGGTTGGCCGCGAAATCGGCACCGCCGTAGGCGCGCTCCCAGCCGATCGGCATCTGGGTATAGGGCTGCGGCGCGCTGGCGCGTTCGCCCTCCCAGTGCCGGTCGCCCATCACCACCAGCGTCTTGCTCACCGGCCCCACGCGCACGCGCACCGCGCAGCCGGTGGCCGGTGCCGACGGCGGGCAGGCCCGGCCGTGCACCAGGAATTCGGCGGTGAGCTTGGCCACGCCTTCGTCGACCAGGGGCTCCGCCATTTCCTCGGCCAGAAAATCCCACATCGACTGCTCGCCCCACAGCCGGCCGTGCGCGCCCTGCTCGAGCGGCACATGCAGCAGCGCGCTGATGCACAGTGCGCGCCGGCCCCGGTACTCGATCGGGCGGGTGGACAGGCCCAGGGCCTGCGGCTTGTTGATCTGCATCGCGTGCGGCCCGGCCCGTCAGGGCGTGCCCGACCCGCCGGAGCTGTTGGGGTCTTGCGAGCTGGTGGGTCCGGGCGTGCTCTGGGGCCCGTCCGCCGCCGGTGGCTGGTTCGAGCTGACGGGCTCGCTGGGCCCTGCCGGTTGGCTCGAACTGGCAGGCTCGCTGGGCCCTGCCGGCTGGCTCGAACTGGCAGGCTCGCTCGGCCCTGCCGGCTGGCTCGAACTGGCGGGCTCGCCGGTGCCGGCCGGTGCCGTCTGCGCCGGCGAGGGCTGGGGGGTCGGCTGGGGCGCGGGCACCGAGCCGTCCTCGGCCGGCTTGAGCGCATCGGCCTGGTCCTCGGCACCGCTGCCCATCGCGCGGCCCATCGCGCCGATCGGACCGCCCACCACGGCGCCCGCGACACCCAGCACCGGCGACGCGATGATCGCGAACGGACCGGTCACCAGGCCCAGCGCTGCGCCGGTACCCGCGCCGATCGCCGTGTCGGTGCCGTAGTGCGATCCCGCCAGCGCCTCGCCCTGCGCCTTGCGATCGCGCGCCAGTGCGGCCATGTCCTGCAGCCGCTTCTGCAGGCCGGGAATGCGGCCGACGTCCGGGTCCTTGGCCGCCTCCTCGAGCTGCTTGGCCGCGTTCTCGTACTGGGTGAAGGTGGCGTCCACGTCGCGCGCACCCAGGAACAGCCCGCGGATCGCGCCCACCGCCGAGAAGAGCGCGGCCACGCGGTTCAGCGGCGGCGGACCGCCGCCCCCGCCCCCGCCGCCGCCGGCCTTGAAGATGTGGATCGGCGCCTCGCGCAGGCTGCCGAGCTTGCGCTCGATGCCCATCGAGGCCACCGTCTCGAGCTTGAGCGCGATGGTGTTCTCGATCTGCATGCCCATGAAGTTGGCCACCGCCAGCCCCACGGCGTTGTCCATGCTCATGCCCAGGAAGGTGGAACGCGCCGCGCCCAGGTTCGCCTCGCTGTTGGTGCCGATGTAGCCGCTGCTGTTGGCGCCGAGCACCGTGGTGTTGGAGCCCAGCGAGGTCTGGTTGATGTCGCCGATGGCCATCAGGTTGATGTGCGTGTTGCTCACCAGGCTGTACTGCATGAAGTTGGCCTGGAACGGCGCCACGCCGGCGTCCATCTTCATCGAGTTGCCGCCGGTCACCTTGAACTCGATGTGGCCGGCCTCGAAGGTCATGCGCGACGCCTTGTGCGCCATGTTGCCGGCGATGGTCACCGTCTGGTTGCCGCCCACGGTGCGGCTTTCGTTGGAGGCCGTGAAGTCGGTGCGCGCGGACTTGGTCTCGATGCGGTGGTCGCCCTTGACGACCAGCGCGTGCGCGCCGTCCACGTTGGTGGTCTGGTTGGCCACCACGTGCACGTCCTGGCTGGCGCCGACCGTGATCTTCTGCGCCACCTTGACGCTCTTGGTCTCGTTGTTGGTGACGTTGACCGTGCGGTTGCGCTGCACGCTCACGGTCTGGTCGCGGTCGACCTTGAGCGACTGGTCGCGGCCCACGCTGCCCGAGTCGTCGCGTTCCACGCTGCGACTCATGTCGAGTTCGGCGTGGATGTTGATGTTCTCGGACCCCTTCTTGTCCTCGAACATGATCTCGTTGTAGTTGTTCACGCCGCCGCCCGGCGTGGACCGGGTCCGGAAGCCGCTCTGCGTGGGCGACTTGTACGGAATGGGCTGGTCGTCGTTGTAGACCCGGCCCACGATCACCGGCCGGTCGGGGTCGCCGTTGAGGAAGTCGACGATCACCTCCTGGCCGATGCGCGGCGCGAAGTAGCCGCCCCAGCCCTTGCCGCCCCAGGGCTGCGACACGCGCACCCAGCAGGTGGACTTCTCGTTGCTGTCGTCGTAGCGGTCCCAGTGAAAGTGCACCTTCACGCGGCCGTGGTCGTCCACGTGCAGCTCGTCGCCCTTGGGGCCGACCACGATGGCCGTCTGCGGGCCGGGCATGGTCACGCGCGGCGTGAGGCGCGGCGCGCGAAACGGCCGGTCGACCGGCATCACGGTGAGCAGGAACAGGCTGCTGCCGGTCTGCGCGGCGGCCAGCGCGGGCGTGGCGGCGATGAGCTCTTCCAGCACCGGCAGGGTGTCGGCGTTCACGGCGTCGTCGCGCAGCACCTCGGCCAGCGCGCGCTGCACGGGCTGGGCCGGCGCGCTGGCGCTCACGCCTTCGTAGCCGCGATGGCTGGCGATGAAGGTGCAGGCGGCGATCACGTAGTCGCCGTTGCGCGTGCCGTCGGGGTCGTCCTCGAACTTGAAGCTGCGCCCGGCCGCCACGTCGGGCCACGGCGTGAGCGCCCAGTGGCGGTCGCGGCGCGCATTGAGTTCGTCGCCGCGCAGCTTGGCGCGCGTCTCGGCGTCGTCGCCGCTGAAGTAGCCGCCGGGGAACTCGAACATCTCGAACTCGGCGAGCTCGTGCTGGTCGGAGCTGTCGATGTCGGCGCCCAGCTTCTTCTTGATGGCCTTGAAGTCGCTGTCGCGCGACGAATGCTTGCCGGTGTCGAACTGCCGCGCGCTGACCCAGCGCGAGATCTCGTTGAAGCGCGGCTCGGCCGCGTGGACCGCCATGTGGCGCAGCGTGTCGGTCGCGGGCAGCTTGTCGTGCGCCAGGTCGCTGGCGTCCGACAGGTGCATGGTGCCGGGCGCGTCGTGCGCGTCGAACCAGTAGTAGATGCCCTCGTCCTCCAGCAGGCGCGACAGGAACTGGTAGTCGCTCTCCTGGTGCTGCACGCAGTAGCGGCGCGGGTTGTGCGTGCCGATGACGTTGGTGGCCTTGGTCTTCTTGAAGCGCTTGATCGGGCTGTCCTCGAACACCGCGTCGAGCACCTCGAGCACTTTCTTTTCCTGGTGGATGCGCGAGTTGGCGCGCTTGGTGAGCAGCCAGAACCACGAGCGCAGCGCGATGCGGTACTCGTAGTGCCGCCCGATGTGGCCCGCGCGCACGAAGCGCACCGCATGGCCCTGGCAATGCCGCTCGTGCGCGCCGCCGTCGGCGTCCTTGAACTCGATGACCACGTCGAAGGCGTGGCCCAGGATGTCCTTGGCGGCGAGGTCCTTGTTCTTGGACAGCACGGTGAGCTCGTAGGCCGCGGGGCGCGCCAGCGCCTCGTGCCCGACGATGCGCCAGAACATCAGGTCGTCCTTGGCGGGCGAATCGCTCTCGATGCGGAACTCGTGGTCGGCCATCTTGGGTCTCTCGGAAGTGGGGCGTCGCGCTGCGGGGGGCTCAGTCGAACGCGTAGGTGAAGTCGGCGTCCTTCACGTCGAGCGCCACGCGGCGGATCTCGCCGCCGGAGGCCAGGCGTTGCAGGTACTCGACCGAAATGGTGGGCAGCACCGTGTTGGTAAGGATCGCGTCGATCACGCGCCCGCCCGACTCCGGGTCCTGGCAGCGCGCGACCACCTGCTCGATCACCGCCTCGGTGTATTCGAAGGGCACGCCGTGGTTGGTCTCCACGCGCTTCTTGATGCGGCCCAGCTGCAGCCGCACGATCTTCTTCATCATCTCGGGCGACAGCGGGTAGTAGGGAATGGTGACGATGCGGCCCAAGAGCGCGGGTGGGAACACCTTCATGAGCGGCGCCTTCAGCGCGTCGGCCAGCGCATTCGAATCGGGCAGCAGCTCGGGGTCGCGGCACATGCTCATCACGAGCTCGCTGCCGGCGTTGGTGGTCAGCAGGATGATCGTGTTCTTGAAATCGATCATCCGGCCCTCGCCGTCTTCCATCCAGCCCTTGTCGAAGACCTGGAAGAAGATCTCGTGCACGTCGGGGTGGGCCTTCTCCACTTCGTCGAGCAGCACCACGCTGTACGGACGGCGGCGCACGGCCTCGGTCAGGATGCCACCCTCGCCGTAGCCCACGTAGCCCGGGGGCGCACCCTTGAGCGTGGAGACGGTGTGCGCCTCCTGGAACTCGCTCATGTTGATGGTGATGATGTTCTGCTCGCCGCCGTACAGCGCCTCGGCCAGCGCCAGCGCGGTCTCGGTCTTGCCCACGCCCGAAGTGCCGCAGAGCATGAACACGCCGATGGGCTTTTGCGGGTTGTCCAGGCGCGCGCGCGAGGTCTGGATGCGGCGCGCGATCATCTCCAGGCCGTGCTTCTGGCCGATGACGCGCTGGTTGAGCGTGTCGGCGAGCTTGAGCACCGCCTCCACTTCGTTCTTGACCATGCGGCCGACGGGAATGCCAGTCCAGTCAGCGACCACCGAGGCCACGGCCTGCTCGTCGACCGACGGCAGGATCAGCGGCGACTCGCCCTGCACCGCGTGGATCTTCGTCTGCAGTTCGTGCAGCTCGGCCAGCAGCGTGGCGCGGTCGGGGCCGGCCTCGGCGGCGGTTTCACCGGCCGCCGGTTCATCGACCGGCTTGTTGCCCGCGCGCAGCTTGCTGCGCAGTTCGAGCAGGCGGTCGACCAATCCCTTCTCTTCCTGCCAGCGCGCGTTCAGCGCTTCGAGCTGCACCTTCGATTCGGCCAGCAGCGTGGCCACCAGCGCGGCGCGCTTGGTCACGTCGATGCCGATGGCTTCTTCGCGGCCGATGATCTCCTGCTCGACCGTGAGGCCTTCGATGCGGCGCATGCAGTCTTCGACTTCGGGCGGCGTCGCGTGCTGGCTCACGGCCACGCGCGCGCAGGCCGTGTCGAGCAGGCTCACGGCCTTGTCGGGCAGCTGGCGCGCGGGAATGTAGCGGTGGCTCAACTTCACGGCCGCTTCGATGGCCTCATCGAGCAGCTGCACGCGGTGGTGCTTCTCGAGCACGCTGGCCACGCCGCGCAGCATGAGGATCGCCTTGGTCTCGTCGGGCTCGGGCACCTGCACGACCTGGAAGCGCCGCGTGAGCGCCGGGTCTTTCTCGATGTACTTCTTGTACTCGGCCCAGGTGGTGGCGCCGATGGTGCGCAGGTTGCCGCGCGCCAGCGCCGGCTTGAGCAGGTTGGCCGCATCGCCGGTACCGGCCGCGCCGCCCGCGCCGACCAGCGTGTGGATCTCGTCGATGAACAGAATGATCGGCGTGGGCGAGCTCTGCACCTCGTCGATCACCTGGCGCAGGCGCTGCTCGAACTCGCCCTTCATGCTCGCACCGGCCTGCAGCAGGCCGATGTCGAGCGTGAGCAGCTTCACGTCTTTCAACTGCGGCGGCACGTCGCCGCGCGCCAGGCGCTGCGCGAAGCCTTCCACCACCGCTGTCTTGCCCACACCCGCCTCACCCGTCAGCAGCGGGTTGTTCTGGCGGCGGCGCATGAGGATGTCGACGATCTGGCGGATTTCCTCGTCCCGCCCGGTCACCGGATCCATCTCTCCCTTCTTGGCTTTCTCCGTGAGGTCGACAGCAAATTTCTTGAGGGCATCGCCCTTGCCCATGGCGGCCGGCGCCATGGCGCCCGAGTCTTCGCCGGGCGCGCCGCTGCCCATGCCGGTGCCGTCCTGGGCACGCATCTGCGCTTCGGGCGAGGCGTCGCAAATCTTGGGAAAGTTGTCGGCCAGGTCTTCGACCTTGATCTTCTCGAACTGCTTCGACAAACCGAACAGCGGGTTGCGCAGGCTCTGCGTCTTGAGCATGCCCACCAGGATGTAGCCGGTGCGCACCTGCGCCTCGCCGAACTGCAGGGTGGCGTAGGTCCAGGCGCGCTCGATGGCGTTCTCGATGTGCGGCGAAAAATCGCTGATGGCGGTGGCGCCGCGCGGCAGGCGGTCGAGCGCGGCCGTCATGTCCTTCGCGATCACCGACACGTCGAGGCCGTAGTGCTGGATCACGCGGTGCAGGTCGGAATCCTGCGCCTGCAGCAGCTGGGCGAACCAATGCTCCAGCTCCACGTACGGGTTGCCGCGCATCTTGCAGAAGACGGTGGCGCCCTCGATGGCCTTGTAGGCCAGCGAGTTGAGTTTGCCGAAGAGGGCGGTGCGGCTGATTTCACTCATGGAGGACTCCGTATCTCTTCTGAACGAATGAAGATGGGTTTATTGAAAAGAGGCGGGCTGCTGCGGCAGGCGCGCCCTCGACGGCTGGCTGGCAATGCGCACATCGGCCGCATCGCGCGTGCGCGGGCGTTCGCCGAGCCACGAGACCCAGCCCAGGCGCGGGCCGTTGCCCCGGGCCTGGCCCAGGCGCGTGGGCGGCACCTGTACTTTCTCGAGCACCAGTTCGGCGTCCCATTCGAGGGTGTCGCCGAGCAGCTGCTGCATCCAGCGCTGCAGCACGGGCTGCGCGTCGCCGGTGGGCAGGAACATGCGGTACTGGTCGACCGTGAGCGGCCCCAGGTGCAGGCGCACGCGATGCTGGCGGTCCCACGCGCGCGTGCCGAGCATGGCGCCCATGCCCATCGCGCGCGAACTCTCGCCCTGCCCCAGCCGCGTGACCTCGTCCGTGGGCACGCGCATCCAGTGGCCGACCCAGCGCTCCAGCTTCACCGGCACGCCGAAATAACAGCACAGCACCGACTCCACGCTTTCCGCGTTGTGCACGCGGCGCGCGAGCCAGCCCGAGAAGTGCAGGCGCGCGTCGTCGTGGATCTCGTCGCGGTCGATGCGCCCCGGCGTGCCGATGCCGACCAGTGCGCCGACCTGCAGGCGGAAGCGGTCTTCGCCGGGCCGGTCGAGCGCCACGGCCGGCCGCGACTGCGCCCACGCGCGGTAGAAGTGCAGCGAGAAGCGGTGCGAGAAGGTGTCGAGAAAAGCCAGCCAGGTCGGGTCGCCGTGGTTCAGGCTGCGCTCGCGGATGAAGTCGCTCAGGTGCACCGGCAGCGGGCCGTTGGGGCCGATGTAGCCGAAGAAGTGCTGGCGCAGGCGCGGCGGCGAATGCGCGGTGGCCGGCTCGAAACGGCTGAAGCTGGCGGGCGCGAACGACAGCGACGGCTCCTGTCCCACGCGCACCGGCTCGGCGCTGGGCAGCAGGGCGCGGCCCCAGCGCGGCGTGGTCTTCGCGACGGACTCGATGCGCCGCATCACGGCGAAGTAGTCGAAGTCCCATGGCTGCGCCGACCACCCGCGCAGCGCGTTGTCTACCCGCGTGCTTACAGAATCTGTCGTGTCCCGCACAGCGGCCTCCAGCGCATGGCTTCGCCCTTGCCCGCGACGCGCAGCACGGTCTCGACGAAGTGGTTCACCTCGACATGGCGCGCGAGAAACTGCGCCAGCACGGCACCGAACAGGAAGGCGCTGTGGCCGTGGAAGGCGTCCTTGTCGACTTCGAGCGTCACCTCGAGCCCGCGCCCGAAGGCGATCGGGCCCGCGAGCGGCAGGCGCCGCGCCACGGGCTTGCTCTTGACCGACAGCAGGCCGCGCACCTGGCCCTGGCGCATCTCGTCGGCATGCACGGCGTAGAGCATGAGCGTCTCGCGCAGCGCGGCGGCGCCCTGCTCCGGCGTGCTGTCGGACAGCGACAGGTAGTTGAGCGCCAGGTGGTCGATGACGCGCCAGCCCAGCCCCTGGCTCACCACCGGCGACACCGGCCGCGACGGCCCGCGCACCATGCGCACACGCTGCACGGGAAAGGAATCGACGCAGTCGAAATCGTTGTCGCGCCCCAGCGGCATCAGAAGCGGCAGGTCGCGGTTGGTGCACAGCGCGGTCACGGCGAGCTGGCGCAGCGTGGCCGCATACGGCGCCTGCTGCGGGTCGACGATCTGCATGTAGACCTCGGAGCCGATGTGGCTGCTGCGGTGGCCTTCGGTGCGCTGGCGCACCGAGAGCATGCGCGGCTCGCGCGTGGTCGTGAAGTAGGCCGGGTGGCTGTTGCGGCTGCCGTGGAAGGCCGAGTAGAACGGCCGGAACGGCTGCTCGGCCACCGCGGCGTCGGCCCCGGGCGCGCCGTGGCCGATGACCTCGGTGACGGTGTGCACCTCGAAGTCCTGCGGGCGCGTGCGGTCGGGCACCAGGTGGAACTGGCTCACGCCCTCAGTCACGGGCACGCGGTCGAGCCGCTTGGTGAACAGGTTGACGGCGGGCACGCAGTGCAGCTGCACGTTGTCGGCGCTCACCAGCTTCTCGAGCGCCGCATCGCCACGCGAGAACAGCAGCACGATCTCCAGCTCGGTCACCGGCATCGTCGCGAGCAGCGCCTGCAGCCCGCCGATGCGCACGAACTGGAAGCGCTGCGGGAACGCGAAGTACTCCTGCAGCAGCCGAAAGCCCGAGAAGCCCGTGGCCGTGACCGGCAGCAGCGCCTCGTCGTCCCCGAAGCCGACCGCGCCGATGGCGCTGCCCGGCAGGCTGCGCATGGCGCCCTGCAAGGCACCACTGGCCGTGAGCGGTCGCACCCACACGCCGATGGGCTGGCCCAGCGCGCATTCGTGCAGCTGCCAGGCCACGTCTTCCGCGCCGCCGAAATGCAGCATCAGGTCGTCGAGCGCGATCTGGCTGAAGTCCAGCCCCGCCGTGGCGCGCAGCGCGATGCGCAGGCCGCCGCGGATGGCGCGCGACTGCGGATGGGTGTTCAGCGGCAGGTCGGGCGCGTAGGTGAAGTACTGGGCGCGCTGCACCTCGATCGGCCAGATGCGCAGCGCGGCGGCGGTGCGGAACTCGCAATGCGTGTTCTGCCCCACGGCCTGGCGCGCGCGCAGGCCGGCGCCGCGCGGCAGCGTGGGGCCGGCCGCGAGGTTGGCGTCTTCCGGGTCGGGCACGAACGACACCACCGTCATGGCCGGCGTGGGCGCCAGGAAGTGCGGGTAGACGATGTCCAGCAGGTGGCCCGTGAAGCGCGGGTATTCGGCGTCGAGCTTGAGGCCCACGCGCGCCGAGAGAAAGGCCGTGGCCTCGATCAGCCGCTCCACGTACGGGTCGGCGACTTCCTGGCCCTCGATGCCCAGCCGGTGCGCGATCTTCGGGAACGCACGGGCGAACTCCGAGGCGCTTTCGCGGAAGTAGCGCAGCTCCTGCTCGTACAGGCTCAGCAGCCGAGGGTCCATGTGGACTTACCTTGGGTTTTGCGCCATGTCCACGATCTCTATGCGGCCCTCTTCCAGATCGACGCGGCTTCGCATGAGGAACTCGAGCGGCACGGGCTGCGCCCACAGCATGCCGCGGATCTGCAGGCCGATGCTGTTGTGGGACTCCAGGGCCGGGCCTTCCATGACGAGTTCGACTTCGAGTGTGCGGGACAAAATGCGCGGCTCGAACTGCAGGATTGCGTTCTTCAAAGCCTGTTCCATGCTGACACGCTGCACCGACGAGGTGAACTGGCCAGACAGCATAGGCAATCCGTAGTTGATGACGGAGCGCGCGGCATTCGGGTGCTGCTTGTCGTCCATCGACAGGCCGTGCCCCGTGGCATTGAAGAGCCAGCCGAGGTCGCGCAGCACGGCCTGGCGCAGCGCCTGCTTGGTGAGCGTGCGCTTGTCGTCGCCCTCGCGCTTCTCGTCGGGCGCGTGGTCGACGAGGCGGTCGAGCAGCGAGGGCTGCAGCCGCTCCTGCGCGGTGAGTTCAGCCACCGCCGCTGCTTTCGCCGCCCTCGGCCGCATCAACGGCAGCAGGCGTGAAGAGGATCTCGCGCACGTCCATCAGCGCGTACTCGCCGGCGTCGCTGCCGAGCACGCGCTGGCCGTAGCCGGCCCAGACCTCGGGGCGCAGCTCGCGCCACTCGGTCTTGCGCGCCAGGCGCAGCTCGCCGTCGTCCTGCGCCTCGGTGCCTTCGTAGCGCGTGGGAATGAGGGCCAGCGTTTCGCCGCCGTTCTCGAACTGCAGGTGCGCGGGCATCCAGACGCAGTCGCGCAGGTCTTCGGGCGGCTCGATCTTGATGTGCGCCAGCCGCGCGTAGGGAATCCAGTAGTACTTGCCGTTGACGAAGGCCTCGAGCACCGGGCCCAGGCGCATGTCGGCGTCGGCCAGCCATTCGAAAGGCACGCCGTCGATGGTGCCGGCGATGGCGGGCGCGCCGTCGAAGGCGCGCTGGCGCAGGTCTTCGGCCAGCCCGCTCTCGCCGCGGCCTTGCCGCAGCAGCGATTCGATGAGCAGTGCCAGCCATTCATCGGGCTGGCCGAAGATCATCGGCGTGCGCGTGCCGGCGAACACGTCGGCGCGCAGGCCTTCGCAGCGCACGGCCTCGCCGTACACCTGCTTCATGGGCACGGCGAGCGCGTCGAGCTCGGCCGCGACGGTGAGCTGGTTGAGCGCGCGCTCCCACTGCCCGAGCACGCACAAGAGCTGCGCCATGAAGACGCGGTGCTTGGAGTCGGAGGGCTTGGCGCGCACGTCGTCGCTCAGGGCCTTGAGGGCGGCCACCGGGTCGGCGGCCTTGAGGAAGTCTGCGGCGGTCGTCGTCATGGCGGTGTGCTCCTGGGGGCGTTCGGAATCAGGTCCGGGTGAACTGGCATTCGCGCACCGCGCCGCGCGCGCCGCTGGTCTTCTGCGGGGCCGACTTGATCTTCACCGTGCGGTAGCTGATGGAGACCAGCTCCGAGGGCACGCCCCAGTGGCCGCCGGAGTTGAGCACCAGCCGGCAGATGCGCGCGTTCTCCAGCGAGATCTCGAAGGTCGCCTGCGCCTCGGGCGACTGCGGATCGCCGCCGGCCTTGTAGGCGCTGATGACGACCTTCAGGTCTTTCTCCTGCGCGCGCAGCAGGCTGGCGAGCGTGGCCGTGGCCGCGTCGCTGCGGCGTGCGACGACCAGGTTGTGGGGCACGACCTGGTTCTGCGCGGACGATTCGGGCACCTGCACCGACCAGTAGTAGCCGCCGATGTTCAGGCGCGCCTTGCCGTCGTCGAAGACGCGTTCGAGTTCGCCTTCGACGGGCGAGCCCTTGCTCTCGATCATCATGACCAGGTCGGTCTCGGCCGAGCCGGTGCCGATCAGTTCGTAGAACTGCCGTGCGTCTTCGGGGCTCCAGGAGCCGTCTTCGAGAAATGCCATGTCAACCTCCGGATTCGGACAAAGAAAACTGGACCGGGACCACGCGCACCTGCCTCATGGCCGCGCACCACCGTCTGCCGTGCCAGCGCTCCTGCGCAGCAAGGCGGCGAACACCTGGCGCTCGCCGCCGGCGGCCGGTGGCTGGCCGCCGCGCACGCGCACCTCCGACACGTCGGCCTGTGCCGCGGTGGCCACGCCGAACAGGCGCGGCGCGCTGTGGGGCGCGGCCGGCACCGCCATGACGAGCAGGCGCGCCTCGCCGGCCGCATCGAGCCAGGGCAGATCGAAACGCTTGACCGCCGGCTGCTCGGGCGTGCCGCGCTTGAAGCGGTTGGTTTCGCCGGCCCCGTCGGGGTACACCGCCTGCAGCGCGCCGCGCGCGTCGATGCCGGTGATGACGAGGTCGAGCGAACGGCCGCTGGTGTTGCGCACGTTCAGGCGCACGCGCTCCCCCGTCCTCAGTGCAGGCAATGCAGGCAGCACGCTCGCGGCCTCGGCGACCGGCACGCTGCGCAGCAGCCGGTCGGCGCTCCAGACTTCGAGCGCCACATCGAAACCGTCGAGCTGGCCGCCCTTCGCATGGGCCTGCAGCTGGGCCAGCCACTTGAGCTGCGCCAGCGCCTGCAGGCGGCGGCGCAGCGCGGCCACGTCGGGCACCACGACGGTGGAGGCGGCAGTGCCGAACACGGGCGCGAGCGCTTCGAGGCGATGGCCCGCGGGGCCGAGGTCGGTCCAGCGCACGTCGGCGCTCGCGGGGTCGTCGGCCAGGCGGATCGCGGCCGGGTAGTCGAGGCTCAGGCCGGCGGGCAGCGGCTTGTCGGCGCGCACGCGCAGGGCCGTCGCGGCCGGCTCGGCAATGGGCGTGACGCTCCAGAACGCGCTGCCCGGCAGGTCTTTCAAGGCGGCCGGCACGGCGAGCCAGGCGCCGCCGAGCTTGATCTGCACGATGGCGGCCGGTGCGCGGCGCACGGTGCCGTCGTCGAGCGTGGCGAGCACGCGCACCTCCTGCTGCGGCGCCAGGCCGTCGAGCAGGCCGGCCTTGACGGCCAGGCTGTCGCCGCTGCGCTGCGCGCCCCACACCGGGCGCGTGGACGCGGGCGCGCCGCTGTTGGCGAACAACGGCGCATCGAGGTTGCCCTCGGCCACGGGCGAGGGTAGCTCGCGCGTGGGAAAGCGCTGCGCGAGTTCGTCGATGACCGGCGGGTACAGCGCGAGCACGCCGTCGAACAGGTCGCGCCAGGTGGCGGGCTTGCGCGCCAGCGACTCGACCACGGCCCAGGTCAGGAGGCCCTGCGGCCGGGCGCTGCGCGCCTTGCGCGGCAGGCGCAGCTCGGGCGTGATCTGGTGGCTCTCGGACGCGAACAGCGCCACGTAGCGGGCGCGCGGCACGGCATCGGTCGCCGCCGGCGGAGCCAGGGACCGTGCGGGCGACGCACCGCCCATGAGCTGCGTCGTGCGCAGGCCGCGCCAGCGCACCTCGTCGTCGGCCGGGCCCTCGGCGGTCGCGGGCGCATCGCCCGTGCCGCGTGTCATCGAGTTGGCGGAGCAGGTGTCGAACACCGAGGCGACGAACACGTTCTTCGCCAGGAAGGCCTGGATCCAGGCGTCGAAGTCGACGTCGCGCAGGTCGCCGCTGAGCGCGGCATCGGCGCCGAGCGTGCCGCGCACGTCGCGCGCGAGGAAGTTCTCGGACAGCCCATCGGGCTCCTGGTAGCGCTTGGCCACGTCGCGCAGGCGCGTGCCGTGGCCGGAGAAATACAGCAGCACGAAGTCGCCGCTGGCCGACTGCGCAAGCAGCCGCGCCAGCGCCTCGTGGATGGCCTGCGATTCGGGCAACGC
Organism: Variovorax sp. GW821-FHT09D07; assembly: GCF_059416345.1. Classification (NCBI taxonomy): domain Bacteria; kingdom Pseudomonadati; phylum Pseudomonadota; class Betaproteobacteria; order Burkholderiales; family Comamonadaceae; genus Variovorax; species Variovorax sp. GW821-FHT09D07. The sequence goes on from NZ_JBWKOY010000017.1 coordinate 38,372, forward strand.
GGCGCCGGGCACGCCGTCGGCGAGCACGGCAATGTCGGGTGCGGCGAAGCCCTGCTTCAGCAAGGCATCGCGCATGAGCATCACGTCGTTGCGCGGCGCCTGCAGCCACAGGGCCTGCGGCTGGTTGACGAGTTCGGAGACGCCGACGAGCAGCGCGCGCTGCGCGGCCTGCGCGGCGACACCGCCCGCGCCCCACACCACCAGCGCGAGCAGGAACCGCAGGCTGCACGCGCGCAGGTTCATGGCGGCTCCGAAGCCGGCCCGGCCGACGCCACCAACGGCGACGTCGCGAGCACCGACAAAGCGCCGACCGGGTCGGCCACGCGCAGATGCCAGACGCCATTCGGCCCCGGCCCGCCGACCACTTCGGCCGACATCGTGTGCAGCAGGCGATCGGCCTCGTCGATGCGCACGCCGTCCTTCCAGCGCACGACCAGGTTGGCCTGCGCCGCGACCGGTGCGGTGGGCACCGAGCGGAAGCGCACGTCGTCGTCTTCGGTGGTGCCACGCCCGCCGATGAGCCCCACGTTCTGGATCACCGCGAACAGCGCCACCGCTGCGAAGGCCGGGCGCGCCCAGCCTTCGGCGCCGAACCAGCGGCGGATGCTGCCCCACCAGCCGTCCTCGGGCCGCGGCAGCGGCCGGGCGGGCGATGGCGGCGGCGCGGCGGGGGCCTCCTCCTGCGGTTGCACCAGCGCGCGGCCCAGTTGCAGGCCTGCGTCGCGGTACAGCGCCTGGTAGTCGGTGCGCGGGTCCTGCGGCCCGAGCGGCGTGCCCGAGAGCACCGAGAACGCGCCGGCCACGCCGCGCAGCGCGATGCGCCCGGGCTCGGGCGCGATGTCGGGCGCCGCGTGCGCGGCCCATTCGTCGTGCACCGCGCGGATCGCGGCGAGCCGCGTGGCCGACACCTCGCCGAGCACGCGCGCGGCCAGCTGCGGGCTGGGCTCGAGCGTGAGCACGTTCCAGGCCTGGATCACGCCGAACATCGGCTCGAAGGGCTCGTCGTCGGGCTCCAGCAGCACGTCGAAGGGGCCGGCCCAGTCGGGCTCGCCCGCGGCCATCCAGCCCTGCCAGAGGTCGCCGTGGATGCAGCGGTCGAGCAGCACGCCGAGCAGGCGCCCGTCGTGCACCACGCTCACGAGGCGGCCCGGCGCCCAGCGCGCGGTGAAGGCGCGCCGGGCGACAGCCTCGCGGCGCCGGGCCAATTCGGTCAAAGGGAGCAGCAGGTCCGACACCACGGGCGTGCCCGCGTTGCCGTGCGGCATCGCGACGGGTGCAGCGTCCGGCGCAGCATCGCCGGGCGGCGCGCCGGTTTCGAACGCATGGCGGATCACGCTGAGCGGGGGCCAGAGGTCGGTGGTCATGGCGTCTGTTCCTGAATGGCTATGTCTTCAGACATAAGACGCTTCAGCCCCGAGGATTTTGAAAACCTGCAGGATCGCCGCCATGTTGTCGGCCTCGATCGCGATGCCCAGGGTCTGGCCGATCCAACTGCCGATGCGGGTCTGCGCATAGCCGGCGCCCAGCCCTTCGCGCTTGTGCACGAGGCCCAGCCGGCCGGCGCGGTAGTGGTACGAGGCGATGGCGTGGCGCGAGGCGACGCCCGACAACCCGCCCTCGGCCTCCTGCCCGAAGCCCTCGCACAGCAGGATGCGCTCGGGCTCGGGCAGCCCGGCGATGAAGGCACGCGCCGCCAGCTGCACGGCCTGCGCGCTCAGGCCATGCTCGGCCAGGCAGCCGTCGAGGTCTTCGCCCGGGCCGAGTTCGTCCTCGAGCTGGGCCTCGGTGATCTGGTCGCCGATGGACACCTTGCGGCGAAACGAACTGGCGCGCGTGCAGTCGATGAGGTAGCGGCGGAAGTACGCGCACAGCGCGAAGGCGGTGGACGGTGCGCTGTGGCCGGCGCGCTCTTCCGACTCGTCGGGGTCGGCGTCGAGCCGCAGCACCTTCACGTAGATGAACTGCGCCACCAGCTCCTGCCGCCCCTCGCCCAGCACCTGCAGCTCGGGCGGGTTGCAGGCCACGAGCGCATCGCCCACGATGCGGTACATGGTGCCCATGTCGTCCGAGGACAGCGTCTGCCGGCGCCGCCAGAGGCGGACGAGTTCAGAGCTCTCGGCGGACGAAAGGGTTTCCTGCATGAAGGGCCAAGGGGGTCGAAAGAAAAGAGGTCAGTCGTCGACGCAGACGCCTTCCGTGGGCACGAGGCACTGCGGAAGATTGGCGCCGACCGGGCCGCCGCGCGTGCGGATCGCTCCCGACACCGCCGCCTGCGCCACGGCCAGGCCGCGCGGCAGAAGAATCCACAGCTGCCCGCGCTCCTTCATGCGGCGCGCGTTGGTGGCGGCCTGCTGGCCGTTGCCGAAGAAGTAGTCGGCCCGCACCGCGCCGCGGATGGCGCCGCCGGTGTCCTGCGCGATGGTCAGGCGCTGCATGGGTGCGCCGCTGCCAGGCGTGCGCGTCGACACGAACACCGGGTAGCCCAGCGGCGTGCTGCGCGGATCGACCGCGATCGAGCGGCCGGCCGACAGCGGCACGCCGAAGGCGCCCACCGGGCCGCCCGCGGGCGAGGTCGATTCCTTGAAGAACACGTAGCTCGGGTCCTTGATGCCGGAGCCGGTCACCGCGCCGGCCGTGCGCCGGCCCGGCACCACCACCGCGCCGCTGGCCGTCGGCCGTGCCAGCGTGAAGCCGCGCGTGCGGATCACGCTGTTGTCGATGGCGCCCGTGTCTTCGTCGTCGCCGTCGTCCAGCGTCAGCTCGAGCGAGCCGCCGCGCACCTTCACGGCGCTGCGCGGCTTGCCGTTGGCGGCCTGCGCGATGGTCGGGCGGAAGGGCTGGCCGTTCTGCTCGGCGTAGGCCACGCGCACGACTTCGCCGCTGGGCAGCTTGATGCGGCCCGAGCCCTGAATCTGCATCTCGTACAGCGCCGTGGCGCTGCTCACGAAGGCCAGCACCTTGGCATTGGGCGCGCCCTTGGTCTCGATCTCTTCGCGCGTGTAGTACGGCAGCAGGCGCTTGCCGTCGATGCGCAGGCGCACCTTGCGGTCGAGCGTGTCGCGGGTGATGGCCGACAGGTCGAGCGCATACAGGCCCGGTGCGCCCATGTCGCGCGTGCTCAGGCCGCTTTGCACGATCACGTTGCGGCCTTCGACCTTCGCGGCCACCGTGCCGCTGCCGGCCGGGAGCTTGCGCGCATCGACGAACAGCATGTCCTCGGGCTGGCCGTAGACCGGGTAGATGAACGGCGCGACGTAGGTGCGACTGCCCGCGATCTCGGGCTCGAAGTAGCCGGTGACCACGCCGTCAGGCTTGCGGTCGTCGTCGCGGATCTGGTAGGCCGAGAACTCGCTCTCGAAGAAGCCGCGAATGGCCTGCGTGCTCTTGCCGTCGACCTTCAGCGCGCGCTCGCACACCTCTTTCCATTCGGCGCCACGGCCGTTGAGCACCTTGCAGCTGCCCAGGAAGGCCGGCCAGCTTTCCGAGAAGTCGTCGCGCGCCCAGCCCGGCACGGCGTCGAAGCCGACCGAGGTGTAGGTGGCGAGCTGGGTCGAGAAGGTGCGCGCCTGCCCCGCGACGCTGCCGCCGGTGGGGCGGGCCGGTGCGGTCGCGGGGTCGGTTGTGGTGGGCGCAGTGGCGGCCGAACCCGTGGCGGTCGGCGGCGTGTTGGCGCAAGCGGCCAGCAGCACCAGCGCGACCACGGCGGCCGTTCGGCAAAGGGGAAGCGCGAAGTGCGGCGACGGTGACGTGTGCATGAAAGTCTCCTGGTCGTGGAAAGGGGGCCGAAGGCGGCCGACGCTCTACAGACGATTACTTCTCGACGATTTTGAAATTCGCGACGCCATAGACGTCGTTGCACGGCGGGGCGCCCGGCGCGCACACCGGTTTGCCCAACAGCGGCGACGGCCCCGTGCCGCGCGTGGCTTCGAGTGCCGCGAGCACCGGCAGCGGGAACTGCGGGAACACGCCTTCGTTCTGCACGCCCGAGGCGCCGAAGTCGCGCTCGTGCTCGCTCACGAGCACCGCGAACTGGTTGGTGCCGGCCGGCCCGCCGGCGTCCATCGGCCAGGAGGCGCGCGGCAGCGCGAGCGCGGCGTTGGCGGTGATCTTGTTGTACTTGTCGAGCAGGTTCGGGAACAGCAGGAACATCTCGCCGCCGCTGGACAGCAGGAACACGTAGACGAAACCGTCGCGCTTGCTGCGCACCTCGAAGGCCAGCTTGTCCTTGCCGATGGCGACCTCGGCCTTCTTCGGCGTGGCCGTGACTTCGAAGCCCGGGGCGGCGCCGGCTGCGAGCGATTGCAGGGATTCGGCCGGGGTGCGTGGCTTGGGAGGCGGCGGAGGTGGCGGCGGCGGTGGGGCCTCGGCGACCTGGGTGGGGGTGTCGGGGGGTGGTGCGGGTGTGGCGGTTTGCGCCGTCTTGCCGGCATCGCCTTCGCTGCCCGAGCGGCCGAGGAACCACCAGCTGCCACCTGCTGCGGCGACCAGCACGGCGGCGGCGACTGCGCCGAGGACGGCCTTGTTGCTGCCGCCACTCTTGTGGTCGTTCGCAACAGGTGCCTTGGCGGCGATGGGCTTCGGCATGTGGGCCGTGCCGATCACCGTCGGTGCATCGGCACCTGATTGACTGCTGCTTCGTGCGCCCGACGGCGGCACGGTGCGTGGCGTGGGCGCGATGCTGTGGCCGACTTCGAGACCCAATGCCGCGCGCAGCTCCGCCATCGACTGCGGCCGCGCTTCGGGCCGAACGCCCAGGCCCGCATCGATCGCCGCGAGCAGCCGGTCGCTGTAGCGCTGGCGCAGGATGTCGTTGCCGGCCAGCGGCACGTAGCTGTCGGACAGCAGCCGCGCCACCGACGGCGGCGGCGCGCGACCGCACACGGCGACGTGCATCACGGCGGCGAGCGCGTAGACGTCGGTCCACGCGCCCTGCGACATGTCGGGCATCTCGGCGTACTGCTCGATGGGCGCGTAGCCGGGCTTGAGGATGACGGTGATCGCCTGCGTCTTGTCGGTGATCACGCGGCGCGCGGCGCCGAAGTCGAGCACCACGGGGCGGCCAGAGCCTTCGAGCAGGATGATGTTGTCGGGGGCAATGTCGCGGTGGTAGCAGTGGGCGTTGTGCATCACGGCGAGGGCCTGGGTGACGCCGTCCATGATGCGGGTGAGCCAGGCTTCGTCGACGCCTGCGGGGATCGCTACGAGTGCCTCTCGCAAGGTGTCGCCCTTGTAGAAGGGCATGACCATGTAGGTGGTGCCCTTTTCTTGCCAGAAGCGGTAGACCTTGAGGAGCGAGGGGTGGTCGAACTGGGCGAGGAGGCGGGCTTCGTTGATGAAGCTGCGCATGCCTAGGTCGAAGGTTTCTCTGTGGCGTTCTGAGAGGGGGACTACGGTGCCGTCTTGCTGTCTTGTGGAGAGCGAGGTCGGGAGGTATTCCTTGATGGCTACTACGCGCTCTAGCGTGTGGTCCCAGGCTTCGTAGACGACGCCGAAGCCGCCTTGGCCGACTACTCGGGTGACTTCGAATTCGGCGAGGCGGCTGCCTACGGGGAGGAGGCCTGCGTCGTGGGTGGCTGTGGCGGGACTTGTTACCGGGGTGCCTGAGGCTGTGGTGAAGCCGCCGGCTGTGATGACTGTGGCTCCGCCTGTGTCAGCTTCGGTTGTGGGCGTGCGTGAGACGACTCGGGTGCGGTCGTCTTCCGGGGGAAGGGCGTTGTCGGTCATTGACCTGCTCCTGCTAGGTGAACGCCGTTTTGGGTTTGCTTCCCGAGGCCGGGTCTCGCCCCGGCAGGCGACCTACTTTTCTTTGCTTCGCCAAAGAAACGTAGGCAAAAGAAAGGCGA
>NZ_JBWKOY010000018.1:0-43831 GCF_059416345.1 Variovorax sp. GW821-FHT09D07
CGCTTGCAAGGCTTCAGCCTTGCTGCGCACGGGCGCCTTGCAGCCAGCCCCTTTGCCAGCCAACGCGACGCCAGAAATAGGGTGAACAGGCCCTACCTCAACCGAACTTCATGCCTTTGGGCCGTGCCTGCAGCCGGTGGATGTACGCATCGAGCTTCGGGCGGTTGGTGCGCCCGCCGAAGGCGCGGTGCCAGATGAGCATCGAGCCGATCATCACGTCGGCGGCCGTGAACTGGGCGCCGAACAGGTAGGGACCGTCGCCGAGCTCGCGTTCGACGGCGTCCTTGGCCTGCTCGAAATCGGTCCAGCCGCGCGCGCTGTTGTTGCTCTTGATCTTCAGCAGGCTGTCGCCCATCGAGGGCTCGAGCTGCGCGGTCGAATAGACCATGAGCGACAGGTAGCGCCCGCGCTCGGGCGTGCCCACGGCCGGCGCCAGGCGCTTGCCGGGGTACTTCTCGGCGATGTACATGCAGATGGCCGCGTTCTCGAAGATGCGCGTGCGGCCGTCGACCAGCGCGGGCAGCTTGCCGGCCGGGTTGATCTTCAGGAACTCGGGGCGCTTGTGGGCGCCCTCCCGGATGAGGGTGGGCACGATCTCGTAGTCGACCTCGGCCTCGTCGAGCATCCACTTGGCGACCTGCGCACGGCTGCGCGGGTCGAAATACAGCTTCATCGTCATGCGGGATCTCCTTGGTGAGTGGGGAGAAGAGCGGTCAGAACTTGGGGATGCGCAGGGTCTTGCTGATCATCAGCGTGCCCGAGAGCGCGAACAGCAGCACCAGCGGGTGCAGCTGCCAGGGGCCGAGCGTCCAGGCGCCGCCCCACACGTTGGCGCCGAGGGCGCCCTTCGAGGCCGCGTAGGCCAGCACGCCCACCAGCACCACGCTGGTCGGGATCGGCGTGCCTTCGAAGTACTTCACCTTGTCGGCACCGGCCGAGAGCGCCTCGGCCGTCACGTTGTAGCGTGCGAGCCGGCTCACGCCGCAGCCGACGAAGTAGATGAGCACGGCGCAGTCCCAGCCGCCGTCCAGGCCGGCGGCGAAGCCGAGCGCGGCGGGGAGCACACCGAAGGAGATCACGTCGGCCAGCGAGTCGAGTTCGCGCCCGAGCGCCGACTGGGTCTGGCGCCAGCGTGCGATGCGGCCGTCGAGCACGTCGAAGATGAAGGCGGCCGGGGCGAGCGCCGCGGCCCAGTAGAAGTGGGCGAGTGACTGGCTGCGCATGAAGGCCATCGCGAAGAACACGGCCCCGACGCCGCAGGCCGCGTTGCCGAGCGTGAACACATCGGCCAGGTGAAAGCCGCGGATCATCGAGAAGTGCTTGCGGGCCGGCGGGGACGAAGGCGTGGTCATGAGGCGGGGAAAGCTGCGAAAGGAACCGCACCTTAACCCAAGCGCGGCCCGCTTTTTGTAGTCGCGCGCCGACGCCCCGTCGGCGCGCTCAGACGGCTGGCTGCGCCTTGGCCTCGACGATCCGCGCGAAGCGCCCGAGCAGGCCCGCCGCCGCGTCGGTGGGGCGCACGCCTTCGCGCAGCGCCGCGGCGTCGAGCCCGTCGGCGGCGAGGTCGCGGGCCAGCAGCTCGATGTAGCCGCCCATGGTCGTGGCGTCGAACTCGGGATGGAACTGCAGGCCCCAGGCCTGCGCGCCCACGCGGAAGGCGTGCACGGGCTCGTGCGCGCTGTGGGCCAGCTTCACCGCGCCCTCGGGCAGGCGCAGCGCGCTCTGCCAGTGGATCGCCTGTGCCGGGAACTGCGCGGGCAGGTCGCCCAGCAGCGCGTCGCCGGCGGCGGCCGCGTCGAGCGTGACGGTGACCGTGCCGACCTCGGGCCCTTGCGGGTGGTGGCCGGCCTCGCCGCCGAGCGCGTGCGCGAGCAGCTGGTGGCCGTAGCAGATGCCGAGCACGGGCGTGTCGCGCGCGACCAGTTCGGCGAGCCAGGCGGCGGTGGTTTCGCTCCAGGGTTCGCGGTGCGACACCATCGCGTGCGAGCCGGTGACGACCACGCCCGCGACCTGGCCGGGCGCGGGCAGCGTGTCGCCGCGGCGCGGGTCGACCACCACGAGGGGCAGGGTCTGCGTGCCGAGGCCGTCGGCGATCCAGTGCTCGAAGTCGCCGCGGCCTTCGCGCAGCGCGTCATGGGTGTCACCGACCTTGACGATGACCAGGGGATACGGGGGCGTGCTGTGCATGGCGTCGATCATGCCGCAGCGCAACGTGCGCCGGTCAGCGCCGGGACGATTCCCGACGGTGCAGCAGGTCCATGAAGGCACGGCCCACGGGCGAGGGCGAGCGCCCCGCGCGCGTGACCAGCCCGATGGGCCGCGACATCAGCGGGCGCTGCAGCGGCACGGTGGCCAGCTCGTCGTTCTGCGACAGCTGCAGCGCGAGCCGGGGCAGGGCGGTGAGCCCCAGCCCGGCCGCCACCAGCGCGCCCGCCACGGCCACGCTCGGGTATTCGAGCGCGGGCTGCACCTGCAGGCCGCGCTGCAGGAAGGCGGCGTCGGTGATCGGCCGGATGCTGCTCTGGAAGCTGCTCGCAATGAAGGGGCGCGTCGCGAACACCGACCACGACACCGAGGCCCGCGCGGCCAGCGGGTCGTCGCGCCGGCACAGCAGCACGAAGGGGTCGTCGCGCAGGTGGCGGTACAGCAGGGGCTCGTGCGCGCCGGGGCGCACGCTGAGGCCGAAGTCGGCGCGGCCTTCGTCCACCGCGGCGCGCACCGCATCGGCCGGCCCTTCGATCAACGAGAACTGCACCTGCGGATGCTGCTGGCGGAACTCGGCAATGGCGCCGGGCAGCAGCGCCACGCCGGTCGAGGGCAGCGCCGCGATGGTGAGGTGGCCGCTGCGGCCTTCGAGGAATTGCGACAGCTCGCTGAACGAGCTGTTGAAGTTCTCCAGGATGCGCAGCGCGATCGGCAGCAGCTCGCGCCCCGCCGGCGTGAGCTCGACGTGCCGCGTGTCGCGGTCGAACAGGCGCGTGCCCACCAGGTCTTCGACGATGCGCACCGTGCGACTGAGCGCCGGCTGCGACACATGCAGGGCCTGCGCGGCGGCGCGGAAGTTGGTGGTCTTCGCGACTTCGACGAAGGCCTCGAGCTGCTGGAGCGTGATGTCGACTCGCACGGACGCGGCTTCCCCGGAGTGGCTGTGGATTGATCCATCCAAGTTATCACAGATATAGGAATATTGTTCTTCACAGATCAATGCGCGACGCCGAGACTGGCGCATTCGATACACGGAGACAAGGGGCCCCGCGCCCCCGTGACATGGACACCAAAATTCTGGAAGGCATCCGGGTGCTCGAGCTCGGACAGGTGCTGGCGGGGCCCTTCGCGGGCGCGATCCTGGCGGACCTCGGCGCCGACGTCGTGAAGCTCGAGCGCATCGAGGGCGGCGACGACGCGCGCCACATGGGCCCGGCCTTTCGCCACGGCGACGCGCTCAACTTCCACGTCTTCAACCGCGGCAAGCGCTCGGTCGCCATCGACCTGAAGAGCGAAGAGGGCATGGCCGCCTTCGAGACCCTGGCGGCCGGCGCCGACATCCTCATCCACAACCTGCGCCCGGGCGTCACGCAGTCGATGGGCATCGACGGCCCCTCGCTGTGCGCGCGCCATCCGCGGCTCATCTACTGCGAGATCTCGGCCTTCGGCCACACCGGCCCGCTGCGCATGCAGCCGGGCTACGAGCCGCTGATCCAGGCCTTCAGCGGGCTGTCGAGCATCAACGGCGGACCCGACGATCCGCCGATGCGCACCGGCGCCTCGGTCTGCGACCAGGGCACCGGCATGTGGGCCGTGATCGGCGCGCTGGCGCTGCTGCAGCGGCGCCACCTCACGGGGCGGGGCGGCGTGGTGAGCACCTCGCTGCTGGAGACCGCGCTGGTCTGGACGGGCCAGAAGGCCGACGCCTACGTCAACGAAGGCCGGCTGCCCGAGCGCCACCGCTCGGGCCATCCGGGCTTCGTGCCTTACGAGTCTTTCGACACCGCTGATGCGCCGCTGCTGATCTGCTGCGGCAACGACCGGCTCTTCGCCAAGTTCGCGCACGAACTCGGACGCGACGACTGGACCACCGACGCGCGCTTCGCCGGCAACCGCCAGCGGCTGCAGCACAAGGCGGCGCTGTTCGACGAGATCGGCCCGCTGCTGCGTGCGCGCACCCGCGCCGACTGGATGGCGCGCTTCACCGCCGCCGGCGTGCCCTGCGCGCCGGTGCACACCGTGCCCGAGGCGGTTGCGCATCCGCAGGTCGAGGCGCTGGGCATGCTGCAGCCCGTGCCGGGCGAAGACTTTCGCCTCACGGCGCTGCCGATGTCCATCGACGGCGTGCGGCCCGCGCACCGCGCGGTCGCGCCCCGGCTGGGCGAGCACAACGCGGCCCTCGGCGCGCCGCCGGTGCCGCCGCGCGACGGCGCCTGAGCGGCCGCACCTTTTCCCTTCTTAAAACTACATCCCACCGGAGACATCACCCATGCGCACTTCCATCTTCCGCCTCGGCGCGGTCCTGGCCTTCGCGGTCGCGGCGGCGGCACCTGCCCACGCGCAGGACTACCCCGCCAAGCCCCTCACCGTCGTCGTGCCCTTCGCGGCCGGCAGCGGCACCGACCAGCAGGCGCGCAGCTTCGCGCAGGCCCTGACCACCGAGTACAAGGTGCCGGTGATCGTGGAGAACCGCGCGGGCGCCAGCGGCTTCTTGGCTGCGCAGTACGTCGCCAAGGCCGCGCCCGACGGCTACACGTTGCTGATGACCACCAACACCACGCACGCCGCCAACGAGCACCTGTACAAGAAGCTGCCCTACGACCCGGTGAAAGACTTCACGCCGGTCGGGCTGCTGTCCAAGGGCCACATGCTGCTGCTGGTGGGGGCCGATTCGCCGATCAAGTCGGTGGCCGACCTCGTGGCGGCGGCGAAGAAGTCGCCGGGCAAGCTCAACTTCGGCAGCGGCAGTTCGTCCAGCCGCGTGGCGAGCGAGTTGCTCAAGCAGATGGCGGGCATCGACATGGTGAACGTGCCCTACAAGAGCAACCCGATGGCCATCACCGACCTGCTGGGCGGGCAGGTCGACTTCATGTTCGCCGACGCGCCCACGGCGCTGCCGCACGTCAAGAGCGGCAAGCTGCGCGCGCTGGCCGTGAGCGGCGACAAGCGCCTGGCCGCCGTGCCCGCGCTGCCGACCGTGGCCGAGGCGGGCGTGAAGGGCTACGACATGTCGTACTGGACGGCCGTCTACCTGCCGCCGGGCGCGCCAGCGGCCGTCACGCGCAAGCTCAACGAGATGCTGGTGAAGGTGTCGGCCTCGCCGGCCATCGTCGCCTACCAGGCCATCTCCAGCGGCGAGGCGGCCACCGGCACGCCCGAGGCGCTCGCGAAGTTCCAGGCCGCCGAGTCGCAGAAGTGGGGCCGCGTGATCCGCGCGGCCGGCATCGAACCCGAATGAGCCGCGCGATGAACACGCCCCACACGCAGCAGAAGACCGTGCGCATCGGCGGCGCCTCGGGCTTCTGGGGCGACAGCAGCACGGGCGCGCCGCAGCTCGTGGCGCACGGCGGCATCGACTACCTCGTGTTCGACTACCTCGCCGAACTCACGATGTCGCTGCTGGCCGGCGCGAAGCTGAAGAACCCCGACGCCGGCTACGCCACCGACTTCGTCACCACCGCCATGGCCGCCGTGCTGCCCGACGTGATGCGCCAGGGCATCCGCGTGATCGCCAACGCCGGCGGCGTGAACCCGCGCGCCTGCGCCGCCGCGCTCACGCAACTGGCGGCCGGCATGGGGCTCGCGCCGCGCATCGCCGTGATCACCGGCGACGACGCGCTGCCGCATGCCGAGGCGCTGCGTGCGCAGGGCATCGGCCACATGGGCACGGGCGCGCCGCTGCCCGAACGCCTCGTGAGCGCCAACGCCTACCTGGGCGCCGTGCCGATCGCGCGGGCGCTCGATGCCGGCGCGCAGATCGTCATCACGGGCCGCTGCGTCGACAGCGCCGTCACGCTCGGCGCGCTGATGCACGAATTCGGCTGGGTCGACGACGACTGGGATCGCCTCGCGGGCGGCAGCCTGGCCGGCCACATCATCGAATGCGGCGCGCAGGCCACCGGCGGCCTGCACACCGACTGGGAGCAGGTGCCCGACTGGGCCCACATCGGCTACCCGGTGGTCGAATGCGCGGCCGACGGCAGCTTCGTCGTCGGCAAGCCGCCCGGCACCGGCGGGCTGGTGAGCCGCGCCACCGTGGGCGAACAGCTGCTGTACGAGATCGGCGACCCCGCGGCCTACCTGCTGCCCGACGTGACCTGCGACTTTCGCACCGTGCAGATCGAGGCCGTGGGCGCGAACCGGGTGCGCGTTTCGGGCGCGAGAGGACGTGCGCCCTCGGGTCGCTACAAGGTCACGGCCACCTACGCCGCGGGCTACCGCTGCAACGCCGAGCTGCTGATCGTCGGCTTCGACGCCGCCGCCAAGGCGCGGCGCAGCGGCGAGGCGATGCTGCGCCGCACGGGCGACCTGTTCGCGCAGCGCGGCTGGGCCGACTTCTCGGCCACCCACATCGACGTGCTGGGCGCCGAGCAGTGCTACGGCCCGCACGCCACCGCCCAGCCGCCGCGCCAGGCGGTGCTGCGCGTGGCCGTCACGCACGCGGACAAGGCACCGCTCGAACTCTTCGCGCGCGAGATCTCGGCGGCCGGCACCTCGTGGGCGCCCGGCACCACCGGCCTGGGCGGCGGGCGGCCGTCGGTGGCGCTGTCGATCCGGCAGTTTCCGCTGCTGGTGGACAAGGCGCTGTTCACGCCCGTGGTCGAGATGGCGGGCGAGTCGTGGCCCGTGGCCGTGAGGGCGCAGGCGGCGCAGGTCGCCATGGCCGATGAGGTGGCGCCGCAGGCGGACGCCACCGACCCGGACGCGGACGACGAATGGCTCGAAGTGCCGCTGATCCGCCTGGCCTATGGCCGCAGCGGCGACAAGGGCGACGTCTCGAACATCGGCATCCTCGCGCGCGAGCCGCGCTTCCTGCCCGTGCTGCGCGAGCAGCTCAGCGCGCAGGCCGTGCGCGCCTACATGTCGCACCTGGTCGAAGGCGAGGTGACGCGCTACGAACTGCCCGGCATCGGCGCCTTCAACTTCGTCTGCGAAGCGGCGCTGGGCGGCGGCGGCATGGCCTCGCTGCGCACCGACCCGCTGGGCAAGAGCATGGCGCAGATCCTGTTGTCGATGCCGGTGCGCATCGCGGCCCGCCGGCTGCGCGCGGCCTGAGCCGACGCGCCGCCGGGCCCGCGTTTTCAGCGCGGGCCCACGCCATCGCGCACTGCTTTCGGATTCGTCCGATGGCCTGCCGCGGTGGTTTTTCCTAGAGTGCTTCGTTCCCTGGGCGCTGGCCGTTTTCCGGCCGGCCCGCTCTTCCTTTTCTTCGTCAGATGGCTGCCTTTTTTTGTGAAGGCGCTCGAAGCACGCCATGTCCTTGTCCAGATTCCTCTCCTTCCATCCCCGCCTGCGCGCGGGCCGCTGGGTGCTTGCCGCCTCCACGCTGGTCGCGGGCTGCGGCCCCGTCGCGGTCACGTCGTACGTGCCGCTGCCGCCGATGCCGCCGCCCTCCGAACCGATGAACATGGCCGTGCCTGTCGCGGTGTCGGCCACGACCGCGCGCAAGGGGGCCGTGTACCGGCCCGCGCCCGCGGTGGTGCCCGAGCTGGCGCAGGTCGTGTTCTTCCGCCGCGCCACGTCCACGCCCAGCACGGGCGCGGCGCATGTGTATGTCGACGGCGAGTTCCACGCCGCGCTGATGCCCAACGGCTTCACGCGCCTGTGCGTGGCGCCGGGCGCGCATTCGCTGGAGGCCTACATCGACGGTGCGCCGCTGTACGCGGGCAAGTCGCAACCGAAGACGCAGGCCGTGCTCGAAGGCGGGCAGACGGTGTTCGTGGCCGTGTCGGAAATGGGCGAGGGCGCGCCGGTGCCCCACGGCAGGGTCGCGGCCGAGCGCCTGCTCAAGAGCGCGCGCGAGCAACGGCAGGTGATCAGCCGCGCGGTCCGCGTGCAGCCCTGCCGCGAGCCGTCGCGGCCCGCCCGCCGGGCCTGACGCGGCCCGACGGCCTTCAGCGGATGTGCGTCGCGTAGGCCGCCTCGGCGGCCTCCAGCTGGGTCCAGAAGCCTTGCGGCGCGCGCCCGTGCAGCACCTCGTCGAGCACGCCCAGGTGCGCGTGCCAGCCGCTGGCCACGCTCAGCGTTTCCTTGCGGTCGGGCAGGCGGCGGTGCGTGAGCACCAGGTGCGTGGCGTGCGCGCCCTGCGGCGACAGTTCGAAGCTGACTTCGGACGCGTCCTCGCGCTCGCTGCCCCAGCTGATGACCAGCAGGGTCGGCGGCTCGATGCGCAGCACGCGCGAGTGCTGCACATGGGTCTCGCGGTAGGCCGCGAAGCGCTCGGGCGCGACTTCGCCCGACAGCCCGGTGTGCTGGAAGCGCAGCTCGAACACCGCGCCGGGCGCCTGCGCCATGGTGCCGCCGGCCAGCCAGCTGCGGCGCTTATCGGGGTCGACGAGGTAGGTCCACACGCGGTCGATGGGCGCGGGCAGGGTGCGCTCGATGCGCAGGGTGCCGGGCTCGGTCTGCGTGCCCAGGCTGTGCTTCAAGGTCGTGGTCATGGGTCGGTGCTCCTTGGGTGAATGAGGGGAGAGACGTTGTTCACGCGCGGCTGCGGCCGTCGTCGTGGGCATCGCGCCGCAGCGCATCCGCCAGGGCGTCCAGGCGGTGGTTCCAGAAGACTTCGTACGCGCGCAGCCAGGCATCGGCCGTGGCGAGCGCCGCCGGTTCCAGCCGACACACGTGCGCGCGGCCCTGCACGGTGCGCGACACCAGCCCCGCACGCTCCAGTGTCTTGACATGTTTGGAGGCGCCCGCGAAGGACATGCGAAACGGCGCGCCCAGCTCGCCCACGCTGCATTCGCCCTGCGCGAGCAGCTGCAGCATGGTGCGCCGCGTGCTGTCGGCCAGGGCGTGGAACACGGCGTCGAGCCGTTCGTCTTCGATTTCAAGTTCAACCATGAAGTTGAATATAGATTGGTCCCGAAGAAAATTCAACCAGAAGGTTGAATGAGGTGAATGGCGTTACACCTGATACACCCGGGACGCCGTGCGCGCCCCGGGCGCTGGAAGCGCGGCAGCGGCGCTCCTACGATGCCTTTCATTCCATCCACTCGCGAAAAGAAAGACGCACGCACATGAACCCTCTGATCCAGCGCCGCACCCTGTTGCTCGCCGCCGCCGTGACCCCGCTCGCCGGCGCCTGCAGCGCATGGCCGAAGAAGGGCGCGCAGTCGGACGCCGAAACGCAGCTCGCCGAACTCGAGCGCGCCTGCGGCGGGCGCCTGGGCGTGTCGGGCTTCCACACCGGCAGCGGCGCGCGCCTGCAGCACCGCGCGCATGAGCGCTTTCCGCTGTGCAGCACCTTCAAGCTGGTGCTCGCCGCGGCGGTGCTCGAACGCAGCGCGACCGACGCCAGCCTGCTCGGGCGTCGCGTCAGTGTCGGCAAGGGCGACCTGGTGTCGCACTCGCCGGTCGCCGAGAAACACCTCGCCACCGGCATGACCGTGAACGAGATGTGCGCCGCCACCATGCAGTACAGCGACAACGCCGCCGCCAACCTGCTGCTGAAGGTGCTGGGCGGGCCGGCCGCCGTCACCGCGTTCGCGCGGCGCATCGGAGACACCACCTTCCGCCTCGACCGCACCGAGCCCGAGCTGAACACCTCCATTCCCGGCGATCCGCGCGACACGACCACGCCTGCGGCCATGTCCGACACGGTGCAGCGGCTGGCGCTCGGCGATGCGCTCGGCGCGCCGCAGCGCGAGCAGATGCGCGAATGGCTGCTCGGCAACACCACCAGCACCGAACGCTTCCTGGCCGGCGTGCCCAAAGGCTGGCGTGTGGGCGACAAGACCGGCGCGGGTTCTTACGGCAGTACCAACGACGTCGGCGTGCTGTGGCCGCCGTCGGGCGCGCCGCTGGTGCTGTCGGTCTACCTGACCTTCCCCGACAAGGACGCGAAGGGCCGCAACGACGTGGTTGCCTCGGCCACGCGCATCGCCGTCAAGGCCCTCGCAGGCTGAGTCAGCGGCGGGGCCACAATGGGCGCCCCATCTTTCCCCGTCGCCCCATGGACCTGAGGTCTCTTCGCTATTTCATCGCGGTGCTCGAAGCCGGCAGCCTGTCGCGCGCGGCCGCGTCGCTGTACGTGGCGCAACCCGCGCTGACCGCGCAGATCAAGAAGCTCGAGGCCGAACTCGGCACGCAGCTGTTCGACCGCTCGCACGTGGGCGTCACGCCCACGGCCGCGGGGCTGCAGCTGTACCAGGACGCGCGGCGCCTGCTGTCGGATGCCGCGGCGATGCGCGAGCGGCTGCAGCGCGCGCCCGACGGGCCCGAGGGCTCGGTCACGGTGGCGGTGCCGTTCCTGCTGGCCTCGCTGCTGCTCGGGCCGGTGCTGGCGCGGCTGAAGCAGTCGCACCCGCGCATCCGCGTGTTCGTGATCGACGACCTGAGCCTGATGGTGCGCAAGGCCATGGTCGATCGCCGCGCCGACATCGGCCTGCTGGTCGACACCCCCAGCGTTGAAGGGCTGGACGTGCGTCCCTTCGTGCGCGAAGGCATGTTCCTCTGCGGCTTCGATGCCAAAGGAGAGGTGGCGGCACTGCTCGGAAAAAGCGCGAAGGGTGGGCGCGCGAAGAAGGGCGCACCGGTGCGTCCCACGGTGCCTTTCGCGCGCGCCGCGAACTTGCCACTGGTGCTGCAGTCGCGCCGCTTCAGCATCCGCCAGCGCGTCGAGGCGGCGGCCGAAGCGGTGGGCGTGGAACTCAACGTGGTGCACGAGCACGACTCGGCGCGCGTGCTGCGCTCGCTCTACCTGGCGGGCGCGGGCTTCACGGTCACGCCCGCCTGCGCGCTCGCGGACGGGCCGGGCGATCAGCCGAACTGGTTGATCGCACGCATCGTCGAGCCCGAGCTGGCGCGCACCTACCACCTGGCCACGCCGGCCGGCAAGGCGCCCGATGCGGCCACGCAGCTCGTGAGGCAGGCGCTGGCCGACGAGGCGCGCTCGATGATCGCCTCGGGCCGTTGGGACGCGCAGTTCCTGGGCGACGGCAAGGCGTAGCCATCGCGCACGGCGGTGCCGTGCGCCGGGGTCATCATCTTTTGTGATGGCCGCGCATCAGCAATCGGTATTTGTTGTGCGGCGGCGTTGTTTGCGAAAGTTCTCCCCACGGTGCACAGGCACCGGCCTCAAGGAGACAACTTGCCCTCACTTTCGCCCGAGGTCGCCAACGTCGGCGAACTCGCATCCCGCGCCGCCCGCCTGCATGCGCGGCAGATCGCCGTGACCAGCCCGCAGCGCGCCTGCACCTACGAACAGCTCGACCGGCGCGCCAACCGCCTGGCCAATGCCCTGCGCGGGCTCGGCCTGCAGCGCGGCGACCGCGTGGGCGTGTACCTGCCCAACTGCGTCGAGATCGTCGAGCTGGAGCTGGCCTGCTACAAGGCCGCGCTGGTGAAGGCGCCGATGAACGCGCGGCTCGCACCGGTCGAGGTGGCCGAGGTCATCGAGAACAGCGACGCCGCGCTGATCGTCACCACCGCCGCGCGCGCCGAGACTTTCCTGCCGCTGCTGAAGGGCGCGGCCCCGAAGCTGTTGCTGCTCGACGCGGCCGAAGGCGCGCCCGCTTCCTACGAAGGCCAGCTGGCACGCGCGAGCGACGCCTTCACCTGCGAGCGCGTGCGCGCCGACGAGCTGGCCGTGCTGCACTACACCTCGGGTTCCAGCGGCGTGCTCAAGGCCGCGATGCAGACCTTCGGCAACCGGCTGGCCCAGCTGCGCAAGTTCCTCTCGCGCAGCGAAGGCCTGCGCCCCGGCGACCTGTTGGGGCTGGTGGGGCCGATCACGCACGCCTCGGGCATGCAGATCGTGCCGGCGCTGTGCAGCGGCGCGACCATCCGTCTGTTCACCGGCTTCGAGCCCGCGCGCTTCCTGGACGACATGAAGAAGGAGCGCGTGACCCACACCTTCATGGTGCCCACCATGATCAACATGCTGCTGGCCGAGCTGCAGGGCCGCTACCGGCCGCTGCCCGACCTGCAGCGCCTGGGCTACGGCGCCGCGCCGATGGCGCCCGCGCGGATCATGCAGGCGATGGACGTGTTCGGCCCCGTGCTGTCGCAGGGCTACGGCGCGGGCGAAACCACCTCGGGCGTGTGCGGCCTCTCGGTGGAAGACCACCTGTTCGCGCGTGCCGCCATGCCCGAGCGGCTGGCCTCGTGCGGCCGGCCCTTCCTCGAATCGCTGGTGGAGATCGTCGACGACGAAGGCCGGCCGGTGGCGCCCGGCGAGGTGGGCGAGATCGTGGTGAGCGGCGAGGACATCTTCGCCGGCTACTGGCGTGCGCCCGAGCTCACGGCCGAGGTGCTCAAGCAGGGCCGCTACCACACGGGCGACCTCGCGCGCGCCGACGACGAGGGCTACATCTACATCGTCGATCGCAAGAAGGACATGGTCATCAGCGGCGGCTTCAACGTGTACCCCTCGGAGGTCGAGGCCGTGCTGTACCAGCACGCGGCGGTGGCCGAGGCCTGCGTGTTCAGCGTGCCCGACGACAAGTGGGGCGAGGCGGTGGCCGCGCACATCGTGCTGAAACCGGGCGCCTCGCCCGACACGGCCGGGCTCGACGATTTCTGCGCCGCGCGGCTCGCGGGCTTCAAACGGCCGCGCCGCATCGAGTTCGTCGAGTCGCTGCTGAAGAACGCCAACGGCAAGGTCGCGCGCAAGGCGATCCAGACGCCGTACTGGGCCGGCCACGCGCGGCGCGTCAATTGAACAAGAGCGAAGAGAACGACATGGACACCACGCTGACTCCTTCCGCCGCACCCACCGAGGCTTCGGCCATTCGCGCGCCGCTGTTCGACGGCCCCTTCGAGGGCTCGCCGCGCGCGGCCGAGCTGATCGCCCGCATCGGCGATTTCCTGAACGGCGAACTGGCCGACCTGGTGCGCGAGAAGGGCATCGACCACGAGCACGGCCCCGACAGGGAGACGCTGCGCCACGTCTGGCGCCGCTCGCACGCGATGGGCTTCTACGGCATGACGCTGCCGCCGGCGATGGGCGGCCTGGGCCTGTCGCTGCTCGATCATGTGCTGGTGAAGGAATCGATCTACGCCAGCGGCTCGCCGCTCGCGCCGCATGTGTTCGGAGAACTCAGCGGGCCGCCGCGCGTCGGCGCATTGGCCAAGTTCGCGACGCCGGAGCAGATGGCGCAGTTCATCCGTCCCGTGGCGCAGGCCGAGAAGGCGATCTGCTTCGCGCTCACCGAGGCCGAGGCCGGCTCCGATGCCGGCGCGGTGCAGACGCAGGCGCGGCGCGAGGGCGACGTGTATGTGCTCAATGGGCGCAAGCGCTTCATCTCGGGCTCGCCCTTTGCCGATCTCGCGGTGCTCATGGCGTCGACTTCGGACGATCCGGCGCGCCGCGAGGTGACGGCGTTCTTCGTCGACCTGACGCAGCCGGGCGTCGAGGTGCAGGCGGGCTACAAGACCATGGCGGGCCAGTCGACCACGGGCGACATCGTGCTCACCGATTGCCGCGTGCCGGCCGCGAACCTCATCGGCGAACCCGGCAAGGGGCTGGCGCTGGCGCTGGGGCGCATCACGGTCAACCGGCTGCTGCACTGCCCGGGCATGGTGGGGCTGGCGACCGTGGCGCTGAAGGACGCGCGCGACTACGCACGCACGCGCCGCCAGTTCGGCCGCGCCATCGCGCAGTTCCAGGCGATCCAGCATTCGCTGGCCGACATGGCGACGCAGCTGTGCGCGGCGCGCGCGCTGATGCTGTCGACCGCGCGGCAGATCGACGCCGGCGGCGACCCGCGCGCCGAGGCCTCGATGGCCAAGCTGTTCTGCTCGGAGGCCGCGTTCCGCGTGGCCGACGCGGCGGTGCAGATCCACGGCGGCGAAGGCATCGTGCAGGGGCGGCGCGTGGAGTTTTTGTTCCGCATGCTGCGCATGTACCGCGTGCTCACGGGCACGAGCGAGATCCAGAAGAACATCATCGCGCGCGAGCTGATCGGCGACGTGGCCTGAGGCCGAACCAGACAATCAGGAGACAAGACAAGCCATGACTCTCATCAATGCCCATCGCCGCGCGCTGTGCGGCGCGATCGCGGCCTCGGCGCTGCTGCCGGCCGTTGCTCGCGCAGCGGGCGCGAACGCCTCCGCCTGGCGGCCGACCCGCCCGGTCAAGTGGGTCGTGCCGTACCTGGCCGGCACCGGCCCGGACAACGGCGCGCGCATCCTCGCGGAAGCGCTCGGGCCCTTGCTGGGGCAGCCGGTCGTCATCGAGAACCGGGGCGGCGCGGCCGGCAACATCGGCGCGCGCCAGGTCGCGCGCGCCGCGCCCGACGGCTACACCTGGATCTACTCGAGCGCGCCCATGGCCGCCAACATGCGCATGCAGCAGAACCCGGGCTACGACGCGCTCAAGGACTTCCGCCACATCATGCGGCTGACCACCTCCGACGTGCTGCTGGTGGTGAATGCGGGCTCGGGCATCCAGACCCTGCAGGAACTCGTGGCGCGTGCGCGCGCCAACCCCGGCAAGCTCGACTACGCCTCGGGCGGCGTCGGCACACCCTCGCACCTGGGCGTGGAGCTGTTCCTGCAGGCGGCGGGCGTGCAGGCCACGCACGTGCCGTACAAGGGCGCGTCGGAAATCGTCAACGCGGTGCTGGGCAACCAGGTGAACTTCGGCATGCCGATCTTCTCGGTGGCGCTGCCGCACGTGCAGGGCGGCAAGCTGCGCGCCCTCGGTGTGGCCGGCGCCAAGCGCAACGCGGCCTTGCCGCAGGTGCCGACGCTGGCTGAGCTGGGGCTGCGCGGGGTCGAGCTCACGTCGTGGGGCGGCGTCTCGGTGCCGGCGGGCACGCCCGACGCGATCGCTGCGCGCATCTACGAGGTGTTCGGCCAGGCGCTGAAGCAGCCATCGGTGATCGCTGCGCTGACGGAGCTGGGCAGCGAGGTGAGCCCGTCGACGACCGAGGCCTACGTGCAGGGCTTCGCGAGCGAGATGGAACTGACCGAGCGGATGATGAAGACCGCGAAGCTGCAGCCGTTGTAAGAACCAGGCTTCAGAGCACGAACCAGCCGACAGCCACGTAGTGGCTCGTGGTGCCGGCCAGCACGAACAGGTGCCAGGCGCCGTGCGCGTGGCGCAGCCCCCGCCGGTTGCGATAGAACACCGTGCCCACCGTGTAGAGCACGCCGCCCGCGACCAGCCAGGCCAGGCCGGTGGCGTGCAGCTTGGCCGCCAGCGGCGCGGCGGCCAGCACGCCGAGCCAGCCCATGCCGATGTACAGCGGCAGCGAAGGCTTCTTCGCCGTGCCGGTCTCGGCGGGCTTCAGCTCGCGCCAGATGCCGAAGCACGCGGCGCTCCAGATCGCGGCGAGCAGCAGCCAGCCCCAGGGGCCTTGCAGCGTGACGAGCGCGAAGGGCGTGTAGGTGCCTGCGATGAGCAGAAAGATCGCGCAGTGGTCGGCGCGCTCCCACAGGCGCTTGCTGCGACCGCGCGTGCTGTGAAAGAGCGTGGAGGCCGCGTACAGCGCCACGGCCGAGAGCGAGAACACCAGCCCGCCCGCGATGCGCGCCGGGTCGCCCGTGGGCAGCGTCTTGGCGAGCAGCAGCGCGGCCGCCGGCAGTGCGAGCAGCAGGCCGAACAGGTGGCTGTAGCCGTTGAGTCGTTCGCCGGGGTACATGGGATGGAATGGAGTGGGTGCGTCGGGCGCCCGCGATCCTAGGCAACCCCCATGACTGCCCCGTGACCGGGCAAACCCTGTCTGGATTCTGGTTGCAAATGTTTACATTCAGCGGCCGGGATGCGTTCCCGACACCCGCCGCGTGCTTTGGCGCACCCGCGCCGGCGGGCCTTCTCACCGCGAGGGACTGCCGATGAAAAAAAGTTTGATGTCGTGGCGCCGGGCTGCTGTCCTGTGCGTCGCCATGGGGAGCGCCGCTGTCGCTTGTGCGCAAGTGCAGCAGTTCAAGTGGGGCCACATCTACGAGCCCGCGAGCATCTTTCACCAGCAGGCCGAACTGGCGGCGCGCAAGATCGCCGAGCAGTCCGAGGGCAAGATCAAGATCGAGGTGGTGCCCGCCTCGAAGCTGGGGCAGGAGCGCGACTACGCGCTGATGCTCGCCAACGATTCCATGCAGATCGCCTACGTCGGGCAGGCCACGCTGGCCGAGGGCTATCCGCCGCTGGGCCTGGGCAGCTACCCCTTCGCCTTCAAGGACCTGGACCACGTGCGCAAGTACCTCGCGAGCCCGCTGCTCGCGGACCTGATGAAGGGCTACAACGAACGCAGCGGCAACCGCATGGTCGCGTCGGTCTACTACGGCGCGCGGCAGGTGACCTCGGGCAAACCGCTGCAGCGCCCCGAGGACTTTCGCGACCTGCGCCTGTACGTGCCCGACGCCGCGGCCTACCAGCTCTTCGCCACCGCGCTCGACGCCAAGCCCGTGTCGCTGCCGTTCAACAGCCTGTACGGCGCGCTCAAGAAGAACGAGGTCGAGGCGCAAGAGCATCCGCTGGGCACGGTGCGCGCCAAGCAGCTGTACGAGGTGCAGAAATACGTGCAGCTCACGGGCCACATCTACGACACGCTGGGCATCGTCATCGGCAAGGCCGCCTGGGCCCGGCTCACGCCGGCGCAGCAGGCGATGGTGGAGAAGACGCTGGCCGACACGGCCAAGTGGACCAACGTCGGCGTGATCGCCAGCGAACTCGAAGACGAGCAGTTCCTGCGCGGCAAGGGCATGACGGTGCAGCCGGTCAACCGCCTGCCGCTGCTGGAGCGCGTGACGAAGCGCTCCACGCCCGAGCAGATGGGCGCGCGGCCGGGCGACTTCGCCAAGCTGCAGGCGCTCGCCGGCGCCGCGAACTAGCCCGCGCGCTGCCGGTAACCGCGCGGCGTGCTGCCGGTCCACGTGCGAAAGGCGCGGTGGAAGGCCGGCGTGTTGTCGAAGCCGACCGAGGCGGCGATGCGGTCGATGGGCTCGCGCGTCTTCACGAGGCGCTGGATCGCGAGGTCGCGCCGCACCTCTTCCTTCAGTGCACGAAAGCTGGTGCCCTCGGCCGCGAGCTGGCGCGACAGCGCGCGTTCCGACATGTGCACCGCGCGCGCCGCCGCGCCCAGCGTGGCGTCCGACGCGAGGTGCGCGGCGACGAACTCGCGCACCGTGGCGCTGGTGGTGTCGTGGTCGAAGGTGACGAAGATCCAGTCGTCGGGCGCGCGGCGCACGAAGTCGAGCAGTTCGGCGCGCGTGCGCTGGAAGGTCTGGCGCAGCACGGGTTCGGCAAAGCGCACCGAAGACGTGTCCTGCTCGAACTGCAGCGGGCCCGGGAACAGGTTGGCGTACTCGTCGAAGCGCGCCGGGCGCGGGAACGCAAAGCCGACGCCCAGCACCGGCAGCTGCCGCCCCATGAGCCACGAGGCCACGCCGTGGATCAGCTTGACCATCAGCGCATGGCCGAAGGGCGTGGTGGGCCGCGCGGCGGCTTCGGGGTGCGGCGCGATGGCGATCGTGGCCACGCCGTGGGCGCGGGTCATGCGCAGGCGATGGTCGTCCAGCAGCAGGTTCCAGAAGCGCGTGAAGCGGTACATGGCGACCATGAGCGAGGGCGCGTCGAGCAGGCTGAGCCCGAGGTACTTGAGCGCGCCCGCGCGGATCGGGCGCGACCACAGGCCCAGCATCTCGTCGCCCATGAACAGCGACACGCACTCGTACATGCGAACGAACTGCTCGCGCGTGACGCGCGCGCCGTCCTGGCGCAGCAGCTGCGGCGAGAGGCCGGCCTGCGCGGCCAGCAGGTCGATGTCGCGCGGGCTCAGCTGGCGGCGCGCGCCACTCAGCAGGTGCTGCAGGAAGCTGACGGCGACGGTGGCGCGCTCTGGCGGCATGACGGGTTCAAAAGACGGTTGGCGGAATCTGCAAATGAATGGGCGCGATCTGCAAGCAATGGCGCAGCGCCCAGGGCTATCGTAGCCCTGAAGCGCCCCATTCTGGTGGCGGAACCCGCAACAACCCAAGGAGCCCTGCCGTGATCGAACGGAACGTCACCCTGCACATGGACGAAGAGGTCGCCGTCGTGACCCTGAACCGTCCCGCCAAGCGCAACGCCATCGACGAGGCCACGCTGGCCGCGCTGGACGCCGTGTTCTCCGCACTGCCGCGCGAGGCCAAGGCCGTGGTGCTGACCGGCGCGGGGCCGCATTTCTGTGCCGGGCTCGACCTCAAGGAGCACCACGACAAGGAACGCACGGCGGTCGACTTCATGCGCGTGTGCCAGCGCTGGCACAGCACCTTCGACAAGATCCAGTACGGCGGCATCCCGGTGGTCGCGGCGCTGCACGGCGCGGTGGTCGGCGGCGGGCTGGAACTGGCGGCGGCCACGCATGTGCGCGTGGCCGACCCGTCGACCTACTTCGCGCTGCCCGAGGGGCAGAAGGGCATCTTCACGGGCGGCGGCGCGACGGTGCGCGTGGCGCGCATCATCACGCCGGGCCGCATGGTCGAGATGATGCTCACCGGCCGCGTGCTCGACGCCCGCGCCGGCAAGACGCTGGGCCTGGCGCACGAGATCGCCGCACCCGGCGAGAGCCTGCGCGCCGCGATGGTGCTGGCCAAGCGCGTGGCGAAGAACGCGGCGCTGTCGAACTACGCGATGGTGACGTCGATCAGCCGCATCGCCGACATGTCGGCCACCGACGGCATGTTCGCCGAGTCGCTGATGGCGGCGGTGGTGCAGACCGGCGGGGAAGTGCAGACGCGGCTGGGGGCGTTCGTCGACAAGTCGCTCGCCAAGGTCACGCCCGAACAGGTCGCGGGCTGAGGCGAGGCCTCAGGCGTCGAAGGCGCGCCGCAGTTCGCTCGATAGCGTGCCCGCCAGCGCCTCGCGCTGCGGCGCGGGGCGCCAGAAGCTGCGCGTGAGGGCGCCGGTCGATTCCCATTCGGGATGGCTGCGCGCCGGCTGCACGGCGCGCACGGCGCCGGCGGCGGCACGCATCAGCGTGTCGTCTTCGTCTGCCGACGGGGCCTCGGCCCGGATGCGCTCCACGGCCGCATGGCCGCGCCGCTCCAGCGCCTGCGCCAGCTGCAGCTGCCATGCCGCGAGCGTGAACAGCACGCTGTCTTCCACCGTGAGCTCGTGCATGTCGCGCAGCTTGTTGGCCAGCTTGCGCCCGAGCGGGCCCCAGCCCTGCGACACCGCACCGCCGATGGCGCCGCCCAATGCCGCGCCCGCGCCCAGCGACAGGCCCGCCACCGCGAGGTCGGCCACCACGCCCACGGCCGCGCCGATGACCGCGCCCTTGCCCAGGCGCAGGCCCGCGTCCTTCATCGCCTCGGGGTTGAAGAAGTCGAGCGTCCAGCGGCCTTCGATGATCGGCAGCGGCGCTTCGTCGGCATCGCCCTGGCGAAAGCCGTAGAGCGCGAGCAGGTCGTCGGTGCAGCGCTGGGCCTTGTCGAACACGTCCTTCTGCACGCCGGCGACCAGCGCCTGGCGGCGCGTGGCATCGGCGAACTCGGCGGCCGGCACGGTGCGGCGGATGGACGCGGCATCGACCAGCAGGTCCGCGATGCGCGTGCAGGCCGACTGGCGGCGCGCATCGGCCTCGGCGTCGAGCGCGTCGACCACGCCGCGCAATGCGTCGCGGCGGTCGCGCAGCAGGGTGGCCAGGTCGTTGTAGAGGTCGTGCTCGGCGCCCACGAAAGGCGCCGCCGCATCGAAGCGCACCTGCACGTGCAGGCCGTAGGCGGAGAGCAGTTCCTTCCAGGCCGGCTCGCGGCTGGCGGCGTCGCGCACGAAGTTGAGCACCGGCAGCACTGGACGCGCGCAGGAGTTCAGCAGTTCGATCTCGTCGCGGAACTTGGGCAGCACCGGTTCGCGCACGTCGATCACGAGAAAGGCAGCGTCGATGTCGAGCATCGCGCGCAGCACCTTGGCCTCCTGCTCGAACACGCCCTGCGCCTCGGGGCCCTGCAGAAAGCGGCGGATGCGCTCGGGCGGCGTGGCCTGCTGCGCGGCGTCGAGGCCGGCCAGGTGCTCGCGCAATGCGACCGCGTCTTCGAGGCCCGGCGTGTCGAGGAAGCGCACGGCCGGCTGGCCGTTCACCTCGAGATCGACCGACTCGACATGGCGCGTGGTGCCCGGGCGCTGCGACACCTCGCCGAAGTTCACGCGCCGCGTGAGCGTGCGCAGCAGCGAGGTCTTGCCCGCGTTGGTGTGGCCGACGACGGCGATGCGGATCGGGGTGGTCATGCGGTGGCGGTGCCTTCCGTGAAGACGGCATCGAGCCGGTCGCTCGCGACCACGTGGGCCAGCCCTGCGTCGCGCAGCCAGTCGCGCCAGCGCTGCGTGGCGGTGGTGTTGGGCGCGTCGGCCAGCCAGAGGCGGCATTCGCCGCAATGCGCCAGCACCTCGCGCAGGAAGCGCTCGGTGCCGCGGTCGGGGCTCGAGGCCGCGTGGCAGACCAGCAGCACGGTGCGCGGGTGGACCTGCGCGAGCTGGTCGAGCAGCGCGCGGCGCGCCGGGGCGCTGCCGTCGATGCGAACCGCCGATGCCGGCAGGCCGGCGGGCGGCCAGGGCAGGTCGGGCGGCAGTTCGAAGCCGACGACGAACAGGCCGTCGTGCTGCTCGGAGGCCGGCAGGCCCGTGGGCGCGGCGGGGTGCGCGCGGCCCGGGTCGGCATCGACGATGGCAGGCGGCGCCAGCGCGGCGAAGCGTGCCAGCAGCTTGCGGTAGTAGGGCGCCTGCCAGTCGGGTTGCAGGGCCGGGCGACGGTGGCGGCAGACGGCGGCGCTCAGCAGCACCAGCGCCAGGCGCGGCAGCAGGCCGTACACCGCGATGCAGCCGGTGAGCCAAAGCGCCCAGGTGCGCTGGGCCGCAGCGACTGGCGCCGCCGATTGCACGGTGGCCGCATCGGGCACCGGAAAGCCGAACTGTGCCGGCAGCCAGCCCAGTGCCTGCACCACGCGCACGAAGAAGGCGGGCTCGAGGATGGTGGTTTCCCAGCTCAGCGTGTAGCTGCGAAAGGCGAGGGCGAACAGCATCGCGGCCAGCACCACGGCGAACGACAGCGCCCAGATGCCGTGGCTCACGAGCCCGAAGGCCCAGGGCAGCAGGCGCGCACGCGTGAGCAGTCCCGTGGCCGCGCGCACCAGTTGCGGCGCCTGCCCGCGCTGGCCGCTCGCCACGCGCGCCGTGAGCGACAGCCACAGCCAGCCCAGCGAGGCCGTGCCGAAGGTGCCCGACGGCAGCCACAGGCCGGCCAGCCAAAAGAGCAGCGTGAGCGCATGCAGGCCCAGCAAGCTCACGAGCGCGACGATCACGTTGATGTGGCGGTCGTTGCCGCCGACCACCTGGCCCGCCAGGCCCAGCCCCGCGATCACGACCAGCGCCACCAGCGCCAGCAGCACCCACGGTGCCCATTGCCGGCCGCGCGCGAGTTCGGCCTGCAGGCCCATGCGCTCGCCGAGCTGGCGGGCACGTTCAACGATGCGGGTGGGGCCGTCGGCTGCGCGCGAGGCCGCGGTGCGAAGGGCCGACGCGTCGTCGAGCGGGCCGTTCTGTTCGGTCCATCGGACCGCCTCGGTGATCACCGCATCCGGGAAAGCAGGTTCGCGCAGTGCGGTGGTGGTCAACAGGGTCCCTTCTTCTTCGCCAATGACGCCCCGGC
The DNA here is from genome assembly GCF_059416345.1 of Variovorax sp. GW821-FHT09D07. NCBI lineage: Bacteria > Pseudomonadati > Pseudomonadota > Betaproteobacteria > Burkholderiales > Comamonadaceae > Variovorax > Variovorax sp. GW821-FHT09D07. The sequence goes on from NZ_JBWKOY010000018.1 coordinate 21,774, forward strand.
GCAGGAATGCAGGGGCGGGGCGCGCAAATTATGCCCGGCGCATGCAGAAGGCCTGCCCAAGAGAAACGGGGCCGCGAACGGCCCCGTGGCGCTGCGCTTGCGGATTCAGCGCAGGCCGAAGAACGACAGCACGGCGACGACGACCACGACCAGGCCGACGATGTAGATGATGGAATTCACGCGAAGGCTCCTAGTGGTTGGCGATGACCCAGCATCGGGCGCCCGCCGGCGTGCGGGTGTCGGCGAGGGACGGTGCGTGCTGTAGGACTCGCGAAGCGCGCACACGGCGACAAATGCCCGAGATGGGCGGGGACGTGGGCGTGGGCGTGCACGCCCGGCCCGCTGTGTGACCATTGTTTGCAATGAGCGGCGGGCATCCACGCAAGACTCTGCCCCTTCCAGAAAAGGCCAGGTCATGCGGCTCACCGAGCAATCCCCGTTCACAGGTTCCCACCCCGCGCACCCCGGCGCCCGCGCGCCCCGCGGGCCCGATGCACCCGCCGCGCCGCGCGTCAACGCGCAGCAGCTGCCCACGCTGTTCGACCGCCTGCGCGACGAGGCGCCCGGCCGCAGCGCCGAGCTGCCGTCCGAGTACACGGCCACGCCGGCCCGGATGCGCGAGATCATCCAGCGCGACCTGGCCCTGCTGTTCAACACCACCAACGCCGAAGACCTGATCGACCGCACGCGCCATGCCGACGCGGCGTCTTCCACCGTCAACTACGGCGTGCCGCCGCTGGCCGGCAGCTACCTGTCGGAGCGCAAATGGGCGGACATCGAACGCATCATCCGCCGCGCCATCCGCGACTACGAGCCGCGCCTCATTCCCGACAGCGTGCAGGTCGTGCCGCTCATGAAGGAAGACGGCGCGGCCGAGGCCTACAACGTGCTGCTGTTCGAGATCCGCGCGCTCATCCACCTGAAGCCGTACCCGCTGGCCTTCACGGTGCAAAGCGCGGTCGACCTCGAGACCAACCGCATGCGCATCGTCGGCGCGGCGGATTGAAGCCTGTCTGTCTTTCATTTCTCCTTTACTTCAACCACGCCAGGGAAGGCTCACCGTCATGGACCCGCAACTCCTCGAGTACTACAACCGGGAACTCGTCTACATGCGCGAGGCGGCGAGCGAGTTCGCCGCCTCGCATCCCAAGATCGCCCGCCGCCTGGGCATGCACGGCATCGAGGTGGCCGACCCGTACGTGGAGCGGCTCATCGAGTCGTTCAGCTTCATGTCGGCGCGCATGCAGATCAAGCTCGACGCCGAATTTCCGCGCTTCACGCAGCGCCTGCTCGAGGTGCTGTACCCCAACTACCTGAGCCCCACGCCGTCGATGGCCGTGGCGCAGCTGCATCCCAGCGTGAAGGAGGGCGACTTCACGCGCGGCTTCGTGGTGCCGCGCGGCACGGCCTTCCATGCACGCGTGCCCGCGGGCGAACAGACGCCGTGCGAGTTCCGCTCCAGCCAGGACGTGACGCTGTGGCCCTTCGAGATCGCCGAGGCGCGGCTCACCGGCGCACCGCCCGACATCCCGGCGCTGGAGCGCTACGTGCCGCCGCACGTGCAGGTGACAGGCGCGCTGCGCCTGCGGCTGCGCATCGTGGGCGAGATGGGCTTCTCGGCACTGTCGGGGCTCGACCGGCTGCCCATCTACCTGCGCGGCAACGAGCAGGTGGCGTCGCACCTGTTCGAGCTGCTGCACACCTCGGCGGTCGCGACCTTCGTCGGCGAGCCCGGCCAGCTGATGGACCGGCCGCACGTCGTGACCGAAGGCGCGCTGGTGCACGAAGGGCTGGGGCCGGGCGAAGGCCTGCTGCCGCTGGCGTGGAACACCTTCCACGGCCACAACCTGCTGCACGAGTACTTCGCGTGCCCCGAGCGCTTCTACTTCTTCACGCTCACGCAGCTTGCGCCGGGGCTGGCGCGCATTCCCGGCAAGGAGGTCGAGATCGTCGTGCTGCTGAGCAAGCCGCCCGGCGCGCTGGGGGCGCTGGTCGATGCGGCGCAGTTCGCGCTGTTCAGCACGCCGGTGGTCAACCTGTTCGAGCGGCGCACCGACCGCATCGAACTCGACAGCGCGCAGACCGAGTTCCACCTCGTGCCCGACCGCTCGCGGCCGATGGACTTCGAGGTGTATTCGGTGCAGCGCATCGCCGGCCAGCAGGCGCGCACCACGGCCGAGATCGACTTCCGCCCGCTCTACCAGACGCTCAACGAAGACGAAGGCAACCACGGCCGCTACTTCTCGGTGCGGCGCGAGCCGCGGCTGGTGTCCGAAACGGCGCGCAAGTACGGCACCCGCACGCCGTACATCGGCACCGAGGTGTTCCTGTCGCTGGTCGACCAGCAGGAGGCGCCGTACCCCGAGAGCCTGCGCTACCTGTCGGTGAAGGCGATGCTCACCAACCGCGACCTGCGTGCCTGGTGCCACGCAACGGGCAGGCCGACCTCGCGGTGGCCGATTCGATCCCGGTGTCAGCCGTGGGCCTCATCCGTGCGCCGAGCACGCCCAAGTCGCCGTTCGCGCAGCGTGAGATCGCGTGGCGGCTGATCCGCCAGCTGGGCTTCAACCACCTGCCGCTGGCCGACATGCCGCACCGCGAGGGCGCGCAGGCGCTGCGCGACATGCTGCGGCTGTTCGTCACCGCCGACAACGACGTGCTGCGCCGGCAGATCGATTGCCTCGTCGGCTCGCGCATCGAGCCCGTGACGCGGCGCCTGCCGGGCGCGGGGCCGTTGATCTACGGGCGCGGCGTGCAGTGCACGCTGAGCGTCGATGAAGAAGGCTTCTCGGGCACGAGCCCGTACCTGCTGGGGCTGGTGCTGGAGCACTACCTCGCGCGCCACGTGAGCATCAACGTGTTCACGCAGACCACGCTCGAATCGATGCAGCGCGGCACCGTCGCCAAGTGGCCCGTGCGCATGGGCGGTCGAGGCGCGGTCTAGTTCCTCTTGGGCGGGAGCGCCTGCTCCAGCAGCCACAGCATGGCCGCCCGCACCTTGGCGGCATCGGCGCCGGCATCGATCTCCAGGGCCGCGCGGTCGAAGGCGGCCGACAGCAGGCGGGCGAGGGCGTCGAGCGACACCTCGCCGCGGCCCATGCCGGCGCGCGCCAGCCCCTGGCGCAGCGAGTTCGCCGAGGTGGCGTCGTCCATCGACATCATTTCCGCCAGGCCCAGGACGGCCGGCCCGTCGATCAGCAGCAGCCGGGTGCGCCCCGGCACCGTCATCGCCTTCAGGTAGGCCTCGCTGCCCACGAGCAGGGCGTCGCGCGGGCCGAGCTCGTCGGGCGTGGCGGCGTCGATGTCGGCCGCGACCGCCTGCGCCTCGAGGAGCAGCACCTGGCGGAACAGGTCGCGCTTGTCGTTGAAGTGGTGGTACAGCGCCCCGCGCGTGATGCCGGCGGCCATGGCGATCTCGGGCGTGGAGGTGTCGCCGTAGCCCTTGTTGACGAAGAGCGTGCGGGCCGCCTCGGTCAGGGCGAGGCGGGTGGTTTCGGTGCGTTCGCGGTTGGTGCGTGCCGGGGTTTTGGCCATGACCCTAATTTACATGCAGTCTGTTTGTGGATTAATATTTAACTTACATGCAGTTTGTACGTTTTATCCACGAAGGAGCCACCCCATGAAAGTGACGAGCTATTACCCGGTGATCATGACCAACGACGTGGCCGGCACCGCGGCCTTCTACCAGGCGCATTTCGGGTTTGCGTCGCTGTTCACGACCAACTGGTACGTGCACCTGCAGCTGGCGGACGATGCCTCGGTGAACCTTGCCGTGCTCGACGGCAGCCATACGACCATTCCCGCCGAAGCGCGCGGGCAGGTGGCGGGCGGGTTGCTGCTGAACTTCGAGGTGGAAGACCCCGACGCGGTGCACGAGCGCCTGAAGGCGGCGGGCCTGCCGATCCTGCTGTCGCTGCGCGACGAGGCTTTCGGCCAGCGCCACTTCATCACGCGCGACCTGAACGGCGTGCTGATCGACATCATCAAGCCGATCCCGCCGTCGGGTGAGTACGTCGCGCTGTACGAGGCCGGCACGTCGCCAAGCTAGGCTCTCCCCCAGGCTTCGCGCACTTCGTGTCGCTGCGCCAACCCCCTTCCGGGGGCAACACCTGCGGCCCGGCAAAGCCGGTTCCGCGGTGTTTCACGAAGGAGCCTTGTCAGGCGCGCAGGGCTTCGTCTTCTTCCAGACCGTCGCCCAGGAAGCCGCCGCTCTGGTGCGCCCACAGCCGCGCGTACAGGCCGCCCTGGGCCATCAGCGTGCGATGGTCGCCTTCTTCGACCACACGGCCTTCGTCGAGCACGATGAGCCGGTCCATCGCGGCGATGGTCGACAGCCGGTGCGCGATGGCGATCACGGTCTTGCCTTCCATCAGCGTGTACAGGCTCTGCTGGATCGCGGCTTCGACCTCGGAGTCGAGTGCGCTCGTGGCTTCGTCGAGCAGCAGGATCGGCGCATCTTTCAGCATCACGCGCGCAATGGCCACGCGCTGGCGCTGGCCGCCCGACAGCTTCACGCCGCGCTCGCCCACGTGCGCCTCGTAGCCGCGCCGTCCGCCCGCGTCGCCCAGCGTCTGGATGAAGTCGTGCGCTTCGGCACGCTTCGCAGCCGCTTCGATCTGCGCCAGCGTGGCGTCGGGCCGGCCGTAGGCGATGTTGTCGGCCACCGAGCGGTGCATCAGAGACGTATCTTGCGTGACCATGCCGATGTGCATGCGCAGCGAATCCTGCGTGACCTTCGAGATGTCTTGCCCGTCGATGAGGATGCGGCCGCTTTCCAGGTCATGGAAGCGCAGCAGCAGGTTCACCAGCGTCGACTTGCCGGCGCCCGAACGGCCGACCAGACCGATCTTCTCGCCGGGCCTGACCACGAGGTTCAGGTCGTCGATCACGCGGCGGCCCGCGTCGCCGTAGCGGAAGGTCGCCTGCTCGAAGCGCACCTCGCCGCGCGGCACGTCGAGCACCGTGGCATCGGCCGCGTCGAGCACCGTGCGCGGGCGCGACAGCGTCTTCATGCCGTCCTGCACCGTGCCGATGTTTTCGAACAGGCTGGTCATCTCCCACATGATCCAGTGCGACATGCCCTGCAGCCGCAGCGCCATCGCCGTGGCGGCAGCCACCGCGCCCACGCCCACCGTGCCGTGCGACCACAGCCACAGCGCCATGCCCGCCATGCCGGCCGTGAGGCCCATGCTCAGCGTGTGGTTGACGATCTCGAAGGCGCTCACCAGCCGCATCTGGCCGTAGCCCGTCTTCATGAACTCGCGCATCGCGTCGCGCGCAAAGCCGGCTTCGCGCTGCGTGTGCGAGAACAGCTTGACGGTCGCGATGTTGGTGTAGGCGTCGGTCACGCGGCCGGTCATGAGCGCGCGCGCGTCGGCCTGCGCCTTGCCGACCTTGCCCAGGCGCGGCACGAAGTACACCAGCGAGGCGATGTACAGCGCCAGCCAGATGACGAAGGGCCACACCAGTTGCGCGTCGAGCACGCCCACCAGGATGATCATGGTGGCCACGTACACGCCCATGGCCACCAGCACGTCGGCCAGCACGAACACGGTCTCGCGCACGGCCAGCGCGGTCTGCATCACCTTGGCCGTGATGCGGCCCGCGAACTCGTCCTGGTAGAAGGCCATGCTCTGGCCCAGCATCAGGCGGTGGAAGTTCCAGCGCAGGCGCATCGGCAGGTTCACTGCCAGCGTCTGGTGCTTCACGATGGTCTGCAGCGCCACCACGCCGATGCTGATCACCAGGAACGCGGCCAGCCACAGCAGCGTGTCGCCGCGCTCGGCCCACAGCTTGGACGGCACCTGGCCGCCGAGCCAGTCGACGATGCGCCCGAGGATCGCGAACAGCGCGGCCTCGAAGGTCGACATCACCGCCGTGAGCACCGCCATCGCGGCGATCTTGCCGCGCACGCCATGCGTGCAGGCCCACAAAAAGGCAAAGAAGCCCTGGGGCGGCAGCGCGGGTTCGGCGGCGGGATAAGGGGTAAGGAGTTTTTCGAAAAAGCGGAACAAGGAATCGGTCTCCAGCAGAGCCTTCGAATGTAGCCCTGCATGCATGACCTTGCCCCGAAAAGGTGCGTTCGGTTTCGCTGTCTTCAGCTTCCCTTCAGCCTCGGCGCGCGGGGCTGTGCCTGGGGGGCGTCGGTGCGTGCTGCCTTTGTTTCCATGCCCCCGAGCCGCGCGCTCAGGAAGTCGATGAAAGTTCGCAGCTTGGGCGACATGTACTGCCGGCTCGTGTACACGGCGAACAGCGTGACCGGCGTGGCCTCGAACGCGGGCAGCAGCCGCACCAGCCGGCCCTGCGCCAGGTCGTCGTCGATGAGCCACACGGGCAGGTACGCAATGCCCATGTCGGCGCGCACCGCGTGCAGCGTGAGCGTGGTGTCGTCCGAGCGCATCGCGGGCGTGAGCCGCAGCGGGAACATGCGCCCGCCCGGCCCCTTGAGCGCGAGGTTGTCCAGGTTCACGTAGCTGGGCACGATCGCGCCCAGCTTCGCGAGGTCGGCCGGCACCGCGGGCAGGGCGCCGTGGCGCTTCAGGTAGGCCGGCGTGCCTGCCAGATGAAAGGGCACGCGGCACAGCGGCCGCGCGATGAGCGCGGGCGAGGGCTCCTGCGTGGCGCGCAAGGCCAGGTCGTAGCCGTCGGCCGCGAGATCGACCTTGCGGTTCTCCAGGTGCATGTCGACCAGCACCTCGGGGTACGCCGCGCGGTAGTCGGCCAGCACGCGCGCAAAGCGCGGCGTGGCGCACCACACGGGCGCGCTCACCTTGAGCTGGCCGCGCGGCGCGTCGCTGGTCTGGCCGATAGCGGCCTCGGCCGCGTCGAGCAGGTCGAGCGCGCGGCGGCTCTGCTCGTACCAGGCGGTGCCGGCCTCGGTCAGGCTCAGGTGGCGGCTGGAGCGGTGCAGCAGCCGCGCACCCAGCGATTTTTCGAGCTGCGCCACGTGTTTGCTGGCCATCGGCGCCGACAGGCCCAGGCGCTCGGCCGCCGCCACGAAACTGCCGGCCTCGACGACCTCGCGGAACACGCGCAGGCTGGTCATGCGGTCCATCGATGATTTCCTGTGAAGAAAGGATTCGATGCATCGTAGCCTGTCGATTTCCTGAAAGGAAATGTCTACAGTCGATCCAACGCCCTCAAGGAGCATCGACTTGACCCACGACAACACCACGCTTTCCCGCCTGCCCACGTACTTCATCTCGCACGGCGGCGGCCCCTGGCCCTGGATGAAGAAGGAGATGGGCGCCACCTACGACCAGCTCGCCGCCTCGCTGGCCGACATGCCGCGCCAGATCGGCCGCACGCCGAGCGCCATCCTCATGGTCTCGGCGCATTGGGAGTCGCCCGTGTTCACGGTGCAGGGCAACCCGCGCCCGCCCATGATCTACGACTACGGCGGCTTTCCGGCCCACACCTACGAGGTGCGCTACGCCTCGCCCGGTTCGCCCGAACTCGCGCAGCGCGTGCAATCGCTGATCGCCGCCGCCGGCCTGCCGGCGCAGATCGACCCCGAGCGCGGCTACGACCACGGCATGTTCTCGCCGATGGCCGCGATGTACCCGAACGCGGACGTGCCGGTGGTGCAGCTGTCGCTGCGGCGCGGGCTCGACCCGGCCGAACACCTGGCGCTGGGCCGCGCCATCGCGCCGCTGCGCGACGAGAACGTGCTCATCGTCGGCAGCGGCCTGAGCTATCACAACCTGCGCAACTTCGGCCCGCAGGCGCACGGCGTGTCCAAGGCCTTCGGCGACTGGCTCGACGAAACCGCTGTGCAGGCCACGCCGCAGGCGCGCGTGCAGCGCCTGCAGGACTGGGCCTCGGCCCCGTCGGCGCGCATGGCGCACCCGCGCGAGGAGCACCTGATTCCGCTGATGGTCGCGGTGGGCGCGGCCGAGGGCGACGTCGGCGAGCGCGTCTATCACGAGGACGCCTTCATGGGCGGGCTCGTGGTGTCGAGCTACCGCTTCGGCGCGGCCTGAAGGCGCGCGGGCCGCGCGGCAGAATGAAGCCATGCCCACGCCCGCTCTTCCCACCCCCGACGAATCCGCCGAAGCCCGGCGCCAGATCGCTCGCATCGAAGCCCTGTCCACCTCGCACGACCCGGTGCACGACGGCGTGCGCGTGCGCTGGCGCCGCTTCGGCACCGACACGACGAAGCCGCCCATCGTGCTGCTGCACGGCGGCCACGGCAGCTGGATGCACTGGCTGCGCAACGCCGAGGCGCTGTCGGCGCAGCGCACGCTGCTCCTGCCCGACATGCCCGGCTTTCACGATTCCGACGCGCTGCCGCGCGTGGCGCCCGGCGAAGACGCGCTGGTGCCGCTCCTGGCCGCGCTCGGCGGCACGCTCGATGCGCTCATCGGCGCCGGCACGCCCATCGACCTGGGCGGCTTCTCGTTCGGCGGGCTCACCGCCGCGCGCTTCGCGGTGCGGCGCGGCGCCATCCGCCGGCTGGCGCTGTTGGGCAGCGGCGGCCACGGCACCTTGCGTCGCATGACGGTCGAGATGATCAACTGGCGCGCCGCCCCCGACCGCGAGACCGAGCGCGCCGCGCTCATGCACAACCTGGGCGCGCTGATGCTGCACGCGCCCGCCGCCATCGACCCGCTGGCCTTCGAGATCCACGACCTCTCGTGCCACGGCACGCGCTTTCGCAGCAAGGAGGTGTCGCTCTCGGGCGGCCTGCAGGCCGCGATCGACGCGCTGGGCGTGCCGACGCTGCTGCTGTGGGGCGAGTTCGACGTCACCGCCGATTCGCGTCCGCTGGTGGCGCAACTGGCCAGCGAAGGCCCGGGCCGCGAAGGCGTGGTGATCGACGGCGCGGGGCACTGGGTGCAGTACGAGCGCGCCGACGAGACCAATGCGCGGCTGCTGAAGTTCTTCGGCTGAACGTCGCCGCGACCCGTTACTGCTTCGTGAGGCCGAGCTTGCGGATGGTCTCGGCCCACTGGTCGTAGGTCGTGCGTGTCAGGTCGGCCAGTTGCTGCGGGGTCGACGATTCGGCTTCGTACGCGCCCTGGCGGAAGAAGTCGCGCGTGGCCGGCATCGCCAGCACCTGCGCCAGCGCGGCATTGAGCTTGGCGACCACCGGCGCCGGCATGCGCGCCGGGCCGTAGAAGCCGAGCCAGCTCGCCATGTCGACGCCGCTCACGCCTTGCTCGCTCATCGTGGGCATGTCGGGCAGCATCGCGCTGCGTTTCGGCGCCGCCACCGCGAGCATGCGCACCTTGCCGGTGGCCGTGTTCTGGATGGCGTTGGGCGCCGCGTCGAAGTAGTACTGCACGCGGCCCGCGAGGAAGTCCTTCGCCGCATCGGCGCCGCCCTTGTAGGGCACGTGCACGACGTCGAGCCCGGCCTGTCGCGCGAAGGCCTCGCCGTAGATGTGCGACGAGGTGCCGAACGAGGCGTAGCTCATCTTCCCCGGGTTGGCCTTGATGTACGCCACCAGCTCCTGCACGTTGCGCGCCGGCACGCTCGCGTGCACCGTCAGCACCAGCGGGCCGCGGGCGCCGAGCGAGATGGGCGTCAAGTCCTTGAACGGGTCGTAGCGCACCTGCGCCAGCGTCTGCGGGTTCTGCGCGACCACGGAAGAGGGCGCGTACATGAAGGTGTAGCCGTCGGGCGCCGCGCGGATCACTTCCTCGGTCGCGAGGATGAAGCTCGCGCCCGGCCGGTTCTCCACGATGACCGGCGTCTGCAGCACCTCGCCGAGCTTGTTGGCGACGAAGCGCGCCTGCGCGTCGGAGGCACCGCCGGCCGCCAGGCCGAGCACGATGCGGATGCTGCGGCCCTTGACCGGAAAGTCCGCGGGTGAGGCGGCGAATGACGACAGCGGCAAGGCGATCGCGCCCAGCGCAAGCCATGCGGCCGCGCTGCGTCGGGTGATGAAGGAAGAAGGGCTCATTGCTTGGCCAAGCCTACCTGCTGCACCATCGCGCCCCAGCGCTCGTAGGTCGTGCGCGTGATGCCGGCGAATTCTTCCGGCGTGGTGGCACCGGCTTCGTAGCCGCCCGTGCGATAGAACTCGCGCACCTGCGGCATCGCCAGCACCTGCGTGAGCGCCGCGTTGAGCCTGGCGACCACCGGCGCCGGCATGCGCGCCGGCCCGTAGAAGCCGAGCCAGCTCGGCAGGTCGAGCCCTGCGTAGCCTTGTTCGGCGAAGGTCGGCACGTCGGGCAGCGCCGGGATGCGCGCATTCGCCGCGATGGCCAGCACCTTCACCTTGCCCGTGGCCGAGGTGATGATGGCCGACGAGGCCGAGTCGAACATGTACTGCACACGCCCGCCGATCAGGTCCTTGGCCGCGTCCGAGCCGCCCTTGTAGGGGATGTGCACCGCGTCGACGCCGGTCTTCTTCACGAAGGCCTCGCCGTAGATGTGCGACGAGGTGCCCGCGCCGAACGAGGCGTAGCTCACCTTGCCGGGGTTCGCCTTCACGTAGGCCACGAGTTCCTTCACGTTGTGGGCCGGCACCGAGGTGCTGACCGACAGCACCAGCGGCCCGCGCCCGCCCATCGAGATGGCGGTGAAGTCCTTGAACGGGTCGTAGGGCACCTGCGCGAAGGTGTGCGGGTTCTGCGCCATCGTGGACGAGGGCGCGTACAGCAGCGTGTAGCCGTCGGGCAAGGCGCGCGACACCTCGTTGGCCGCGAGCATGGTGCTCGCGCCGGGCTTGTTGTCGACGATCACGCTGGTGCCCAGCACCTCGCCGAGCTTCTGCGCCACGATCCGCGCCTGCGCGTCGGTGCCACCGCCGGCGGTGAAGCCCACGACGATGCGGATCGGCTTGTTGCGCGCCGGAAAGTCCTGCGCGAACGCGTGCGGCGCCAGGCCCAGCAAGGCCGCGGCGCCGAGCGCCGTGCCGAATGCACGGCGGGTGCCGTTGAGTTTCTTCATCGATGTCTCCGTTGGAATGTTTTCCTGATATTGATTTAGAAAATCATAAAAATCCAGATTGACTAGGGAATACCCCGAACAAACGCCTTTTCACGGCTTTTGTGTTTGACAAAATGAACATTGAAATCAAAATACGACGAAACAGCCCATCCAAGACACCCATCCCATGAAAACTGTCGTCCGCACCGACGAGCGCATCCTGTCCTCCGACATCTTCGACCGCGACAGCCGCGTCAAGCGCCCTGACCACGGCAGCTGGGCCGAGCCCGGCAAGAACATTCCGGTCTATCACCGCTGCGGCGTGCTGGTGGTCGGCGGCGGCCCGTCGGGCACCGCCGCAGCCGCTGCCGCGGCCCGCGCAGGCGCCGACGTGGCGCTGCTCGAGCGCTACAACCACCTGGGTGGCCTGTCGACCGGCGGCCTCGTGATCTGGATCGACCGCATGACCGACTGGGAAGGCAAGCTGGTGATCCGCGGCTTCGCCGAAGAGCTCTTCGACCGCCTGCCCGCCGACGCCATCGCCGGCCCGCAGCGCGCGGACTGGGGCTCGCAGGATGTGGCCAAGGCCGCGCACTGGTCGCAGCGCACGGCCGCCTACCACGGCATCGTCACCTGGTCGCCCACCATCGACCCCGAGCGCCTGAAGCTGCTCTCGCAGGAGATCGTGCTGGAGCGCAAGGTCAAGCTCATCTACCACTCGTGGGCCGCCATCCCGATCGTGCAGGACGGTGCCGTCAAGGGCGTGGTCTTCGAGAGCAAGGAAGGCCGCATGGCCATCATGGCTGACGTGGTGGTCGATGCCACCGGCGACGGCGACCTGTTCGCCCGCGCCGGTGCCGCCTACGTGAACGACATCGAAGAGGCCGACGTGCACCACTGCATGAACACCTCGTGGCTCTTCGGCGGCGTGGACATGAACCGCTGGATCGACTTCAAGGCCGGCCAGCCCGAGGCCTTCGCCGGCTTCATGGCGCGCGGACGCGAGCAGCTCGGCCTCTTCGAGCGGCCCTTCGTCTCGTGGCGCAACGACGTGGCGCTCTTCATGGGGCCGCGCCAGTCGGGCTACTCGGCACTCGACGTGGACGACCTCACGGCCGTCGAAGTGCGCTCGCACCGCGCCATGGCCGCGCACCTCGACTACTTCAAGGCGCACGCGCCCGGCTTCGAGGACGCCTACCTGATGCTGAGCGCGCCGCAGATCGGCGTGCGCCATGCGCGGCGCCTCACCGGCGTGGGCGCGGTGCTGCGCAGCCAGTGGCCCGACGGCGTGGCGCTGGCGGACGAGATCGGCGTGACGCCCGCGGTGTCGCCGAAATTCCCGAACATCTCCATCCCCTATGGCGCGCTGGTGCCGCAGCAGCTCGACGGCCTCGTGGCGTGCGGGCGCCACATCTCGTGCGACCGCAACTCGCACGGCTTCATGCGCGAGATTCCGCAGTGCTGGATCACGGGCCAGGCCGCGGGCGTGGCGGCGGCGCTGGCGTCGCAGGGCGGCATCGCGCCGCGCTTCGTCGACACCGGCGCGCTGCAGTCCGCGCTGCTGGCGCAGGGCGTGTACCTGCGGGCCGGGGGCGAAGCCGGGCAGGGCGCGGCCTCCGTCGCGGCCGAAGCCAGCGCCTGAGCCGGCCCCTTTTTGCCATGAACCCGGCCGACCTCCTTTCGCGAGCCTCTACATTGCAGAGTCTTGCAAAGCGTTCAAAGGGTCCTTCCATGTCCACCGATAAAAACGACAGCTCTCTTTCCGCGGCCGATGCGTCCGAGTCGCGCGGCGAACGTTCCGACACCGTGAGCGCGCTGGAGCGCGGCATCTCGGTGCTGCGCTGCTTCAGCGAAGAGCGCCCGGTGCTCGGCCACGCCGACGTCGCGCGCATCACCGGCATTCCGCGCCCCACGGTCAACCGGCTGGTCGCGACGCTGCTCTCCCTGGGCATGCTCAAGCCCGCGCAGGCGCCCGACCGCTTCATGCTCGGGCCGGGCGTGGTGTCGCTCTCGCGCGTGTTCCTCGGCAGCCTCGATGTGCGCGCCGCCGCGCGGCCCAGCATGCAGGCGATGGCGGAGGAGGTGGGCGCATCCGTCTACCTCGCGGTGCGCGACGGCATGGAGATGGTGCTGATCGAGGCCTGCCGCCCGCGCTCCTCGATGCTCTCGGCGCGGCTGGACGTGGGCTCTCGCGCGCCGCTGCCGAACTCGGCACTCGGCCGCGCGTACCTCTCGGCGCTGCCCGATGCGCAGCGCAACCAGCTGGTCGATTCGATGCGCCTCCTGCGCGGCCCCGAGTGGGACGGCATCGCCGCGCCCATGACGCGCGCCATCGGCGAAGCTAGGCGGCTGGGCTACTGCCTCTCGCTCGGCGAATTCCACCGCGAGATCAACTCGGTGTCGGTGCCGCTCATCGGTCCCGACGGCGAGGTGATGGCGCTCAACGGCGGCGGCGCCGCCTTCGTGTTCACCGAAGACAGATTGCGCAACGAACTCGCACCGCGCCTGCACGACATCGCGCTCACCATCGCGCGCGACATCGGCGGGCACGTGCCTTCACCCTCGCCGGGTTAGCAACCCGGCCGGGGACCCTTCCCCATGACGACAGAAGAACGGAGACACAGGTCATGCACCTGAGCGATGAAGAAAAAGCCATGTACGACGGCCGCGACGGACCGGCCGTGCAGAAGGCGATGGACCTGCTGATGCGCTACGGCGAAGCCCTCGGCGCCGAGCGACTGGTCGAGACGCGCAACGTCTGCGCCACCATCACCTCGACCACGCCTTTCCAGCGCGACTTCGCGCTCGCCAAGGGTGGCGGCATGGACGCGGTGTTCTCCGAATTCAGCCTCGACAGCCAGGAGACGGTCGAGATCCCGAAGTTCAAGGTCTTCACGAGCCACCTGCAACTGGGCTTCGACCCGGGCCAGCCCGAGCGCATGGGCGTGAGCGAGGAGATCGTCCAGTTCTACAACAAGAGCGAGCGCCATGCGGCCGGCCTCGGCGCGCAGATCATGAACACCTGCACGCCCTACCAGGTGGGCAACATCCCGACGCTCGGCGAGCACTGCGCGTGGATGGAATCGTCGGCGGTGGTGTATTGCAACTCGGTGCTCGGCGCGCGCACCAACACCGAAGGCCGCGAGAGCACGGGCGCGGCGATGCTCACCGGCCGCATTCCCTACTGGGGCTACCACCTCGAAGAGAACCGCCGCGCGACGCATGTGATCGAGCTCGACATCGAGGTCGAGTCGGTGCAGGACTGGGGCCTGCTCGGCTACTACATCGGCGAGCACGTGCAGGAGCGCGTGCCGGTGGTGCACAGCAAGCGCGGCATCGGCCGCGTGCCGAACTTGCCGCGGCTCAAGCACTTCGGGGCTGCTGCGTCGTCGTCGGGCGGCGTGGAGATGTACCACATCGCCAGCGTCACGCCCGAGGCGCTGACGTTGGAGCAGGCGCTCGGCGGCAAGGCGCCCATCGAGGTGCTGCGCTACGGCGAGGCCGAGCGCCGCGCCACCTACGAAAAGATCAACGTCACCGGCAAGGACAGCGAAGTCCAGTACGTGATGCTCGGCTGCCCGCACTACACCATCGAGCAGATCTGGGAGGCCGCGCAGCTCATCGAAGGGCGCAAGGTCCACCCCGATTGCGAGCTGTGGATCTTCACGCCGCGCGCCATCAAGTCGCTGGCCGACCGCAACGGCTACACGAAGATCATCGAAGACGCGGGCGGCATCCTCATGACCGACAGTTGCTCGGCCATGAGCCGCGCCGTGCCCAAGGGCACGAAGACCGTGGCGCTCGATTCCGCCAAGCAGGCGCACTACCTGCCCGCCATCCTCGGTGTGCAGGCGTGGTTCGGCAGCACGGTCGAATGCATCGATGCGGCTTGCACGGGTCGCTGGAACGGGAGCTACGCATGAGCGATGCAGTCATCACAGAACAAACCATCGTCATTCGCGGCCGCAAGGTCGTGGGCGGCGTTGTGGAAGGCGAGGCGCTGGTCACGCGCGACCGCATCTCGGGCTGGGGCGGCATCGACCCGCGCACCGGCACCGTCATCGAGACGCGGCACGAACTGCGCGGCCAGAGCTTCGCGGGCAAGGTGCTGGTGTTCCCGGGCGCCAAGGGCTCGTCGGGCTGGTCGGCCATGTTCCACATGACGCGGCTCATGAACTCCGCGCCTGCGGCGTTCCTGTTCAACGAGATGACGACCAAGATGGCGCTCGGCGCCGTGGTGACCCACTCGCCCTCGATGACCGACTTCGAGCGCGACCCGCTCGCATGCATCGAGACCGGCGACTGGGTGCGCGTGGACGCCGACCGCGGCGTGATCGAGATCACCAGGAAGAACAACGACAAGACCGGAGACCGTTCATGACCCGTCCCCTGCGCAGCAACTTCCCGCGCGGCTCCTACCTCTGGTCGGTGCGCAATGCGCACTGGCGCGCGCTCGGCATCCCCGAGGAGGATTGCGAGAAGCCCAAGATCGCCATCGTCAACAGCTCCTCGGAGCTGGCCGCGTGCTTCAGCCACCTCGACAAGGTGGCGGTGGAAATCAAGGCGGCGATCCGTGCGGCGGGCGGCGTGCCGTTCGAGATCCGCACCGCCGCGCCCAGCGACTTCATCACCGGCGCGGGCGCGCGCGGCGCCTACATGCTCGGCGCGCGCGACCTCGTGACCAACGACATCGAGGTCGCGGTCGAAGGCGCGCAGCTCGACGGCATGGTCTGCCTCACCTCGTGCGACAAGACCGTGCCGGGGCAGCTCATGGCGGCCGCGCGGCTCAACATCCCGACCTTGCTCGTGCCCTGCGGCTACCAGCCGAGCGGCGAGTACCGCGGCAAGCACATGGACATCGAGGAGGTGTTCATCGGCGCGATGCACGCGGTCACCGGCCACCTGCCCGTGGAAGAACTCGTGGGCATGAGCCGCGAGGCGATCCGCGGGCCGGGCGTGTGCTCGGGCCTGGGCACGGCGAACTCGATGCACATCGTCTGCGAAGCGCTCGGCATGGCCTTGCCGGGCAGCGCGCCGGTCGCCGCGCTGAGCCCGAAGATGATGGACGACGTGCGCGCGGCCGGCACGCGCATCGTGCAGATGGTGCTGGACGACCTGAAGCCGCGCGACATCCTCTCGGCCGGCGCCTTCGCCAACGCGGTGCGCGCGGTGCTCTCCGTCGGCGGCTCGCTCAACACGGCCAAGCACCTGCAGGCGATATCGACCGAAGGCGAGTGCGGCGTCGACGTGTACGGCCTCTTCGAAAGCCTCGGTCCGACGACACCGGTGCTGGCCGGCGTGCGGCCCATCGGCGCGCATTCGATTGAGGCCTTCGAGGCGGCGGGCGGTTGCCGCGCGCTGATGAAGCAGCTCGCGCCCTTGCTCGACACGGGCGCGCGCACGGTGACCGGCGGCACGGTCGCCGACAACCTGCGCCGCGCCGAAGTAATGGACGCCGAGGTGATCCGCCCCATCGACCGTCCGGTCGCGCCGCTGCCGGCCATCGTGCTCTTGCGCGGCAACCTCGCGCCCGAGTCGGGCCTCATCAAGACCGGCATCGCCGAGCGCAAGGTGCGGCGCTTCACCGGACCGGCCGTGTGCTTCTGGACCTCGGACGCCGCCATCGCCGCAATCAAGAACCACGAGATCGTCCCCGGCCAGGTGGTCGTGATGCGCGGTGCCGGTGCGTGCGGCGGGCCGGCCATGGGCGGCGGCGCATCGCGCGTGGTCTTCGCGGTCGATGGCGCGGGGCTCGGCGACCAGGTCGCGCTGCTGACCGACGGACATCTCTCGGGCCTCGTCTGCAAGGGGCTCGTGGTGGCCGAGGTGTCGCCCGAAGCCGCGCTCGGCGGGCCGCTTGGCCTCGTGCGTGACGGCGATGTGATCACCATCGACCTCGACGAACGCCGCCTCGACATCGCATTGACCGACGCCGAACTCGCCGCGCGCCGCTCCGACTGGCAGGCGCCGCCGCCGGCCTTCGACACCGGCTGGCTGCAGCAGTACCGACGCAACGTGAGTCCGCTGTCCAAGGGGGCCGTGCTCGTGCGCACCGAGCGCCCGCAGCCCGCCAGCTAGACCTTTTTCACCCCGGCCTTCGCCAACCGGTGCGCACCCCCGTGCGCACCCGGTGGCGCAGCCCTGCGCGCGATCCAAGTTTTCAACCAAGAAAAGAGCAGGAGACAAGAAACCATGAAGAGACTTTTGATGTGCTCGGCCATTGGCCTGGCCAGCAGCGGTGCGGCGCACGCGCAATCCAGCGTCACCGTGTTCGGCGTGATGGACCTCGGCGTCCAGTACACGAAAGGCGAGGGCGGCGGCTCGATCAAGGCGCTGTCGAACGGCGGTCTCTCGACCAGCCGCATCGGCTTTCGCGGCACCGAAGACCTGGGCGGCGGCCTGCGCGCAGGCTTCTGGCTCGAAGGCAGCCTGAACCCCGACCTGGGCACCGGCCGGCCGAGCAACACCAACAACCAGACGAGCGGCGCGGGCCCGGCGGGGCCGATCACCTTCGACCGCATGTCCTTCGTGAGCCTGTCACACGATTCGCTGGGCGAGGTGCGGCTGGGCCACGACTTCATTCCCACGCACTACAACAGCATCTACTTCGACCCCTTCAACGCCAACGGCGTGGCGCGCGCGGGCAACCTCACCTTCGCGGGCGCGGGCACCGGGCCGCTGCCCACGGCCATCACCGGCAGCAACACGGTGAGCTACTGGCTGCCGGCCAAGCTGGGCGGCTTCTACGGCATGGCGATGGTCGGCACCGGCGAGAACAACTCCACGGCGCCGAACCGCGACGACGGCAACTTCGGCGGCGCGCGCTTCGGTTTCGCCTCGGGCGCGTTCGACATCGCGGCGGCCGTGACGCGCTCGCACTTCAACGCCACCTCCACCATCGGCAACTACACGCACGCCAACATCGGCGGCTCGTGGGACGCGGGCTTCGCGAAGTTCTTCGCGCTCTACAACAAGGTGACGGTGAAGCTCGCGGCCGGCACGGTGCGCAAGAACACGGTCGAGATCGGCGCGCACATCCCGGCCTTCGAGGTCGGGCGCATCCGCGTGAGCTACGCCTACCTGGACGACCGCAGCGACGAAAGCCTGCGCAACGCCAACGGCATGCCGCGCAACCGCGACGACGCGCGCCAGTTCGGCATCGGCTACGTGCACAACCTCTCCCGCCGCACCGCGCTGTATGGCACCTACGCGCGGCTGATGAACAGCGGGCAGGCGCGCTACGTGGTGAGCGGCGGCAGCGCGCCGGCGGGCGGTATGCGCTCGTCGGGCTGGGAGTTCGGTGTGCGGCACCTCTTCTGATCACTCTTGAACAAGGAGGCTTTCATGCGACGCAGAACCTTGACTCTCGCGGCCCTCGCCGCCACGGCGCTGCCCGGCGCGGCGGCTTGGAGCGCCGACGCGTACCCGAACAAGCCGCTGAAGCTGATCGTCGGCTTCGCCGCGGGCGGCGGTGCCGATTCGCTCACGCGGATCATCGCGGAGGGGCTGTCGAAGCAGCTCGGCCAGCAGGTGATCGTGGAGAACCGACCCGGCGCCGACGGCGTGCTCGCGGCGCAGGCCACCTCGTCGGCCAGGCCCGACGGCTACACGCTGCTGATGGGCACCAACACCGCGATGGTCGCCGCGCCCACGCTGCGGCCGACCTCGCCCTACGACCCGTTCAAGGCCTTCACGCCGATCAGCTCGGCGGGGCAGTTCTCGATGTTCCTCGTGGTGCCGGCCAGCCTGCCGGTGAAGAGCGTGAACGAGCTGCTGGCGCTCGTGGCGTCGAAGCCCGGGGCGCTCAACTCGGCATCGAGCAACAGCGCCTCGGAGCTCGCGATGCTGCAGTTGCTCGGCGAGCGCAAGGTGGTCAACGCGCGCTACAAGGGCGACATGCAGGCCATGACCGACCTGCTGGGCGGGCAGATCCAGATGATGTTCACCACCGGCACGCTGGCGCCGGGCTTCGTGAAGGAAGGGCGCATCCGCGCGCTGGTCACGCTGCTGCCGCAGCGCAGCGGCTTGCTGCCCGATGTGCCGACGGGTGGCGAGCTGGGGCTGGGCAAGCTCACGATCACGCCCTGGGCCGGCTTCTTCGGGCCGCCGGGGCTGCCGAAGGAGATCACCGACAGGCTCTCGCAGGAACTGCAGAACACGCTCAAGCGGCCCGACGTGCATGCGCAACTGGTGCAGCAGGGCTTCGAGGGCTACGGCATGAGCCCCGCGAAGTTCGCCGAGTTCTTCCGCACGCAGTACGACGCCTTCGGCGCGACGGTGCGGGAGCACAACGTCAAGTTCGAATAGAAGAGGCCTCGCGGCGCCAGAAGGCGGCATCGGGGAAGGTGCCGGCGCCGGCCGCGGCGTTGTCCGTCATGTGCTCCGCACGGCCCGTGCCCGGGATCGTGCAGGTCACGGCCGGGTGGCTCAGCACGAACTTCAGCAGCACCTGCGCCCAGCTCGTGCAGCCGATCTCGCCGGCCCAGGCGGGCAGCGGCTTGTCGCGCAGGCGCCGCAAGAGGCCACCGCCGCCGAAGGGCATGTTGACGATCACCGCCACGCCGCGCTCGGCCGCGAGCGGCAGCAGGCGCTGTTCGGCATCGCGCGCATCGAGCGAGTAGTTGATCTGCACAAAGTCGAGCGTCTCTGCGCGCAGCACCGCCTCGACCTCGTCGTAGGCCGAGGCGGTGTAGTGGGTGATGCCGATGTGGCGCACGCGGCCTTTCTCTTTCCAGCCGCGCAGCGTGGCGAGGTGGGTGCGCCAGTCGACGAGGTTGTGCACCTGCATCAGGTCGATCTGCTGCGTGCGAAGCCGAGTGAACGACTGTTCCATCTGCGCGATGCCGGCTTCGCGGCCCGAGGTCCAGACCTTGGTCGCGAGGAAGGGCCTGGCGCCTGGCTTCGCGGCGGCCAGCAGTTCGCCGGTGGTTTCCTCGGAGCGGCCGTACATCGGCGAGCTGTCGATCACCGTGCCGCCGGCCGCGAAGAGCGCATCGAGCACGCCGGGCAGGCGCCTGTATTCGTCGGTGCCGGGGCGCTGGTCGAAGCCGATCCAGGTGCCGCAGCCGACGACCGGCAGGGCTTCCTTCGTGGAGGGAATGGGGCGGGTGGTCATCTGCATCGCGGGCCTGCGGGGTGGCTGCTGGGCGAAGGAGGGGAGCGCGGCACCTGCGCACAGGGCTGCGCCCAGTCGGAGCAACCGGGCGCGCGTGAGGGCGTAAGGGTGTGCGTTCGTGAGGGGCGTCGTCACGAACGAAATTCTGCGCCCGCGAGGCCGGCGGGCGGAAGGGCTCAGCGCAGGTAGCGCCCGTCGGCCTTGAGCATCGACAGCTCGGAGAAGGTCAGCCCGCGGTGCTCGCCGGGCCGGTACGACACGGCGATGCCGCCGAGGTCCAGCGTCTTGAACGACTCCAGGCCCTTCTGCAGCGACTCGGGCGTGGGGTTGGCGCCCGCGCGCTTCAGGCCTTCGACCATGACCTTGGCCGTGACGTAGCCCTCCAGGCTGGCGTAGCTGAACTCGGTCATGCCGATCTTCTTCATCGCCGCCTGGTACTCGGCAATCACCGGCATCGCGCTGTTCCACGGGTAGGGCACGACCTGCGAGATGACCACGCCGGCCGCGTCCTTCCGGATGTCCTGGAAGAGCTTCTGGCCGTTCAGGAAGGAGAACGAATAGAAGGCCGTCTCGCCGCCGGTCGCGCGGTAGGCCGCGATGAACTTCGCCGCCACGTCGTTGGTGGCCGACAGCACCACGGCCTTGGGCTTGAGCTTGGCCAGCTCGGCGGCGCGCTCGGCCGCGTCGGAGCCGTCGTTCTTGATGGCCACGCTGCCGACCATCTTGTCGCCGCGTTCGGCAATGAACTTCTGCGTGCTCTCCATCGCCGAGCGCGCGCCGGGGTTGTCGTTGTGCGCGAAGGCGATGCGCGACAGGCCGATGGTGAACAGGTGGTTCACGATGCGGCTGTATTCCTCGTCGAAGCTGATGCGCACCGGAAAACCGAACTCGCTGAACTTCACCACCGGGCCCGCGCCCGTGTACGGGCCGACGACGGGAATCTTCAGCTCGTTGGCCGCCTTCAGCGCGCCGACCGCCGACGAGGTGCCGATGGGCATCAGCACGCCCACGGCGCCGTCGCGCGCGAAGGTCTTGACGTTCTCGGCGCCCTTGGCGGGGTCGTAGGCGTCGTCGAGCTGGCGCAGCTCGACCGGTCGGCCGTTGACGCCGCCGCTCGCGTTCAGCGCGGTGAACATGGCACGGATGCCCACCAGCGGTTCGGTCGACAGCGACGCGAGCGGGCCGGTCTGCACGTAGGTCTGGCCGATCAGGAGCGGCTTGGCGGGCTGGGCCGAGGCGGGCACCCCTGCGAAGACGAGCGCGGCGAAGGCCAGAAGCCGCAGGTGAATCTTTTTGTGTCTCATAGTCACTAATTGTTAATAAACCGATCTTAAGGCGCGGGCCTTCGCAGGTAAATCGATCGCTGGTTGCGACCCGGGGAATACTGTATAAAAATACAGTTAACAACTGCAATCATGGGCCTCCCTTTCCTCGACTCCTTTTCCACCGCCGCGGGCCGCGGCGTCTGGCACGCCGACGAACTCGGCTTGGCCGACGCGCAGGTCGTGGCCACCGGGCATGCCGCGCTCGACGCCGAGCTGCCCGGCGGCGGCTGGCCCGTGGGCGCGATGACGGAGCTGCTGCAGGCCACGCCCGAGGCCCATGTCTGGCGCCTGCTGCTGCCTGCGCTGGCGCAGGCCGTGGAAGCGCGCGGCGGGCCGGTGGTGCTGGTCGGCGCGCCTTACGAACCCTGCGGCACCGCGCTGGCGGCGCAGGGGCTGCCGGTGGAGGCGCTGATGTGCGTGCGCAGCGACGCCCCGGCCGCGCGGCTGTGGGCCTGCGAGCAGGCGCTGCGCTGCGCCGAGATCGCCGCCGTCGTCGCCTGGCTGCCGCAGGCCCGCGTGGGCGAACTGCGGCGGCTGCAGCTGGCGGCCGCGCAGCACGAGGTGCTGCTGTTCGTGTGCCGGCCCGAGTCGGTGGCGCTGTCGGCCTCGCCCGCGCGCCTGCGCCTGCGCGCCGAGCGCTGCCCGGACGACCCGGCGCAGATCGCGCTGCACCTGCTCAAGCGCCGGGGGCCGCCGCTGGCCGCGCCGGTGCGGGTGCCGGCGCGCAACGCCCGCATGAG
>NZ_JBWKOY010000019.1:0-20437 GCF_059416345.1 Variovorax sp. GW821-FHT09D07
CGGATCAGGGCTCGCAGCTGTTTGAGCGAAGCGAGTTCTGCGAGACCCCGCGAAACGCGAGCACCGCAGGTTGCCCGCAGCGAAGCGAAGGGTCGCAGACAGTGGGGTCGCCTTTTCTTTGCTTACTTTCTTTTGGCGAAGCAAAAGAAAGTGAGTCGCCCGCCGGGGCGAGTCCCGGCCCCGGGAAGCAAACAAACAAGGTCAGCCCCACCGAGGCACAGCCTCATCCTTCAACTGCTGCCTAAGCACCCCATAGTCAGGCACAACACTTTCAACGGTTTCCCAAAACCGATGCGAGTGATCCATCACCCGCAGATGCGCCAGCTCATGCGCCACAACGTAATCGATCACCGGCAGGCGAAAGTGAATCAACCGCCAGTTCAGTCGAATCGACCCATCCGCACTCGCACTCCCCCACCGCGTAGCAGCGTTAGAGAGCGACAGCTTCTGCCATGACACCCCCAGCAGCGGCGCAAAGTGATCCAGCCGCTCGATGAACAGCTTGCGCGCCTGCCGCATCAACCAGGCCTGCGCCGCATCCCGAATCTGCGAAGGCGCCGCGTTCTGCGCCACAGCCAACCGCAAAGTGCGTGGCCCACCGCCTTCCACAGCAGGATCGAGCGTGCCACCCACGCTGGCGAACCCGTGCTTCGGATCCAGCCGGATCACCACCAGCTCGCCAAGAAAAGGAAACTCCGCCCCATCTTCCCAGGCAATCCGCGTCGCCTCGACCCGCGCATTGCGCTGCTGCGTCTCCGCCAGCTTGCGCAAAATCCAGTCGGCCTTCTCACGCACCGCTGCATCGACATCACGCAACGTGACCCACCGCGGCGCACGCACCGACAAACCTTCGGCACCCACAAGAAAACCGATGGTCTTGCGCTGCCCCCGCTTGAACTCGTAGGCCACCCGCGCCGACCCCAGAACCACTTCACGCGTGGCCTGCGGATGTGTGAAATTCGCCAGCGTCAGTGTGTCAGCCAACGGCACCGCAGGACGCGGATCAACGGGTCCGACAGGTGAAGGCGCGACAGCCACCACCGGCGCGGGAGCAGCAGGTGGCACAGGCGCTGGGGCCTTCTTCCGCGGCCGCCGCGGCGGAGCAGCAGCAGCAGGCGCCGGCGTGCTCCCCAGCCCCTCGAAGAGGTCCATCGTGAACTGCAGCATTCCCCGCATGTCGGGCCCGGGTCTGAGGGTGGCGAGTCAGCCCGCTTCGCGCGGCAACGTCTGCTGCGGCTGCGCCGGGGTGTCGCTGTACGCCTCGGGGTCGAGGCGGCGCATCTCGGCCTCGATCCAGGCTTCGACTTCGCGCATCAGCTCGTCGGGCTTGCGCCCCACGCTCGAGATCGCCGGGCCGATCGACACGTCGACCACGCCGGGGCGCTTGATGAAGGCCTTGCGCGGCCAGACCTTGGCCGAGGTGACGGCGATCGGGATCACAGGCACCCCGGTCTCGCAGGCCAGGCGCGTGCCGCCGCTCTTGTAGGTGCCCTTCTGGCCGCGCGGAATGCGCGTGCCTTCGGGGAACATGATGATCCAGATGCCCTGCGCGAGCAGCTTGCGACCCTGGTTCACCACCTTGTTGAACGCCTGCGCGCGCTGGCTCCGGTCGATGTGGATCATGTCCAACCGCGCCATCGCCCAGCCGAAGAACGGCACGTAGATCAGTTCCTTCTTGAAAACGAAGGCCAGCGGATGCGGCATCAGCGTGGGCATGAGGAAAGTCTCGAGCGTGGACTGGTGCTTCACCAGCAGCACCGCGCCGGCGAGTTGGTCGGTCGGCAGGTTTTCCATGCCGGTCACGCGGGTCTTGATGCCCAGCAGCACGCGCGCGCCACCGATGGCCCAGCTGAGCCATTGCTCGGCCATCCAGTACAGCGGAATGCCACGCTTCCAGAGCGAGCTGACGCACATGATGATGCCCCAGGGCACCACGGTGACAAGCATCCACAGGGCGTGGAGAACGGAACGGAGAAACGCCATCAGACAGCCACCTGCAGTGCAGCCCGCGCTTCGCGCGCGAGCAGAAAGTCGACAAAGGCGGCGAGGTCTTCATGCACCCTCGTGTCCGCCGGATATTCGGGAGGCAGCGGGTGAACCCCGCGGCACGCCGCGCCCATGCCCGTGAGCAGCAAGTGCGGTTCGCAGCCGGCAGCAGCGCCGGCCTGCAGGTCGCGCAGGCTGTCGCCCGCGGTGGGCACGCCCTTCAGGTCGATGCCGAAGCGGTCGCCGATCTGAAGGAACAGCCCCTCCTTGGGCTTGCGGCAGTCGCAGCCTTCGTCGGGGCTGTGCGGGCAATAGAACACCGCATCCACCTTGCCGCCCACGGCCGCGAGCATCTTGTGCATCTTGGCGTGCATGGCATTGAGCGAGGCCATGTCGAACAGCCCGCGGCCCAGGCCCGACTGGTTCGACGCCACCACCACATGCCAGCCCGCATGGTTCAGGCGCGCCACGGCCTCGAGCGCACCGGGCAGCGGCGTCCACTCGATGTCGCTCTTGACGAAATCTTCGCGGTGCACGTTGATCGTGCCGTTGCGGTCGAGGATGACGAGCTTCATGGCGGAACCGCTCCTGGTGGAGGGATGGGGCACGGGGTCAGACAGCCAGCCGCTCGAGCTGCGCCACGCGGTTCATCGCGCTGTGCAGCGACATCAGCAGGCCCAGGCGGTTCAGCCGCAGGTCGGCCTGCTCGGCATTCACCATCACGTCCGTGAAGAACGCATCGACCGGTTCGCGCAGCGCGGCCAGCGTCTGCAGCGAGCCGGTGTAGTCGCCCGCGTCGAACTGGGCGTTGGCGGCGGGCACGACCTGCGCCATGGCGGCGTGCAGCGCCTTCTCGGCGGGCTCCTGCAGCAGCAGTTCGCTCACGTGCGCGTCGGCCTCGGGCGCCTTCTTCAGGATGTTGCCGATGCGCTTGTTGGCGGCGGCCAGCGCGGCGGCGGCGGGCAGTGCGGCAAAGGCGCGCACGGCGGCCAGCAGCTTGGGCACTTCGCCCAGGCGCTGCGGCAGCGGAGCCAGCACGGCGTCGACTTCCTGGGCGCTGGCGCCCTGCTCGCGCAGGCTGCCGGCGAGGCGGTCGAGGATGAAGTCGCGCAGCTCGACGGTGGCCTTGCTGCTGTCGAAGCCGTCGATGGCGCTGAACTGCGCGGCGGCGTCCTGCAGCAGGGCGTCGAGCCCCAGCGCGAGGTCTTTCTCGATCAGCATGCGGATCACGCCCAGCGCGTGGCGGCGCAGCGCGAACGGGTCGCGGTCGCCGGTGGGCAGGTTGCCGATGCCGAACATGCCGACCAACGTTTCGAGCTTGTCGGCCAGCGCGACCACGAGGCCCACGCTGTTGCGCGGCAGCTCGTCGCCGGCGAAGCGCGGCTTGTAGTGGTCTTCGATGGCGTCGGCCACGGCGGCGTCGAGGCCGTCGTGCAGCGCGTAGTAGCGGCCCATGGTGCCCTGCAGCTCGGGGAACTCGCCGACCATGTCGGTCACGAGGTCGGCCTTGGCCAGTTGGGCGGCCTGGGTCGCCTGCGCGGCGAGC
Organism: Variovorax sp. GW821-FHT09D07; assembly: GCF_059416345.1. Classification (NCBI taxonomy): domain Bacteria; kingdom Pseudomonadati; phylum Pseudomonadota; class Betaproteobacteria; order Burkholderiales; family Comamonadaceae; genus Variovorax; species Variovorax sp. GW821-FHT09D07. The sequence goes on from NZ_JBWKOY010000019.1 coordinate 3,533, forward strand.
GTCGCGTCGCCGAGTTTTTCGGCAATGCCGCGCGCGATGTGCATCACGCGCTGCACGCGTTCGCCCTGCGTGCCGAGCTTGTTGTGATAGACCACCTTGCCCAGCGACTCGACGCGCGAGGCCAGCGATTTCTTGCGGTCCTGGTCGAAGAAGAACTTGGCGTCGGCCAGGCGCGGGCGCACGACGCGCTCGTTGCCGCCGGTCACGGCGCTCGCGTCGTCGGGGCTGATGTTGCTGACGACGAGGAACTTGTTGGTGAGCTTGGCTTGCGCGTCGAGCAGCGGGAAGTACTTCTGGTTGGCCTTCATCGTGAGGATGAGGCACTCCTGCGGCACTTCGAGGAACTCGCGCTCGAAGCTGCAGACCAGCACGTTGGGGCGTTCGACCAGCGCGGTCACTTCGTCGAGCAACGCGTCGTCGTGGATCGGCACCGAACCGCCGCCCACCGTCACAGCAGCGGCCGCGAGCTGGCGTGCGATTTCGGCGCGGCGCGCTTCAAAGCTCGCGATGACGGCGCCGTCGTCCTGCAGCTGCAGGGCGTAGCTGTTGGCATCGCGCAGCACCACGGGGTCGACCGCCGCCTCGAAGCGGTGGCCGTGCGTCTCGCGGCCGGCCTTCAGGCCCAGCGCCTCGATGGGCACCACGGTGTCGCCATGCAATGCCACGAGGCCGTGCGCGGGACGCACGAAGCTCACGCTGCTCCAGCCGGGCAGCTCGCAGCCGCTTTCGAGCTGGTAGCTCATGACCTTGGGGATCGGCAGCTTGGCGATGGCTTCGGCCAGCGCCTTCTGCAGGCCTTCGGCCAGCGTGGCGCCCTTGGCGGTGCTTTCGTAGAACAGGGCTTCGGCCTTGCCGTCCATGGCGCGCTTGAGGCCCGGCACGGCCGAGGCGTCGGCGCCGAGGGCGGCCAGGCGCTTGAGCAGCGCGGGCGTGGGCTGGCCCGAGGCATCGAGCCCCACGGCCACGGGCATGAGCTTTTGCGACACGGCCTTGTCGGCGGCGCGCTCGGCCACGTGCGTGAGGTGCGCGGCCAGGCGGCGCGGCGACGCGTAGGGCGTGAGCACCGAGCCGGCTTCGGCCAGGCCTTGGGCCACGAGCTGGTCGCGCAGCACGCCGGCAAAAGCCTCGCCGAGCTTCTTCAGTGCCTTCGGCGGCAGCTCTTCGACAAACAGTTCAACCAGCAGGGAGTTCTTGTTGTTCATGGGGGTCGTCATCGCTCAGGCGGCTTTCTTCGGGGGCATCTGCGCGACCCACTCGCGCGGGGCCATCGGGAAGCCCAGGCGCTCGCGGCTGTCGTAGTAGCTCTGCGCCACGCTGCGCGCGAGGTTGCGGATGCGGCCGATGTAGGCCGCGCGCTCGGTCACGCTGATCGCGCCGCGCGCGTCCAGCAGGTTGAAGCTGTGCGCGGCCTTGAGCACCTGCTCGTAGGCCGGCAGCGCGAGCTGCTCGGTCATGAGGTGCTTGGCCTGCTTTTCGTGCGCGGCGAAGGCGGTGAAGAGGAACTCGGCGTCGCTGTGCTCGAAGTTGTAGGTCGACTGCTCGACCTCGTTCTGCTTGTAGACGTCGCCGTAGCTCAGGCCGTCGGTCCACGTGAGGTTGTAGACGTTGTCCACGCCCTGCAGGTACATGGCCAGGCGCTCCAGGCCGTAGGTGATCTCGCCGGTGATGGGCTTGCAGTCGATGCCGCCGACCTGCTGGAAGTAGGTGAACTGCGTCACTTCCATGCCGTTGAGCCAGACCTCCCAGCCCAGGCCCCAGGCGCCAAGCGTGGGGTTCTCCCAGTCGTCCTCGACGAAGCGGATGTCGTTCTTCTTCAGGTCGAAGCCCAGGGCCTCGAGGCTGCCGAGGTAGAGCTCGAGGATGTTGCTGGGCGCGGGCTTGAGCACGACCTGGTACTGGTAGTAGTGCTGCAGGCGGTTGGGGTTCTCGCCGTAGCGGCCGTCCTTGGGGCGGCGACTGGGCTGCACGTAGGCGGCCTTCCAGGGCTCGGGGCCGAGCGCGCGCAGGAAGGTGGCGGTGTGCGAGGTGCCCGCGCCCACTTCCATGTCGTACGGTTGCAGCAGCGCACAGCCCTTGTCGGCCCAGTACGACTGCAGTTTGAGAATGATTTGCTGGAAGGTCAACATGAAGCTGGCCGGCGTCGGGGGCCGGACATTGGACGGGACGGTGGCGCGGCACACGCCGCGAAAGGCGACGATTTTACGTTCGCGGGAGGGCATCTCTCCCACAGCCGCTCGGGATGCCGGCTGCCGCGACAGCCCGTGCGGCTGTGGGACAAAGCCCGGCCCCGCACGCTTTTTTGCGTTTCCCGCCGCTTTCGGCACTTTCCTGCGCTTTCCCCCTCTCTCACTGCATGGCATCGCCCCACATCGGCCCCGACACCCCGTTTTTCATCGTGCTCAATGCCGGCTCCGGCAGCGAAGACGCCGCGCAGGCCCGGCAGGTCATCGACGACGCCTTTGCCGCGGACGGCCGCCGGCACCGCGTGTTCCTCGTGGACGGCCCCGGCCGGGTGCAGGCGCTGGCGCGCGAGGCGGTCGAGCGCGCCCGGGCCGTGGGCGGCGTGGTGGTGGCCGCGGGCGGCGACGGCACCATCAACGCCGTGGCCCAGGCCACGCTGGGCAGCGGCTGCCCTTTCGGCGTGCTGCCGCAGGGCACCTTCAACTACTTCAGCCGCACCCACGGCATCCCGCGCGACACGGCGCAGGCGCTGCAGGTGCTGCTCGCGCAGCAGCCCCGGGCGGTGCAGGTGGGGCTGGTGAACGACCGCGTGTTCCTGGTGAACGCCAGCATGGGTCTGTATGCCGACCTGCTGGAAGAGCGCGAGAGCCACAAGGCACGCTTCGGCCGCCACCGGTGGATCGCCTTCTACTCGGGCCTGCTCACGGTGCTGCGCGGGCGCCATCGCCACTGGCAGCTGCGCATCGCCTCGCACGGCCACGAGCGCGACATCCGCACGCCCACGCTGTTCGTGGGCAACAACCCGTTGCAGCTGATGCAGGCAGGCGTCGACCACGCCGAGGCGCCCGAGCAGGGCCGGCTGACCGCGGTGGCGCTCAAGCCGGTCGGACTGCTCGCGATGCCGGGGCTGCTGGTGCGCGGCGCGCTCGGGCGGCTGGGCGACGCCGACGAGGTGCTGAGCTTTCCCTTCGAGTCGATGACGGTGAAGGCCGGCCGGCTGCGCACGCCGCGCCGCGTGAAGATCGCCACCGACGGCGAGATCGACTGGGTCGACATGCCCTTGCTGTTCCGCGTGGCGCCCGACCCGCTGTGGCTGGTGCGGCCCGACAGCGCGCCCGAGCTGGAGGCGGCACGGCCATGAGCTGCCTGCTGCAAGTGTCCGACCCGCACTTCGGCACCGAGCAGCCCGAGGTGCTGCAGGCGCTCGAACGCCTGGCGCACGCGCTGGCGCCGCAGGCGGTGCTGCTGTCGGGCGACATCACGCAGCGCGCCACGCGCCGCCAGTTCGCGGCGGCGCGCGCCTTTGCCGAGCGGCTGACGGCGCCAGTGGTCGCGATTCCGGGCAACCACGACATCCCGCTGTTCCAGCTGGCGGCGCGCGTCTTCTCGCCCTACGGCCGCTACACCGAGGCCTTCGGCACCGACCTGGAGCCGGTGTTCGCCTGCGACGACTGGCTGGTGGTCACGGTCAACACGACGCGCTGGTACCGGCACGAGGACGGCGAGGTGTCGCCCGCTCAGGTCGAGCGCGTGGCGGCGCGGCTGGCACAGGCTTCGCCCCGGCAGGTGCGCGTGGTCGTGACGCACCAGCCGGTGCTGGTGACGCGGCCCGAAGACCGGCAGAACCGACTGCACGGGCGCGCGGCGGCGGTGGCGCGCTGGACAGAGTCGGGCGCCGACCTGATCGTCGGCGGCCACATCCACCTGCCTTTCGTGCGCCCGCTGGACGAGCGCTTTCCGGGCTGCCCGCCCACGGCCTGGGCGGTGCAGGCCGGCACCGCCGTGTCGACGCGCGTGCGCTGGGACGCGCCGAACTCGGTGAACGTGCTGCGCGCGGAGACGTCCGGCGACGGCGCGCAGCGCGTGTGCGTGGTCGAGCGCTGGGACCATTCAGCGGCAGACAAAGCCTTCACGCGCGTCGACCTATTGCGGCTTCCGCTTGCCAGCCGCGCGACGGCCCCTTAGGGTTGCGCCGCATGCCTCCTGCGGACACCCTCCTTCTTTCTTCTTCAGCCCCCTTGGTTCTTCTTGCACAACAGCTGGGCGAACACGCCCTGGCCTGGTTCGCGCTCGCGCTGACCGTGTCGGTGCTCGGCGCCGGCCTCGCCTGCCGGATGCTGCAGCGGCGCCATCCGCTGCCCGACACGGGCGAGCCTGACGAATCGCGCCTGGCGCTCGGGCTGGGCCTGGGTTTCGTGCTGATCCTGGCGGCGGCGGTGCTGGTCGCGTGGATTGCCTCGCACCTGGGCGACGGCCGCACCATGGGCCGCGCCGACCAGGCGCTGGCCGACGCCATCGCCGCCCACGTGCCGTGGGGCGCGCTCGTGAGCTTCAGCTGGCTCACGCACCTGGGCGACGCGCAGCTGCTCGCGCCCGTGTGCGGGCTGGTCGCGCTGCTGCTGTGGCGCAACGCGCATCGTGGGCTGGCGCTGGGCTGGGTGACCGCGCTCGGCGGCATCGTGGTGCTGAACCCCGCGCTCAAGCACATCTTTGCGCGGGCCCGGCCGGTGCACGACCACGGGCTGGCGCTGGAGACGAGCTTCAGCTTTCCCAGCGGCCACAGCGCGGGCGCGATCGTGAGCTACGGGATGCTGCTGTACCTGGCGCTGCGGCTGCTGCCGGCGCGCTGGCATGTGCCGGCCGCCATGGCCGCGGTGGCGGCCATCGTCACCATCGCCTGCAGCCGGATCTTCCTGCAGGTGCACTTCGCGAGCGATGTCGCGGCCGGCCTGCTGACCGGCCTGGGCTGGCTGCTCGTATGCGTGAGCAGCCTGGAATACGCGCGGCACCGCAAGCGCCGCACCGCGCGCTGACCGTCGATCAGTATTCCCAGAAGATGCGCTGAAGCTCTTTGGTGTTGTTGGTCTTGGTCAAGGCCACCATCGCCAGGATGCGCGCCTTCTGCGGGCGCAGGTCGTGCGCCACCACCCAGTCGTACTTGTCGTCGGGCTGCTCGGCGTTGCGGATCACGAAGCCTTCGGGCACGCGCGAGCTGCGGATGACGATCACGCCGTCGGTGCGCGCCTTCTGCAGGTTCGGCACGATGCGGTCGGCCACCGAGCCGTTGCCCGTGCCGCCGTGGATCAGCGCCTTGGCGCCGCTCTTGGCGATCGCGTCGATGGCCACCGAGGACACGCCTTCGTAGCCCATCGCGATCTCGACCGGCGGCAGCGCGGTGATGGTGTCGATGTTGAACTCCGAGTTCGTGGTGTGGCGCTTCACCGGCGCGCGGAACCAGTAGTTCTTGCCCTCGACGATCATGCCGAGCGGACCCCACTGGCTGGAGAACGCGCTGGTCTTGATGTTGACGTTCTTGCTCACGTCGCGGCCGGTGTCGATGTTGTCGCCCATCGTCACGAGCACGCCCTTGCCCATCGCGTCCTTGCTGCCCGCCACGTTCACCGCGTCGTACAGGTTGAGCGCGCCGTCGGCCGACAGGGCCGTGCCCGGGCGCATCGAGCCGACCACCACGATCGGCTTGTTGGTGTGCACGGTGAGCGTCAGGAAGTAGGCGGTTTCTTCCAGCGTGTCGGTGCCGTGGGTGATCACGATGCCGTCCACGTCCGACTGCTTGGACAGCGCCGAGACGCGCTTGGCCAGCGTCATGAGGTTGTCGTTGGTGAGGCTTTCCGATGCGACCTGGAACACCTGCTCGCCGCGCACGTTGGCGACCTTGGCCAGCTCGGGCAGGCCGGCGATCAGCTTCTCGACGCCGACCTTGGCGGCCGCGTAGGTGGCGCTGTTGACGGCCGACGCGCCGGCACCGGCGATGGTGCCGCCGGTCGCCAGGATCACCACGTTGGGCAGCGCCTGCTGGGCCTGCGCGAGCGCGCTGGCCGCGAGCAGTGCGGCACCGGCCGCAAAGGCACGGAAATGGGTAGAAAAGTACATACGGGCTCCTTGGTTTGAGGATGATTTCTCGAGGCGGCGAGGAAGATACATGAACCATGCCCGCATGCCATGCCGCTGCATGCCGGCATGGCATGCGGTCATGCGCCGGCCTTAGAGGGCCAGCAGCCAGCCCGCCACAGCCGCCAGCCCGACGACCCACACCGGCGACAGGCGCGCGTAGACCAGCAAGCCGAACGCCGCCAGCGCCAGCCCGAAATCGGCTTTCGAGTGGATGGCGCTCGTCCACACCGGGTCGTAGAGCGCAGCGAGCAGCACGCCGACGACCGCCGCGTTGACGCCCGCCATCGCGCGCTGGACGCCGTCGCGCTGGCGCAGCGTCTCCCAGAACGGCAGCGCCCCCACCACCAGCAGGAAGGCTGGCAGGAAGATGGCCAGCAGCAGCGCCAATCCGCCCACCCAGCCGCCGAACGGCCCCGGCATGGCGGCGCCGAGGAAGGCCGCGAAGGTGAACAAGGGCCCCGGCACGGCCTGCGCTGCGCCGTAACCCGCCAGGAACACGTCGTTCGAGACTAGGCCCGTCGGCACCACGCCCGCCTGCAGCAAGGGCAGCACGACGTGGCCCCCGCCAAACACCAGCGCGCCCGACCGGTAGAAGGACGCGATGACGGACAGCGGCGGCCACTGCGTCGCCGCGGCCAGCATCGGCAGTGCGACGATCAGCGCGGCGAACAGGCCCAGCAGCGCGGCGCCCGTCGCTTTGCTCACGCCGTGGTCGCGGTGCTGCGCGGCGGGAAGGTGGCCGGGCGGCAGCGCCCACCGGCCGACGACGCCCCCGGCGACGATGGCGGCGATCTGCCCCATGGCCGAAGGCACCGCGAGCACCAGCAGCGCCGCGGCGATGGCGACGCCCGCACGCAGCCGGTCGGGGCACAGCGACTTCGCCATGCCCCACACCGCCTGCGCGACGACGGCCACCGCGACGACCTTCAGCCCGTGCACCGCGCCCGATTGCGCCAGGCCCGCCCAGTGCGTGACGCCGGCCGCAAAGAGGATGAGCGCCACGGCGGACGGCAGCGTGAAACCGAGCCACGCCGCCAGCGCCCCACCCCACCCCGCGCGGCCGAGCCCCAGCGCGATGCCGACCTGGCTGCTTGCGGGCCCGGGCAGGAACTGGCACAGCGCCACGAGGTCGGAATAACTCTTGTCGTCGAGCCACTTGCGGCGCTCCACGAACTCCGTGCGGAAGTAGCCCAGGTGCGCCACCGGTCCGCCGAAGGAGGTCAGGCCCAGCTTCAGGAAAGCGAGAAAGACTTCGAGCACCGAGCCCCTGGCGCGAAGGTCGCCTGTGCCATCGACAACGGATGGCGCGGCGGGCTTGGGGCGGTGGTGGTGCTTCATGAACGATGACGTCGAATGCGCATCCGCCGGTGCGCCTCAGCCCCGGGTGCGTCCGGGCCGGAAGAAGACCGCGCCCAGCACGACGATCGCCAGCGCCGCGATCCACAGCGGCCACAGGCCGAACGGTGCGACCCAGCGCGCGAAGGGCGTGAGCCCGCGCCGGCCTTCGACCGGAGCTTCGAGCACGCCGCGCGTGAGGCGCGGCAGCTGGTGCGTGACGCGGCCCGCGGCGTCGATCACCACGGTGGCGCCGGTGTTGGTGGATCGCACCATCGGCCGCGCGAACTCGAGCGCGCGCATGCGCGAGATGGCCAGGTGCTGGTCGATGGCGACCGAGTCGCCGAACCAGGCGATGTTGCTGACGTTGAGCAGGACGGTCGGCGCCGTGGCCTCGTCGCGGAAGTTCGCGCCGATCTCGTCGCCGAACAAATCTTCGTAGCAGATGTTGGGCGCGATGCGCTGGCCCTGCCAGACGAAGGGCGCCTGCGCGAGGCCCCCGCGCTCGAAGTCGCCCAGCGGGATGCTCATCATGCGGATGAACCAGCGAAAGCCCGGCGGAATGAATTCGCCGAAGGGCACGAGGTGGTGCTTGCTGTAGGCGTAGGGCTGCGCCGCGCCACCGGGCATGAAGCCGAGCACGGCGTTGCGGTAGGTGCCCGGCCCGTCGCCGAGCGGCAGGCCGACGATGGCGGCCTGCTGCGAGCCCGGCTGGCCGTAGCGTTCCTGGATGCTGTCGAGGTAGCCGGCGGGCAGCTGGCGCGGCAGCAGCGGCAGCGCGGTTTCGGGTGTGACCACGAGCTGGGCCTTGGCGTCGCGCAGCTGCTCGGCGTACCAGCGCAGCGCGGTTTCGATGCCGCCGCCCGGAATGAATTTCTCGTCCTGCGGGATGTTGCCCTGCAGCAGCGCGACCTGCAGCGTGCCGGTGGTGCCCTGCGCGCCGCGTGCATCGGCAGGCAGCGGCGAGACAAGGTTCGGCAGCACGAAGACCGCGGCGAGCAGCGCTGCAGTCAGCGCCGTCGGCACCACGCCGCGCAGCGGCAGGCGTCGTGCGACCAGCGCCACGGCCAATGCCGCCGCAGCGCCGATGCCGTACACGCCGCCCCACGGCGCCAGCGCGGCCAGCGGACCGTCGACATGGGCGTAGCCGCCGGCGCCCCAGGGAAAGCCGGTGAACCAGCTGCCGCGCACGAGCTCGGCCAGCGTCCACAGCGCCGCGAACACGAAGGCGCCGGCGACGCGCCCCGTCGGCCCGCGCACCACGAACCAGGCGCAGGCCACGGCGTAGTAGAGCCCGAGGGCCGCCGCCAGCGCGAGCACGGCGATCACCGCCAGCGGCGCTGGCAGCCCGCCGTAGGTGTGCATCGAGATGAAGAGCCACCAGAAGCTGCCGGTGAGCCAGGCGGTCGCGAACACCCAGCCGTGCAGGCCGGCGCGGCGCCAGCCCGCGCCCTGGGCGCGCAGGCCGTCGAGCAGCCAGACCAGCCCGGCCAGCGACAGCAGCTGCAGCCACCACAGCGGACGGCCGTCGCCCGGCCAGGCGATGGACAGGGCCTGCGCCACGCCCGCCAGACCGAAGCCGAGCAGGCGAAGCAGCCCGGAGGCGGCGGAGGAAGGGGGAGAGGTGGGCGAGACGCGGGCCGGGGCCGCTGCTGCGGGCGCCGGCATCAGTCGGCCGCGTCGCCGCCGCGCGCCGGCGACACCCGGAACCAGCGCACCGCGCCGCCCTTGGTGTGCAGCACGACGAAGTCGAAGCCGCCGATGGCGTGGTGCTCGCCGCGCTTGGGCACGTGGCCCATCTCGTGCGCGATGAGTCCGCCGATGGTGTCGAAGTCTTCGCTCAGCTGTTCTTCGTTGAAGACGATGCCGAAGGCCTCGGCCACGCGCTCGATGGGCGTGTCGCCCGAGACGCGGTAGGTGTGGTCGGCCAGGCCGAAGATGTCGCCCTCGTCTTCGGCGATGTCGAACTCGTCCTCGATCTCGCCGACGATCTGCTCGAGCACGTCTTCGATGGTGATGAGGCCGGCCACGCGGCCGAACTCGTCGATGACGATGGCCAGGTGGTTGCGGTTGCCGCGAAACTCGCGCAGCAGGTCGTTCAGGCCCTTGCTCTCGGGCACGAAGGTGGCCGGGCGCAGCAAGGCGCGGATGTTCAGGCCCGGCGCGCGCTGCAGCTTGAGCAGGTCCTTCGCGAGCAGGATGCCGATGATGTTTTCTTTTTCGCCCTCGTAGACCGGAAAGCGCGAGTGCGCGGTCTGGATCACGGCGTGCAGCAGCGCGTCGAAGGGCGCGTCGATGTCCACGAGGTCCATGCGCGGCGCCGCGACCATCACGTCACCGGCCGTCATGTCGGCCATGCGCAGCACGCCTTCGAGCATCACGCGCGATTCGGCGCCGATCACCTCGTTGTCCTCGGCATCGGCGAGGGTTTCGATCAGCTCGTCGCGCGAATCGGGGCCGGGGTGGATGAATTCGGCGAGCTTCTGGAGAAAGCCACGCTTGTCTTCCCGTTCAACGGGAGCGCGTTCAGGGTGAGGGTCGGCCACTGCGGGAGGGCGGAGTTGAAGAGAGACAAGGATAACGGATTGCGCATGACAGGCTCTACCGTCCGGCCGGCATAGGCCGGCGTTGCCCGCTCAAGGTGCAGATTTGCTGCGCGCGTCGCGCATGCCGCTGCGCACTTCCTGCAGGCTCGCCAGGAAGGCCCAGAACTGCTTGGCGCGGCTCTTGAGCGCGAAATCGACGGCGGCGTAATGCTCCAGCGCGATCTCGCTCATGCGGCTGTCGAAGGTGGCGGTGGGCAGCTGCAGGTGCGCTTCCGACTCCGAGCCGCTGCGCACCACGGTGGCGCCGGCGTTGCGGGCGATCTTGAGCATGGCGGCGTTTTCGCTCAGCGCATGGATGAAGAGCATGCCCACGCCTTCGTTGCGCGCGGCGACCACGGCGCGCTCGAACAGGCGCGCACCATAGCCGCGGCCTCGGGCGTGCGACGACACGGACACGCCGAACTCGGCGCAGTCGCTGTGCTGGTCGCCGGGTGCGTAGGCCACGTGCGCCATCGCGATCAGGTCGAGGCGGCGGTTGTAGATGCCGAACAGTTCGTCGCGGTCGAAGTCCAGGCCTTCGACATAGCGCAGGACCTGCTCGTCGGCCGCGGCATAGCCGAAGCGCAGGTAGCGGTCGTGCGGCGTCAGGTCCAGCAGGTGGCGCGCGATGCGCTCGCGTTCGCGCGGGCCGATCGAGCGGATCGGCACCATGACGGGTGGGGGCGCGCTGACGGCGCGCGGTTGCGCCTCAACCATCGGCGCCTTCAGGAAAGAGCCGAGGCCGAGAGACGCTTTGAGGAGGGTCTTGGCGGTAAGCATGGCTCCAATGTAAGGGTTTTCCCTTAATCACCAAGCCCGCAAGGACACTTTCTGGACGCATTCGTGACTCGATACCAGAGTCCGTGGTGTTTACGCAACCAATTTGTGGTTAAACGGGCACAGATGTTGTGGCTTTGACACGATCGAGCACGAAGCTGGTCTTGCAGTCTTCGACGCTGGGGTGCTTCAGCAGGGTGTCCATGATGAAGCGGCTGTAGTGGGCCATGTCGGCCACCACCACGCGCAGCAGGTAGTCCATGTCGCCGGTGAGGGCCGCGCACTCGACAACCTCGGGCCAGGTCTGCACGCTGGCGCGGAACAGGTCCATGGGGTTGCGCTTGTGGCTTTCGGTGTGCTTTTCGAGCCGCACGTTCAGGTAGGCCGTGAGGCCCAGGCCGACCGCCTCGGGCTGGACCAGCGCCACGTAGCGGTCGATGACCTTGTGCTCCTCGAGCCGCTTGACCCGCCGCAGCACGGCGCTGGGCGACAGGCTGACCTGCTCCGCGATCTGGTCGTAGGTGGCGCGGCCGTCTGCTTGCAGCATGCGCAAAATGAGCCGATCTATCTTGTCGAGTGCTTCCATTTCGCCATTTTTGCAGTTTTACTGCGTCATGACCACCCAGGGCGCCCAGAAACGCAGAAAACCTGAACGCCTTCCGCCCTACAGTGCAGCACGGCCCGAATCCGGGCCTTTGTTTTCCTTTCTGCACAACTTCCCCACTTTTCGGAGACAGCATCCATGAGCCACGCCGACGCCCCCGCCTTCACGCCCTGGGAGAACCCGATGGGCACCGACGGCTTCGAATTCATCGAGTACGCGGCACCCGATCCGGTCGCGATGGGCAAGGTGTTCGAGCGCATGGGCTTCGTGGCCATCGCCAAGCACCGCCACAAGAACGTGCTGCTGTACCGCCAGGGCACGATCAACTTCATCCTGAACGCCGAGCCCGATTCGTTCGCCCAGCGTTTTGCGCGCGAGCACGGCCCGAGCGTGTGCGCCATCGCCTTTCGCGTGCAGGACGCCAAGCAGGCCTACGAACGCGCCACCGCGCTGGGCGCCTGGGGCTTCGCCGACAAGGCCGGCCCGGGCGAGCTGAACATTCCCGCCATCAAGGGCATCGGCGACAGCCTGATCTACCTGGTGGACCGCTGGCCGGGCAAGAACGGCGCGCAGCCGGGCGACATCGGCAACATCGGCTTCTACGACGTGGACTTCGAGGCGCTGCCGGGCGTGTCGTCGCAGGACGCGCTCGCGCGCAAGGGCAATGGCCTGACCTACATCGACCACCTGACGCACAACGTGTACCGCGGCCGCATGGACGTGTGGGCCAACTTCTACGAGAAGCTCTTCAACTTCCGCGAAGTGAAGTACTTCGACATCGAGGGCCAGGTGACGGGCGTGAAGAGCAAGGCCATGACCAGCCCCTGCGGCAAGATCCGCATCCCGATCAACGAAGAAGGCAAGGAACAGGCCGGCCAGATCCAGGAGTACCTGGACATGTACAAGGGCGAGGGCATCCAGCACATCGCCATGGGCTCGGACAACCTGTACGAGAGCGTCGACGCGCTGCGCGCCAACGGCGTGACGCTGCTGGACACCATCGACACCTACTACGAGCTGATCGACAAGCGCATCCCCGAGCACGGCGAAAGCGTGGCCGAGCTGAAGAAGCGCAAGATCCTGATCGACGGCAAGAAGGACGCGCTGTTGCTGCAGATCTTCAGCGAGAACCAGCTGGGCCCGATCTTCTTCGAGTTCATCCAGCGCAAGGGCGACGACGGTTTCGGCAACGGCAACTTCAAGGCGCTGTTCGAGAGCATCGAGCTCGACCAGATGCGCCGGGGCGTGCTGAGCGCCGCAAAATAAGGCGCTTCACCACTGCCCTGGAGCCCGGCATGCGCCACGCGTCTTCTTCGACTGTCGTCACTTCCTTCGTCGCGGCAGCCGCCGCTGCGGTCGTGCTCTCGGGCTGCGCCTCGGCGCCGCCCGCGGCCGGCGCGGGCGCCTCGCACCTGGACACGGTGCAGAAAGCGGCCGTGCTGCGCATCTGCACGCCGGGCGACTACCGGCCCTTCAGCTTCCAGAAGGCCGATGCCTCGTTCGAAGGCATCGACGTCGACCTGATGACCGGCTTCAGCGCCAGCCTCGGCGCCAAGCCCGAGTGGGTCAAGACGACCTGGGCCAACCTGCTGCCCGACCTGGCCGCAGGCAAGTGCGACATCGCCGTGGGCGGCGTGTCGGTGACCACCGACCGCCAGAAGCGCGCCTTCTTCAGCGCGCCCTACATGGTCAACGGCAAGACGCCCATCGCGCGCTGCGCCGACGTGGCCAAGTACCAGAGCGTGGCCGCCATCGACCAGCCGTCGACCCGCGTGATCTTCAACCCGGGCGGCAGCAACGAACGCTTCGCCCGCACCAATTTCAAGCAGGCCAGGCTCACGCTGCACGGCGAGAACGTCACGATCTTCGACGAGATCCTGGCCAACCGCGCCGACGTGTTCGTCACCGAATCGGCCGAGGCCATCACGCAGCAGAAGCTCAAGCCCGGGCTGTGCGCGGTGAACCCCGACAAGCCGCTGCAGTACGGCGAGATGGCCTGGATGCTGCCGCGCGACGACGTGGCTTTCAAATCGTATGTCGACCAATGGCTGCACCTGCAGCAAGCCGGCGGCGACTTCCAGCGCGTGATGGACCGCTGGCTCAAGTAACCCGAGAAACCGAACGCCCCATGGATACCCCCGCCGCCGTTGTCACCCCCGCCGTCTATGGCGCATCCGATCGCCCGCCGCGCGGCGACTACTCGCGTGGCGGTTCGGTGCAAGCCGACTACACCTGCCCGCAGGACTGGGCCAGCTACACCGCGGCCGACCACGACACCTACAAGCGGCTGTACGAACGCCAGGCCGCGCAGCTGACGGGCCTGGCCTGCGATGCCTTCATCAAGTCGCTGCCGCTGCTCGGCGTGAAGGACCGCATCCCGCGCTTCGAGGAACTCAACGAGCGCCTGCACCGCGCCACCGGCTGGGAGATCGTCGCGGTGCCGGGGCTGATTCCCGAGCTGCCCTTCTTCACGCTGCTGGCGAACCGCAAGTTCCCGGTGACCGACTGGATCCGCAAGCCCGAAGAGTTCGACTACATCGTCGAGCCCGACGTGTTCCACGACCTGTTCGGCCACGTGCCGATGCTGTTTGACCCGACCTTCGCCGACTACGTGCAGCGCTACGGCCAGGGCGGCATCAAGGCGCACGAGCTGGGCGCCGGCGAGAAGCTCGCGCGGCTGTACTGGTACACGGTCGAGTTCGGCCTGATCCGCCAGCCCGAAGGCCTGCGTGCGTACGGTGCCGGCATCCTGAGTTCGGTCGGCGAGCTGCAGCACGCGGTACGCAGCCCCGCGCCGCATCGCCTCCCGCTCGACCTGCTGCGCACCATGCGCACGCAATACAAGATCGACACCTACCAGGCCAACTACTTCGTGATCGAGAACTTCGCGCAGCTCTTCGACCTCACGGCGCCCGACTTCACGCCGCTGTACCGCGCGCTCGAGGTCGAGGCCGACATCCCGGCCGGCGTGCTGCTGCCGGGCGAATCCGGCAACGCCTGATCGGCATCCGTGTGACCTGGGCGCGCACGGCGGCTATCGCCTGCGCGACACCCGGTATGCGCCCCTAGGACAAGCCCGCTGGCGGGTGGGAGGCATTGGCTCCCACAATCCGCGCCAAAGGAGCTTGCATGCAGACATCCGCGCGACAGAACTACCCGGCCGGCGTGCCGCACGAGATTCATCCGGAGCAGTACCGCTCCCTGCCTCACATGTTCGACGAGGCTTTCGGCCGCTACAAGGACCGTCCGTTCTCGGTCTGCATGGAGCGGTGGATGTCGTACGGCGAGCTCGACACGCTCTCCAAGGCGATGGGCGCCTGGCTGCAATCGCAGGGCCTCGCGCCCGGTGCGCGGGTGGCGATCATGCTGCCCAACGTGCCGCAGTTCGCGGTCACGATGTGCGCCGTGCTGCGCGCGGGCTACACCTGCGTCAACGTCAATCCGCTGTACACGGCGCGCGAGTTGGAGCACCAGCTCAAGGACTCCGGCGCCACCGCCATCGTCATCCTCGAGAACTTTGCCGCCACGCTCGAACAGGTAATCGAGCGCACGCCCGTCAAGCACGTGGTGATGACCGCGATGGGCGACCTGCTCGGCGGGCTGTACGGCGCCTGGATCACGGTGGCCGTGCGCCACCTGGCCAAGATGGTGCCGCCCTACAAGCTGCCGCTGAGCGACGGCCGCACGGTCACGCCGTTCAAGCAGGCGATTGCCGAAGGCCGCGGACGCACGCTCGGGCCCGATCAGAGCACGCTCGATTCGATCGCCTTCCTGCAGTACACGGGTGGCACCACCGGCCTGTCGAAGGGTGCGGTGCTGACCCACCGCAACATCGTGGCCGCCACGCTGCAGGCCGAAGCCTGGTTCACGCCCGCGCTGGCGCGGGCGGGCGACCTGGCGAAGGTCAACAGCATCGCGGCGCTGCCGCTGTATCACATCTTCGCGCTGACGCTGTGCCTGCTGGTGATCCGCCAAGGCTCGCACATGACGCTGATTCCGAACCCGCGCGACTTCAACAAGTTCGTCGCGGTGCTGAAGAAGCGGCCCTTCCACATGCTGCCGGCAGTGAACACCTTGTTCAATGCGCTGCTGATGCACCCGGAGTTCAAGACGGTCGACTTCTCCACGCTGTTCGTGTCGCAGGCCGGTGGCATGGCCGCTTCCGAAGGCACGGCGCGCAAGTGGTTCGAAGCCACCGGCTGCCCGATGATCGAAGGCTGGGGCATGAGCGAGACCTGCGCGATCGGCACCAACAACCCGGTATCGAACACGAAGTTCACGGGCACCATCGGCTTGCCGTTACCGAGCATTGAGATCGCGATCAAGGACGATGAAGGCCAATCGCTGCCGATCGGCCAGGCCGGCGAGCTGTGCATCAAGGGGCCGAACGTGATGACCGGTTACTACAACCAGCCCGCCGAAACGGCGGCGGCCTTCACGGCCGACGGCTTCATGCGCACCGGCGACATCGCCGTGATGCAGGAAGACGGCTACAGCCGGATCGTCGACCGCAAGAAGGACATGATCCTCGTGAGCGGTTTCAACGTGTTCCCCAACGAGCTGGAGAACGTGATTTCGCTGTGCCCTGGCGTCGTCGAATGCGCGGCCGTGGGCGTGCCGGACGAGAAGCAAGGCGAAGCCATCAAGGTCTTCGTGGTCCGCAAGGACCCGACGCTGACGGAGGACGCCGTGCTCCAGTACTGCAACGGACAGCTCACCGGCTACAAGCGGCCGAAGCACATCGAGTTCCGCGAGTCGCTGCCCAAGACCAACGTGGGGAAGATCCTGCGGCGCGAGTTGCGCACCAGCGCCGGTGCCTGAGCGCGTGGGGCGCCACGGGGAAGCCAGCGCCGGGCTGCCGGCGAATGTCATCGTGTTCGAGCGGGGCTGGCTGTCTTCGAACAACATCCTCTTCGTCGGAGCCGAGGAAACGGCGCTGGTCGACACCGGCTATGCCACGCATGCCGATCAGACGCTTGCCTTGGTCGAGTCGGTGTTAGGCGAACGTCCGCTTGATCGGGTGCTGAACACACATCTGCACAGCGATCACTGCGGGGGGAACGCGGCGTTGCAGGAGCGTTATCCATCGCTGCGGACGGACATTCCGCCTGGAGAAGCGGCGCTGGTTGAGCGATGGGATGCGCAGGGCCTGAGTTTTCTTGCGACGGGGCAAAGTTGTCCGCGTTTTGGTTTCACCGGACTGCTCGAGCCTGGCACTGAATGCCTGTTGGGAGACAGCGCGTGGCAAGTGCATGGGGCTCCAGGTCACGATCCGCACTCGGTGATCCTATTCGACCCGGTGTCGCGGACTCTGATTTCAGCGGATGCGCTCTGGGAGAACGGGTTTGGCATCGCCTTTCCGGAGCTGATGGGTGAGCCCTCGTTCGGGGACATTGCGGCAACGCTCGATTTGATTGAGAAATTGTCGCCGCGGCAGGTGATTCCTGGTCATGGAGGCGTCTTCACCGATGTCGAGCGTGCGTTGCTGACGGCGCGCAAGCGACTGTCTGA
>NZ_JBWKOY010000020.1:0-2017 GCF_059416345.1 Variovorax sp. GW821-FHT09D07
ATCTCCGTGCTGCTGGGCGACCAGGCCACCGCCGCCGACATCGCCCGCGTGCAGAAGGACTACGGCCTGGATAAACCCCTGCCCGTGCAGTTCGGCTACTGGCTGCGCGAAGTGCTGCAGGGCAACCTGGGCACCTCGATCTTTTTGCAGCGCCCGGTCACGCAGGCGCTGTGGGAGCGCGCCGAGCCCACCACCTTGCTCGCGCTGCTGGCCGTGGCCATCGCCGCGCTCATCGGCGTGCCCTGCGGCATCGTCTCGGCCGTGTTCCGCGGCCGCGTGGTCGACCAGTTCTTCACCGGCATCGCGATGCTGGGCGCCAGCATCCCCAGCTTCTGGCTGGGCATCGTGCTGATCCAGATCTTCGCGGTGTCCTTCGGCTGGTTCCCGGTCTCGGGCTACGGCGCGCCCGATGCGCCCTTTGCCGAGAGATTGCACGCACTGGTGCTGCCCGCCACCGTGCTGGGCCTGCTGAACTCCGCGCTCATCATCCGCTTCACGCGCGCCTCGATGCTCGACGTGCTCGGCGAAGACTACGTGCGCACTGCACGCTCCAAGGGCCTGAGCGAGAAGGTCGTCGTGCTCAAGCACGCGCTGCGCAACGCGCTGGTGCCCATCGTCACGGTGATCGGCCTCACGGTCGCACTCATGATCGGTGGCGCCGTCATCACCGAGACCGTGTTCGGCCTGCCCGGCGTGGGCAATTTGGTGGTCAACGCCGTGCTGCGGCGCGACTACCCCGTCATTCAAGGTGCGCTGCTCGTGATTGCCGCGATCTACGTGCTCATCAATTTCTCGATCGACCTGCTGTACGCGGTGGTCGATCCGCGCGTGAAGGTCTGAACGATGCGCATGCCTCGAATGCTCCGCCAGCTGATGCACCGCCGCATCGTGATGGTGTCCGCCCTGGTGCTGCTGGTGATTGCCGTGCTCGCTGTCGGTGCACCGCTGTTCGCCTCGGCCGACCCCAACGACACGGCCGTGTTGCAGCGCCTGAAGGCGCCCAGCGCCGAACACCTGCTGGGTACTGACGAACTCGGGCGCGACATGTATGCGCGCATCGTGCACGGCGCACGCTACTCGCTGGCCATCGCTGCGCTCACGGCGCTGGGTGCGGTCATCGCCGGCACCGTGCTGGGCCTCATGGCCGGGTTCTTCCGCCGCCTCGACGCGCCCTTGATGCGCGTGGTCGACGCCATGATGTCCTTCCCCGACATCCTGCTGGCCATCGCGCTGGTGGCCATCCTCGGGCCTTCTCTGATGAACACCGTGCTCGCGCTGGTGCTGGTCTACACACCCCGCGTGGCGCGGGTGGTGCGGGCCTCGACGCTGGTGGTGCGCGAACTGCTGTTCGTCGAAGCCGTGCGCGCCTTGGGCGTTCGCACCTCGCGCATCCTGTGGCGCCACATCCTGCCGAACCTGATGTCGCCGATCCTGGTGCAGGTGTCGTTCATCTTTGCCTACGCGATCCTGGCGGAAGCGGGCCTGTCGTTCCTCGGTGTCGGCGTGCCGCCCGAGATCCCCACCTGGGGCACCATGGTCGCGGGCAGCCAGCAGTACGCGCACCAGGCCTTCTGGGTCGTTCTGTTCCCGGGCCTGGCGATCATCTTCACGGCGCTGTCGCTGCAGCTGCTCGGTGATGGCGTGCGCGACCTGCTCGATCCGAAGCTGAAGAAGACCTCGTGATGAACACCGCGAACACCACCCCACGCCTCACGGTCACCAACCTGAGCACCAGCTTCCCCACTGAAGACGGATTGATCCGTTCGGTGGCCGACGTGAGCTTTGCCATTCAACCCGGCAAGACCACCGCGCTCGTGGGCGAATCCGGCTCGGGCAAGTCGGTCACCAGCCTCACGCTGATGCGCCTGCTGCCCAAGACCGCCAACGCGCAGGTCAGCGGATCGGCATCTTTCGTCACCCGCGAAGGCAAGACGCTCGACCTGCTGCAGATCGGCGAGCGCGAGATGCGCTCGCTGCGCGGCAACCAGCTGTCGATGATCTTCCAGGAGCCGATGAC
>NZ_JBWKOY010000021.1:0-1171 GCF_059416345.1 Variovorax sp. GW821-FHT09D07
CCCGAACCCACGGTACGGCCGCCTTCACGGATGGCGAAGCGCAGGCCTTCTTCCATCGCGATCGGGTTGATCAGCTTCACGGTGATGCTGACGTTGTCGCCGGGCATGACCATTTCCTTGTCCGCGGGCAGCTCGATCGCGCCGGTCACGTCCGTCGTGCGGAAGTAGAACTGCGGACGGTAGTTGTTGAAGAACGGCGTGTGACGGCCGCCTTCGTCCTTGGACAGGACATACACCTCGGCGGTGAAGTGCACGTGCGGCTTGATCGAGCCGGGCTTGCACAGCACTTGGCCGCGTTCGACTTCTTCGCGCTTCGTGCCGCGCAGCAGCACGCCGACGTTGTCGCCAGCTTGACCTTGGTCCAGCAGCTTGCGGAACATTTCCACGCCGGTGCAGGTGGTCTTGACGGTGGGGCGGATACCGACGATTTCGATTTCTTCGCCGACCTTGATCACGCCGCGCTCGACAGCGCCAGTCACCACGGTGCCGCGACCCGAGATCGAGAACACGTCTTCCACGGGCATCAGGAACGTGCCGTCCACAGCGCGCTCAGGCGTGGGGATGTACGTGTCCAGGGCTTCTGCCAGCTTCATGATGGCGCCTTCGCCCAGGTCGCCCTTGTCGCCTTCCAGGGCGAGCTTGGCCGAGCCGTGGATGATGGGGGTGTCGTCGCCGGGGAATTCGTACTTGTCGAGGAGTTCGCGAACTTCCATTTCGACCAGCTCGAGCAGTTCCTTGTCGTCGACCATGTCGCACTTGTTCAGGAACACGATGATGTAGCCCACGCCCACCTGGCGAGCCAGCAGGATGTGTTCACGGGTCTGGGGCATCGGGCCGTCAGCGGCCGAGCACACCAGGATGGCGCCGTCCATCTGGGCAGCGCCGGTGATCATGTTCTTCACGTAGTCGGCGTGACCGGGGCAGTCCACGTGTGCGTAGTGGCGGTTGGCCGTTTCGTACTCGACGTGCGCGGTGTTGATCGTGATGCCGCGGGCCTTTTCTTCAGGCGCTGCGTCGATCTGGTCGTAAGCCTTGGCTTCGCCGCCGAACTTGGCCGACAGCACGGTGGCGATCGCAGCCGTCAGCGTGGTCTTGCCGTGGTCAACGTGACCGATCGTGCCCACGTTCACGTGCGGCTTGGTGCGGGTGAATTTACCTTTTGCCATTTTTC
>NZ_JBWKOY010000022.1:0-896 GCF_059416345.1 Variovorax sp. GW821-FHT09D07
AGCCTGTCGACGTCTACTTCGAGCGGTCTGAGCACCGCGACCAGCGGCATCTCGAGCCTGTCCACTGGCCTGAGCACGACCAACAGTAACGTGAGCAGCTTGTCGACTTCTACGTCGTCGGGTCTGAGCACCGCCACGAGCAGCATCGACAGTCTTTCGACGTCCACTTCGAGCGGTCTGAGCACAGCGACCAGCGGTATCTCCAGCCTGTCCACGGGTCTGAGCACGACGAACAGCAATGTGAGCAGCCTGTCGACTTCCACGTCGAGCGGCTTGAGCACGGCCACGAGCAGTATCGATAGCCTGTCGACGTCTACTTCGAGCGGTCTGAGTACCGCCACCAGCGGCATCTCCAGCCTGTCCACGGGCCTGAGCACCACGAACAGCAACGTGAGCAGCCTGTCGACCTCTACGTCGTCGGGACTGAGCACGGCCATGAGCAACATCGACAGCTTGTCGACGTCCACGTCGAGCGGTCTGAGCACGGCGACCAGCGGCATCTCGAGCCTGTCCACTGGCCTGAGCACCACGAACAGCAACGTGAGCAGCCTGTCGACTTCTACGTCGTCGGGTCTGAGCACTGCCACGAGCAGCATCGACAGTCTTTCGACGTCCACTTCGAGCGGTCTGAGCACAGCGACCAGCGGTATCTCCAGCCTGTCCACGGGTCTGAGCACGACGAACAGCAATGTGAGCAGCCTGTCGACTTCCACGTCGAGCGGCTTGAGCACGGCCACGAGCAGCATCGATAGCCTGTCGACGTCTACTTCGAGCGGTCTGAGTACCGCCACCAGCGGCATCTCCAGCCTGTCCACGGGCCTGAGCACCACCAACAGCAATGTGGGAAGTCTCTCGACTTCGACGTCGAGCGGCCTGAGTACGACCAATAGCCGCAT